>CALVPY010000001.1 GCA_944354535.1 uncultured Clostridia bacterium
TCGGGGATGACGATGCTTGTCAGTCTGCTGCAATCTGCGAACGCATGATCGCCGATAAAAGCGACGGAGTCGGGGATCGTGATGCTCGTCAGCCTGCTGCAATCTGCGAACGCGCTGGCACCGATTGATGTGACGCTGTCGGGGATAACGATGCTCGTCAGGCTGTCGCAATATTCGAACGCCGAAATACCGATCGAAGTGACGCTGTCGGGGATAACGATGCTCGTCAGACTGCCGCATCTCAAGAACGCGGCTCTGCCGATGGAAGTGACGCTGTCGGGGATGACGATGCTCGTCAGGCTGCTGCAGCTCGAGAACGCCTCGTCGGCAATTGTTTTTGCCCCCACTCGTATGGAATAGTTCCCGGAAATACTATCTTCTGCCTTGATCAGATGGTTTCCGATATAGAGAACGTCGTCTTCCCAATTTGACTCGTCGTTGTAATAAGCGGTACGATAGAACGCCCCACTACCGATGGAAGTGACGCTGTCGGGGATGACGATGCTTGTCAGTCTGCCGCAACCAGCGAACGCATTATAGCCGATGGAAGTGACGCTGTCGGGGAGCGTGACGCTCGCCAGGCCACTGCAACCCCGGAATGCGCTCTCGCCGATGGAAGTGACGCTGTCGGGGATGACGATGCTTGTCAGTCTGCCGCAACCAGCGAACGCATTATAGCCGATGGAAGTGACGCTGTCGGGGAGCGTGACGCTCTTCAGATTGTCGCAACCAGAAAACGCCCACTCGCCGATGGAAGTGACGCTGTCGGGGATCCTGATCTCTTCCAGATACAGACAGCCCGAGAATGCGCTATTGCCGATGGAGGTGATGGTATCCGGCAATACGATACGCATCATTCTTTCGCTGCCTTCAAACGCCCGATCGCCGATGCTTTCGACCGGAAGCCCTTCATAGGCCGAGGGGATATAGACCTCGGTGGACAAACCGACGTAATCGGAAACGACATAGGAGCTGCCTTCTGCCGACAGTTGAAATTTCAATCCTTCCGTCACAAGGACGTCGTGGCAGCGCGTGCAGACGCCGTTCACATAGTCGTGCCCAAGCGCAAGGGTCTCCACGATCTTGCGGCTGAGTTCCCCTCCGCACACCGTGCAGGAAATGACTTCCTCATACGAGCCGCCCTGCGTACACGTCGCAGGGTTTTCTTCTGCGCGCACGGGCGCGCCCGGCGTGTGCGCAAGCATGGGTGCAAGCACGGTGCCGCACACCGTGCAGACCTGCGCGCTGATACAGGTCGCAGCCGCACCCGCCGTATGCCCTGCGCCGGGCGTTTCCACCGTCTTACGGCTGAGTTCCTCTTCGCACACCGCACAATAGACGACTTCCTCATACGAGCCGCCCTCCGTGCAGGTCGCGGGTTTTTCTTCTGCGCGCACGGGCGCACCCGCCGTATGCCCTGCGGCGGGCGTTTCCACCCTCCTGCGGCTGAGTTCTTCTTCGCACACCGCACAATAGACGACTTCATCATACGAGCCTTTCGCCGTACACGTCGCAGCCACTTCGTTTTCATGCACGGTCATCTCCTTCCCATGCCCTAAGGCGGAGACCGGCGCCGTCTCCTTTGCGCCGCAGGCGCAGGTGCGTTCCAATTTGCCCTCTTGGGTGCAGGTGGGCTCGGTGACGGTCGTCCATTCGCCGAAAACGTGCGTATGTACCGTATCGCCGGGCGTTTCACACGCGGCAAGCGTCAACAGTCCGCAAGTCATAAGAGCTGCCGCAAGCAGCAAAATACCGATCCTTTTCATACGTTCCCTCCTTATTTGGCTGTGCCCGAGTTCAGCATATCATGAACGGGCGGGAAATTCAAGAGGGAAAGTGATTTTTTTCATAAAAATATCGGGCGCGCCGCGGCAAAGCCGCGGCGCGCCCGTCCGAATGAGTCGAAAACAGCCGATCATTTTCCTTCGTTCACATGGGTGAGCCCGTATTCCATGATCTTGGTCACATGGTCGTCGTCGAGGGAATAGCGCACTTCCTTGCCCTCCTTGACGCCCTTCACGAGCTTTGCTCCGCGCAGCACCCTGAGCTGGTGCGAGACGGCGGAGTCCGTCATCTGCAAGGTCTCGGCAAGCTCGCCCACATACATATCCTTCAGCTGCAGACAGCTCAGAATTTTGGCGCGCGTGGGGTCGCCGAACATCTTGAAGAGGTTCGCAAGCTCATAGAGGGTGTCGTCGTCGGGGAGCCGACGCCGGATGTTTTCGGCAGAAGCGCTCTTTTCGTCCATGACTGCCTCCCTTGCGCCGCGCTGTTCCCGGCTGCGCCCGTCATTTGAATGCTTCTTCAAATATTCAAAAAATAGTATAGCGCATGGGGCGGGATTTGTCAATCGTTTTCCGCCCAAAACGCAAAAACGAAAAGCGGCTGCCCCGTAGGACAGCCGAAAAAACGAGCTTGTTTTTATTTGTGATGGCGCACGAGTTCGAGCGACTTTGCGATCTCCATCACGATGATGGGGACGACGGAAAGCCCGATGCCGATGACATAGAGCCAGCCGGGAAGATATTCAAAGTTGAACACCGTCATGACGCCGGGCGTGAACATGACGAACGCGATGAGCGCGAACGCGATGAGCGTGACGATGTTGAGGAACTTGTTCGTGAACGGCCCCACTTTGAAGATGGAGTGCCCCGAACGCATATTGTAGGCGTGGAGCGTCTGCGAGAGGGCGAGCACGAAGAAGGTCGCCGCCGAGCAGCCCTGTTCCCCGAGGCCGAAGCCGAAGCGGGCGATGCAGTAGCTTGCGAGCGCCAGTCCTGCGAACATACAGCCTTGCAGCACGATCTGGATGCCGTAGCCGTGGGCAAAGATGCTCTCGTTTTTAGAGCGCGGCTTGTGGTCCATGACGTCGGGTTCGAGTTTTTCCATGCCGAGCGCGATGGCGGGCAGGGAGTCGCCGATGAGGTTGATCCAAAGAAGCTGGATGGAGATGAAGGGGGAGATCTGCCAGATGCACATCGAAAGGAAGACGACGATGACTTCGGAGATGTTGGTCCCGAGGAGGAAGCCCACGACCTTCTTGATGTTGGAGTAGATGCCGCGGCCTTCCTTGACGGCGTCGACGATGGTCGCGAAGTTGTCGTCGGTGAGCGTCATGTCGGCGGCGCCCTTCGCAACGTCGGTGCCCGTGATACCCATCGCGCAGCCGATGTCGGCGGCCTTCAGGGCGGGCGCGTCGTTGACGCCGTCGCCCGTCATCGAGACGACCTGGCCCTTCTTCTGCCATGCCTTGACGATGCGGATCTTGTTTTCGGGCGAAACGCGCGCATAGACGGAGATGTGTTCGACTTCCTTGTCGAGCTCTTCGTCGCTCATGGCGTCGAGTTCTGCGCCCGTGATGGCTCTGTCGCCTTCGAGCAGGATGCCGAGCTCCCTTGCGATGGCGGAGGCGGTGATGACGTGGTCGCCCGTGATCATGACGGGCTTGATGCCCGCCTTGCGGCAGACGGCGACTGCTTCCTTTGCCTCGGGGCGAGGGGGGTCGATCATGCCGACGAGCCCGAGGAAGGTGAGCCCGTATTCGAGTTCTTCGCTCGTGGGTTCTTCGGAAAGGGTGTCGAGCTCCTTATAGCCGACGGCGAGCACGCGCAGGGCGTCCGCGCTCATTTCGTCGTTGACTTTTCGCGCCTTTTCGATGTCGCCCGCAACGCAGCGCTGCGCCATGACGTCGAACGCGCCCTTGACGACGGCGACGAGCTTGCCGCCTATTTTGTTGACGGTCGTCATCAGCTTGCGGTCGGAGTCGAAGGGGAGGGAAGCGAGGCGGGGGCAGCTCTCGTTGAGGGCGTCCTTTTCATTGCCTAATTTGTGTGCGGCGAGCACGATGGCGGTCTCGGTGGGGTCGCCGAGGTGTACTTCCTTATCGCCTTCGAATTCAACGGAGCCGTCGCAGCACAGCGTGCCCCAGGTGAGGAGCTGTTTGGTCTTTTCGTCGGTATTCGCGGGGTCGAAGGAGGCAGCCTCGCCGCCGTCCACATACGTCTTGACGAGCGTCATGCGGTTCTGGGTGAGGGTACCCGTCTTATCCGAACAGATGACGGAAGCGGAGCCCAGCGTCTCCACGGCGGGCAGACGCTTGATGATGGCGTTCTTTTTGACCATGCGCGTCACGCCGATGGAGAGCACGATGGTGACGACGGCGGGCAGCCCTTCGGGGATCGCCGAAACGGCGAGCGAGACTGCCGTCATGAAGAGCTCGATCCAGTGGTCGATGCCCCGGTTGTTGGGCATGCACGCGCCGATGATGAAGATGATGGCGCACGCCGCGAGCGCGACGATGCCGAGGTATTTCCCGAGCTGCGCGAGCTTGTTCTGAAGGGGGGTGCGCGTCTCCTTCTCGCCTGCAAGAAGGCCCGCGATCTTGCCCATCTCGGTGTTCATGCCCGTACCCGTGACGACGGCGGTCGCCGAACCGTAGGTGAGCGAGCAGCCCGAGAAGACCATGTTCGTCCTGTCGCCGACGGAGGCGTTCCCCTTGACTTCGGCGCGCGCGTCCTTTTCGGCGGGCACGCTCTCGCCCGTGAGGGCAGATTCTTCCGATTTCAAGTTGGAACTCGTCAGAAGCCTTGCGTCCGCGGGGACGAAGTCGCCCGCTTCGAGGTGGATGATGTCGCCGGGGACGAGCGCGGAGGCCTGGATGAACTTTTCCTTTCCGTCGCGGAGGACGCGCGCATGAGGGGCGGACATGTTTTTGAGCGCTTCGAGCGCCTTTTCCGCCTTGCTCTCCTGCACGACGCCCATGACGGCGTTCAGAACGACGATGAAGACGATGAGGGCGGGCTCGACAAATTCGATGGGGCTCTCCTTCCCGTTGACGACCTGATAGCAGATGACGCCGAAGGAGATGCACGCCGCGATGAGCAGGATGATGATCATCACGTCCTTGAACTGCTCGATGAAGCGGACGAACAAGCTCTTTTTCTTCTGCTCTTGGAGCTTGTTTTCGCCGTAGCGCGCGAGCCGCGCCTGCGCCTCTTCCTCGGTGAGGCCCTTCTGGGCGTCCGTCGCAAGGTCTTTGACGACGTCGCCCGAAGGGCAGCTGTAAAACTCTTGTTTTTGCACTTGGAAACTCCTTTTTCTTATTTTCTCTTTTTTCTTGATTTATAACAGCGCAGAAAGCATCCTGCGTTATTTTCACGGGCCGCCCTCTCCGGACGGGCGAAACGCGCTTTATTCAATTCGCTCAAAAAAAAGATAAGAACTCAGGGACCCCCGAGTTCTTATCACTGGGCATATGGTTTCGGGGCTTACATTCCCCGACCGTTTTGTTGTAAACGCAAGGCGTATCATCGTTTATTTGTCGGCAAAGGCCGCTTCCTTAAGGGTATAGACGAGGGTGCCGAGCGATTGCAGCACGGGCACTTCCATCCGAAGGAGCACGTTGCGGTAGGTGTTGCTGTTTGCATCCGTCGTCGCGGCATAGACGAGCGTCTGCGACTGACCGGAGGGTGTGGTGAGATAGGTGAGCGGCACTTCGACGGCGTCGATCTCCTGTTTGACGGCTTCGCCGTTCATCGTGAAGTCCACGTTTTCTTTGACGGAGGAAGCCGCGCTCGAATTTGCGCTCGTCGAGACTTCCGCAACGATCCCCATCACCTGGTTGATGGTGCGGAAGGTCGCCGCCGCAGAACTGAGGTTGAGCCCGCGCAGGGCAAAGAGGATCTGCTCGTTGTCGAGATAGGTCGTATCCCCCGTAATGTCGTATTCGCGCGTCTCGGGGTCGCGGCGTACCGTTTCCCCCTCTTCGGTCTTGTATTCGGTGAGGTCGGTATAGACGGCCGTCGCCGTGGTGAGCCCCGCGTCGTAGCTGACGTCATAGGTATAGTGATAGGTCGTGAACGCGTTTTCGAGCGAGGAAGGGGAAGAGGCGACGGGCGAGGTGGAGACGACCTCCTTCTCGCTCTTGACGGGCTTCAGCCGCTGCGATGCCGAGAGGAAGGAGACGGTGGAAGTCACCGTGTCGGTAAACGTTTCGCTCACTTCGCTGCCGAGGCGGAACCTTCCCGAGATGGTAAGTTTGGTCGTATAGACATAACCTTCCTGCGAACTGCCGTCCGAAAGCGTCAGGTTTTTATTTTCGAGCAGGGTCGTATAGGTGCCCTCGTCGTATTCCGCCGTGAGCGTTCCCGCGGGCGTTTCGGAGGGGGTGAAAGTCACTTCATATACGAGCTCCTCGCGGGTATTGCTCACGGAGCTGTCGGCCGTATTGCGGTTCCAGTTCGCCGCAAAGGAGAGGGGCACGCCGCCGCTGCACGCGCAAAGGAGGGTGAGGGGAGCCAAAAGCATGAGCCCCGCCAGGCGGATCTTCTTCATGGAAGCCTCCTTTTGAGGAATGGTGATACATATTATATCACATTTTTTTTCGTTTGTAAAAACAAATCGCCGAAATTCAGAGAAAATTTCATGAAAAATGGAGGGCAAATGTGTTATAATGAGGCCGATGCGGGGCGGAGCGTTCCGCCCGAAGGAGGAAGCCCATGCCGAATGTCATCGGAGCGCCCACGCTGAACGACGCCCTTGACTATCTGAGCGCCCTGATCGCCGACAGCGAAGCAAGGGGGGAGAGGACGCTCGTTTTTTGTGAAGACAGGCTGACGCTGCTCGCCGAGCGCGCCGTTTTGGAGGCCGCAGGCGCGACCATGCTCACCGAGGTCGTCACCTTCGCCCGCTTTCTTTCGGGCGGGAAGACGGGCATGAAGCTGCTCAGCAAGCAGGGGTCGGTGATGGCGGTCTCCGCCATCCTGTCCGAGCGGGAAAAAGAGCTGAAGTACTTCCGCCGCGGGGCGGCGCGCGTCGTCTACGAGACGCTCGCCCAGCTCATGGCCTCCCGCGTGGAGGAAGACCTCCTGCGGCGCGGGGCGGAGGAGGCGGGCGGGACGCTCGGAGGAAAGCTCCTCGATCTTGCCCTTGTTCTTTCGGAATACCGGGCGTTCCTTCGCCGAAAGGGGCTGATCGACGAGGGCGGCTATCTCTCCCTCCTGCCCGAAGCGTTTGCCTCCGCAGGCCTTGCAGAGACGAACGTCATCTTCTTTGCCTTTCCCTCCTTCACGCGCCAGGCGCAGGAGGGCATCGAGGCCGCCTTTGACGCCGCAAAGAGCGTGAAGGGCATCTTTCTCTCGGGCAGGGCGGGGCTTTACACCAACGCCGCCGCGCACATCTTCCGCCGCATCGCCAAAGAGCGCGGGGAAGATGCGCCCCTTCAGCTGAAGAGCTCGCTCGGGGAGGACGCCCGTCACCTTGCCGAAGGTCTCTATACGCCCGAGAAGCTCCTCGGGGAGGCGAAGCGCAGCCGGTGCGTGCGCGCCTTCACCGTGCTCGACGAAGAGGAGGAGTTCTGCACCGTTGCGGCGCTCATCAAAAAGCATATCGCGGAAGACAAGCTGCGCTTTTCGGACTTTGCCGTGCTCGTGCAGGACAAGGAGCGGTTTTCCCTCGTGCGGCGCGTCTTTTCCGCCTATCATATCCCCTATTTTGCGGATGAAAGGCGGCCCTTCTCCGAGCATCCCTTCTGCACTTTTGTGCTCGACGTCCTCTCCGCGGCCGCCGACGGGGCGCTCCCCGACGAGGCGGACGCCGTTGCCGCCTCCGTCTATTTCGGGCAGGGGGAGCAGTACCGCAATTATCTCATGAAATACGGCGGCTACCGCGGTGCGGTGCGCCGTGCGATCAAGGAAGGCGATGCCGTCCGGGATCACGACCGCGCCTGCCTCGCCGCCTGCCGCGAGAAGATGCTCGCCGCGCTGAGCCTGTTCCCCGCGAAGGGCAGCGGCGCGCGCTATGCGGAAGGGGTGAAAAAGCTCATGGAACTCGTGGAAGCGGAGCGCGTCACCGAGGAGCTCAAAGCCGATCTCACGGGGTCGGAACGCGCCTTTTTGGAGCTCTCCCGCATCGACGGGGTGCTGTCCGAGATCGCGTCCGTCGCCGAAGGCAGCATGACGGTGCGCGAGTTTGCCTCCCTCTTCCAAAGCGGGCTGGAGGCGCTGGAGGTTGCCATGATCCCGCAGTCTCTCGACGCCGTCTTTGTGGGGGATGCGACGGAGAGCCGCTTTGCGCGCGTCAAAGTGCTGTTTGCGGCGGGGCTCGACATGGGGCTCCCCCGCGCCGCGCAGGATACCGCCGTCATCTCGGACGGGGATATTTCCCGCCTTTCCGAGCTCGAGGTCGTCATCGAGCCCGCCATTGCCGAAGTCAACGCCCGCTCCCGCGAGGCGCTGGCGCTCAATCTGTGTTCCTTTGAAGAGCGGCTGTATCTCTCCTGCCCCTTAAGCCGCGGCAGCGAGGAGTGCGAGCCCGGGGAGATCTTCCGCACGGCGGAAAAGCTCTTTTCGATGCCCGCGATGCCCGACCTCTTCCCCTATGACTGTTCGGAGCGGATGCCCGCCATTCGCGGGATGCTGCGCCGCCGCCATGCGCGCGGCGGGCGCGAACGGGGCCGCTTTGCCGCCCTTGCCGCCTTTTTAGAGGTGCGGGGCGAGCCCGTCTCCCGTCTCTTGGGCGAGGATAAAAAGCCGCGCGTTGCGGGGGAGACGCTCTATTTCCGCGGCAAGGTGTCGCCGACGCTCCTCGAAACGTATTTCGAATGCCCCTACAAGAGCTTTGCCGCGCGCGGGCTGCGCCTTCAGGAGCGGGAGGAGCGCTCCGTGATGGCCACCGATACCGGCACCTTCATGCACGCCGTGCTCGAAGAGACGGCGCGCCGCTTTCCCGAACTTTCCTCCGAAGAGGAGTGCCGTGCGCTCGCCCGAAAGACGGGCGAAGAGCTCCTGAAAACGCCCCGCTTTTCGGCACTTGCCGATACCGATGCGGGCACCTACACGGGGGAACGGCTGGTCGCCGAGGGGCAGGAGGTCGCCGCGGCCGCCTATCGTCAGCTCGCCCTCTCCGACTTTTCCGTCCTCAAAACGGAGGCGCGCGTCTTTGTCGGAGAGCTTTCGCTCGAAGGCAAGACCGACCGCATCGACGCTGCCGACCGCTATATCCGCGTCATCGACTACAAGACAGGGGAGATCGAAGATTCCCCGACCGCCTACTATACGGGCAGGAAATTGCAGCTCGAACTGTATCTGAAGGGCGCTTCGGAGGGCGGGGTGCCTGCGGGGGCGTTCTATTTCCCCGCCGCAAGCGACGTCGCCTCGCCCGAGGATGCCGCAAAGCGGTTCCGGATGCGCGGCTTTTTCAGCAGCGACGGCGAGGTCGTGCGCCGCATGGATAAGTCGCTCAAAGAGGGTGAACGCGGCGAAAGCGCGGTCTTTGATTACAGGCAGGGCGGACGGGCGCAGGACAGAGCCATGAGCGGGGAGGACTTTGCCGCCTTCCTCGACTATTCCGTGCTCGTCTCCGAGAAGGCCGAGCGCGAGATGAAGGAGGGCAACATCGCGCCTTCCCCCTATAAAGGGGCGTGCAAGTACTGCAAATTCCGCTCTCTCTGCGGGTTCGTGGGGGAGGAGCGGAGCGAAGATGCCGTCAAGTGCAGCGAGATCGCAAAGATCGTCCGCAGGGAAAAGGAGGGCTCATGAGCACCGATCCGACAAGAGAACAGGCCGCCGCCATCGGGGCGCGCGGCAAGGTCATCGTCTCCGCTTCGGCGGGGAGCGGCAAGACCTTCGTCATGATAAACCGCCTCGTCTCCCTCATCGTGGGCGGCGCGGACGTGAGAGAGGTGCTCGCCGTCACCTATACGCGGAAGGCTGCGGCGCAGATGCGCGAAAAGCTGCGCTCGGCGCTCGTCAGGGCGGTCGGCGAAACGCGGGACGAAGGGGCGCGCGCCCGCCTCAAGGCGCAGATCGCGGCCCTCCCGCTTGCCGACATCTGCACCATGCACGTCTTCTGCGCCCGCCTCATCCGCACCTATTTCTATGTGGAGGGCGTCGATCCCGCCTTCCGCATCGCGGGGGAGGACGACCCCGAATGGAAGACGTATTCCGCCCGCGCCCTCGACGAGACCTTCGACGAGGCGTATAAGAACGGGGGCGAAGCGTTCCGCGCCCTGCTTTCCTTCTATTTCCGCAAGAAGAGCGACAGGACGCTGCGCAAGCTGGTGCTCGGGATGGTCGACGCGGCGGAGGACGGGGCCGACCCCGAGGCAAGCCTGAAGGCGGCGGGAACGCTCCCCTTTGCGGACGTCGCCGCCGTCTTCGAAGGGCAGACGAAGAGGCTGCTTTCCACTCTGCTGCGCGAGATAGAAGCGCTCGCTCCCGACATGGAGGGCGTCAAGCTGCACGCGGCTCTTTGGGAACGCGTCTCTTCCTATCTGGAGGCGGACGGGCTGTTCGCGGCCGCCGCGCTCGCCGCGTCGCGGGCGGAGGAACGCCTCCCCCGGGCGCCGCAGATGACAAAACTCCGGGGGGAGGAACTCGACCGTCTCCTTCGGCTCAAGGCGGTCTCCGAGGCGCTCAAGGAGCTCGAAAAGCAGCTTTCCTCTCTGGGGGACGAGGCGGCGGAACGCGCCCGCCATGAGGACGCCTCTGCCCGTGCACGCGCCCTTTCCGCGCTCGCTCTCGATTACCGCGCCCGCTTCCTTTCGCTCAAACGCGAGGCGGGGCTCTTGGATTACAACGACCTCGAGCACGGCGCGCTGCGCATCTTGCAGCAGGAGGATCTCCGCGCTGCCGTGCGGCAGAAATACCGCTATGTGTTCGTAGACGAATATCAGGACGTCAACCTCGTGCAGGAGGAGCTGCTGCGTCTTGCGGGCGGGGAGGAGGTCTTCCTCGTCGGCGACGCGAAGCAGGCCATCTACGCTTTCCGCGGCAGCCGTTCGCGCTACTTCCTGCAGAAGACGGAAGAGTATCCCGTTTCGCTCACGCTGAGCGAGAGCTTCCGCTCCTCTTCCGCCGTGCTCTCGGCGGTCAACCGCGTCTTTTCCCATGCCATGACGGAGGAGACGTGCGGGCTCGATTATAAAAACAGGGCGCAGATGCAGGGCGGCAGGCGGTACGGCAGCCATGAGGGCGAAGTGCATTTCGTGCTTGCACCCGAACGGGAAAAGGGGGAGAAAGCGGAGCGCGGCATCTATTCCGTGCTCGCCCCGCAGCCCGAAGGGGAGGATGACCGCCTGGCGCGCACCGTCGTCCGCCTCGTGCGGCACGAGCTCGGCAGGATGTGGTTCGATGCCGACGAGGGCAGGGAACGCCCCGTGACGTACGGCGACATCGCCGTCCTTTCCCGCGTCAACGGGGGAGCGGCGGCGCTCACCGTGCGTGCCCTGAGCGACGCGGGCATCCCCGTCGCCGCGACGGCAGACGTCAACGTCTGCGACTTCTGGGAGGCGCGCCTCATCCTCGATTGGCTCTCCTTCCTCGACAACGGCGAGCAGGATATCCCCATGGCGGGGGCGATGCTCTCCTTCCTCGGCGGGTTCCGGGAGACCGACCTTGCCGCCGTGCGCGCGCGTTTCCCTTCGGCACCCACTTTCCGCGCCGCCTGCCGCGAATATGCGGAGAAGATGTGCGACGCGCTCTCGGCGAAGCTCAAAGACTTCTTTGCCCTTGCAGAGCACTACCGCCTGCTCTCCCGCGTGCGGCCCGCGCGCGAGATGATCGGGCTGCTCCTGTCGGACGGCCTCGAAGCGGAGATCGCCGCCAAAGAGGAGGGGGAACTGCGTTTAAGGCGCGTCCTTCGCCTCATGGAGGAGGCCGAGGGGAACATCACCGCCTTCCTGCACCGTTTGAAGGCGGCGGAAAACAAGGTGGACTTCCGCGAGAGCGGCGGCGAGAATGCCGTCAAAGTGCTCACCATGCACGCTTCCAAGGGGCTCGAATACCCCGTTGTCATCCTTCTCGATATGGACCGCGCCTTCCACGGCGCCGAAACGGACGAAGTGCTCCACTCGGACGCCCTCTCTTTCGCGCCCAAGAGCTTTGACGAGGCGTCGCGCGCCGCCTGCCCCACGCTGCACCGCCGCGCCATCGCCTTCGAACAGGTCGAAGAGGAGCGCAAGGGGGAGCTCAACCTCCTCTATGTTGCCATGACGCGTGCAAAATACAAGCTCTTCCTCGTCTTTTCCAAGGCGGCCGGCGCCGCGCCGCCCGCCCTTGCCGATCGCTTTTCCGGGTTTATCGCGCCGGAATGCTTCCGCGACTATCTCATGCCGCTTCCCGAAGAAGGGGAGGCTCCTGCCGAGGAGGAACTTGCTTTTGCGCCCGCCGAGGAGAGCGCCCTTGCCGCCGTCTACGGGCAGCGCTATCCCTTTGAGGAGAGCACCCTCCTTCCCGTCAAGAGCTCCGCGACCGAGCTCCTGCAGGCGATGCGCGCCGAGTGGCCCTCGCCCGCGTCCGGGGAGGAACGCACGGAGGCGGGGCGTTCCGCCGAGGAAGGCACGGCTTATCATGCCTTTTTGCAGCACGTCCGCTTCGGGGCGGGCGCGAAAGAGGAGCTCATCCGTATGAAAGGGGAGGGGCTGCTTTCGGAAGAACAGGCCGCCCTTCTCGACGAGAAAAAGCTCGAAGGCATCCTTGCGCTCCCCTCCCTGCGCGAAGCGGCTTCGAGCGGGCGCGTCCTGCGCGAACAGACCTTCCTTCTGCGCCTTTCCGCACGCGAGTCGGGGCTTGGGGAGACGGACGATCTTCTCGTCTTTCAGGGCGCGGTCGATCTGCTTGCCGAAACGAAGGAGGGCTGGCTGCTCCTTGACTACAAGTTCTCTTCGCACTCCGCGGAGCGGCTGCGCCGCGACTATGCGCCGCAGATCGCGCTCTACAAAAAGGCGGTCGCCGGGGCCATGCACGTCAGGGAGGAGAGCGTGCGCGCGCGCATCCTCAACATCGCCCTCGGGTATGAAGTGGATATAGAAGCCTGAAAAAGGGCAGGAAACGCCCATCTTTTACAAAATATGACCGCGGTCTTGCCCACAAGAGGGGTATCATCGCAAAAGGAGTAAATATGCTGTTATCGATCGCTATGCAAATCAGGGAATTTTTGGAGCTCGTGGCGCAGCTGCCCGGCTGGCTGCTCTATTTCGGCGCACCCGCGCTCCTCGTGCTGGCGGGGATCGTCCTCGTCCTCGTGCGCGCCGAGCGCGCCTATCCGCCCGTCGCGCTCCTGTTGGGAGCGGCGGGACTCGTCCTCGTCGCGGGGATCGCGGAAAGTTCTTCCGACTTCGTCGTCTGGGCAGCGTTCTATACGGCAGCCGCGGCGCTCGTGCGCTTTCTCTTCTTCATCCCCGCTCCCCAAAAGAAGCAGAAGCAGGACCGCAGCGAAGAAATTTACGAGACGTTCCACGTCGGGCTGGACGAGGAGATGCCCGCCGGGGAGGAGCTTCCCCCCGCGTTGAGTGCCGAGGAGGGGGAGCTGCAGCTTGCCCACGTCGATTCGCTCATCGCCAAGCTGAAGGCGGCGGAGCTCGATGCCGCCGACCGCCTGGAACTCGACGCCGTCGTGCGTGCGCTCGATCTCTATCGCGGCAGGGCGCTCACCGCCGCCGAACAGCGCGCCCTCAACGACTGCCTCTCCGCCGTCCTGAAACTTTCCGCAAAGTACAGTTTATAAATCGCGGGCTCGATTCGGAGCGCCTGCCCGCCGCGCGTTACTTGCGCGGCGGGCGGGCGTTTTTTTATGTTTTCTGCATAAAAAGGCGCAAGGGGAGGGAAAATAAGCGGTGTAACGGAGGAATTCAGATGGACTTTACCCAAACTCAGACCTATTTCAACCTTGCCCGATCCTTTGCGGGGGAGTGCCAGGCGGGCATGCGCTATCAGCTCGTCGCGCGGGATGCGACGGCGGCGGGACTCATGTCGCTCGCCGATGCGCTGCGCACCATCGCCAAGAACGAGACCAACCATGCGCGCGTGTTCTTTGAACTGCTCATAAAACACGCGGGCAGCCGCGATAATATCCGCGTGGATGCGGGCTATCCCTTCCATACGGGAACGATCGCCGAAAGCCTCTTGTTTGCGGCCGAGGACGAGAAGAGCGAGTACGAGAACATCTATCCTTCCTTTGCGCGCATCGCGCGGGAGGAGGGGTTCGAGGACGTCGCCTTCAAGTTCGAAGAGGTCGCCAAGGTCGAGAAAAACCACGAGATCGTCTTCCGCTATCTGCACGGTGCGGTCAGGGACGGCGCTCTCTATTCCGCCGAACATCCCGTCATCTGGATCTGCGGAGAGTGCGGCTATATGCACACCGCAAAAGAGGCGTGGAAGGTCTGCCCGCTGTGCGGGGCAAAGCAGGGGGAAGTCGATCTGCATCTCCCTTACAAAGGCGCCTGAAAGGGAAGCCGGTTTCGAACGGGCTTTTTCGGGCGCGGTCAAACAGGAGGAAAACTATGACGGAACGCAAGAACTGCGGCAAGAACTGCACGAAGAACGCCGCAAAGAACGCTGCAAAAAGCGGCGCGAAGGCAAAGCAGAACGCCAAGACGGAAAAGAACTGTGACTGACGGCAGTTTCCCGCATGGCGCTTTCAAGCGTCTGCACGGGGCAAAGCGCCTTGAAGAGGGGGCAAAGATGCGCTCCGAAGAGGACGCGCTCGGCTCCTACACGGGCGTTCCCGCCGAGGGCGGGCTGCCCGAACAGGACGCAGACGATCTGTAAGCGCAAAGGGGTCGTCACGAAGAAAAGACCGGAAGAGGGGCGAGCGATCGCCCTTCTTTTGGTTGTAAAACTGCCTCTCGTATGATATAATATCCTGCGCGCCGCATAGGGCGGCGCATTTCCATGCAATTTTCATCTTTTATTAAACTGTTTTTCAGGAAGACCCTGTAAACTGTAGTATAGATCATTGCACGATCGATCGGATATGGCCGCAGGATGCGGCGGGAGGATAGATATGAAAAAGATGACGGCGGCGTTTCTTGCCGTTCTGACGGCGGGCGTGCTCGCCTTTACGCTCGCAGGGTGTACCTTCTTTGCGCCCTCGACTTCTTCGGACGATCCGTCCGTCACGCCGGAACCGGACGATCCGGGGGAAACGGACGATCCCGTGGTGTCCGACGACATCGGCGGCAGCACCTGGATGGATTGGGAAAACGTCTTTACGGGCGGAAGCACCGAGGCATACCGCCTGTATCGGGAAGCGAAGGAGGAGGGATTTGAGGGAACGTTTGTCGATTTCCTGAAGGAGATCGGCTATTCCGTGAATGCCGACTCTTCCGTCTCCGTGGGGGCGGCGGTGCAGTCGGTCGTCGCCATCAACAGCGTATTCAAGGAGTACGTCTCCTCTTCGCGCGCTTCGAGCACCGCAATCGAGGAACAGACGTATTCGGGCGCGGGCGTCATCTACGAGATGGATAAAGAGGCGGGCGATGCCTACATCATCACCAATTATCACGTCGTCTACGAGCAGGATTCGATCGGCAACGAGAGCATCCCGCACATCTCCGACGATATCCGCGTCTATCTCTACGGGGAATATTATCTCGATCAGTACATCGAGGCGGAATATGTGGGCGGCGCGATGGATTACGACATCGCCGTCATTCGCATCGAGGGCAGCGAACGGCTCAAAAACAGTGCGGCGCGCACGGTCACGCCGGCCGATTCCGACGAGCTGACGGCGGGCGAGACGGTGTACGCCATCGGCAATCCCGACAGCCAGGGCGTCTCCGTGACGCGCGGGATCGTCTCTGTGCCGTCGGAATATATCGACATCCTTGCGGCGGACAACAGGCGGACGCTCAACCTTCTCGAGATCCGCGTGGATGCGGCCGTCAATCACGGCAATTCGGGGGGCGGGCTCTACAATATCGACGGCTCGCTCGTCGGCATCGTCAATGCGCGGTCCGAGGCGACGGGCGTCGAAGATTTCGGCTATGCCATCCCCGTCAATCTGGCGATCGGCGTCGCGCAGAACATCATAGACAACGCCGGGATGAATGACAGTAAGGGCGCTTTACGCGCCACGCTCGGGATGACCGCCCGCGTCGACGCGCGCACGAGCATTTACGATGAAGATACGGGCTCATCCCATATCGTGGAGAAGGTGTCCGTGCAGGAGGTCACGAAGGGAAGCCCCGCCGAGGGCAAATTGCGGGAAGGGGATCTGCTCACGGATATCCGCATCGAGGGCGGCGCGGAAAAGACGATCACCCGCCTGCATACGGTGACGACCTTTCTGTTCAATGTGCGCAAAGGGGATACGGTCATCATCGGCTACGAGAGGAACGGCGTTTCCGCTGAGGCGCACATCACCTTCGATCGGGATGAGATGTTCACGCTGTTTGCATGATACGCGCCGCCCGGAACGCGGCGGAAGAATAAAACGCGGACAAAAAATAAAACGCGGACAAAATATAAAACGCGGCGCGGCGGGAGCTTTTGCTCCCGCCGCGCCGCATATATCATGAAAAAATGCTTCCGCAATGATTTTTTCGCAAAACGTTTTTTCGGGAGCTTTTTACTCCCTCCGTCACGCTGCCAACATAAATGTTGGACAGCGCGCCACCGTCTCGCGCGGTGGAAACCGCGCTCGGTCAGGAAACGGCGCGCACAATGCGCCGTTTCCAAGTTCGCAGGCGGCAAAGAGCCCACCGGGCTCTTTGCAAGAATGCGCCTGCTCACCCCCGAAGAGGAGGCTATATTAAGGAGTTATTTCAAAATTTCTTCCGCGAGGAGGGTTTCCCTCCGCTTCGTCGCAGCGGAGCAAATTTCGCAAGCCGCTGCGTTCCTCGCGGCTATGCTCCGATGCTCGCTCGTCTCGCGCGGTAGAACCCGCGCTCGGTCAAGGAATGCCCCGAACAATGGGGCATTCCCAAGTTCGCAAGTGGTCAAAGCCCCATCGGGGCTTTGACAAGGAAGCACTTGCTCACCCTCTTCCCGCAAAACTCGCTGCGCGACTTTTGCGGGAGCCCTTTTCTTAAACATACTTCTGCAAGCAAAACCACGCTTTTGCGCTGCGGGACACAATTTGTACCCGCAGGGCACTTATTGTGTTTGGAATAACAGATGAGCGTGTGGGCGATAGCGTCTGTTAAAATCAACAAACTTCACCCCTCGCCGCGAAGATTTCCCGAAGGGAAAGATTTGCGGCGAAACAGTTTCCCAAAATACTTCCGCGAGCAAAACCACGCTTTTGCGCTGCGGGACACAATTTGCGCCATGCTTGGCGCTTGCTGTGCTTAGAATGACAGACGAGCGCGTGGGCGATAGCGTCTGTTAAAATCAACAAACTTCACCCCTCACGACTTTTTTGTGCTTGCACAAAAAAGTGTGAATTATTTTAGCATAAGCCGTATGATCTCTTCGTCCGTTTCGCGCATGCCGCGGCTGGCGAGCTCGCCCACGTTGCGGATGGTGTTCTCCACTCCCTTCGAGACGATGCCGTCGCCGCCGTAGAACTGCCCGCCCGCGCGGTACAGCTCAAAGCCGATGAGCCCCGATTCCACGGCGCAGGCGATCTTGGCGGCACAGCTCGATTTAGCACCGTCGCACACCATGCCCGAATCGATGGCGATGGCGTTGACGATAGTGTGCGAGATCTCGTCCACCCCGCCGCCGTGTAAAAAACAGATGCCCGCCGCCGCACCCGCGCCCGCGCTCACCGCGCCGCAGTACGCCGAGAGCCGACCGATGCCCGATTTTAAGTGGATGGTCACAAGGTCGGAAAGGGCGAGCGCCCGCAAAAGCGTTTCATGGGAAGCGTGCAGATGCTGCGCATAGGCGATGACGGGCACGGAAGCGGTGATGCCCTGATTGCCGCTGCCCGAAACGACCACGACGGGCAGGGGGCAGCCGTTCATGCGGGCGTCCGAGCCTGCCGCCGCCCACGCTTTGGCGCGGTTGTGGATGTCGTTGCCGAATGCGCTTAAAAGCGTCTTGCCGACGCGCGCGCCCCAGTCGTTTTTCAGCCCCTCGTCGCAGATGGCGGTATTGTATGCGATCTGCCGTTCGAGCGCCTCTTTTACTTCCGAAAGGTCGTCTTCTTTCGCAAATTCCACGATGGCGCGCACGGTGAGGGGGTCTGCGGCGGGGTCGGCTTCGCCGCTCTCCGTGCGGTTTATGAGCACGTTTTCGTCCTGTTCGAGGCGCACGACGTTGGTATGATGCCCCGTGATGCGCACATATGCCGTATGCCCGCCGTGAAAGGCGCGGATGCCGATGTCGAACACGCAGCCGCTCTGCGCTTCCCGGACGGTGAGCGGCGTCGCTTTGAGGTATTCCGCGATGCGGGGGTACTCTTCTTCCCGCACGGAGGAGAGCACTTCGAGTTCGCGGTCGGCGTCTCCTGCCGCAAAGCCCGCCGCGGCGGCGCTCTCCACGCCTCTCAGTCCTCCCGTGTGGGGGACGATGACGCTCTTGACGTTCTTCAAGATGTTGCCGCTCACTTCGATCTCGCCGCGCTCGGGGAGCGTGCCCAGCGTCTTTTTTGCAAGGGCGGCGGCATAGGCGACGGCGATGGGTTCGGTGCAGCCCATCGCGGGCACGAGTTCTTCTTTGAGCCGCTCGATGCAGGCGCGCCGCAGCGTTTCTTCCATGGTATCCCTCTCAGATGATGGTGGTCGGAAATAAAGTATATTGGCTTTCGGGGAAAAAGTCAACCGATTGCAGGGGGACGGCGCAGGGGGAGGCGCATTGCCTACTTTTTGCGGGAGGCGGGCGCTCCGCGCGGAGCGGTTCTCATCACCGTTTGCGTGAGTTTCAAAAATATCGTAAGATCGGTTGAAATATGATAGCCTGCATGGTATAATAAGATCGCGCGGAAGGACGGCGCCCGAAAAATGGCAGAAAAAAAGCCTTGCAGGACTTGGCGGAAGCGATCAAAAAGTAGTCGAAAGCGTAAGAATTTCAATCGTCTTAAAAAAGCCAAAGCCCGACAAGGCAGCCGACGATAAATAATCGTCGATAGGCAGAGCGGGGCGGAGCAACCGCCCCCTCGTAAGTCCTATTATAGCAGAAAAAGGGGAGCGTGTCAACCCCCTTCAAAGAATCATTCGGAGGTATTGTTATGACGGTCACAAAACAAGGCAAAATCTACACGGTGCGGGAGAACAAGGCTTCGTGGACGGTGGAACGCAGCGTTGAACGGGTCACGATGTCTTTCAACGTTCCAAAGGCTTCCTGCCCGACGTTCGACGATTTGAAGGCGTATATTGCCGAAAGCGATCTCTTTTGAGGAGGGCAGACGATGGCAAGAAGTGAGGCGCAGAAGGCGGCGGATAAGCGATATGCCGCGAAGATCAACGGAAAATATAAGGCGTTCATCGTCAACCTGATCCCCGAAGAGTGGGATTCGATCGATGCCGCGATCAAGGCGGCGGGCATGACGAAAGCCGATTTTCTCCGCTGGGCGGTGGAAGAACTGAAAAAGAGGTGAAAAAAGCGGAGGCAAAACCTCCGCTTTTCAGTATGGAGCAGGAAACGGGAGTACTTCGGCTGCGCTCGTGCTCCATTCTGCCAAATAGAATAAACAAAGAAGCATTCCCCCTTCGGAAGAATGCCCTTTGTTCATATGGAGCAGGAAACGGGAGTCGAACCCGCCGGGATCAGCTTGGGAAGCTGACGCCATACCGCTAGGCGATTCCTGCATATGGATTTGTAATAAACAGGGTTCCCGCAAAGATTTTGCGTCAGCAAAAGATTTGTGGGAAGAGGAGACGCAAGCCGCGCGGTCAAGCCGCGAGGAACGCAGCGGCGGACCTGAGGGCTTTGCGGCGACGAGGGAGTACCTTCGCACAGCTCCGCTTCGCTTCGCGCGCTCGGTGGCTGGCGCACGCCCCCGCACGGGATCAGCTTGGGAAGCTGACGCCATACCGCTAGGCGATTCCTGCATATTACGTTAAATCGTATCTCTATTATAGCGGAAAAGGGGCGGGCTGTCAAGCGCAAAAAAAGCGTAAAGAAGAGAAATTTTCCCGAATTTTGGCGAATTATTTTTTCGTTTTCCACACGATTCGACACAACCAGACAAAACATCCCATCAATCGACGGCATTTGTACGGTATAATCTCCGTAAATCAACCTACGGGAGGAAATACTATGGAAACACGCAAGCAATTCGTTACCGAGATGGAGTTCGCCGAGGAAGTCTTTGCCATGCTCAAAGTCTGCTTTGAAGCGGAAGTCACGTTCGATGCGCAGACGGGGCGGACGGCTGTTGTCTTTGAAGACGGCACGCGCTTCGTGATCGCCGTGGAAGAACTGCGTTAAATTTCACGCAGTCTTCATCTTTTTTTCTCTTCCTGCGCTTGACGTCAGGGGGTGGAACGTGTATAATAATTAGGAATCTAAACAATAGGTTCCTAATTATTTTTTTCGGGAAGAGGACATGGAACGCATCCAGGACAACGATCTCGGCTATGCCATCGGCCGCACGGCGCGCATTTTGTACCGCCTTCTGGACGGAAACCTGCGTTCGCTCGTTCTGAGCTTTTCGCAGGTGAACGTTTTGGGCTATCTTGCCGCCAAGCACGCCCGCGGGGAGGAGTGTACCCAAAAGCTCATCGCGACGGAATGCTGCAGCACCCGCCCCTCTTCGGTGACCGGCCTTCTGCAGGCGCTCGAGCGTCAGGGCTACATCGAGCGCAGGGCGGGGGAGGATGCGCGCGTCAAGTGCGTCGCGCTCACCGAACGCGGGAAGGAGGTCGCCGACGAATGCAGCCGCTTCGTCCAAAAGACGGAGGACGCCATGCGCCGCGGGCTTTCGGAGGAGGAAACAAAGACTGTCTACCGCTGCCTTCTTCACATGGCGGATGAGCTCGAAGCGCTTTCCAAAGAGACTTTTCC
The DNA here is from genome assembly GCA_944354535.1 of uncultured Clostridia bacterium. Taxonomy (GTDB): domain Bacteria; phylum Bacillota; class Clostridia; order Christensenellales; family Borkfalkiaceae; genus Gallimonas. The sequence continues at coordinate 20,673 of CALVPY010000001.1, forward strand.
CGAAGCAGGACCCGATCAAAAGGAGAGAAAACAGCAAGACTTATGATCACAAGACTCATGAAGAGCGTGCGGCAGTATAAGTCGCGCGCCATATTAACGCCCGTCGTCATGGTCGTCGAGGCGGCGATGGAGATCCTCATCCCCTTCGTCATGACGCTGCTCGTCGGCGTCATCGAGGGAGCGCAGGAGGCGGAGCGAAACCTTGTTCAGGAGGATTTCGTTCAGATCGCCATCTACGGCGGCATTATGTTCGTGCTGGGGCTCGTGTCGCTTGCAAGCGGCGTTCTGGGCGGCAAGCTCGCTTCCGAGGCAAGCGCGGGTTTTGCAGCCAACCTCAGGCAGGACGCATACGACAAGATCCAGACCTTCTCGTTCGCCAACATCGACCGCTTCTCGACGTCCTCGCTCATCACCCGTCTGACGACGGATATCACGAGCGTGCAGATGTCCTTCCAGATGAGCATCCGCATGCTCGTGCGTGCGCCCGTCATGTTCATCTTTGCTTCCGTCATGGCATTCATCATCGAGCCGCAGATCGCGTGGATCTTCCTCGTGGCGGCTGCCATCCTCTTTGTGTTCGTGCTCCTCATCATGAACGCCGCGCAGCCGAGCTTTCGGCAGATGTTCAAAAAGTACGACCGCCTCAACGCCGTCGCGCAGGAAAACCTCACGGGCATCCGCGTCGTCAAGTCGTACGTCCTCGAAGGGCCGGAGATCGAAAAATATCAGAAGGCGACGCAGGAAGTTTACAACTATTCGGTGCGCGCCGAAAAGCTGATGGCGGCGATGAGCCCCGTCGTACAGGTCATCATGTATACGACGATGATCATCCTGCTCTCCGTGGGCGGCGTGAGCATCGTGGGGGGCGGGCTCAGGATCGCAGACCTTACGGGACTTCTTTCGTATGCGACACAGATCCTTTCGGGCGTCATGATGGTGGCGATGGTGCTCACCTTCATCGCCATGTCCCGCCCCGCAATGGAGCGTATCTCCGAGATCTTGTCGGAAGAGAGCACCATCGAAGCCCCCGCCGACCCCGTCTTCGAAGTCAGGGACGGTTCGATCGAATTCGATCACGTCAGCTTTGCCTACCGCAAGGGCGGCGAAGGGGAGGACGTCATCAAGGACGTCTCTTTGAAGATCGCCTCGGGCGAGACGATCGGCATCATCGGGCAGACGGGTTCCGCCAAGACGACGCTCGTCTCCCTCATCCCGCGCCTCTACGACGCGACGGAAGGGAGCGTCAAAGTGGGCGGCCGCGACGTGAAGGAGTACGACCTCACCGCCCTGCGCGACGCCGTCGCGATGGTGCTGCAAAAGAACGTGCTCTTCTCGGGCTCGGTCGCGGAGAATCTGCGCTGGGGCAAGGAGGACGCCACGCAGGAAGAGCTCGAATTCGCCTGCAAACAGGCGTGCGCCGACGAGTTCATCGAACAGCTCCCGGGGAAATATGAATACGACCTCGGGCAGGGCGGCGTCAACGTCTCGGGCGGGCAGAAGCAGCGGCTGTGCATCGCAAGGGCGCTTCTGAAGAGCCCGAAGGTGCTCATCCTCGACGATTCGACGTCCGCCGTCGATACCAAGACGGACAGCCGTATCCGCGCGGCGCTGCGCGAACACGCGCCCGAGGTCACCAAGCTCATCATCGCCCAGCGCATCAACTCCGTGCAGGACGCCGACCGCATCCTCGTTCTCGACGAGGGGCGCGTCTCGGGCTTCGGCACGCACGAAGAGCTCTTGAAGAGCAACGAAATTTACCGCAGCATCTACGAATCGCAGACGAGAGGAGGTGACGATCATGCCGATGCCGAATAACATGGCAAGGGGCGGGCGTGCGCCCGCAAGGCTGGACGCCAACAGCAAAAAGATCTTCTCGCGCCTCATGCGTTATCTCTTCGTCGATCATAAGGGCAAATTTATCTTTGCCTGCGTGCTCATCGTCGTCTCCGCGCTTGCCTCGGTGGGCGGGTCGATGTTCCTCGGCATCTTCGTCGATCAGTTCATCTCCCCTCTCATCGGCATCGAACGGGAAAGCATCGATTGGAGCGGCTTTATCGGCGCGCTCTGTGCGATGGGCGGCATTTATCTTGCGGGCGTCGTGTGCAACTACACCTACTTCCGCATCATGGTCGTCGTGGCGCAGGGCACGATGAAGCGGCTGAGGAACGAGATGTTCTCGCATATGCAGACGCTTCCTCTCAAATTCTTCGATACGCACACGCACGGCACGCTCATGAGCCGTTACACGAACGATACCGACGTGCTCCGTCAGATGCTCTCGCAGACCATCCCGCAGCTCATCAACTCGACGGTGACCATCGTCGGCACCTTCTGCATGATGGTGTTCTATTCCGCGACGCTGACGCTTGTCGCCATGATCTTTGTCGTGGGCATGTTCCTCTTCACGCAGAAGCTCGCAAAGCGCAGCGGCGGGTACTTTTTGCAGCAGCAGCGCGCGCTCGCTTCCGTCAACGGTTATATCGAGGAGATGATGAGCGGCCAGCGCGTCGTCAAAGTGTTCAATCACGAGGAAAAGGCGAAGGCTGCCTTCCGCACTCTCAACGAGGATCTGCGCGTCAACGCGACCAAGGCGAACGTGCTCACCAACGTCATCGGGCCCATCTCCAACAACATCGGCTATATCCAATATATCATCGTGGCGTTTGTGGCGGCGTTCCTCGTCATGGAAGGCGGGTGGTACGCGCTCTCCGTCTACGGCTTCACAAAGGGGTTGGGCGGGGCGCTGACGCTCGGCGCCATCGTCTCCTTCCTCAACTTCGTGCGCTCCTTCAATATGCCCATCCAGCAGATCACCCAGCAGTTCAACGCCATCGTGCAGGCGTTCGCGGGCGCAGAGCGCATCTTCGAGATGCTCGACGCCGTGCCCGAGGACGAGGGCGGCGACGTGACGCTCGTCAGGGTGACGAAGACGGGCGAAAATTGGTACGAAGAGCGCGGGGACGGCGATCTTTGGGCATGGAAGGTGCCCGACGGCAGCCCCGCAGGCCATCACTTCGTGCTGTTGAAGGGGGATATCCGCTTCTACGGCGTCACCTTCGGCTATGAAGAGGGCAAGACGGTGCTCCACGACATCTCCCTCTACGCAAAGCCCGGGCAGAAGATCGCCTTCGTCGGTTCGACGGGCGCGGGCAAGACGACGATCACCAACCTCATCAACCGCTTCTACGACATCCAGTCGGGTACGATCACCTACGACGGCATCAACATCCGCGACATGAAAAAGAGCGATCTTCGCCATTCCCTCGGCACCGTGCTGCAGGATACCCACCTCTTCACGGGCACGGTGATGGAGAACATCCGCTACGTCCGCATGACGGCGACGGACGGGGAGTGCATCGAGGCAGCCAAGCTCGCGGGGGCGGACAGCTTCATCCGCCACCTGCCCGACGGCTACAATACCATGCTGACTTCGGACGGCGCCAACCTCTCGCAGGGGCAGAGGCAGCTTCTCTCCATTGCCCGCGCGATGGTCTCCGACTGCCCCGTCATCATCCTCGACGAGGCGACGAGCTCCATCGATACGCGCACCGAAGCGCTCATCGAAAAGGGCATGGATAAGCTCATGGAAGGCAGGACGGTGTTCGTTATCGCCCACCGCCTCTCCACCGTGCGCAACAGCCACGCCATCATGGTGCTCGAACACGGCCGCATTATCGAACGCGGCAACCACGAACAGCTCATGGCGCAAAAGGGCAGGTACTATCAGCTCTATACGGGCAAGTTCGAACTCGAATAACGTTTGGGACGGGCGCCCCGCGCAAATTTTGCGCGGGGCGCTTCTTTTCGTCCGCGCTTGGGCGTGGGCGGCACGGCATTTGCGCCTGACGGGCGCACGGCGGGGGAAACGCTTGATATTTGCAAAGAGTTATGCTATAATTTTCCCCATGAAGGTGTTTGCGATCAGCGATCTGCACCTTTCCGGCAAGAGCAACAAGCCGATGAACGTGTTCGGGCCGGAATGGGAGGGGCATTTCGAAAAAATCAAGGCGGATTGGGAGCAGAAGGTCTCGGAAGAGGACGTCGTCCTTCTGGGCGGCGATACCTCGTGGGGGATGTATCTCGACGAGGGGATGTACGACGTTCAGTCCCTTTCTCCGCTCAAAGGGCGCAAGGTATTCATCCGCGGCAACCACGACTATTGGTGGAACGGCATCACGCGGGTGCGCGCCGCCGCGCCCGACGAAAGCTTCACCTTTCTTCAGAACGACTGCGTGCGCATCGGCAATGTTGTCATCGCGGGCTCGCGCGGGTGGGCGTGCCCCGGGAGCGCCGACTATACCGAACACGACGAGGCGCTCTACCGCCGCGAGGGGGAACGCTTCCGCCTCGCCTTTGCAGAAGTCAGAAAAGTGAGAAAGGAGGGGGATACCCTCATTGCGCTCATCCACTACCCGCCATTCGGCATCCGCAAGGAGGATACCCTCTTTACGCAGCTGTTTGAAGAGAACGCGGTCGATAAAGTGGTGTTCGGGCATCTGCACGGGAGCGTCTACTTCCCCTTGAAGTGCGAAAAGAACGGCATCGAGTATTTTCTCACTTCCTGCGACAAAGCGCGTTTTACCCTGACGCAAATTATTTGAAAAGCTTGACATTTCGGGGCGGTTCTGCTATCATATAGGCGTCGTTTTTAAGTGCGGTACCGTGATGCCGACAAGACGCCGTCTCATTGGAAAAACAGGGCAGCTTTCGTGCCCGCTTATTTTGAGGAAAGGCACAGTCTTGCGGCATCCCGCGAGGCTGTTTTTCTTGCCTTCGCTTGGGGCGGAAGGCTGCCTTGCGGACGAAATTTTGCGGGAGCCGCAGGGAGGGACAATGCCGGTCATATTGGATGAAAAGGGATTGAAGCGCACGCTCGTGCGCCTCTCGCACGAGATCGAGGAAAGAAACGAAGGCCTCGACGGCGTCGTGCTCATCGGCGTCAAGCGGGGCGGGGAGATCGTCGCCGAGCGCCTCAAAACCGAATTGCAGTCGGGGACGGGCGTTTCCGTTCCCGCGGCGGGGCTCGACATCGGCATGACGCGGGACGACCTCGTTTCCGCCTTCTTTGTGCCCGATGCGGGCGTCAACGAACTCGGGTTCGACATTTCGGGGAAAAAAGTCGTGCTGTGCGACGACGTCCTGCACACGGGCAGGAGCGCCGTGGCGGGCATCGAAGCGCTCTTCCGCCTCGGGCGGCCCAAGTGCATCGAACTTCTGGTCCTCGTCGACCGCGGGGGGAGGGAACTCCCCGTCCGCGCAGATTTCGTGGGCAAGAACGTGCCCACTTCGCGTTCGGAATATGTGAGCGTACATTTTACGGAGCTCGGCGCAGAGCGCGACGAGCTTGCCGTCATCGGGAGGAATGATGCTGAAAGATAAGGATATTTTAGGGCTTCGCGAAATGCCCGCAGAGGAGATCGACGAGATCCTCAGTGTCGGCATGAACATGAAAAAGCTCTTAAAGCAGAACATCAAGAAGCTGCCGCACTTGCAGGGCAAGTCGGTGACGACGCTCTTTTACGAGAACTCGACGCGCACGCGCTGCAGCTTCGAGCTCGCCGCCAAATACATGGGCGCGCACGTCGTCAACATTTCGGCGGACTCCTCTTCCGTCAAGAAGGGGGAGACGCTCGTCGACACGGGCAAGACGCTGGACGCAATGAAGAACGATATCATCGTCATCCGCCATCCCATGGGCGGCGCGCCCGCCCTCCTTGCCAAGACGGTCAAGGCGCACGTCGTCAATGCGGGCGACGGCATGAACGAACACCCTTCGCAGGCGCTTCTGGATATGCTGACGATGCGCGAAAATTTCGGCTCGATCGAAGGGCTCAAAGTCGCTATCTTAGGCGATATCTCCCACTCGCGCGTGGCAAAGAGCAACCTCTTCGGCTTAAAGAAGCTGGGGGCGGAAGTCACCATGTACGCGCCGAAGACGCTTATCCCCACGGGCATCGAAAGAATGGGGGCGAAAATTTGCCGCTCCCGCGAGGAGGCGGTGGAGGGCGCCGACGTCGTGATGGGGCTGAGGATCCAGCTCGAGCGCCAGCACGCGGGCAACTTCCCTTCGCTCGGCGAATACAGCAAGTTCTACGGCGTCAGCGAAGCGCTCATGAAGTACGCGAAGCCGAACGCCCTCGTCATGCACCCCGGGCCCGTCAACCGCGGCGTGGAGCTCACGAGCGGGCTCATCGACGGCGAGACGAGCCGCATCGAAGAACAGGTGCTCTCGGGCATCGCGGTGAGGATGTCCATGCTCTTTTTGCTCACCAAGGAGGAGATATGATCTTCAAAAACGCAACTTGTATTTTGCCCGACGGCGTGCGCCGCGCCGATCTCCGCGTCGAAGAAGGGCGCATCGCAGAGATCGCCGAACACATCGAAGGCGAGGGCGTCGATTGGAGCGGGCTCACCGTCTTCCCGGGGCTCATCGATATGCACGTCCATCTGCGCGAGCCGGGCTTCGAAAGGAAGGAAGACATCGAAAGCGGTTCCAAAGCCGCCGTCAAGGGCGGATTCACGCAAGTGTGCTGCATGCCCAACACCAACCCCGTGACGGACAGCAAGGTCGTCGTCACCTACATCTTATCGCGCGCGAAGGATGTTGATCTGTGCAAAGTGCGGCCTATCGGCGCCATCACCAAGGGGCAGGAGGGCAAGGAACTTGCTGCCATCGGCGGCATGAAGGCGGCGGGCGCGGTGGCGCTCAGCGAAGACGGCAAGTCCGTCGTGAGCACGGGGCTCATGGCAAACGCCATGAAGTACGCCTCCGACTTCGGGCTCATCTGCCTCTGCCACTGCGAGGATAAATCGCTCGTCGACGGCGGCGTCGTCAACGAGGGGTACTATTCGACGCTCACGGGGCTCAAGGGCAGCGTCCGCGCGGCGGAGGACATCATCATCGCCCGCGAGATCTGCCTTTCGGAGAGCCTTGATATCCCCGTGCATATCTGCCACGTTTCGACATACAGCGGCGTGCAGCTCATCCGCGAAGCAAAGGCGCGCGGCGTGAAGGTCACGGCGGAGACCTGCCCGCACTACTTTACATTGACGGACGAAGTCATCGCCTCATTCGATACCAACACCAAGGTCAACCCGCCCATCCGCGAAGAAAAAGACCGCCTTGCCGTCATCGAAGGGCTCAAAGACGGCACGCTCGACTGCATCGTCACCGACCATGCGCCCCATCACGCGGACGACAAGAACGTGGAGTACGACCAGGCGGCGTTCGGCATCAGCGGGCTCGAAACGAGCTTCGCGCTCTCCTATACCGCGCTCGTCAAGGGCGGCGCGCTCTCGCTTGAAGAGCTCGCCAGGAAGATGAGCTCCAACCCCGCCCGCATCCTCAATTTGGAGGGCGGCGCGCTGGAAGTGGGCGCTCCCGCCGACTTCACCGCCGTCGACCTCGACGAGAAGTGGGTCATCGACCCGAAGGACTTCGTCTCCAAGGGCAAGAACACCCCCTTCACGGGCAGGGAAGTGTGCGGAAGGGTGAAATATACCGTCGTGGACGGCGAAGTAAAATTCCAAGATAAAAATTGAAAAGGATCGCGGCGCATAACTTTTTCAGTTTTATTGCTTTGCAGTTACTTTTTAGGAGATATTATTATGATCGTCGATACGCTCATTGAAAAAATCATTAAAATGCAAAATCCCACCTGCGTGGGCTTAGATACCTCGTTTTCCTATCTGCCCGAAGAGATGCGCGCGGGCGCAGCCTCGTTGGAGGACGCAGCAGAAGCCATCCTCACCTTCAACCGCGGCATCATCGACGCCGTTTCCGACATCGTGCCCTCCGTCAAGGTGCAGATCGCCTATTACGAGCAGTACGGCACGGCAGGCCTTCGCGCCTTTTACGAGACGCTGCGCTATGCGAAGGAGCAGGGGCTTGTCGTCATCACGGACGCCAAGCGCAACGACATCGGCGCGACCGCTTCGCAGTATGCCACCGCCTTCCTCGGCGAAACGAACGTGGGGGAGAACACCTTCTCCGCCTTCCCTTCCGATTTTCTCACCGTCAACGGGTATCTGGGCTCGGACGGCATCACACCCTTCGTCGAGCAGTGCAAGAGCCGCGATAAGGGCATCTTCGTGCTCGTCAAGACGAGCAACCCCTCCTCGGGCGAATTGCAGAACTTAAAGCTCGGGGACGGCCGCACCGTCTATGAGTGCATGGGCGACATGGTGGAGCGCTGGGGCGAGGGTACCGTCGGAAAATACGGCTATTCCTGCGTGGGCGCCGTCGTGGGCGCGACCTATCCCGAGGAGGCCAAAGTGCTGCGCGCAAGGCTTCCCCACACTTTCTTCCTTGTGCCCGGATACGGCGCGCAGGGCGCGAACGCCGAGATGCTCAAGAACTGTTTTGACAAAAACGGCCTCGGCGGCGTCGTCAACAACTCGCGCGGGGTGCTGTGCGCCTACAAGAAGCGCGGCGGAAATTACGACGAAGCGGCGCGTGCGGCCTGCCTCGACATGCGGGCGGACCTTCAGAGCGTCCTGGGGGCAATATGCGCGAAGTAACGGCGACCATTCTGGAAAATATCCGCATCGCGGAGAATATCTATTCCCTGACGTTTGCGACGGACGAGGAGATCGAGGTGCGCCCCGGGCAGTTCTGCATGGTGGGCGTGCAGGATTTCCCCCTGCGCCGTCCCATCGCCGTGTGCAAGGCGGAGGGCGAGCGCATCACCGTGTGCTATCAGGTCAAGGGCGCGGGTACGCACGCCCTTGCCGAAAACTATAAGCAGGGCGAACAGCTCTCCGTCCTCCTGCCCTTGGGCAACGGGTTTTATGTAAAGGAGGAAGAAAAGCGCGTCGCCCTCGTGGGCGGGGGCGTGGGCATCTTCCCGCTCATCTCCGCCATCCGCGCCTATGCGGGCAAGAAGGAAGTTTTTTCCTATATGGGTTTTCGGAACCGCGCGGCGTACTGCATGCCCTACGAACTGCAGCGCAGCGACCGCCTCGTCGTCGCGACGGACGACGGCAGCATGGGCTATCACGGCACGTCCGTGCAGGCGTTCATGGAGGAGATCGAGGACATAAAGCCCGACGTCATTCTCTCCTGCGGGCCGACTCCCATGCTGCATGCCCTGAAGAAGGCGACGGAGGGGCGCAATATCCCCGTCTACGTCTCGCTGGAAGAGCGCATGGGGTGCGGCATCGGCGCGTGCCTCGTGTGCGTGTGCGAAAAGACGGACGGCGCGCACGCCCGCGTCTGCAAGGACGGCCCCGTGTTCAACATCAACGAGGTGGTTTTATGACAGAACGTGAAGTCATTGCCCGCCGCACGGGCAGCGCACGGCCGATGTATCTCCTTTCCGCCATTCTGGGAGTCGCTATCCTCATCGTTTCGGTGCTCTTCATGGGGCAGGCGGACGGCGAGACGGGGCAGTCCGTTACATGGGGGCTGCTCATCGTCGCGGGGGTGCTCGTCGCCGTCCTCGGCACTGTTTACTTCGTCAAGGCGATGAAAACGCCCGACGTCATCTGCGAGCGCGAGGGCGATCACATCTTATTTTTGGGGAAGAACATTCCGCTGAAGGATATTCTGAACGTGCGCTGCCGCCGTGCCCATTCTCGGTATGGCGATTACGGCTGGGGCAAGCTCACGGTGGATTATGCAGGCGGGAGCATCGAGAGCGACTTTGTCGCCGACGTGGAAGCGGTCCACGACCGCCTCATCGCCCTCATGCGCGAATGCACGGCGAAGGAGAGCGAATGAACGTTCTGGCAGAGCGAAACAAGGGAGCCCTGCGGGCGGCGCTCGGACTGCTGGGTGCGGGAGTCGTCGTCTTTGCGGCAGGAGTGTTCACCCTCGCCACGGGCGCTTTGGAAACTTCGCCGCACAACTCTCCCTTCCCGTATCTCTTCTTTGCGGCGGGCGGGGCGCACCTTCTTGCGGGCGCCGTGATGCTCTTTCTCGTATCGAGGACGCCGAAGATCGTCGCCGTTTTCCGGGGGGATGAGCTCGCATTCTGCGGCAGGGAGTACGCCCTTCGCGAAGTCGAGTGCGCCGAAAGCGGCGCCCGAGGCGGCATTTGCGGGCGCGGAAGGCTGACGCTCGTTTTCAAAGACGGAACGCGCGTCTCCGCTCTCTTCGTCGCAGAGGCGGAGAAGGCGGCGGAACAAATCAACGAACTTGCCCGTGCGGCAGCAGCTGCGGCGCGGGAGGATGGGGGAGCGGCTTTCAAAGCTCCCGAACAAGAGGAATAAACATGGCCGATCTTTCTGTCAATGTGTGCGGGGTCACGCTCAAAAACCCCGTCATCCCCGCTTCCGGTACCTTCGGGTTCGGACGGGAATTCAACGAACTTTACGATATTTCCTGCCTGGGCGGCGTGGCGACCAAGGGGCTCACCTTAAAGCCCCGCCTCGGTAACCCCGTGCCGCGCATCGCGGAGGGGCGCAGCGTCATTTTGAATGCCGTCGGATTGCAGAATCCCGGCGTCGACGCCTTTCTCGAACACGACCTTGCCTGGCTGAAACAAAAGACGCGCGTCCTTGCCAACGTCGCGGGCAGCACCATCGAGGACTATACGGAGATCTGCGCGCGGCTCGACGGGCTCGTCGACTTCGTCGAGCTCAACATCTCCTGCCCCAACGTAAAGTGCGGGGGCATGGCGTTCGGCATCCGCCCCGAGACCATCGGGGAAGTGACGCGCGCCGCCAAGAAGAGCCTTGTCAAGACGCCCCTCATCGTCAAGCTTTCGCCCAACGTCGAGAGCATCGCTTTGAATGCGCAGGCGGCGGAAAAGGGCGGGGCGGACTGCATCTCCCTCGTCAATACCTTCACGGGCATGGTCATCGACATCGAAAGAAGAAAGCCCCTTCTTGCCAACACGACGGGCGGCGTTTCGGGCGCGGGCATCAAGCCCATTGCCGTGCGCATGGTGTACGAGGCAAGCCATGCCGTGCATATCCCCGTCATCGGCATGGGCGGCATCTGCACCGCCGAGGACGCGGTGGAGTTCCTCATGGCGGGGGCCTCTGCCGTGCAGGTGGGCACGCACAACTTCACCGATACCTTCGCCTGCCCCAAGATCATCGCGGGGCTCAACGACTGGTGCGACCGCCACGGAGTTTCGCACGTTTCCGAGCTCACCGGCGCATTACAGTAAACAAAAAAGGAGAAATACAAATGCTCAACTACAAACAGCGGTTCATCAAGTTCATGGTGGAAAACGAAGTGCTGCTCTTCGGCGACTTCACCTTAAAGAGCGGCAGGAAGGCGCCCTACTTCATCAATGCGGGCAAGTACCGCACGGGCACGCAGATCGCCCAGCTCGGCGAATACTATGCGGAGTGCTTTCTGGAGCACGGCGTTTCCGTGAAGACGCTCGTCGGCCCCGCCTACAAGGGCATCCCGCTCGCCGTTGCGACCGCCATCGCCCTTGCCAAAAATCACGGCGTAGACGTCGGCTTCTGCTTCGACAGGAAGGAAGTCAAGGATCACGGCGAAGGCGGCCTTTTCGTCGGGCAGAAGCTTGAAGACGGCGACAAGGTGTGCATCATCGAGGACGTGATGACCTCGGGCAAGGCGCTGCGCGAAATTCTGCCCAAGCTCGAAGCGGAAGCGAAGGTGGACGTCGAGGCGATGATCATCTCCGTCGACCGTCAGGAGAAGGGCACGGGCGAAAAGTCCGCCGTTGAAGAAGCCTTCGACGAGTATGGCATCAGGGTGTATTCCATCGTCACGATGGAGGACATCATCGCCGCCATCGAGGAGGGCGTCATCGAAGGGAAGGAGTATCTTGCCGCCATGAAGGCGTACCGCGCCGAGTATGGCGCCTGATCGCGGCGCAAACGGCTGCATTTTGTGCGGGCTCGTCGGAGCCCGCTTTTTTGTGTAAAAAAATTCGCTTCCGCGGGCAAAAAAGTGGGAAAAATGCGTTTAAGCGGGCGAAAATCACCTTATATTAGAAGTGAACGAAATCAAAAAGGCAAAGGGCGGTATGAGCAAAGAAGAAAAAAACATTCCCGTTTCCGAAGCGCAGGCAGACGCCGCGGAAGAGATGAAAGAGGCGGAAGCCATCGAGGAAACGGAAAATGCGGAACTTGCGGCGGCATTGAAGGCTTCGGAAGAAGCGAAGGCCGCTGCCGAGGAATACAAGCGCAAGTGGTATTCGGTGACCGCCGAGTACGACAACTATCGCAAGCGTACGGCATCGACCCGCGCCACGGCATATGCCGAAGGCAGGGCGGACGTCGTGGGGAAGCTCTTCCCCGTCGCGGATAACCTCGAGCGCGCGCTTTCATCCTGCGGGGACGAGAAGACGCACAAGGGCATCGAGATGGTGCTGCAAGCCTTCCAAAAGATCTTAGAGGACGAGAAGATCGTGCCCATCGACCCCGTCGGGCAGCCCTTCGACCCCGAGAAGTGCGAGGCGATCATGGCGTCCGACCCCGAGGAAGGGGAAGAAAGCGGCATCGTCAAGCAGGTGTTCGTCAAGGGCTACGAACAGAACGGAAAAGTGCTGCGCTATGCGCAGGTGCTCGTCACAAAGTAATTTCCGCCGCGCACGGCTTTGAGCCGAAGCGGGCGATCCTGAAAAATTGAGAGAAAAAGGAGAGAACAATTATGTCGAAAGTTATCGGTATCGATCTTGGTACTACCAATTCGTGTGTTGCAGTCATGGAGGGCGGCGAGCCCGTCGTGATCGCCAATGCGGAAGGTTCGCGCACCACGCCTTCCGTCGTCGCCTTCCAGAAGGACGGCACCCGTATCGTCGGCCAGGTCGCAAAGCGTCAGGCCGTTGCAAACCCCGACCGTACGGTCATCTCCATCAAGCGTGAGATGGGCTCCGACTACAAGGTGAAGATCGACGACAAGGCATATTCCCCTCAGGAAATTTCCGCTATGATCTTAAGCAAGCTCAAGGCGGATGCGGAGGCATATCTCGGCACGAAGGTGACGGACGCCGTCATCACCTGCCCCGCATACTTCACCGACTCCCAGCGTCAGGCGACCAAGGACGCGGGCAAGATCGCGGGCCTCAACGTGCTTCGTATCATCAACGAGCCCACGGCGGCGGCGCTTGCCTACGGCCTCGATAAGGAGAAGGAGAACAGCAAGGTCATGATCTACGACCTCGGCGGCGGTACCTTCGATGTCTCCATCCTCGAAATTTCCGACGGCGTCTTCGAAGTGCTCGCGACCAACGGCAACAACCGTCTGGGCGGCGACGACTTCGATAAGAGACTGATGGACTACATGGTCGACGAGTTCAAGAAGAGCCACGGCGTCGATCTTTCCAAAGATAAGATGGCGATGCAGCGCTTGAAGGAAGCTGCCGAGAAGGCGAAGATCGAACTTTCCGGCATGACTTCGACTTCCGTCTCGCTGCCCTTCATCTCCATGACGGACGCGGGCCCCGCGCACCTCGAGATGGACATCACCCGCCAGAAGTTCGAAGCGCTCATTTCCGACCTTGTCGATAAGACCGCAGAACCCATGCGCCTTGCGATGAAGGATGCGGGGCTTTCCTACAACGATCTTGATAAAGTCATCCTGGTCGGCGGTTCCACCCGTGTGCCCGCCGTCGTCGAAAAGGTCAAGCAGATCTCGGGCAAGGAGCCCTTCAAGGGCATCAACCCTGACGAGTGCGTCGCCATCGGCGCTGCCATCCAGGGCGGCGTGCTGACGGGCGAGATCAAGGATGTGCTCCTTCTCGACGTCATGCCCCTTTCCCTCGGTATCGAGACGCTGGGCGGTGTGTTCACGAGGCTCATCGACAGAAATACGACCATCCCCGTCAAGAAGAGCCAGGTGTTCTCGACGGCTGCCGACAATCAGACGAGCGTCGAGATCCACATCCTGCAGGGCGAGCGTGAGTTCTGCCGCGACAACAAGACGCTCGGAAGATTCATGCTGACGGGCATCGCACCCGCACCCCGCGGCATCCCGCAGATCGAAGTCACCTTCGACGTCGACGCCAACGGCATCGTACACGTCGAGGCAAAGGATCTCGGCACGGGCAAGTCGACCGACATCACCATCACTTCTTCGACCAACCTCTCGGAAGACGAGATCAACAAGGCGGTCAAGGAAGCGGAGCAGTACGCCGAAGAGGATAAGAAGCGCAAGCAGAAGGTGGACAGCCGCAACAAGCTCGACGGGCTCATCTTCTCCGTCGAACAGACGCTCAAAGAAAACGGCGACAAGTTCTCGGACGAAGAGAAGGCTTCCCTCAACTCCGCCGTCGAAGAGGCGAAGAAAGAGCTCGACGCGGACGACGAAGAGCGCTTCAACGCCGCGTTCGAAAAGCTTTCGAATGCCGTGCAGCCCATCTTCCAGAAGATGTATCAGCAGAATGCGGCAAACGGCAGCGGCGCGCCGAACGGCGAGCCTCAGGCGGGCGACGAAGAGTTCCACCAGTAAGGCACGCGGCGCGTTCCGCAGGGCATAAACAAGTTGTTTTAAGGGGCGGCGCTGCCGCCCCTTAACGGGCGATAAGAGGAACAGAGCATGGCAGAAAAAAAGAACTATTACGAAATTCTCGGCGTGAGCAAGAACGCGACGGAGGAGGAGATCAAGGCGGCTTATAAAAAGCTCGTCAAGCAGTATCACCCCGACCTTCACCCCAACGATAAGCTCGCCGCGGAGAAGTTCAAGGAGATCAACGAGGCGAACGAAGTGCTCTCCGATAAGCAGAAGCGCGCTGCCTACGACTATGAACAGGAGCATCCGGGCATGGGCGGCATGGGCGGCGCAGGCTTCGGCGGCTTCGGCGGCGGGGGCTTCGGCGACATCTTCGACAGCATCTTCCAGGGCTTCGGCGGCAATGCTTCCGTGCAGCGCGATACTTCGGGCGAGGACATCCAGCTCGAGATGCGCCTTTCCTTCATGGACGCCGCCAAGGGCTGCGTGAAGGAGATCAGCTATTCGCGCAACGAGCCCTGCCCCACCTGCGGCGGCACGGGCGCCAAGGGCGGCACGGCATATAAGACGTGCTCCCGCTGCGGCGGCAAGGGTCAGGTCCGGTTCTCGCAGGATACCATGTTCGGCCGCATGGTGCGCGTGGGCGCCTGTCCCGACTGCGGCGGCAAGGGCAAGATCATCACCGATAAATGCCCCGACTGCAAGGGCAAGGGGTATGTGCGGAAGGAGACGAAGGTCTCGCTCTCCATCCCCGCGGGCGTCGACACCAACTCCTATATTCGCAAGCGCGGGTTCGGCCAGGCGAGCACGGAAGGGGGTCCTGCGGGCGATCTTATCGTCGTGTTCCGCGTCGAGCCGCACAAGATCTTCCGCCGCAAGAACATGGATCTTTACGTCGATCTTCCCATCCCGTTCGCGACGGCTTGCCTCGGCGGCACGGTGAAAGTGCCCACGATCGACGACGCCTTCGACTATCCCATCCCCGAAGGCACGCAGACGGGCACCACCTTCACCATCCGCGGCAAGGGCTTAAAGACGCGCAACGGCACGGGCAACCTCTATCTCAACGTCTTTGTCGAGGTGCCCACCCGCCTTTCGCGCGAGCAGAAGCGCAAAGTGGAGGAAGCGGGGGCTTCCTGCGACGTCAGGCAGTACGATAAAGCGAAGAAGTATTCCGACGATATGTCCGCCCTCTACGGCACGGACGCTTACAAAAATTAACCTTTTTCGGGTCATCCGCAAGAAAGCGCGCCCGAAAAGAGAAGAGCTCTCTCAGAAGCGAGGGAGCTCTTTTATTTTGCCTCTTGCAAACGGGCGGCAGACGTGTTACAATAGGAACGGGAGGGGAAATATGTACTGTTTACAGAGCCGCTGGAAATTGGAAAACGGGAAGCTTCGCTACTATGGCCTTCGGAACAAGGAACGGATGTTTGATAGCGCCGTCCGCCTCACGAAAAAACAGCGGGCGGTCGTCTCCGCGCTCCCGAAAGCGCTGACCGACGAAGAAAAACATGTTTTAGGAGCGCTTTTGGGGGATGCCGTCGTGGAGGAAGGGAAGCTTCGGCGCATCCCTAAGAGCTTTGACGAGGCGCGCTTCTGCACGTCGTGCTGCGCCAACGACTATATTTTGCCCGGGCTCGAATTTGACGGGGAGGGGCGCTGCCCCATGTGCCGGACGGAGGAGGAGACAAGAGGGCTCAAAAGCGTGCTGCCCCTCGTCGAGGAGATCAAGCCCTCCAAACGCTCCCGCTTCGACGTCGCCCTCTTCTATACGGGCGGCAAAGATTCCACCTTCCTTCTCTATTATCTTTCCAAGGTCAAGGGGCTGCGCGTCCTTGCACTCACCTGGGAGATCCCCTTCCTCTCCGAAAGCGCCAAACAAAGCATCGAAGGGGCAAAGAAGGCATTCCCCAAAGTGGAGTTCATCGTGCGCACCGTCGCCAAAGAGACGCTCGATAAAGTCTACCGCAAACTGTATTCGCTCATCGGCAGCACCTGCGCCTGCCCTTCGCTTGCCTATCTCCTCTTCTATCCCGAGCTCGTCGCAAACCGCGTGCCCTATTTCATGGCGGGCAACGAGCCCGTGCAGATGCTCGCCCTCTACTACAATCACATGGCGCCCAGGATCGCCTATTCCTTTGCCGAGAACAAGTTCCTCACCTTTCTGTTCAACGTGTGGCGCGTCCTCACGCTGCACCCGCCCCTCCGCCAGGGGCAGATCCAGACGCTGATGACGATGAAACAGCTCGCCTACGGCGATAACTTCTTCAAAAAGCACAGCGGCCTGCAGGGGGAGCCCGTGCACAGCGTCGTCGAGGCCATCCACGCGGCGCCTGAGCTGCTGCCGCCTTTGAAGCGCGCCATAAGAAGCTCCTCGTGGACGGGGCATATCCCCGCCTTCGTGCATCTTGATATGGACAAAGCCTGCGGGGGGACTTACGATTGGAACCGCGTCAAGGACATTCTTGTGAAGGAATGCGGCTGGTCGGCGCCCGCGGCGAAGGACAAGGCGCTGCACACGAGCTGCAAGATCGAGCGCTGCAAGGATCACACGCAGTTCGTGCGCTACTACAACTGCGAGAGCACGCTCATCCCCTTCAGCGCGCTGGAAATTTCCCTTTCGAGCAAGCGCTGCGGCAGGCCGAAAGAGGAGGTCATCGCCGAGATGAAGGAGTGCCTCGGCTTCTCCCTCGAAGAGATCCCCGAGTGCGCCCTGATGCGGGAAGAGATCGGAGCGGACCGATGACGGACGTGCGCTACTTTACGGGGAGCGGGCATTCGGAGTCGATCGTCCGCGCCTGCGCCGCGGCAATGGGGGAGGCGGCGCTGCCGATGGGGGAGCCCCTTCGGGAGAACGCCGTGCTGCTGCTCGTCTTCCCCGTTTACTGCGAGCGCGTTCCCCCGCCCGTTGCCGATTATCTCAAAACATGCGGGGCGGAGCGGGCGGCGTTTGTCGCTGCCTACGGCGGCATGAGCTATGGGCGCGCCCTGTATGATGCCAAAACGCTCTTTCGGGGAACGGTCGTCGCCGCGGCATATGTTCCGACCGGGCACGCCTACACAAAGGACGGCTTTTCTTTCGACGAGGCGGCGCTCACGCCCCTTTTCGAGAAGGTGCTTTCGGGAGAGAGCTCGCCCGCCGTCATCCCGAAGGGGAAGCGGCATCTCCTTTCGGGCGCGCCCGCGCTGAGGAGCCGTCTCGGGGTAAAGCTCGTGCGTTCCTCCCGCTGCAGCGGGTGCGGCGTGTGCGAGCGTGCCTGCCCTATGCACGCCATGCGCGCAGGGAAGCCCAATGGCCGCTGCATCCGCTGTCTGCGGTGCGTGCGGGTCTGCCCCGAGGGAGCGCTCTCCTTCCGCCTGAGCCCTTTTCTGAAGGCATATCTGCGGCGGCGGAGAACGGAGGAAACGCGGCTCTTTCTTTGAATATGAAAAGCCCCGCAGGGAATGTGCCCTGCGGGGAATCTTTTTTGTATGCCGAACGAGCTTCGGCTTATTTTATGCCTTGGAGCGGATGTATTCGTCCATCGCCTTTGCGGCGGTCTTGCCTGCGCCCATCGCGAGGATGACGGTTGCGGCGCCCGTCACGGCGTCGCCGCCCGCGTACACGCCGTCGAGCGACGTCTTGCCGTTCTCGTCGGCGACGATCTCTCCGCGCGGCTTGGTGTCGAGCCCCTGCGTCGTCTTTTTGAGGAGAGGATTGGGCGAGGTGCCGAGCGCCATGATGACACAGTCGACGTCCATCGTGAACTCGCTGCCCTTCTTCTCGATGGGGCGGCGGCGGCCCGAAGCGTCGGGTTCGCCCAGCTCCATCTCGATGCATCTAAGTCCCACGACGTTGTCGTCGCCGTCCGCGAGCACTTCGACGGGGTTGGTGAGGAGCTTGAAGACGATCTCCTCTTCCTTGGCGTGCTCCACTTCCTCGCGGCGGGCGGGAAGTTCCGCCTCCGAACGGCGGTAGACGATATACACGACGTCCGCCCCCAGCCGCTTTGCCGAGCGCGCCGCGTCCATCGCGACGTTGCCGCCGCCCACGACGGCGACCTTCTTCGCATGGAAGATGGGGGTCTCGCTGTCCTCTTCATACGCCTTCATGAGGTTGCTGCGGGTGAGGTATTCGTTGGCGGAGAAGACGCCTTTTGCGTTCTCTCCGGGGATGTTCATGAAGCGGGGAAGGCCCGCGCCCGTGCCCAGGAAGACGGCTTCGAAGCCGAACTCTTCCTTGAGTTCGTCGATGGTGAGCACCTTGCCGATGACCATGTCCGTCATTACCTTGACGCCGAGAGATCTGAGGTTATCCACCTCCTTTTCGACGATGGCTTTGGGGAGACGGAATTCGGGGATGCCGTAGACGAGCACGCCGCCCGCAAGGTGCAGCGCTTCGAAGACGGTCACGTCGTAGCCGAGCTTTGCAAGATCGCCCGCGCAGGTGAGCCCCGCGGGGCCCGAGCCGACGATGGCGACCTTATGCCCGTTGGGCTGAGGCTTTGCGGGAGCCTGAGTCGCGTGGGAGTTGTGCCAATCGGCGACGAAGCGCTCGAGCCTGCCGATGCCGACGGGCTCGCCCTTGATGCCGCGCGTGCACTTGCCTTCGCACTGCGTCTCCTGCGGGCACACTCTGCCGCAGACGGCGGGAAGGGAGGAGGTGCGGGCAATGACCTGATACGCCTCCTCGAACTTGCCCTCCGCGACGAGGGCGATAAATTCGGGGATAGCGACGTTGACGGGGCAGCCCGCAACGCAGGGCCGGTTTTTGCAATTTAAGCAGCGCTTTGCCTCGTCGATCGCGGTCTCTGCGTCATAGCCGAGGGCAACTTCCTTGAAATTTTTATTGCGGACGAGGGGATCCTGCGAGGGCATGGGGTGCTTCTTGGGATCCATATTGAATTTCGCCATCAGTTTGCCTCCTTCTTGAAGAGATTGCAGTGCTTTTCGCGCGCTTTTGCCTCAAACTCTGCATAGGTGCGCGAGCGCTTCATCGCCTCGTCGAAGTCGACGAGGTGGGCGTCGAAGTCGGGCCCGTCCACGCAGGCGAACTTGGTCTCCCCGCCCACGGTGAGGCGGCAGCCGCCGCACATTCCCGTGCCGTCGATCATGATGGGGTTCATCGAAGCGACGGTGGGGATATTGTATTCTTTGGTCGCAAGGGCGACGAATTTCATCATGACGAGCGGGCCGATCGTGATGACGCGGTCAAATGTTTCGCCCGCCTCCAGCATACGCTTCAAGGGGAGGGTGACGTTGCCCTTCTCGCCGTAGCTGCCGTCGTCCGTCATCATCACGAACTTGTCGGAAGCGGCGCGGAATTCGTCCTCCAAAATGACGAGATCCTTGCTTCTGAAGCCGACGATGGAGGTGACTTCGCAGCCCATCTCGTGCAGCTCTCTTACGACGGGCAGCGCGATGGCGCAGCCCACGCCGCCGCCCACGACGCACGCCTTTTTGATGCCCTCCACTTCGGTGGGGTTGCCCAAAGGCCCCACGAAGTCGGCGATGCACTCGCCTTCGTTGAGCGCGTTCAAGGTCATCGTCGCACCGCCCACGACCTGGAAGATGATGGTAACGGCGCCCGTTTCCTTGTTGCAGCCCGCCACGGTGAGGGGGATGCGCTCTCCCCGTTCGTCCGCGCGGAGGATGATGAACTGCCCTGCGCGCGCCTTTCTTGCGACGAAGGGCGCCTCGATCTCCATCAGCGTGACGGTGGGATTGAGGCTTTTTTTCTTGAGAATACGGTACATGGTTCCTCCCTGAAAACTCGGTATCGGAACGGGCAGACGCGACGCGGCGAAGCCCGTCCGCAGCTTTTATTATAGAACGCGGGGCGCAAAATGTCAAGGCTTCTTTTTTGATTTTTCTTGCGGGAAAGCACGCGTTCCCTTGACAAGCGCATACAACTCCTCTATAATGGATGGGTCACGAAGTGAACAAAAACAAAGAATTGGAGAAAGATCATGGCAAAGGTAAAGATCGTCACCGATTCGAACAGCGGCATCATGCAGGCCGAGGCGGAAAGACTGGGAATTTCCGTCATCCCCATGCCGTTTGTCATCGATGGCGAGCAGTATTTTGAGGACATCGACCTCACGCAGGCACAGTTTTACGAACATCTTGCACAGGATGCATCCGTTTCCACCTCGCAGCCTTCGACGGCGAGCGTCACGGAAGTGTGGGAACGCCTTCTTGAAGAGGGGTGCGACGTGGTGCATATCCCCATGTCGAGCGCCCTCTCCGAAAGCTGCCATACGGCGCAGCAGCTTGCCAAGGAGTACGGGGGCAGGGTGCAGGTCGTCGACAACCGCCGCATCTCCATCTCCTTGAAGCACAGCGTCTTCGACGCCCTCTCGCTTGCAGAGCGCGGCATGAGCGCCAAGGAGATCGCAAGAAAACTCGAAGCTTCCGCTGCGGACAGCAGCATCTATCTCACGCTCGATACCTTAAAGTATCTCAAAAAGGGCGGAAGGCTCACGCCCGCGGCAGCGCTCATCGGCACCATTCTTCGCATCAAGCCCGTTTTGCAGATCCAGGGCGGCAAGCTCGACGCCTTCAAGAAGGTGCAGACCTTGAAGCAGGCCAAGCAGGCGATGACGGACGCTTTGAAGAGCGATCTTGCGACCCGCTTTGCAGACTTCGCGGCGGCGGGGCAGATGCGCATCTGCCTCGCGCACACCGCGCGGGAGGAGGAGATCAGGGCATTTGAAGCGGAACTTGCCGCCGCCTTCCCCAACATCCCCGTGAGCTTCTGCGATCCGCTCTCCTTGAGCATCGCCTGCCACGTCGGCCCCGGCGTCATCGCCTGCTCGGTGACGCGCGCCCTCAACTGACCTCTTGAAAACAACAGCCCCGCGCTTCAAGGCGCGGGGCATATTTTTATTTTGCCCTTTATTCTGCGGGCGGGGCGGAGGGAGCCGAGGCGCCCTTCTTTCTCCGCCTGAAGATCTGGTCGCGGAAGAGGATGAGATTCATCACGAGGAAGAAGCCCACGAGGATCAGGAGCGTCCATTTGGGCTGACCGGGCGCGAAGGTCGCCAGCAGCATCATGGGGAAGCCGAACACCATGGCGGGAAAGTTCTGATAGACGAGGTTTTCCGCCGCGGGAGTCGCAAGGTCGGGGTCGAGTTCGCGCAGCAGGATGACGCCCGTCGACGCCGTGCCCGTCAGCATCCCGTACATGACGAGGAACTGCTCTTCGGAATAGCGGGGGAAGAGCTTGCGCGCCACCCAGATGTTATAAAAATAGGTGATGACGAGCCCCACGACGCCGAGGATGAGCAGGATGTGCCAATACTGCGCGAGGGTATCCAGCTTGATGGCGGCGATGCCCGCGACGATCATGATGTCGAAGAAGAAGTTGCTGATGCGCGTTAAAAGGAAGTTGTTCGTGTACTGCTTCTTGATGACGTTCTTCTTGTGGAAGAAGTTCACGACCGCCTTGACGATGACGGCGGCGAGCACACCGAGGAAGAAGTTGAAACCGTAGACGGTCGCCTTCATCGTGGGCAGAAGCAGCCCCAGCCCGTACATCAGAAGATAGCTCAGAACATAGGCAAGGGCGATGAACGCGATCTGGATGGTGATCTTGTCGATGCCCTGGTTCATGGGGATGTCGCCCTCGTTATGCACTTCGGAGCTCGGGATGAAGTCCTTCTCGTCGCCCACGCGGCGCATCCTGCCCTTCTTCCTTATGATATTGAGGTGGATGACGCCGCCGATCGCCGCACTCAGGAACCCGAGCGCCGCCACCGAGAGACCGAAGCTCTTGCCGCCCTCAAAGCCGTACTGCGTCTCGTAGATGTTGCCGTAGTTCATGGCCTGGCCCGAACCCTGTCCGTAGCCGAAGGGCAGCAGGATGCCCGCCGCTTCGAAGAAGCCGGGCATAAAGGCGTAGGCGGCAAGGATGGTGATGGCAAGCCCGAAGATGCCCTGCAAAAGGTAGGTCGCCACCGTCGTCACGCCCGTGTTGAAGATCTCCACGCCGCGCTGTTTGTTCATCTTGCCTTTGGTCGTCTTGAGCGTCGAGGCGATGAAGCCGAGCGCCAGCGTATGATAGGTGAGGATCTCCAAAAACGCCGCGCCGTCGCCGCCGAAGAACTGCGTATCGAAGAGGTATTCCTTCGTCACGCCCGTGTAAATGGAGGAGATGATGAGCAGCATGATGCCGCCCAGCACCGAGGTGGGGATGAGGGAGTTGCCCAAGGGCTTGATGAGCCGCTTGAGCGCGTTCGCCACCAACAGGCTGATGAGCAGGATGGCGATGACGTTGAAGGATCCCCAAACACTAAAGTCCCAGAAATTTTCCATGTTCGTCTCCTTTCAGAAGGTTTTGGAAGCGGTAAAAGAGCTGTACATATTTGACGGCGTTGAAGTGCTTGTCTCCCTTGAATTGGAAAACTTTGCCCTCAAAGTACACGTTGAGCTTGTTGCGCCCGAGCACGGTGAAGGCGCTTGTCTCGCGGAAAGAAAAGACGCGCTTTTCCTCCCCGAAACAAACTTCCAGCCGCCCGCCGAAGAGGCGCAGCACCGCATCCTCCGCGATGGGGAGTTTGTTTTTGTAGAGGATGACTTCCTTCATCGAGGCGTGTTCCTCGTACAAAAGCTCGTCCTCTCTTTGAAGAAGGTCGAGGGAGTTCACATAATTTGTCTGATAGTCGTACCACTCGAGCGGATCGCGGAAGGGACCCCGATCGAAGGTGCGGTCGGGCAGATAGCGCCACGTCTTTTTGCATTTTTGGCAGGTGATGTGTTCGCCCTCCGCGCGGAAGGCCGAAAGCCCGCAGTCGGGGCAGACATAAAAGGCGCGGTCCATATATTCGGCGCTCTTTTTGCTTTGGAATGTGCCGCCGAGTTTGAGATCGTCGACATAGAGCTCCTTTTGGACGATCGCTGCGATCTCCTCTTCGGGGAGGGCGCGGTACTCTTCGGGCTCCATGACGCGCGAAATATACACGCGCATTTTGCCCCTTCGCACATTGTCCGCCCAGCGGGGCTGCACGCCGTAGCCGCCTTCGATGCGGATGAAGGCGACGGGCAGGCGCAGGAGCTTGACGAGCCCGCCGATCGCGGGGTTGATGTGCTCCGTCCTGCCGCTGTAAGTGCGGTTGCCCTCGGGCGAGATGGCGATGGTGCCGCCCTCTTTGGCGACTTTGAGGCAGGTCATCACGGCGCGCACGTCCGTTGTCTGTTTGCGGATGGGGATGGGCCGCACCGCCCACTCGAGCATACGCGAGATCAAGCCGTTCGAGAAGAGGTCTTCGCTCGCCACATAGTAGACGGGTCCCAAGTATACCATGCCCACGAAGAATTGGTCGAAGGCGGTCTGGTGGTTGCTCAAAAGCAGATAGGGCCGCTTTCCGGGGCGCTTCATGCGCTCCACTTTGGCGCCGTACCACAGCTTGCAGAGGGGAGAGAGGAGGTAGACGAGCGATTTTACAACGCGGTGCCTTGCTCTCCGCCACCTGTTTTTGCGTTTTCCGCGCTGTTTTGTCTTTTCGGTTTTTTCTTTTGCCATAGATTCAGAAGAGGATGGGGGAGGGGAGAACTTCCTGGAAGGAGTTGAGGTAGAGATCCGCCGTTTGGCGGAGCGCTTCCTCGTCGCCGCGCGAGCCCTCGTCAAAGACGGCGGCAGTGAAAAATCCGCCCGATCTTGCCGCCTTCACGGCGGGGAGGATGTCTTCGAAGACGGCGCAATTTTCGGGCGGAACGCCGAGGCGGCGGGCAGCTTCGAGGTACACGTCGGGGAACTGCTTGCCGCGCGCCACTTCGCGCACCATGACGGCGGCGGAAAACAGCGCCTCTATGCCGTTGTGCGCAAGGGCGGGGGCAAACAGCTTCTCGTCCGAAGAGGTCGCGATGGCAAGTTTGACGCCCCGTTCGTGCAGGGAAAGAAGATACTCCTTCGCATAGGGCTTCAAGGGCATCTCGGCATACGCCGCGCGGATGAACGCGAGCCATTCGTCCATGATCTCTTCGGGGCGTTCGGAGAGGGCATAGCGCGCCTTCGTGTAGCGGGCGGCCTCTTCGAGGTGCATGAGCTTGACGGCTTCCGTATAATCGGGCGTGAGCGGAATGCCGCGGCGGGAGAGAAAGTCGCGGTCGGCATCGTCCCACACGCCGAGCGAATCGAGCAGCGTGCCGTCGAGGTCGAACACGGCCGCCTGCATATGATGTGCGATCGCCATATCCGCCTCCTTCGGTGCGCTTCTTCGCCGCAGCGCCTGTATTTTACAGTTTCATCTGAAATTGTAACATAAATTGGCAACAAAGTCAACAAAGTTAAAAATGCCGCAGCCGCCGCACGGGTTTTTTGCGCACGATCTCATAGAGGGCCTGAGAGGAAGGGTTTTGGGCGTTTTGTGCGGGGGATCCCCGTTTGTGGCGAAAAAATGACGGTTGATGGAAGGCATATTGCGTTTTCTATGAAGTCGGGCTATAATGCGGTCAAGCGGAGTAAACAGGGCTGTCCCCGTTTTACTCATGCTTCCCCCCTATTGAAAGCTGCGTGTCGCTCTGCGATGCGCAGCTTTCTTTTGCGTTCGGCTGCATTTCGTGCCGCGTTGTGCCGCGTTTCATTTGCGCCCGTTCCGTTTGTACCGAAAAATCGACCGTTTATGGCGAAGGGTTTGAAATGCTCACATCTTGCCGCTATAATGAAAGCAGATATTGTAAGGCTGTCACAGATCGGCAGCCGTGGTCGGCTCGCCTGATCGGGAAGCGGCTGCCGCGCCCGAAGCCCTGCGTACAGGGGAAGAGGCAGGGACTATATGATAGAGAGGAAAAAATGATGGAAAAAACGCAAAGCAAAAGTATTTTTGACCGTGCGCTCCTGAAGACGAGGGTGCGCTCGGCCAATGTAAAGCCCGTGGAATCGCTCTTGGGGTATCTCGTCGGGCCGTTCTGCGCCATGCTCGCAAACGGCATCTTCACGACCTATCTCATGCGCTATTTCCGCGACGTCCTGTTCGCGGAAGAACTTGCGGCGGGTTCCGCGCTTGCGGGAACGGTAGAGACGTTTTTGATGCTCTTTCCCATCCTCTCCGCCATCCTCATCGTTGTCGGCAACCTTGTTGCGGGGCAGCTCGTGGAGCGGACGCGGACGGGCGCGGGCAAGGCGCGGCCGTGGATCCTGCTCTCCTCGGTGCTGCTCGCCGTTTCCTGCGTGCTCATCTTCATCCAGCCGTTTGAAAATGCAACGGCGAAGATGGTCTGGCTCGTCATCGCGTACAACCTCTATTACGCGGTCGCCTTCCCGCTGTATAATACGGCAAACAGCACCTTAACGCCGCTCTCGACGCGCAACCCCAATCAAAGGAGCGTGCTCGCATCCTTCGTCAACATGTCGCTTCTCGGCGCGGTGGGCGCAGGTTCGATGGTCTTCCCCTTCCTTTTGGGCATCCTCGTCAAACCCGAAATGAGCCTCGGGACGCAGAAGACGTTCTGGATGATCCTTTTCATCATCGTGGCGGTCATCACCTTCCTCGGAACGGTGCTCCAATACTACTTCACGCGCGAACGCGTGACGGAAGAGGGGATGCACGCCGCTTCGGAGAAGAAGAGCGCGGTGAGCGCGGGCAAACAGGCAAAGGCTGCCGTTTCGGACGGCTTCTTCTGGGCGATCATCATCTTCTACTTCTTGTATCAGTTCAGCGGCGGCATCAAGAACACTTCGCTCAACTTCTATGCGGAGCTCCTCGAAACGGAAGCCCTCACGAAGGACTCCATCACGGGGGTACTCGGCATCGTGGGCGCGGTGCCCATGGCGGTCTCCATCGTCTTTATCGCGCCGCTTTGCAATAAGTTCGGCAAACGCCTCATCACTGTCATCGGCATGATCATCGGCGTCGTGGGCGGGGTGCTCGCGGGCATCTTCTACGATAACATGGTCGTCGCCGCGGTCGGCATCGCCTTAAAGTGTCTCGGCTCTGCGCCCGCAGGGTATATGATCCTCGCCATGATCGCCGATTCTCTCGATCACATCGAAGCCAAGTGCGGGTTCCGCTGCGACGGCTTCGTGATGTCCATTTATAGCTCTATCATGATCGCTTCGACGAACGTCGCGCAGGGCGTCACGAGCGCGCTCGTGGGCAGTTCCTCAACGGGCGCGGTCATCGCCTACATCTGGGTGGAGACGGTGTGCTACGGTCTCGGCGCCATCGTCCTTCTCTTCTTCGGCGTGGAGAAGTTCCTGAAGAAGGACAGGGAGAGCATCCTTGCCCGCCAGAAGGCGGAAGCGGAAGCCGCAGGCATCGAATGGGTGACGCCCGAGGAGAGGCTCAAGCGCGAAGAGGAAGAGGCGGAGCGCGAAGCGGAGAAGGCGCGCATCGAAGAGCTCAAAGCCCGCTGCGAAAAGAAGGGGCTCGACTTCGAACAAGAGGAGCGCGCATATCAGGAAAAACTGAGAAGGAAGCGTGAAAAAGCATCCAAGAAGAGATCGTAAATTGAGAGCATAGGGGGATATGCGATGAAACAAAAGATATTGACTTGTACCGTGCCGTGCTATAATTCTTCGGCCTATATGCGCAAGTGCATCGAAAGCCTCCTCGCCGGCGGGGAGGACATGGAGATCATCGTCGTCAACGACGGCTCCGCCGACGATACGCTTGCGATCGCGCGGGAGTACGAGGCGGCCTATCCTTCCATCGTGCGCGTCGTAGACAAGCAGAACGGCGGGCACGGGTCGGGGGTCAACGCGGGCCTTGCGCGCGCGGCGGGGCTCTACTTCAAGGTGGTGGACTCGGACGACTGGCTGGACGAAGATTCCCTTCGCATCTTTCTGAGCACGCTGAAGGCGCACCTCGACGGCGGCCGTGCGGCAGATCTCTATATCACCGATTTCGTCTACGACAAGGTGTGCGAAGGAAAGAGCTTCCGCCGCAGTTTCCGCCGCAATTTTCCCCGCACGGAACTGTTCGGCTGGGATGACGTCGGCACCTTCCGGTTTTCCTCTCTGCTCATGATGCATTCGCTCGTCTATCGGACGGAAGTCTTGAGAAAGTGCCGCCTTGTCCTCCCCGAACATACCTTTTACGTCGACAACATCTATCTTTATAAGCCGCTTCCCTATACGGAAAAGCTCTGCTATCTCGAACTTCCGCTCTATCACTATCTGATCGGAAGAGAGGATCAGTCGGTGAGCCATTCCAACATCACGAAGCGCTATCTGCAGCAGATCCGCGTCATGAAGGAGTTGGTGAGCGCCTACTCTTATGAAGAAATCATGGCTATGCCCAAGGGACTGCGAAAATACATGAAACACGTCCTCGGCGTCATCATGGTGCTCACCGTCATGTTCACGACGGCGGGAAAGGATAACATCCCCGCCCGCGTCGACGCAATGGACGGGCTCTGGGAGTTCATCCGCGCGCGCGACAAAAAGCTCTTCCGCTTCCTGAGCAGAAGGACATACCCCGCACTTGTTTACTTCCTCCCCTTCCGTCTGCAGGGCCTGACGACGGAACTCGGCTACCGCTTCTTCCGCGAGCGCATCAAGTGCAGCTGATCATCATTCGACCACAGTTCAATTCTTTTCCTCCCGCCGCATACGCCGCTTAGGCGTATGCGGCAAGAATTTTTAGAAGGGGGCTTGCATTTCGCATCGGGAATTGGTAAAATAAGAGAGGGGCTCGGGTCGAAGCGGCCCGTTTCCGAGAACGCACAAAAGGAGCAAACTATGGCGCAATACGACTATCTCATCGTGGGGGCGGGGCTGTTCGGCTGCGTATTCGCCCGCGAAGCAAGCGATGCGGGAAAGAGATGCCTTGTCATCGAACGAAGGCCGCACATCGGCGGCAACGCCTACACCGAGCGTCTCGAGGGCATCGACATCCACCGCTACGGCGCGCACATCTTCCATACGAGCGACGAGCGCGTGTGGAAGTATGTCAGCGGCTTTGTCCGCTTCAACAACTTCGTCAATTCGCCCATCGCGCGCTATCGGGACGAGCTTTACAACCTGCCCTTCAACATGAACACCTTCTCCAAGCTGTGGGGGGTCGTTACGCCCAAAGAGGCGCAGGCTGAGATCGCCCGCCAGATCGAAGAGCTCCATATCGATGAGCCAAAGAACCTCGAAGAACAGGGGCTCAAGCTTGCGGGGCGCGACGTCTTCGAAAAGCTCATCCGCGGCTACACCGAAAAGCAGTGGGGGAAGCCCTGCTCCGAGCTCCCCGCCTTCATCATCCGCCGCGTGCCGCTCCGCTTCACTTACGATAACAACTACTTCAACGACCGCTATCAGGGCATCCCCGAAGAGGGCTATACCCGCCTTGCGGAAAAGCTGTTGGAGGGCGTCGAAGTGCGCCTTTGCACCGATCATGCAGCCTTCCGCCGCGAACATCCCGCGATCGCCGAAAAGATCGTCTATACAGGCGCCATCGACGAATATTTCGAATGCTGTTTCGGGCCTCTCCAATACCGCTCGCTGCGCTTCGAGACGGAGCGGCTCGAAGAGGAGAACTTCCAGGGCAACGCCGTTGTCAACTATACCGCCCGCGAGGTCCCCTATACGCGCGTCATCGAACACAAGCATTTCACGCACGCCGAGAGCCCCGTCACCTATGTGACGCGGGAATACCCCGATCCGTGGTCACCGGGCAAGGAGCGCTATTACCCTGTCAACGACGCGGAGAACGAGGCGCTCTATCAGAAGTACAGGCAAAAAGCGGAAGGGGAGGGGAACGTCCTCTTCTGCGGCCGCCTCGGGAGCTACCGCTATCTCGATATGGATAAGACGGTCAAAGCCGCGCTTGAACTTGCCGACGCGGAGCTCGGCCCCCGGCCGCGCGCACCCCTCGTGACGGAACGTTGAAATAATCTGACGGGATGTTCGTCCGGGGTTGCCTGCCCGCGCATCAGAGGATATAATGAACGAAAACGGGGCTCGGCCCGCAACCGAGAATACAGGGGAAAATGATGAAGGGACAGGCTTTTAATCCGTATCTTCCGAGCTGGGAGTATATCCCGGACGGCGAACCGCACGTCTTTGACGGCAGAGTGTATGTCTATGGATCGCACGACCGCTTCAACGGCAGCGGGTTCTGCGTGAACGACTATGTCACATGGTCGGCGCCCGCAGACGATCTGAGCGACTGGCGCTATGAGGGCGTCATCTACAAAAAGTCGGACGACCCCAACTATCGCGACAGGGGCAGTATGTATGCGCCCGACGTCTGCCTGGCGCCCGACGGGAAATATTACTTGTATTACGCCTTCGCGCCCGGGGTGACGCGCAAGAGCTGGGCGATCCGCTGCGCGGTGTCCGACAGCCCCAAGGGGCCCTTCAAGTATCACGGGGAGGTCGATCTCTTCCCCTGGTCGAAGGAGTATCTTCCCTTCGATCCCGCCGTCTATGCGGAGGGCGGAAGGGTGTGGCTCTACTATGGCTCCGCCATGTTCTTCCCCGTTCTGGGCGTTTCCAAGAGCAAGGTGAAGGGCGGCGCGGTCGTTGAGCTCGACCCGCGCGATATGCTCACCGTCCTTGCCCCGCCCAAGCAGACGGTGCCCGTCACGGGCGGCGGCGTAGGGGAGCACGGCTTCTTTGAGGCCTCTTCCATGCGCAAGATCGGGGAGAAATATTATTTCGTCTATTCGTCGGTGCTCGGGCACGAGCTGTGCTATGCGCTCGGCGACGCGCCCGACGGGCCTTTCCGATTCGGCGGCACCGTCGTCTCCAACGGCGACGTGGGACTGCATGAAAGACACACGGGGCCGAAGAACGCGAGCAACTACACGGGCAACACGCACGGCGGTATGCTGACGATCGGAGACGATCACTACATCTTCTATCACCGCCACACCAACCGCAGCTGCTTCTCGCGGCAGGCGTGCGCCGAAAAGATCGAGATCGCGGCGGACGGCTCCATCAAACAGGCCGAAGTCACGAGCTGCGGGCTCAACGGCGGGCCGCTGAAGGGGCAGGGCGAATACGAAGCGCGCATCGCCTGCAACCTCACGTCGCGCAAAGGGGGCCGATTCCACAAAAAGCCGTTCGGCAAGGACGCAAAGGGCTGCCATCCCTACTTCACGCAGAGCGGCGGCGACCGCGAGGGGCGGGGCGATCAGTACATCGCCAACTTCACGGACGGCGCCACGGCGGGCTTCAAGTACTTCGCGATCGGATCTTTGAAGCGCATCGGCGTGACGCTTTCGGGGAACGCCTCGGGCGAGATGATCGTGACGGAGAAGGACGGCGCAGCCGCGGCGAAGATCCCCGTTTCGCCGACCGCCGGGAAGAAGACCTTCTACGGGAACTATACGGGGAAGGGCGGCGTGCAGCCTCTCTTCTTTACCTTCCGCGGGAAGGGAACGATCGAACAATTTACCAAGATCATACTCGAATAACGGAAAATGCCCGATGCAAATGCCGGGGCGGCCGGAGCAAGATCCGTCGCCTTTGGCATTTTGCTTCTTTTCGTTCGAAAAAAAGACATTTTGTTATAATTGCTTTCTCATTTTGCCGTTCATATGGTAAACTGTCGGCAATAGAGGGGCACAACAGGATGGAATTTTTTAAGATCGTCTACAACTACACGTTTGTCATTCAGCTCTTATCGCTCGATCTTTCGCTGGTCATTGCGTTTTATCCGCTCGAAAAGACGGTCAAGTCCTATCTGTTCGCCCTTCTGCATCTTGCGGGGCTGTTTGCGTTCAGCACCCTCCTCAACTGGGGGTTGTTCGAACTGACGATGGTCATGGACGGGTTCTCGGGCATCAACTTCCTGCTCGCGTGGCTTGTCATCATCGCTCTCTATACCGCGCTCAACCGCAAAAATCTGGTGGGATGTGCCATCATGGGCGCGACGCTGTACGTCATCGTCATCGCCATCGGCGATTTCGGGCGCGACTTTACGCGGGCGCGGGGGATAACGCTGCGGCCGCGGTCGGGACGGGCGTCGTAGGCGAAGGGGGCTGCAACATCTCCCTCGGCACGAGCGGCACGTTGTTCGTTTCTTCCAAGACGTATTGCGAAGACAAGGTGAATGCCCTGCACTCCTTCTGCCATGCGGACGGGGGCTGGCACCTCATGGGGTGTATCTTATCCGCGGCAAGCTGCAACAGCTGGTGGGTGAACGGGATCCTGCAGACGGACGATTATAAGACGGAAGAAGCGGGGCTGGAAGAGAAGATGGGGAAGAACGCCGTGTTTTTCCTGCCTTATCTCATGGGCGAGCGCAGCCCGCACAACGACGTGACGGCGCGCGGGGCGTTCATCGGGATGCGCCCGGATACGACGCGCGGGGAGATGACGCTCGCGATGCTCGAAGGGGTGGCGTTCGCGCTTCGGGACTGTTTAGAGGCGGCAAAGAAGAACGGCGTCCAAATTCCGCGCACCAAGCTGTGCGGCGGCGGCGCAAGGAGCCCGCTGTGGCGGAAGATCATTGCGAACGTGATGGATATGCCCGTGGAGCTGCCGCAGACGGAGCAGGGACCCTCGTACGGCGCGGCGATGCTCGCGATGGTGGGCTGCGGGGAATACAAGACCGTTGCCGAGGCGGCATCTGCGATCGTGCGCGTCAAGGAGACGGTGCTGCCCGATCCTGAAACCTCTGCGGCTTACGAACAAAAGTACCGCCATTTCACCAAACTCTACCCCGCCCTCAAAGGCCTGTTCTGAGATCGCCGGGAAGGGCGAAGTGCTCCTGCATTTCCCTGTGCGATGCGCATAAAACAACAAACGGACGCCCGTTTCCGATCGGCGTCCGTTCTTTTTTGTTTTCAGACAACGCCCCTGCGGCGGCGATCGCCGCCGCAGGGGCGTTTTTTGGACTTGCGGAGCGTTCTTCTCTATATCAGACGGAGAACTTGACGGCGAACTGCCGCGGCGTGAGCCCGGTATGCTTTTTGAACATCTGCCCGAAGTGGCTCTGCGAAGAAAAGCCCAGGCGGAAGGCGATCTCCGAGCTCGTCATGTTGGAGTAGATGAACAGCCGCTTTGCCTGATTGATCTTCTGGCTCATGATGTAGTCGGTGATCGTCATATTCTCGTTCTTTTTGAAGTGCGTGGAGAGATAGTTGGGGGAGATATTCAAACTGTTTGCAATATCGGCGATCGAGATGGGTTCGTGCAGATGCGCGGCGATGTATGCTTTGGTGCGTTCGGTATAAAAGTCGGCATTGACGGGGATGCCCGACATCGATTGCTTGTAGTCGCGCACGAGTTTGGTAAAGTCGATGCACGCCTGCGTGTAAAGCTGCCACGCCTTGTTTAGGCTGTCCGCCTGCTCGATCTTGGAGATCAGAACGTCCGAGAGCGCATATGCGAGCTCATACTGTACGCCTGCGTCGATCGCGGCGTTGGTGATGTTGGTGATGCCCGCGATGGACATATTTTTGGAATTGCGCAGCTCGTCGGGCGAGGTGATACCTGCGCCGCCCCGCATATTCTCCTGCGCGGCATCGACCACCATCTCAAGGTTGCCCGTGCGCACGCAGTCCATCAGCCGTTTGACGCGTTCGGGCGTGTGATGGCCGCTCAGCTCCTCGCTGTAGGTCAGCCTGATCCTGGTCGCCTCGTTCTGCAGGGCTTCTTCGATCTTTTTGTCGATGAAATTTTCGGTAAAGAAGGTCTCGAGCGTGATCTTGACCCCGGTCGCCCGCTCGTATAAAAACAAAATGGCAAGGCAAAACTGCGAAAGCAGGATGGGCGTGAAAATATCGTATTCGTCGCGGCTGTCATCGAAGCGGTGGTTGACTGTCGTCCCGAGCATGAAGCGCACCGGCCCGAGCAGGATATACCCGCCTCCCTCCCCGTCCGGGAAGGGCACGACGCCGAAGAAGTACTTCTTGCTGCGCCGAAAGATGGTCGGCTGACCGCTCTTTGCAAGGGCGGATGCCTGTTCCGAGAGCGAGGCGTCCTTCTCGGCGGCGCGGAAGGGCGCGGGGATATACGGATTTTCCACCATCCGCACCTGTCCCCTTGCGCCGCAGATGCACAGGTCGCAGTTCAGATTCATCGAAACATACTGCAGCATCGTTTTGTCCGAGATCACCGGATTTTCCTTCATCATCTTTTCCCTTTTTCCCTATCATATTGCCGTGCCGTACTCCGGCACCCATATTATAGCATATTTGGCAAGATTTGTCATGAAATGGGGGCATATTTCAACAATATGGTAAAAATGATATTTGCGCGGAAGGGCGGGAATACAAAGGGGAGATCGGGCGCAAGCTACAAAAAGGCGGCATCGCGGCGCCGTCCGTCGCCGTTTGCGAAAATTCTGAACGCGTTTGGCAGCTGCAAGATACAATATCACAAAAAAAGTTACTTATCAATATAATTTCGGCAAGAATCTCGACAAAAATAGTAGAAACATGATATACCTTGTCGCGAATTTGTAGTATAACAACGTCGCAAACGGCAAGCAAACTTAATTTTTGAAAGGAGACGGGAATGGCAAAGCAAGCAGTTATGGAGATCAGGGGCATGAACAAGCACTTCGGCCCCACGGTCGCACTGAAAGATGTCGACCTCGATTTCTATCCGGGCGAGATACGCGGGCTTGTCGGCGAAAACGGCAGCGGCAAGTCCACCGTCACGTCTATCATGGCGGGGATGCAGAAGGCGACGAGCGGCGAGATGAAGTACAACGGCGAGCCGTGGAAGCCGCTCTCCATGGCTTGGGCGCAGGAGAAGGGCGTCTGCATGATCCTGCAGGAGGCAAATACCGTGGCGGGCTGTACCGTGGCGGAGAACATATTTGCGGGCAGGCTGTCAGAGTTCGGTAAGTTCGGCGTCATCAACATGAAGAAGCTCAACGCCGCGGCGCAGGAGCTGCTCGATTCGTTCGGGCTCGGCCGCATCAAGGCGTCCGATCAGATCGCGAACTACACCTTTGAGGACAGAAAGCTCGTGGAGATCGTGCGCTGCGTTACCGAAGATACCGTCATTCTCGTCGTGGACGAAACGACGACGGCGCTCTCTCTCGACGGCAGGCAGATCCTCTACAAGCTCATGCACTCGTTGGCCGACAGGGGCAGGACGGTGGTGTTCATCTCCCACGATATGGACGAGATCCTCGAGCAGTGTACGACGCTCACCGTGCTGCGCGACGGCAACATCATCGGAACGCTCGACGAGGAGGAGCTCGCGCAGGCGAAGGACGAAGAAAAGCGCGAAAAGCTCGTCGAAAAGATCAGGTTTATGATGGTCGGCCGCGACATCGGCAACGCGTATTACCGCGAAGACTACGATACCTCCCATCTCGAGGAAGTCGCCCTCGAATTCAAGGATGTGTCCGTCGGCCCCATCAAACACTTCAGCTTACAGCTGCACAAGGGCGAGATCCTGGGCTTCGGCGGGCTCTCCGACTGCGGGATGCGCCTGATCGGGCGGGCGGGGTTCGGTTTGGAACGCCTTGAAGGCGGGCAGGTGGTGCGCGGCGGCAAAGTCATCGACAGCCCTCTGAAGGCGATCCGCAGCGGCATCGGCTACGTCAGCAAGAACCGCGATACCGAGGCGCTCATCCTTTCCGCACCCATCGGCTATAACATCGCGCTGCCCTCGTACGACGAACTTTCCCGCTTCTCCTTCATCGATCCCGTCAAGGAAAACAGGATGGTCACGAACGAGGCCGGGAAGTACGCCGTCAAGTGCAAGACGGTGCGCCAGAACGTGAGCACGCTCTCGGGCGGCAACAAGCAGAAAGTCTCTTTTGCGAAGTGGACGGCGAAGGACAGCGACGTGCTCATCATGGACTGTCCCACGCGCGGCGTCGATATCGGCGTCAAGCAGTCGATGTACGCCCTCATCGCTCAGATGAAGCGGGACGGCAAGGCCATCATCCTCATCTCCGAAGAGCTCTCCGAACTCATTGGCATGGCAGATAAGATCATGATCATGAAGGACGGCGAAGTGACGGGAGAGTTCATGCGCAGCCCCGACCTGCAGGAGACCGATATCATCGGCAGTATGATCTAAGGAGAGCGAATCATGGAAAATACCAAGCAAGTGAAATCGATGCCCGAATGGCTGAAAAAGGCGCTCGGGTTCGCAAGGGATCACGTCTACGACATCTTTTCCGTTGCCGGGCTCGTGCTGTGCGTCATCATCTTCAGCATCACTTCGAACGGCAGGCTGTGGTCATCTTACAACGTGGGTATCGTCATCGAGCAGGTCACGATGTATGTCATCATCTCGCTCGGCGCGGTATTCGTGTATGCGATGGGCTATATGGATGTCAGCCTCGGCTCGCAGATGGGCGTATATGTGCTGCTGATGATCATGATCGTCAACGCCACCGGCTCGCTGCTGCTCGCCTTCCTCGTCATCCTTGCGATGGCGCTCGCCTGCGGTGCATTCAACGGCGCCGTCGCGGTGTGGCTCAGGCTGCCGTCCATCGTCACCTCGCTCTTTCTGATGTTCATCTTCGGCGGCATCCAGTACCTGCTCATCGAGAGCACGGGCAGCAATACCATCAGCACTTCGCTCGACATGGACTTCTTCACCGAAACGTGGGTCATGGCGGGGGCGATGGTGCTCGTCGGCGCCATCGTGTTCTACCTCTTCAACTTCACGAAGCTCGGCAAGTACACCAAGGGCATCGGCGCCAACGAACTCACGACGTCGCAGTGCGGGGTCAACACGACCAAGTGGAAGGTCATCGCCTACATGGTGTTCGGCGTGTGTGTGGCGGTCGGTTCCGTCTTCCTGCTCGCCCGCACGGGCTCGGGCGGCCGCGGCACGGGGTCGGGCTATGCGATGGACATCATGCTCTGCCTCATCCTCGGCGGAATGCCTCTTTCGGGCGGCACCCGTTCCAAGGTGCGCTGCGCCGTCATCGGTTCGGTCACCTATGTGCTGCTCTCCAACGGCCTTCTCCTTTCGGGCGTTGAGATGAATCTCGTCAACCTCGTCAAGGCGATCGTCTTCCTCGTGGTCGTCGTGCTCAGCTGCCGCGACAACAGCGGATACTATCCGAGATGATTTGGTCTTATCGCCTGTCGGGCGAAAACATATTAAAAAAATTTATTGATAAGGAGATATTCAACATGAACAAGTTTGGCAAAAAAGCAGTCGCTCTGACCTGTGCGGTGGCTATGTCCGTCGGTATCGGCGCCTCCATGACGGCGTGCGCCGAAAGCGGCGGTACGATCAAGATCGGCGTGGGCGTCTATGAGACGACGGGCGCAGCCGCGATCGCGCTCACCAACTATCTCGATGCCCTCGAGCCAGAGCTCGGCGTGGAATTTGTGCAGAAGGCGCTCAGCCAGACGGATGAGGCGACCAACCTCTCCGCCGCGCAGGAGCTCATCTCTTCCGGCTGCCGGGGGCTCATCCTGACGATGGACTCCGCGACCGAGGCGATCCTCGACGAGTGCGAAGAGGCGGGCGTCTATGTCGCGGGCTATCTCAATTCGTATGATGTGACCTACGATACCGTGAAGACGCATCCCAACTTCCTCGGCACGGCGTGCGACGGCAAGAACGACGGCAGCGCCTGGGGCGCAAGCGTCGCCGAACGCATGATCGCCGACGGCTACAGGAACATCGGCATCGTCAAGTTCCCCTCCTTTGCCTTCCCCAAACAGGCGTGGATGGATACGGCATTCCGCGAAGTCGTCGCCGAATGGAACGAAGAAAATCCCGACGACCAGGTCGCGCTGAAGGATACCATCGAGCTCATGTTCGCGCCCCTCGATGCGACCTATCTCACGCAGAATTCGGATATCGACGCCATCTTCTCCATCTGCGCCGGCACCGATTTCATCTATCCCACGCTCGTCGCCAATAATAAGACGAACATCAAGCTCTATACGGCGGGGATGTCCGTCAACGACGATATCCTCAACAACTTCGGCGACAGGGGCAATCAGTGCATCCAGGAGATGGTCTACTGCTCCGTCGAGTCCGTGCTCTATCCCATCGTGCTCCTCATGAACAAGATCTCCGACAATGTCTTTGCCGATCAGCCCGATGTTGCAGAGCGCCTCGACTGCGGACAGGTCATCGTTCAGACCTCGGCGGACGTCGATCTCATCAAGACCAATTCGATCTACTATACGGGCGATGCGAGCAAGGCGATGATCAAGCCCTCCGAAGCAAAGGAACTGCTTGCAGCCAACGGCGGCACCTATGCCAAGCTGAAGGCTGCGATGGAAGGGCTTACCATTGAGGCTCTCCGCGAAAACGCCTGACCGTTTCCTATCCTTGCGGAACCTTCCGCGTTTCCTCTATTTCGCTCCGGCCGGCAGGCAGGCGCCTGCCTGCCGGGGATGAAAAGTTGCAAAAGGTGCTGCCATGAATAAAGCAAAAGGAATGACTATTATAAAAAAGACGGGGCTGACGATCGCCTTCCCCCTTGCGATGTTCATCGTCATGATGATCATCACCGCCGTTGCGGGCAAGGCGAACCTATATGCCAGCTCGACGATGGTGATGCAGGTCATGCGCGACGCTTCGCTGACGACCATCATAGCCATGGCGATCTATCTGCAGTTCAAGAACGGCAGGTTCGACTTTTCGGGCGGCGCCACCATGATCCTGACCGGCCTTATCGCCGCGCTCATCGCGAGGGATGCCGGCAACAGCGCATGGCTCATGCTCGTGCTCTGTATCGTCATCGGCGTCGTGTTCAGCGTATTTACGGCCTCTGCCTACGTCGCTTCCCGCGTGCCGATCATCATCTGCACGATCGCGGTAACGCTCTTTTACGAATCTTTGACGTACGTCATCAACAACGGCGCGGGGATCAGCATCATCTCCACCACATCGCTCGCCATTTTCGGCACGGTGCCCTATATCTTCATCCCGCTTCTGATCGCGGTCGCCCTCTTCATCTTCTACAGCTATTTCACGACGGAGGGGCGCCGCAGCAAACTGCTTGCGGGCAACCAGAAGATCGCCTCCAACATCGGCATCAACGAGACCAAGAGCATCTACGTCACCTACATCGTCACGGGCGTGCTGCTCGGCCTGGGCGCTCTCATCTATACGTCGCAGAACACCATCGCCGCACAGTCCAACCTGTCCACCTCGAGCATCCTCTTTTCGTACATCGTGCCCGTGTTCATCGGGATGTTCCTCGGCTCCGCTTCGATCGACGCCATCGGCATCGTCGTCGCCGCCGTCGGCATGGAATTCATGAACTACGGGCTCGACTGCCTCGGCGTCGGTTCGGGCGGCTGGCAGCAGATCATCTTCGGGATGTTCATGCTCGGCTTCTATGCTTTTTCTGCAAAGTCGGCAGATCTGAAAGCGTTCTTTGAAAGACTCATTCTGAAAACGAAGAAGGAAAAATCCAATGCCTGATCTGAAAGCTTGTCCCTTTTACCTCTCCGATGAAGACGCCGCATGGGTGAACGAAACGCTTTGCGCCATGACCGAGGAGGAGAAGATCGCGCAGCTGTTCTGCCTCATCACCTATACCGACGACGAAAACTACCTCAAATATCTTGCGGGCGGTCTCAAAGTCGGGGGCGTCATGACGAGGACGATGAGCCTCGATGAGCTGTGCAATACGGTCACGCGGCTGCAGTCCAACGCCAAGATCCCCATGCTCATCGCCGCCAACCTCGAAGCGGGCCTCAACCAGGCTTGTACGACGGGAACGCGCGTCGGGTGCGAGATGGGGATCGCCGCCACGCACGATGTGCATTATGCCTCGGAACTTGCCCGGATCATCGGGGAAGAGGCCTCCGCACTCGGCATCAACTGGGCGTTTGCACCCATCATCGACATCGACTATAACTATCACAACCCCATCACCAACACGCGCACCTTCGGCTCCGATCCCGCCCTCGTCGCGGCCTTCGGTAAGGCGTATGTGGAGGAAGTGCAGAAGCACGGCATCGCCGCTTCGATCAAGCATTTCCCGGGCGACGGCGTCGACGAGCGGGATCAGCATCTTCTGGCATCCGTCAACACGCTTTCCTGCGAGGAATGGTCGAAGACGTACGGCGCCGCCTACAAGGCGTCCATCCAAGCGGGCGCCAAGACCGTGATGGTCGGGCATATCATGCAGCCCGCCTGGTCGAAGCGGCTCGATCCTTCCCTGAAGGACGAGGATATCCGTCCCGGGCTGATCGCGCCCGAACTTCTGAACGGGCTGCTGCGCGGCGAGCTCGGCTTCAACGGGCTGATCGTCACCGACTCGTCCACGATGGCGGGCATGGGGACGGTGATGCCCCGCGAAAGGGCGGTGCCGCTCACCATTGCCTCGGGCTGCGATATGTTCCTCTTCACCAAGAACCTCGAAGAGGACTTCGGCTTCATGCGAAGGGGCGTGGAGGAGGGCGTCATCACCCGCGAACGTCTCGACGAAGCCGTCACCCGCATCCTGGCGCTGAAAGCTTCGCTCGGCCTGCATAAAAAGGACAACCTGCCCGATCGGGAGCGCGCGCTCAAAGTCGTCGGCTGCCCGGAACACGCCGCAACGGCGCGGGAGGTCGCCGAAAAGAGCATCACGCTCGTCAAGGAGGAGAAGGGCGTGCTGCCCGTCTCGCCCGAAAAGTACAGGCGCGTGCTCGTCTACAAAAAGGAAGGGCAGGCAAGCGCCGTCGGCACAGGCATCACGTCGGGCGCCTGCGGGCGTTTCATCGATATGCTCCGCGAAGCCGGGTTTGAAGTCACCGAATTTGTGCCGGGCGGCGGCTGGGAGGGCATGGCGGCTCCCGTCAGCGACATCACGGAAAAGTACGATCTTATCCTCTATCTCGTCTCGCTCGCCACCAAGTCCAATCAGACGGTCGTGCGCATCGAGTGGGCGGAGCCCATGGGGGCTGACGTACCCGTCTATATGCACAGCGTGCCGACCATCGCCGTTTCGCTGGAAAATCCCTATCACCTCCTCGATATGCCGAGGGTCAAGACGTATATCAACACCTACGGCGGGACGGAACCTGTCCTCCGCGCCCTGCTCGAAAAGCTGCTCGGAAGGAGCGCGTTTACGGGCGTCTCCCCCGTGGATGCGTTCTGCGGGAAATGGGATACCAGATTATAATACCGAATTATAATACCGACATGGACTGCGATATGAACATTTACGATCTGAAAATCAACAGGAGCGCCGAAGTGTTCGGCGTGGACCCTCAAAATGTGATGATCTCGTTCAAGGCAAGGAGGGGAGAGCGGTTTACGCTTTCCCTTTTTTGTAAGGCGGGGGTGCTCGAAACATACAGCCTCGGCCTCGACGACATCACGTCCTTTTATCTCGACTTCCCCCTGAAGGGGGGTGTGGAGTACCGCATCTCCGTATGCAGCGACTGCGGCGATACCGCCGAACTCGATTTTGTGACCGCCGAACCGCTGGGCGATCGCTGGCTCGTGACGCAGAAGAACTGCCCCGTTTTCCGCAAGGCGTTCACGGCGCTCCCCGCATACGGGCGGGCGGCGCTCACCGTCGCGGGGCTCGGGCTGTATGCCGCCTTTCTGAACGGGCGCAGGGTGGGCAGCCGCTTTTTGACGCCCGGCATGAACGACTACGACGACTGCGTCCGCTATCAGACGTATGACATCGCCGAACTCCTCGTCCCGGGGGAAAACGTGCTCGAAGTCTGGCTGGGCAACGGCTGGTACAAGGGGCGGTTCGGCATCGACGGCCACGGCGGCAATACCTGGGGCAGCGAATATTGCCTGAACGCCGCGCTCTCCTTCGACGGCGTGCAGAAGATCGTGACGGACGAGAGCTGGCAGGTCTCCGAAGGGTATGTCACGGACGGCGGCATCTACGACGGCGAATGGCGCGACGACACGCGCAAACTCGAATTTTCGCCCGCCCGGACGGGCAGCTGCGCCCGGAAGACGGTGCCCGATCCCGGCGGCGGCAT
Source organism: uncultured Clostridia bacterium (assembly GCA_944354535.1). Classification (GTDB taxonomy): domain Bacteria; phylum Bacillota; class Clostridia; order Christensenellales; family Borkfalkiaceae; genus Gallimonas. Next base: position 61,801 of record CALVPY010000001.1, read on the forward strand.
CCGCGTATATGAGGAGCGCAAGCCCCGCCTCATCGTCACGCCCCGCGGCGAACAGGTGCTCGATTTCATGCAGAACAGCGCGGGGATCGTCTCCTTTTCGAGCAGGCTCAAGCGGGGGCAGAAGCTCAGGCTGCAATTCGGCGAGATCCTGCAGGGCGGCTGCTTTTACCGCGACAATCTGCGCTCCGCCCGGGCAGAGTACGAGTATATCTCCGACGGCGCATTGAAGACGGTGGAGCAGCTCTTCACCTTCTACGGCTTCCGCTATGCAAAAGTGGAGTGCGACGGCGCATGGGCGCCCGAAGATTTCACCGCGCGCTATCTCTCTTCTTCCATGCAGCGCACGGCCTCCTTTGCGTGCAGCCATCCCAAGCTCGCCCGCCTCATCGAGAACGTGCGTTACGGCCAGATGAGCAACTTCATCGACGTTCCGACCGACTGCCCGCAGCGCGACGAACGCCTCGGCTGGACGGCGGATACGCAGGTGTTTGCCTCCACCGCCAACTATAACGGCGAGGCATACGGTTTTTACAAAAAGTTCATGGCCGATATGATGTACGACCAGAACACCTACTACGGCGGCGACTTCCCGATGTATTCGCCCTCGCTCAAGGGCTGTGCGGGGCACGGGGGTGCGATCTGGGCGGATGCGGGCGTCATCGTGCCGTGGGAGCTCTTCCGCACCTACCGCGATAAAAAGCTGCTTTCGGAGCACTACCCCGCCATGAAGCGCTATGTCGATCTGCTGATCGCAGGCGACGAAGAACGCGGGGACGGGCATCTTCTGACGCAGCCCTTTACCTTCGGCGATTGGCTCGCGCAGGACGGCATCTGCCCGCAGAGCATGCGCGGCGGGACCAACGACGTCTTCCTCCGCTCGGCGTACTACTTCTATGCCGTGACCATCCTGTCCAAAGCGGCCGAAGAGCTGGAGAAGGAAGAAGCGCGGCAGTACGGCGCGCTCGCAGAAGAGATCGGGGCGGCGATCCGCCGCGAATTTTTCACGGCGACGGGCAGGCTGGCGCTCGATACGCAGGCGGCGTACATCATTGCGCTCCGGTTCGGGCTGTATCCCGATCTCGAGAAGCTGAAGGAAGGCTTCCGCGACAGGCTCATGCGCGACCTCTACCGCATCAAGTGCGGCTTCGCGGGCGCTCCGCTGATGGTCAAAACGCTCTTCGACCACGGGATGAAGGAGGAGGCGCTGCGCATCCTCTTCAATGAAAAGTACCCCGGCTGGTTCTATGAGATCGGCCTCGGCGCGACGACGGTCTGGGAACGCTGGAATTCCGTTGACGGCGAGGGGAACATCACGGGCATCGCCATGAATTCGCTCAATCACTACGCCTACGGCTCGGTCGCAGAGGCCGTCTATGCCTACATCGGCGGCCTGCAGCCCCTCGGCGACGGGTGGAGGCGGGCAAAGATCGCCCCCGTGTTCACCGGAAAGGTCAGGCAGTGCGAATTTACCTATGCGAGCATCTACGGCGACTACACCTGCCGCTATCGGATCGAGGAGGGGATGTGCAGGATAGAGGCGGTCGTGCCGCACGGCTGTTCGGCCCTCGTGGAGCTGCCCCTTTCGGGCAAAGAGCCCTTCCTCGTCGGAGAGGGCAGGCACGTCTTCGAATACTGCCCGACGGAGGACGTGCTGCATCCCTATTCCACGGCGTCGCGGCTGTGCGACATCCTCGCCGACGAGCGTGCGGCGGAGCTTCTCAGGGAATGCCTGCCCGCCACCTATGCGCTCGTCACGAGCGAGAACGAGGAATTTACCGTGCAGTGTCTCGACGACATGGTCCGGCTGCCCATGTACGGCGTGACAAAGGAAGGCTACGAACGCTTCAAAGAGGGCATCGGAAAGGTGGAGGTGTGATATGAAAAAGGCGTTTATTTTCGATCTTGACGGCGTCCTGTGCTTTACCGACAAGTATCATTTCCGGGCGTGGAAGGCGCTCGCGGACAGGCTGGGCATCCCGTTCGACGAGAACGTCAACGACAGGCTGCGCGGCGTTTCGCGCATGGCGAGCCTGGAGATCATCCTCTCTCTCGGCAGCGCGAGCTATTCCGAGGAGGAGAAGGCGGCGTTTGCCGAGGAGAAGAATGAGCTGTACCGCACTTTTCTCAAGGGGATGACGCCTTCGGACATCACGCAGGAGGTGCGTTCGACGCTCGACGAGCTGCGCCGCCGCGGGTACAGGCTCGCGATCGGCTCGTCCTCCAAGAACACGCCTCTCATCCTGGAGCGCACCGATATGGCAAAGTATTTCGACGCCGTATCGGACGGCAACAACATCACGCATTCCAAGCCCGATCCCGAAGTGTTCCTCAAAGCGGCGGAGTTCCTCGGGCTGCGCCCCGAGGAGTGCTATGTCGTCGAGGATGCCGAAGCGGGCATCGATGCGGGCTGCGCGGGCGGCTTTACGACGGTCGGCATCGGCCCCGCCGCACACTATGCAAAGACGGACATGCCCATCCGTACGTTTGCAGATATTTTGCAGCTCTGACGAGCTCTTTTAGGGGGGGATCGTTCGGATAGAAAAGATCGGACGCCGAAACACGGCGTCCGATCGCATTTTTGAGATGAAATTTGAAAGGAAGGGCGCTGTCCGCGGGCAAGCGGGAACGCGCGAAGAAGAGACGGACGCGCCGTCCGCAGGCGTTATGCGGCGGCGGAAAGCAGGCGGTCGTCCTTGTCGTACTTTTTGAGATTGCGCTTTTTCAGGCAGGGGATCGCAAAGTAGAAGGCGAGCGCGATGGCGGTGCCGAGCGTCCAGCCGATGTCCCACGCCAAGCCCACGCCCGTAAAGCCCATGAAGGGGGTGAGGAGGAAGACGAACACGACGCGCAGGATGAGGTCGGAGAAGGTGCTCACCATAAAGCCGACATTCCCGTTACAGCCGCGCACCGTTGCGTCTGCCATGATCTTGACGTTGACGACGAAGAAGAAGGGCGCCGTGAGGCGGATGTACTCGACGCCGGTTGCAAGGGCGAGCGCCGTGTCCTGCTCGCCGCCCGGCATGAAGAGGGAGACGAGCGGGGTCGCCGCCAGCATGGTGACGGCAACGAAGCAGGCGGTGAGCGCCGTCGAGATGAGAAGTCCCCACAAGAACCCCTGGCGGATGCGGTGGAACTTGTTTGCGCCGAAGTTCTGCGAAACATAGTTGGTGAGCCCCGTGGCGCAGGCGTTGAAGCAGGTCGTCGAAAAGACGAGCAGCTTAAATCCCGAAGTAAAGCCCGAGGTGATGCCGATGCCCTCCGCATTCGCGAGCTCGTTGATGCGCACCTGGATGACGAGGTTGCCCACCGAAACAAAGCTGTTCTGCAAAATGACGGGGATGGAGAGGAGGAGCAGCGTCTTTAAGAGCGTTCCCGAAAAGAGGGGCGCTTTTTCTTCGCTCACGAAGCCCTTGAGGCGGCGGTAGACGAAGAAGAGGGTGAGGAGGCACGCCGCGCCCTGTGCGAGGAAGGTCGCCCACGCGACGCCCGCAACGCCCCAGGGCTTCACCATCACCCAATCGAGGAAGATGTTCGCGAGCGAGGATGCGACGAGGAAGAGGAAGGGGGTCTTGCTGTCGCCGAGCGCCGAGAAGATGCCCGTGCCGAGGTTGTAGAGGATGAGGAAGGGCAGCCCGTAATAGTAGATGTTGAGGTAGGTGACGGAGTCCTCCATCGCCGCTTCGGGTGTTTTCAATGCCTCCAAAACGGGTCCGCAGGAGAGCACGCCCGCAAGGAGCAGCACGCAGCTCAAAACGAAGAAGGAGAGGAGCGCCGTCGTGATGGCAGACTTGACTTTCGCGTGCTCTTTTGCGCCGAAATAGCGCGAAACGAGTACGGCGCAGCCCGCGTTCGCGCCGAGCGCCACCGCCATCAGGATATTGACGATGGAGTTGGAGGCGCCGATGGCGGTGAGGGCGGTCTGCCCTGCGAATTTGCCCGCGATGATGGTATCGGCAAGCGTATAAAACTGCTGAAAGAGCGCGCTGCCCAGAAGGGGCAGGATGTAAAAGAGCAATACCTTTTGGGGCTTTCCCACGGTGAGATCGCAATTCACGGCCGTATTTCCTTCGGGGCGGAACCGCCCCTTGAATTTCCGCCGTGCATTATAGCACCGCGCCTTCGGAATGTAAAGCAAATGAGGGGCGCATTTTGGCACGGAAACGCCTTTTTTTGTAAAAGGGGGGCGCCCGACGGCTTTGCCGTCGGGCGCCCCCCTTTCGGGATCGCGTTTTTCTCAGAAGAATACGCCGCGCGCCTGTTCCTTCACTTCCTGCGAGGCGGTGAAGGGGATGCGGGTCGTATAACCGCGCTTGGAGGCGACGATCATCTTGGTGGGCCATGCGAAGATGTCGCGGTTCCACACGTTGACGGTGTCGTTGTAGAGTTCGCGCGCCGCCGTGATCTCCTTCTGGAGATAGGCGTTCTGCTGCATGGCGTCGGCGATCTCCGCGTGCGCCTTGAGGTCGGGGTAGTTCTCGAAGGCGAGGTTGATGCTCCTGCCCACCGCGTCGAGCTGCTGCGCCACCTGGTTGCGGGCGCCGTCGTCGCCGGGCGCCGCGCCCGAGCGGTACGCCGCGATCTGGGTCATCGTCGTCTTGTCGAGGTCGATGGCCTTATCGAGGAGACGCGCGCAGTTCTGAAGGATGACGACGCGCTGTTCGAGATAGTTGTCGATCTGCGAAGCGTCGTGCTGGATCTTCTGCTGCAATTGCGAGAGGTAGTTGCCCGCCTTCACTTTCATGAAGAGGAAGATGACGCCGGGAATGATCCCGAGGATCCAGAGGATGACCTCGAAGATCACCGAGCCGACGCCCGTCTTGACGGGGATCTGCTTCTCGATGACGTTGACGTCGCGTCCCTGTCCGTTGACGGGACCGGTGAGTTCGTCGAGTTCGTTTGCCATTTATGTTTCCTCCTGATTTGATTTTTCTTTCTCTTCGGCATCTGCCGTCGGAGCCGTTTTGTTTCTTTCGGGCGCTGCCGTTTCTGCGGGCTCTGCCGCCTCGTCCGCCGCAGCCGCTTCCGCGGGCTCCTCGTCGGCTTCGGGGGCTTGCCGTGCGGGTTCGCCCTGCGCCTCTGCGGCGCCAGCTTGCGTCTCGTTGCTTCTTGCTGCGGCTTCGGCGCGGTCGAGTTCGTCTGCCGCCGCTTCTGCCGCCGCGATGCCCGTGAAGATCGCCGCCCCTGCCGCCGCGGTCTCTTTCAGACCGAGGATGGCGGAAAGTTCGCTGTCTGCCCCTGCGGCGAGGGAGCCGCTCGTGAGCGGGAATGCCGCGAGCCCGTCCGAGAAGGCGGGAGCGCTCTCGGTATAGCGGCGCACAAAATCGCCGAATGCGCCGTTCTTTTGCCCTTCGAACGCCTCGCGGGTGCCGCCGATGCGCTTCAGAGCCATCTCGCTCGTGCGCTCGATCGGGATGTATTCGATCCAGTGTACGGGGACGGCGTGGTATCTGCCGTCGCCGCCGAAGACGTTCACATAGTCGACTTGTTCGACGGTGTCGAAGGAGCGCGCCGTGACGGAAATGCTGTCCGTATTGCCTTCTTTGCGGACGGGCGACGCCTTTAAGATGGTCTGCGTCTTGGCGTTTGCGGGTGCAAAGACGGCGGCCGGGAAGCGGTTGGCGAGCACTTCCGCCTCCCCGCTCGTATAGTTGAAGTCATAGACGTCGCGGTAGATGAACTCCGCGGGCTTCTGCATACGGTAGAGGGGCACGGAGAGCACGGGGGCGAGGTCAAAGTACATCGACTTGAAGTACCCCGCGTTGAAGGAGACAAAGGCGGCGCGGGAAGCTTCGAGGTCGTAGCTCCGGTAGCGGGCGGGGTCGGTATCCGTGAGCCAGTTCTGCGCGTGCTCGGAGCTGATGATGTTGAGCATCCCCTGTTTGGTGAAATAGAAGTCGTCGCCGTAGCCCTTGTCGGACGTGATAAGGTCGAGCATATTCTGCTGGGCGAGCGGGGTGAACATGAGGCGGAACTGCACTTCGTTGTTTCGGTCGAGCGCGCCGAAGAGCACTTCAAATTCGGTGTTGGCAAGTTCCGTGAAGCGCTTCCCTTCGCTGATCGCATCCTCCGTGCGGTCCTGAAGTTCCTTAGCGCCCTTCTTCACCTTCTTTTCGCGCTCTTTTTCCGAGAGCTTTTCCGCGTGGCCGGGCCGCCGCGAGAAGGTGAGCTCGGGCGCGCCCTCGTTGGCGTAGATGAGGCGCGTCTCAAAGCCATAGTAAGGCGCGGGCTTGGTGACGGTCGCCGTCAGCGTCTGCGAATGGTGTACGGTGCGGGTATTGCCCTTGCTGTCCGTTTCCGTCGTCGTCCAATGGATGACGATGGAGCCCTCATACGTCTTGGTGCCCATCGTGCGGCGGAAGCGGCGTTCAAAGAGGAAGGGGCTGCCCTCCGCCGTACCTGAAAGGAGAAAGACGGTGGAAACGTTCTTGTCTCCGTCGGGGATATAGCCGTATTTTTGTTCCAGAAGGTCGAGCCGCCTGACATCGAGCTGTTCGTCGAGCGTGAGGTCGGGCATCGTCTTTAAGACGAGTTCGCGCGTCATGCCCCAGGTGAAGAGGGCGTTGAGGGGCGCCATTTCGTCGTATGCCTCTTTTAAGACGGCATTCGCCTCCTCCACTTCCTTCTTGTGCTTTTCTTCGCGCTCTTTGAGTTTTTTCTTGATGACGGTGGCAAGGAGCACGATGAGCCCGATGCCGAGAAGAGCCGAGAGGATGCCGAACAGGAGCAGCGCCCACCCTTCCCCGTCCGAAGCGTAGACAAAGATGAGGATGACGGCTGCAAGGAAGGCGATGACGGTGAGCACGGTGAGAAAGGTCTTGAGCGCCTTGAAAGAGCCCAGCTTCTTTCCCGCCGCTTCCGCTTCCGCCGATTCCTTGTTGTACCGCGCGACGGTCGCTCTGTTCTTTTCGGGGTCGATGCCCGAGCGTTTCACGAGCGCGTCGAAGCATTGCTCCGCATTGCGCTCCATGGCGTCTTTCAAGTGCTTTTCGTAGTATTCGAGGGGCTCAAAATCGGCAAGACGATCCATATTCCTCCACCCGCGTGACAAATTCTGTCTCTATTTTACCTTATCCGACGCATTTCGTCAAGAGGGCAGGTAAAATTTCCATATATTTTATATGATATGGGCGTCGGCGGAAACGCGGATCCTTTCGGGGAATTTCAAAAAAGGGGCTTGTGCGGCGGCGCGGGACGTGCTATACTGAACAGGGATGCGCTGCGGCAGGAAAGCATTTGCCGCAAAATTTTGCAAAGACCCGTGAAAGGTCTGCGGGCGCAGAGTTGTATTATAGGTGAAGAGGGCAGGAAGATGCAGAACATTTCCGAAGAGACGGTCCGTTCCGTCATCGGGCGCTACGGCGACATGGTGATGCGGATCGCCTATCAGAATACCCGCGATCGTGCCGAGTCGGAAGACATCGTGCAAGAAGTTTTCCTCGCGCTCTTTTTGCGCCCTCTTCCCAAGAGCGAGGAACACTTGAAAGCCTGGCTCATCCGCGTCACGATCAACAAGAGCAGAAACGTTATAAAATCTGCCCGAAGGAAGGTGCTCCCCCTCGACGAACGCATCGCTCCGCCCTCTTCATGGGAGCATCCTTCGGAAGCGGAGGACGTCTTCGAAGCGCTCTTTGCGCTCCCGCAAGACGAGCGCAATGCCCTTTATCTTTTCTACTATGAAGGATATTCGGCAAAGGAGATCGGAAAGCTGCTCCGCCGTTCGGAGAACGCCGTTTATATCCTGCTCTCGCGGGCGAGAAAGCGCCTTCGCATCATTTGGGAGGAAGAGGATGAAACCTGAAGAATACAAAAAAGCCCTCTCGGCGGTCGCGCTCGGCGAAGAGGAAGAGGAACGCCTTGCGGCGGCGGTCGTAAAAAAGCTGGAAAAAAAGCGGCAAAAAAAGCGCATCGTGCGGCGGGTGCTCGTGCCCGTTTTCTCGGCGGCAGCCCTCTGCATCGTCGCCGTGCCGCTCGCCATTGCCTGGGCGCCCGCGGGGGCGCCCGCAGGGTCGGAGCCCGATCATTCCGATCCTCCTTTTTCCGAGGAAGATCCGCCCTCCGAAGAAGATCCTTCCGAAACGACAGAAGAGCCGGAAGCGTTTTCCTGCGTCTATGAAGCGGGCGGCGTGCGGCTCTGCTTCGACATTGACCTCAACGAAATAAAATAAGGAGGAAATGACATGAAACGCAAGTTTATGGCAGCTTTCAGCGTGCCGCTGTGCGCGGCGATGCTTCTGATGAGTTCGTGTGCGGGCAGGAGCACGCTGCTTCGTGCGGCGGCGGAACCCGAGGACTTCTCCTACACGGAGCGGCAGGACGAGGATTTTATCGCCGTGCAGCAAGGGGCGGAAGATTTCGCGGCGCGCTTTGTCTCCGCCGCGCTATATGAGGCGGCAAGCGAGGGCACGGAAAACGCCGTCGTTTCGCCTGTCTCCGTCTACATGGGGCTCGCCCTCGCGGCGGCTTCGAGCGCGGGGGAGACGAAGGAAGAGCTCCTCTCCGCCCTCGGCGTGACGGACGAGACGCTCGGGGAGGGCATCTCCATTCTCTGGCGCTCGCTCAACCGCGAACTCGGCAAGACAGGAGACATCACGCTGAGCAACGGCATCTGGCTGGATGCGTCCACGCCCTTTGTCGAGGAAACGCTCGACGTGCTCGCCGAGGACTACTTCTGCAACAGCTACTCCGCCGATTTTGCAAATGACAACGAGGCCGCCAACCGCGCGCTCTCCAAATATATCAAGGACGAGACGAACGGCCTCATCGACGCCGATCTTGCGCTTTCGCCCGAGACGGTGTTCGCCCTCGTCAATACGCTGTATTTGAAAGACACCTGGAACGAGTACGGCGACGACATCGCCCGCACGGAGGAAAGGGTGTTTACGCAAGGCAGCGGCGAAGAGGTGCTGCGCCGCCTTCTGCAGGGGGACTACGGCATGGGAAGAGCGTATGAAGGGGAAACTTATACTTCCTATCATACTTCCACCATGCACGGATTCCGCATCACCTTCCTCGTGCCGAAGGACGGCGTCTCCCTTTCCGAGGTCATGACGGCGCAGAACATCGCCGAAGTCTCCTCGAAAGAAGATTGGAACGCGACCGACGAGGAAAACCGCATCCGCTACTACACGCGCTGTCTCTTCCCCGAGTTCGAAGGGGGCTACGAAGGCGACGTTTCGCCCGTTCTCAAAGAAGAGTTCGGCATCGAAAAGCTCTTCGACCGCGAGCAAAGCGATCTTTCCGCGCTCACGGGCAAAACGAGCGGCGTTTATTGCACCGAGGCGCAGCATATCGCAAAGCTCAAAGTGGACAGAAAGGGCATCGAAGGGGCGGCGGTGTTCGTCCTTCCCGGCGCGGGCGCAGCGGGGCCCGACGAGTATGAGGAGGTCTATGAAGATTTCCTTGTCGACCGTGCGTTCGGGTTCGTGCTCGCCGACAGTTACGGTACGACGCTCTTTGCAGGAGTCATCAATGAAGTCTGAATGTCTCAAATACAAAAATATGACGGCGGAGGATATTGCGCCCTCGTTCCTCGACGGGTTTGAGCGGCGGCAGGAGGTCATGCTCTGTTACCGCCGCGGCGAGAAGGGCTGGGAGGTGCGCCCCGATCCCTTTACGGACGACTGGACGGAGGAGGAACGCGCATCCGTTGTCAAGGCATTGCAGGAGACGGCAAAGAGCGGCGGCTTCGTGCAGGCGGCGTTCTTCGAAGGGAGGCCGGTGGGCTTTGCGGCGGTTTGTAAGCAGCCCCTCGGGAAGAAGCGGGAGTATCTCGACCTTGCGGAGCTGCACGTCTCTCGGGAATGGCGGCGGCGGGGCGTGGGGCGCAGGCTCTTTCAGGCGGCTGCCGCCTGGGCGAAGGAGCACGGCGCGGAAAAGCTGTATATCTCCGCCCATTCCGCCGTCGAAACGCAGGTCTTTTACCGCTCGTTGGGCTGCACCGACGCGGTGTGGGAAGATAAGCGCCACGTCGAAAGGGAGCCCTTCGACTGTCAGCTCGAATATATTTTATAAGTTTTGGGGCGCGCCGCCCGCGGAACTTCCGCGGGTGGCGCGCCCGGCTGCCGTCCGTCTCTGCGTCCGTTTGCTGTCCGTTTGCGTCCCGTTTGCGGCCGCGCCCTTCATTTGCTTGACAAGGGACGGCGCACCTCTTACAATAGAGAAAAAAAATATCCGTCGGGAGTTGCTGCCCGCGCGAAAGGCGCGGGAGGGGCAGAGAGCAGGGGAAGCGCGGTGAAAATCCGCCGCAACAGCCATTACGGTGAAAGTCCGATCGCCTGCCCCGACGGAACGCGCGGCGATCTCGGGCAGCAGGAGAAAAAGAGCCGTGCGTTCTTTTGGCGCGCCCGAGGGGCGCGTTTTTTGCTGCCTCGCTTGAAAAATAAGCCGCTTCAAAGCGGCAGAAGAGGTTTTTATGAAAAAGAAATTGCTTTCCCTTGTCTCCCTCATTTCGGCAGTCCTTGCGCTCTTTGCGCTCTTTGCGCTCGCGGGCTGCAAAAAGTCGCCCGTCACGGCAGACGAAAATACCGTCGTCATCCGGGTATCGGCGGAACACGGCGGAAAGACGCTCCTTGCCGTCATGGAGGAGCTCGGGAGGCAGGGTGCGCTCGTCTTTACGGCAGAGGACGGCATGATAACGAACATCAACGGCACCGGGCAGACGGCGTCGAGCTATTGGATGCTCTACACGAGCGACAAAGAGAACGCCAACGAGCAGTGGGGCACCTTCGAATATGAGGGCGAAGTCCTGGGCTCCGCCGTGCTGGGCGCGGGGGAGCTCGTCGTCAAGGAAGGCTGCCTCTACATTTGGGCGTTTGAGAGCTTCGGCATCTGATGGAACGCAGGGAAGAACGGGCGCGGTCGGCGTCCGTGCAGGAAATGACGGGGGAAGATAGGTCTGCCTCCGAAAAAACAGGGTCGGCGCAGAAAAAGCAGCGCGCTTTGCGGGGCGCGGGGTATGTGGCGGTCGCCGCCGTGTTCTCAGCTCTCCTTCTGGGCGCGCAGTACGCGCTCTGGTTCGTCAAGGGGGTGGAGGTCGTCACTGTGCTCCTCCTCGTCTTTTCCTATCGCTTCGGCGTGAGGTGCGGGGTGCTCTCCGCCGTCGCCTTCTCTCTTCTACGCTGCCTTCTTTTCGGGTTTTTCCCCAACGTCGTCATGCTCTATCTCCTTTATTATCCGCTCTTTGCCGCCTGTTTCGGGATCTTGGGGAATGCGCTCCGCCGCCGTGCCGATCTCAAAACGCAGCTGTTTGTGACGGCGCTTTCCGTCCTGTTTACGGCGCTTTTTACCCTGCTTGACGACGTTGTGACGCCCCTTTTCTACGGCTATACGAAGGAGGCGGCGTTCGCCTACTTTCTTGCCTCCCTTCCGACGATGGCGATGCAGTGCGCGTGCGCCCTCCTGACGGTGTTCCTGCTCTTCCGCCCGCTCATGGCAGTTCTGCGGCGCCTCAGGCTGTAGGAGGCGAAGAACGGGCTTTTCAAGGGATATATCGGCCGAAATTTGCCTTTCGCGGGCCGCTCTACTCAGGATAGAGCGGCTTTTTTGTGCGGTAGAGCCCTCTTTTTGAGGATAGAAAGGGGCGCAGAAGGAGTAGCGTGCGGAATGCAAAGAATGGGTTTACAGCGGGGCCTTCCCGGGCATATACTGAGAGCGTACAAAACAGGGCGCACCCCCTTTGCAAGGCGGGCGGCGCGGAAAGGAGGCTCATATGCAGCAGACGGCAGCGGGCGCGCTCGGCGCGGGAATGCAAAAGAAGGGGTTCTTCAGTTCCTTCTATACAAAGGGCGAGGAGATCTTCAACGCCGTTTCGCACATTGCGGGGGCGCTCTTCGGGCTCATCGCGTGGGGCGTGACGCTCTTTTTCGCCTATCCCGACCCTTCGGCGATGGCGGCGGTCTCCGTCTTCGGGGCGAGCATCGTCATCCTCTATACGATGAGCGCGCTCTATCACGCTCTGCCTGACGGCCGCGCCAAGGGCGTCTTCCGCATCTTCGATCACTGCACCATCTATCTCCTCATCGCGGGGACCTATACGCCCTATTGCATGATCGCGCTCCACGGCACGGCGGTGGGCTTTTGGGTGCTCCTCGTCGAGTGGCTGTGCGCGCTCGTCGGCATTGCGATGAACGCCGTTGCCATGAACAACAAGGTCGTCAAGGGCATCTCGATGGCGCTGTATTTTACGATGGGCTGGCTCGCTCTTCTCGTGTTCCCGCCCCTCATGGAGGCGATCTCCCCGCTCTCGTTGTGGCTGCTTCTTGGCGGCGGCATCGCCTATACGGGCGGCATCGTCTTCTTTGCGCTCGGCCGCAAAGTGAAGTGGTTCCATTCGGTGTGGCACCTCTTCGATATCTTGGGTACCGCCCTGCAATTTGCGAGCATCCTTCTCCTGCTCCTTTGAGGAGCATATTCTCCGTACGGGAGGCCTTCGGGCCTCCTATTTTTGTAAGGCCGCCTCGTTTGCTTGTAAATTTGCGCGCGTTGTGATAGAATAAGCGTATCACACTTTCGCCCGAAAGGGCAACGGAGAACGAGATGGATATCATCAAAGCGCTCGCAAAAGAGCTCGATAAACAAGAGGAACACGTCTCAAACGTCGTCACCCTCCTCGATGAAGGCAACACGGTGCCCTTCATCGCCCGCTACCGCAAGGAGATGCACGGCACGATGGACGATCAGACCATCCGCACCCTTGCCGACCGCCTGCAATACCTTCGCAATCTCGAAGAGCGGAAGAAGGAAGTACTCTCTTCCATCGAGGCGCAGGGCAAGCTCACGGAAGAGCTCCGCGCCCGCATCGAGAGTGCGGAAACGCTCGCCGCCGTCGAGGACGAATACCGCCCCTTCAAGCAGAAGCGGCGCACCCGCGCGACCATCGCCCGCGAAAAGGGCTTGGAGCCGCTCGCGCTTTTGCTCTTCGCGCAGGAGAAGGACTGCCCCGCCCCCGAAGAGGCGGCTAAGGAGTATATCGACGAAGAGAAGGGCGTCTCTTCGGCGGAAGAAGCTCTTGCGGGCGCGGGGGATATTATCGCCGAGAATATTTCCGACGACGCCGCCGTGCGCGGGGCGCTTCGCGACTATGCCATGAAGTGCGGCGACGTGTGCTCGGAGGCCGCCAAGAAAGACCCCGAAGACACCGTCTACCGCAACTACTACAAGTTCACCTGCGCGGTCAAGAGCATCCCTTCGCACCGCGTGCTCGCCTTGAACCGCGGCGAAAAGGAGGGGGTATTAAAAGTGTGGGTGGAAGTCCCGCACGACAACGCTTTGGAGATCATCTTCCGCCGCGTCGTCAAAAAGCCCGCCTGCGCTTCGACCGCCTTTGTAAAAGCCGCCGCAGAGGACGCGTTTGACCGCCTCATCGAACCCTCTTTGGAACGCGAAGTGCGCGCCGCCCTCACCGAGACGGCGTCGGAGGGCGCCATCGGGCAGTTCGCGCTCAATCTGCGCCCCCTCCTCATGCAGCCGCCCGTCAAGGGGTTCGTCACGATGGGGCTCGACCCCGGCTACCGCATGGGCTGCAAGGTGGCGGTCGTCGACGGCACGGGCAAGGTGCTCGATACGGCGGTCGTCTATCCCACCCACGGCGAACGGCAGAAGGCGGAAGCGATCAGAACGCTCTCCGCGCTCATCAAAAAGCATCAGGTCAAACACATCGCCATCGGCAACGGCACCGCGAGCCGCGAGACCGAGCAGATGACGGTGGAACTCATCGCTTCTCTCGGCAAGGGGGCGGGCGTTTCTTATGCCATCGTCAACGAGGCGGGCGCTTCCGTCTATTCCGCGTCCAAGCTGGCGGCGGCGGAGTTCCCCGAATACGACGTCAACCTGCGCTCCGCCGTCTCCATCGCGCGGCGGCTGCAGGATCCTTTGGCGGAGCTCGTCAAGATCGACCCCAAGTCCATCGGCGTGGGGCAGTATCAGCACGATATGCCCGAAAAACGGCTCTCCGAAGCGCTCGACGGTGTCGTCGAGGACTGCGTGAACGCCGTCGGCGTCGACGTCAACACGGCTTCCGCGCCCCTTTTGGCGCGCGTTTCGGGGCTGAACGCGGGCGTTGCCGCCAACGTCGTCAAGTACCGCGAGGAGAACGGCAGATTCACTTCGCGCAAGCAAATTTTGAAAGTGCCCAAGCTCGGCGCCAAGGCGTTCGAGCAGTGCGCGGGCTTTCTGCGCGTGCCCGAGAGCAAGGAAGTGCTCGACAACACCGCCGTTCATCCCGAATCGTACGCCGCCGCGCAGAAGCTGCTGTCCCTCTGCGGCTATACCGAAGAGGACGTGCGCCGCGGCAATCTGGGGCATCTCATGGAGCGGCTGCACGGCTACGGCGAGGAGCGCGCGGCACAGGCGTGCGGCGTGGGGCTCCCCACCCTCTTCGACGTGTGCGCCGAGCTCAAACGCCCCGGCCGCGACCCCCGCGACGAGCTCCCCGCGCCCGTTCTGCGTACCGACGTCATGGAGATCAAGGACTTAAAGCCCGGTATGGAGCTCAAAGGCACCGTGCGCAACGTCATCGATTTCGGCGCGTTCGTCGATATCGGCGTGCATCAGGACGGGCTCGTGCATATCTCCGAAATATCCGACCGCTTCATCAAGCACCCTTCCGAAGTGCTTTCGGTGGGGGACGTCGTCACCATTTGGGTCAAGGAAGTGGATGAGAGGAAGGGGAGGATCTCTCTGACGATGAAACACCCGAGATAAACTCTTTCGCTTTCACAGGCGCGCTTCGCATCTGCGTCGCGATCCTGTGTCGAGCTGCGGCAACTTTCGGTCACTTACCTCTTAGTAAGCTCCCTCAAGTTTTCCTCGCTCTCCTTGTCTCGCTCGCATCTGCTGTGCGGAGTTGGACGAGGGGCTTGAAACAACAAAGGAGGTCACCAATGAAGATCGCCATGACGGGCGTGAGCGGAGATATGGGAAGGGAGGCGCTCAAAGCGGTGCTCGCTCTCCCCGTGGGCGCGTGCGTGCGCGTACTGCTCACCCCGAAGAAAAAGAACGACGAATTCGCCCGCCGTCTCAAACGGGAATACGGGGCGCGCGTCGAGATCGTCCGCGGCGACGTGACGCGGCGGGAGGACTGCGACCGCCTTGTTGCGGGCGCCGAGTACGTCCTGCACATGGCGGGGGTCATCCCGCCCGCGTCCGATCATTCCCCGTCGCTCTCGCACCGCGTCAACTTCGGCGGCACGGCGGCGATGACGGATGCCGTACGCGCCTGTTCCCCCCAGCCCGCCTTCATCCATATCTCCTCGGTGGCGGTCTACGGCAACCGCACGATGGCGCACCCCTTCGGCAGAGTGGGCGATCCGCTCCTTCCCAGCCCCTTCGAAGCCTACGAGCTGCACAAGCTCAAGGCGGAGCGCTATGTCCTCGACGCGGGGCTTGAAAAGTTCGTCATCCTGCGCGAGGGCGCCATGCTGCATAATAAGATGCTCGAAAACAACATGAGCGATCCTCTCATGTTCCACATCGTGCTCAATTCCCCCCTCGAATGGGTGAGCGCGCGCGACACGGCGCGGCTGTTTGCGAATATCTTCCTCCGCGAGAGCAAGGGGGAGATCGAGGGGTTCTGGAACAACGTCTACAACGTCGGCGCGGGGGAGACGGGGCGCGACACGGGCTACGATACGCTTGTCGACGGCTTTGCGGTCATCGGCGGCGATCCCGAACGCTACTTCCGCCCCGAGTGGTTCCCCACGCGCAACTTCCACGGCCTGTGGTTTTACGACGCGGGCGAGCTCGAAGAACTCTTCTCCTTTCAGCGCGATGGCGTACACGAATATTGGCAGGAGATCGCAAAGTCGCACCCTCTGTTCGCTCTCGGGAAGGTGGTTCCGCCCGAGCTCATCTACGAATTTCTCTTCAAAAAGCTGCTCAAAATGGAGGGCTCCCCCGCAAAGTGGATCGAAGACGGCGACGAAGCGCGCATCTTTGCCTATTTCGGCGGCGAGGAGGGGGTGAAAGAGCTCCCGAAGCGCTGGGAAGACGTTTCTCTCGCCTGTAAACAGCCCGGGTTCGAGGCGTTGAAGCGGGGTGAGGGCGCAAAACTTTTATCCCACGGGTTCGACGATTCCAAGCCCATGGGGGAGTGGACGATCGAAGACGCGAAGTCTGCGGCGGAATTCCGCGGGGGGAAGTGTCTTTCGGACGAAATGCCTTCCCTGCGCGCGCCTCTCGTGTGGCAGTGCGCCGAAGGGCATACCTTCGAAGCTTCCGCGCTCACCGTTCTGCGGGCGGGGCATTGGTGCCCCAAGTGCTGCTATCCGCGCCCGTGGAAGTTCGATCTTCTTGCAAAGCGCAATCCCTACTTCGCGCAGGTGTGGTACGATTCGCACGCAAAGGACGAGGACGCGGAATACAACGTCGAAAACGGCGCGCCCGCCGTCAAACGGGCGCAGGGAGAAAAGATATGATCGCAAATTCGATGGAAGAACTCATCGGGAACACTCCGCTCCTTGCCCTTTCCCGCTATCAAAAGGCGTTCGGCTGCGGGGCGAATTTGTTTGCAAAGCTCGAAAGCTTCAACCCCGCGGGCTCCGTCAAAGACCGCGCGGCGCTTGCGATCGTTGCGGACGCCGAGAGGAAGGGAACGCTGAAGGCGGGCGGCACCATCATCGAGCCTACTTCGGGCAACACGGGCATCGGCATTGCCGCCGTCGCCGCCGTGCGGGGATACCGCGCCCTCCTCGTCATGCCCGATACGATGAGCATGGAGCGCCGCAGCATCTTGCGCGCCTACGGGGCGGAGATCGTCTTAACGCCCGGCGAAAAGGGCATGGCGGGCGCCATCGAAAGGGCGGAAGAGCTTGTAAAAACGCTCCCGAACGCCATCCTCGCGGGGCAGTTCGAAAACCCCGTCAACCCGCGCGCCCATTACGAGACGACGGGCCCCGAGATCTGGCGCGATCTCAAGGGCGATATCGCCTGCTTCGCGGCGGGTGTCGGCACGGGCGGCACGCTCACGGGCGTGGGCAGGTATCTGAAAGAGCAGAACGCGGGCATCCGTGTGGTCGCGGTGGAGCCAGCGTCCTCGCCCGTCCTTTCCGAAGGCCGCGGCGGCGCGCACGGCATCCAGGGCATCGGCGCGGGCTTTGTGCCGAAAGCGCTCGATACGACCGTTTACGACGAAGTCATCGCCGTCACCGATGAAGACGCGCTCTTGTATGCCAAGAAATTGGGCATGACGGAGGGGATCCTCTGCGGCATCTCCTCGGGTGCGGCGCTGTGTGCGGCAGTCGCGCTCTCCCGCCGCGCGGAGTTTGCGGGCAAAAACATCGTCGTCCTTCTCCCCGACGGCGGCGACCGCTACTATTCCACCCCGCTCTTCCGCTTTGATTGAATTTTGAACATGACAGCGCGCCCCGCGGCTCTTCGCCGCGGGGCGCGCTGATGAAAGCGTTCCGTTCGCTCGTTTGGAACGTCCGAATAATGCGCCGTGTCCTTCGCCGCTCGGGTCGGACGTTCCGCCTCTCAGGCGCCGAACGGCTTCAGCGCCTCTCTCGTCTCTTCCAGCGTTTTTCTGTATTCCGCGGCCGTTGCTTTGTCGCCGAGGAGCTCTGCCGCTTCCATGCTGTATAAGAGCGCCTCGGCGAGCAGCGGGAGATTTGCGTTATAGCCGAGGAGAAACGCCCCGCACGAGGCGATCTCGTTCAAAAGCGCAGGGTCTGCATTTTGGCGATACGCCTCCCGGTCGAGCCGCATGAGCCTGAGAGCGATGAGATAGGTCGCGATTCGCGCCTGCGGCCCGCCGACTTCTTCGGCATCCTTCAGCTCTTTCAGGACGAGCTGCCTGAGCGCTTCAAGCTGCCCCGTTTGGGTCAGGGCTTCCACGCGCTCTAAGAGCTCGTCTGTCTGCAGATGGGAGCGATCGGACAGCATCCGTCTGATCAAAAAGAGGAAAAGGTCATCGGCGGCCGCTGCGTTTTCCGGGAAGCGTTCACGCCACCGTTCGAGCGCGCCGCTTCTGATCACGAATTGTTCGGTTTCGCTGTACAGGGCTCGCTTTTCTTCCTCATGTCCGTCAACTTCCCGGCAGAATTTCATAAAGAGGAATCCAAATTCCATGCGGAGCTGCGCATCTTCGGGATATGTCGCGATCTTGGCGCGCAGCTCCGAAAACGCGGTTTCATAGTTCCTTTGCGCGGCAAGATGTTCAACGAGTTCCCTTGTTTCACGCACTACTTTCTCCCGTTCGCCGGTGCGGATGCCGAGCAGATCGTCTGCCGAGACGGCAAGCAGGCTGCAAAGGGGAGCGAGTGCGGAGAGATCGGGCATCGTCTTTCCCGATTCCCACTGCGAGACGGCAGAGACCGTCACATTGAGCTGCCGAGCCAGCATTTCCTGCGTCATGTTTTTTGCAAGCCGAAGTTTTTTGATCTTTTCCCCGATCGTAGGCATGGTCTTTTCTCCTAAATTTGTTTTCAAAAACGGTTTATGCCTCTATCATACCGCATCCCACGAAAAAAGTAAAGACAGTAGTTCTCAATCTGCAATTTAAGCCGGGCTTAACTTCGCAGCGGCTTCCCGCAGAGGGCGCGTGCTTCCTGCGGCGGGGAGCGGATGTTTTATGCGCATTGCTGCATTTTTCGGCGCGCGGGTTGACAGCGCGGGCAGAGCGTGCTATAATAGCATCTAAGGGGCTGTTGCTTTGAGCGGCGCAGCCCATTTTCACGGGAAAAGATGCGTTTTCACGCAAAAGAAAAAAGGAGTGAGAAAAAATGAAACTCATCTATGGCGTCAAGGACAGGCCGACCCTCTTCCAGACCATCGTCTTTGCCCTGCAGCAGCTGCTTGCCATCCTCGCGGCGACCATCGCCGTTCCCATGGTGGTGGGGCATGAGATGTCCACCTCGGCGGCGCTCTTCGGCGCAGGCGCGGGCACGCTCGTCTACCTCTTGTTCACCAAGTTCAAGAGCCCCGTCTTTTTGGGCAGTTCCTTTGCCTTCATCGGGTCGATGACGGCAGCGTTCGCGGGCGGCGTTTCGATGGCGCTGGGCTATCTCGGTCTTCTCATCGGCGCGGTGTTCGCGGGTCTCGTGTACGTCGTCATTGCGATCGCCGTCAAATTCGCGGGCGTCGGCTGGATCGATAAGCTCATGCCCGCCGTCGTCATCGGCCCCACGGTCGCCCTCATCGGGCTCTCGCTCGCGGGCAGCGCCGTCTCGCAGGCGGTCAGCGCGGCGACGGACGCAAGCGGCAACTATGTGATGGATCTGCACGCGGGGCTTTGCCTCATCTGCGCGCTCGTGACGCTCGGCGTCACCATCGTCTGCTCGGTGTACGGCAAGAAGATGCTCAAAATGATCCCCTTCATCTGCGGCATCCTCTCGGGATACCTGCTCGCGGCCGTGTTCACGCTCATCGGCATGGGTACGGGCGACGACGCGCTTCAGATCATCGATTTCTCCATCTTCAAGGAGATGAGCTGGCTGCCCGAATTCACTTTCCTCACCGCCTTCAGGGGGCCGATCTCGGCAGGAGAGGGCACGATCGGCGGCTATATCGGCACCATCGCCGTTGCCTATATCCCCGTCGCATTCGTCGTCTTTGCAGAGCACCTTGCCGATCATAAGAACATTTCCTCCATCATCGAGCACGACCTTCTCCGCGATCCCGGGCTCTCGCGCACGCTGCTCGGCGACGGCATCGGCTCGATGGTCGGCGCCTTCTTCGGCGGCTGCCCCAACACGACGTACGGCGAATCCATCGGCTGCGTGGCGATCTCGGGCAATGCCTCCGTCGTCACCATCCTCGCGACGGCGATCCTTGCCATCGTCTTCTCCTTCGTGGCGCCCTTCGTCACCTTCCTCTCGTCCATCCCCGCCTGCGTCATGGGCGGTGTGTGCATCGCCCTCTACGGCTTCATCGCCGTCAGCGGCCTCAAGATGATCCAGAAGGTCGACCTCAACGAGAACGAGAATCTCTTCGTCGTCTCCACCATCCTCATCGCGGGCGTGGGCGGCATGGCGCTCTCCTTCGGTCAGGTCACCGTCACCGCCATCGCAACGGCGCTCATTCTGGGCATCCTCGTCAACGTGCTCGTCAATATCGGCAAGAAGAAGGGCGAAAACGTGCAGGCTTGCGAAGCTGCCGAAGCTCCCGCGGGCGAAGCGGCGGCGCCCGAAGCGGCTGCACCCGCCGAAGCTGCCGAAACGCCCGAAACAAAAAAGGAGGACTGAGATGACCTATCCCAACGTCTTTATCTTCGATCATCCCCTCATCAAGCACAAAGTCTCCATTCTGCGCGACAAGAACACTTCCATGAAGGAGTTCCGCGAGCTCGTCGAAGAGATCACGACCATCATGACGTACGAGAGCATGCGCGACGTGGAGCTCGTGCCCGTCGAAGTGGATACGCCCCTTGAAAAGACGACGCAGTACCGCGTCGCGGACGACAGCGTCGCCATCGTGCCCATCCTGCGCGCGGGGCTGGGCATGGTCAACGGCGTACACCGCGTCTTCCCGACGGCAAAGGTGGGGCATATCGGCATGTACCGCAACGAGGAGACGCTTGAGCCGCAGGAGTACTACTGCAAGCTCCCCGACGGCATTGCGGAAAAGACGGTGTTCCTCATCGACCCCATGCTGGCAACGGGCGGTTCCGCGTGCGATGCCATCGCTGCGCTCAAGGCGCGCGGGTGCAGAAAGATCAAGTTCATGGCGATCATCGCCGCGCCCGAGGGCATCGAAAAGCTCTACCGCGAGCATCCCGACGTGCCCGTGTATGTTTCGACGCTCGACCGCTGCCTCAACGAGAACGGCTATATTCTGCCCGGCCTCGGCGACGCAGGGGACAGGTTATTTGGAACGAAATAAGGTTTTCGCCGCAAATCTTTCCCTTCGGGAAATCTTCGCGGCGAGGGGCGAGCGTTGTGCATCTAAATTGATTCATCGCCCGCGAACTTGAATGTCCTTTTTGAACAATAAGCCTCTGGTAAGAGGCAAATTGAGTCCCGCAGCGCAAAAGCGTGGTTTTGCTCGCGGAAGTTGTTTTTGGGAAAAATTCCTTATTTTAGCCTCCTCTTCGGGGAGGTGGCGTGGCATCCGAAGCTTGCTTCGGTGCCGCGACGGAGGGAGTAAAAAAGCTCCCACAAAAGTCGCGTAGCGAGTTTTGCGGGAAGAGGAGCAGCGAGCATTCGGGCAAAGCCGCGAACAAAGCGAGCGGCTTGCGGAATTTGCTCTGCTGCGACGAGGCGCAGGGGAACCCTGCTCGGTTCATTTCATTTTTAGAAGCAAAAGCGTGGTTTTGCTTGCGGAATTAAATTTGAGTGGCAAGGGGAAACAGCAGCTTCCTTGCCTCCCTCTTTGAGGGTGAGCAGGCGCATTCTTGCGAAGAGCCCGGTGGGCTCTTTGCCGCCTGCGAACTTGGGAATGCCCCATTGTTCGGGGCATTCCCTGACCGAGCGCGGATACTACCGCGCGAGAAACTGTCGAGCGCAGCGAGACTGAGGGAGTCACCTCATTTTAATTCTTGCCTTTTTGTGCAAAGCTGGTTTTAACGATCAAACTAGGCGGTTCCGGCCGCCTGGTTTTCGAATTTTACAGGCGGCGGAAGCTGCCCGCTTGACAAACAAAGCCCCTTCGCGTACAATAGAGGGCGTATGAAGATCCAAAGGCTGAAACTCAAAAAGCTCAACAATACGCGCGATCTCGGCGGCATCCCCGCGGAGGACGGCCGCGCGATCATGGCGGGCAAGCTTTTTCGGAGCGGCAGGCTCTCGCGCCTCCCGGGACGCACGAAGGCGGCGCTCGAAGGGCTCGGCATCCGCACCGTCGTCGACCTGCGCACCGATACCGAGCGCTGCGAACATCCCGATACGCTTCTCGAAGGCGCCGAATACATCGCGCTGCCCCTTCTCTGCGCGCCCACGGGCGGCATCACGGCGGAGCGCTCCTCCCGCCTCTTCATCAAGGCAGAGAGCCGCCGCATCAAGGAGCAGTTCGGCACGGCGGATAACTATATGATCCACACCTACCGCGGCATCGTCTTCGACGAGAAGCCGCAGGAGAGTCTGCGCCGCTTTCTGCGCCTTGCGGTGGAGCGCGACGGGCTCCTGTGGCACTGCACGGGCGGAAAGGACAGGGCGGGCATCTGTTCGATGCTCCTCGAAGCGCTCCTCGGCGTAAAGGAGGAGGATATTTTGCAAGATTACCTCGCCTCCCGCCGCTTTTGCCGCAAGAAGTTCGTCCTGAACCGCCTTGCCGTCTATATCGCCCCGCTCACGCTCAAATTCAAGAAGGTGCTCTTGGGGCTCATGCGCATCAAGCGGGAGTACATGGAGGGCGTCATTTCCGAGATGAAGGCGCGTTACGGCAGCATCGTCGGCTATTGCATGAAGGTGCTGGGCATCACCGAAACGGACATCGCGCAGCTTCGGGAGAAGTATCTGGCGTGAAGGGAGATCAAACGGGTTCCATATGAGGGGCCGCCCGCGCTCAGCGCGGGCGGCCCCATGGTTTTTTGATGTTTTTCCCGTATTTATAAGCCAAAGGAGAGAGCGGGAGGGGAGAAATGAGGGAAAATCAGGCAAAAAGGCGGGGAAAGGAAGCGAAACGGGGCGGAAGTATTAGCGATAATTATAATAAGGATAAGCGTTTTCGAATATCGGGGCAAAAAAAGTGGGCGCCTTGTATGAAATTCAATTGACAGTTGAGTGACGACGTGATAAAATATCATAAGAGCATAGAGGGAACAGCCCCGAAAACGCACGAAAAATGTGCGGAATTTGCAGGGAAAACCCCGAAAAATGCTCTATCTGCGGCAAAAGCCGCGCGGCCTTCCAAAGCCCTGCATAGGGGCGGAGGGAAGGGCAATACTATCGGTTAGAAGATGCCGCGCCCCAAGAAAGGGAAAAGATACGGGCGCTGCGCTCTTAACGGGAATAAAATTTTTGCGGAGGATAAAATGGCTAAACAGTGGCAGAAAGTTGCGGCGATCGCAACATCGGCTGTACTTGCTTGCGGCCTCGTCGTTGGTATGACCGCCTGCAAGAAGGAAGAGCAACCCTACGACATCGAAAAGAGAGCCAGCACGGGTTGGGAAGACGAAAGAGAGTATACCTATAACACGTATACTGCTCAGCTTCCTGCGGTGTGGACAGATGTGAACACGTCCGATGCCGCAGACATGGAGATCATCGGCTACATCAACAGCTCGTTCTATGAGTACGATTACCAGTATGATGCAAACGGCGAGATCGTCCCCGGCGGCTTCGAAGTGGAGTATTCCGCAGCGACCAAGCTCGAGGATGTGACGACGAGGTATGCCGGCCAGTACGGCATTCCTGCAGACGCGACGGAGGGCCTTGCCTTTGCCATCACCCTGCGCGACGACCTGAGATGGGATGACGGTACGCCCATCCATGCAGAGGACTTTGTCTATACGATGTCTCAGCAGCTGTCGCCCAACTACCTGTTCCAGCAGGCTTCCAACTACTACAGCGGCAACTATATCATCCACAACGCTCAGAACTACGTCTATCAGGGTCAGTCGAGTTACTTCGATGCAAGGAGCATCATTGGTACTTATACGTCTGATGTTGATTCTGAGATCATCTTCACGCTGGCAAGCGCTTCCGAGAATGAGGAGGAGCTTGATGGCGGCACGTGCTATATCAGAGCTAAACTCGGCGCCGGTACTATGTCGCTGGAGCAGCTGGTGGCTGCGCTTCAAGAGACCTATGACTTCCCCTCGACGCTTGATGAAGTCAAGATGCTTGAAGGGAAGACGCTTGCGGAAATCAAAGCGGATGCAACTCTTAACGCGCTTTGGGAAACGATGCTCGGTTGGTGGCAGACGGAGCCCAACGAAGAGCTTGACTTCTTCGTGACGTACTACACCTATCCCGAGATGGATTTCAGCGAAGTCGGTTATTTCGTCGGCGAGAACGAGAATGAGCTTGTCATCGCCCTTGACGGTCCTCTTTATCCCCTCGATGAGAACGGCGACCTTGCCTATGGCGCGGCTTACTACTTCCAAAGCTTCCCGCTTGTCAAGAGAGACCTTTGGGAGAAGCTGGAGGATCGTTCCGCTACCCCTTGGACGAATGCTTATGGTACCGCCAAAGTTGGAAACATTGCAAGCTGGGGTCCTTACAAGCTCACCGAATATCAGTCGGGTGTCACCTATACGCTTGAGCGCAATGAGGAGTGGTACGGCTACGGCCTCGAGCAGTATGCCCTTCAGTATCAGACCGACCGCATCGTGACCCGTTATATCCCCGAATGGAACACCGCATGGCAGTCCTTCCAGCTCGGTCAGGTCGACGGCATTTCGCTCGATACGACGATCATCAGCGATTACAGAAACTCTCAGCGTGCATACTTTACGCCCAGCACGGCAACGGCTTGCCTCTATCTGAACTCCATCGAGGAGACTTACGAGAAGGGCAAGAATATCATGCTCAAGTATGATGCATTCCGTGAAGCGCTCTCGCTTTCGCTTGACCGTGAAGACTTCTGTGCTCAGTGCTCGCCCAGCAGCATGGCATCTCTCGGTTATCTCAACGATATGTATTACTACGACGTGGAGAACGGCGGTGTCTACCGTGATACCGAGCAGGCGAAGACGGCGATCCTCAAGGCGTACGGTGCAGTAGAGAACGAGGACGGCTCCTGGACGGTCGGTTCCGTTACCTATGACGATATCGATGAGGCGGAGGCAGCCATCACCGGTTACAACGTGACGCTTGCCCGTGAAAAGATGACCGAAGCTTATGAAGCAGCAAAGGCTGCCGGCGATTATACGGATGGCGATTCGATCGTTCTTACCTATGGTATCACCGAGCAGTCGGCAAGCGTGGAGCGCCAGAGAACGTTCTATCAGAATGCGTTCAATGCGGCGACCGAGGGCACCCCTCTCGAAGGGAAGATCACCATTGAGTACTTCATGATGTCCAGTGCCGACTGGGATGAACAGTTCTTGCGCGGTGAATACGACATTGCTTCCGCAGGTTGGCAGAATGCACCCTTCGATCCCTTCTATCTCCTCGGCTCTTCCCAGATCTGGGAAGAGAACAGATTCCAGCAGGGTTGGGATCCCGACAGCGTCACGCTCACGCTCGATGTCAAGGGCGGCGAAGGTCAGGAGAGCTATGAAGATCTTACTATGACTCTTACCGAGTGGGATGCTTGCCTGCAGGGTTTGAGCGATGGCCGTTATAACTTCAAGAACTATCCCATCGAGACCAAACTCGAGATCCTTGCAGCCGAGGAGACCGCGATCCTTCAGACTTACTGGGGTATCCCGATCCGTTCCGTGTATGAAGGCAGCCTGATGGGCTATAAGGTGGACTATATCACTTATGAATATAACACCTTCATGGGCTACGGCGGCGTCCGTTATATGAGCTATAACTTCGACGACACCGAGTGGAAGGCTTTCGTGGAAGAAAAGGGCGGTACGCTCAACTACACCTTCTAAGGGTAAGACAAATTATTTGATCGAAACCGTAACAGCGGGGAACATTGATTTGTCCCCCGCTGTTTCGGCTAATTCCAAAACAAGGAGACAGCGCAAAAATGTATATGTTCAAATACATTTTGAAGAGACTGGGACTCATGCTGATGACCTTCTGCATCATCATGCTCATCTGCTTTGTCCTTATCAAGCTGCTGCCCATCCCCATCAACGCAGGACTCGGCGTAGACCGCGAACTCATCGAAGCGAATCTTCGTGCCCGCGGCTACTACGATCCGATCATGGTCCAGCTTTGGAACTATGTAAAACGCATCGTTACGGAAGGGGATTTCGGCATCGGCGTCAATATGCCGGGCTACATCAATCAGCCTGTTTGGGATGCATTTGTTACCCGTCTGCCTCCCACGGTGCTCATTAACGTCTATTCGACGCTCATCGGCGTGCCGATCGGCTTAGGGCTCGGCATCTTTGCCGCGCTCAAGAAGAATAAGTGGCAGGATCACGTCATCTCGACGGGCGTCATGATCCTCATCGCCGTGCCTTCCATCGTGTATGCGTTCCTCATCCAGTATATCTTCTGCTTCAAGCTGCAGTGGTTCCCGCTGATGATGGCGACGGGTACGGACTATTTTACCGGCGAAATGTTTTTGAGCATGCTGCCCGCCGTCCTTTCGATGTGCTTGGGCTCGATCGCAGGGTATGCCCGTTATACCCGCGCAGAGCTCACAGAGGTGTTGACGAGCGAGTTCATGCTGCTCGCCCGAACGAAGGGCTTAACGCGCGGCCAGGCGACGCTGCGCCACGCGCTCCGCAACGCGATGGTGCCCATCTTCCCGATGATCTTAAGTGAATTTGTTGCTGTTCTGAGCGGTTCGATGATCATCGAGAATATTTTCGCCATTCCCGGCGTCGGCATGATGTACCTCACTTCCATCCAGGTGCTCGACTACGATTTCTTCCTGCTGCTTTCGGGCTTCTATACGCTCGTCGGCCTTTTGGCGGGGATCGTCGTCGACATCAGCTACGGGTTCATCGACCCGAGAATACGAATGGGGGCAAGATAACATGGAAAACACGAATTATACCCATATCCCGAAGGAACAATTCGAGTTTGCCGAGGCGCGCGACTTTTCGCATGACAAGAAGCTCGTTACAAAGCCCGTCGGCTACTTTCACGATGCCTTCCGCCGCTTCTGCAAGAATAAGGGTTCCATTGTCGGAGCGATCATCATCATCGCGCTCATCCTGTTCGCCATCATCGTGCCCTTCTGCACGCAGTACACGGTCAATTATAACGATACCTACTATCGCTATACGCTGCCGAAAAATGAGCTCTTTGCGAATACGACGTTCTGGGACGGCTGCGAAGAAAAGACGCTCAACAAGCAGACCTTCGATTATTACTATCTGATGGGCGAAGAGACGGGGCATCCGTCCGTCAAAAATAACGAGTACACGCAGAACGGGAGCCTGTATACGTTCCGCCTCGATTCTTATCATTCGACGGGCTGCGTCTATTACCGTGCCGAGCTTTGGGAGTACGAGAAGATCCAGCAGTATCAGAACGAAACGGGACGTCAGGTCATCTATCCGATGATCCCGCTTTCCAAGCGTCCGCAGTCTTCGAGTATGCGCAGCGATGCCAACTACTATTATGAGACGCGTATGCGCAACGGCGGTACGGAGATCGTTTACGATGAACACGGCGACATCATCCTTGCCTATGCGAGCCATCCCGTCGGAGAGGAGAGCAACGACAATTATCACTCCATCCGCATCGAAGGGGACGGCGAAAACGGCGAAGAGTACGAGTATGCCCGCCTGACCGATACAGGCTATGAGATCCGTATCAACTATTACGAGTACTATATCTATTACCACACCTATCATCTGCAGGACGGCATCGATGAGCCCATCTTCCTCTTCGGGACGACGGAGGGCGGACAGGATATTCTGACCTGCCTTGCCTCGGGCGCGCGGTTCTCGTTCCTGTTTGCGATCTGTGTGGCTGTGGTGAATTTGTTCATCGGTGCGATCTACGGCTCCATCGAAGGCTATTACGGCGGCAAGATCGACCTTGTCATGGAGCGTGTTTCGGACATTCTGGCATCCGTCCCGAGCGTCATTGTCATCACGCTGCTCCAGCTGCATATGCAAGGCGCGAGTACTATCCTTGTCCTATTCCTGGCGTTCTTCATCACGGGGTGGATCGGCATGGCATCGACGACGCGAATGCAGTTCTATCGCTATAAGAATCAGGAGTACGTCCTCGCCGCGAGGACGCTGGGCGCGAAAAACCGCCGCATCATCTGGAAGCATATCTTCCCCAATGCGCTGGGTACGCTCGTCACGAGCTGTGCGCTCGTCATCCCTTCGATGATCTATTCCGAGGTCAACCTTTCCTATCTCGGCATCATCAACCTGTCGTCTGGCAATCTGACGAGCGTCGGTACGCTGCTTGCAAACGGACAGCCGTTCCTGACGACATATCCGCACATCATCGCCTTCCCGTCGGTGTTCCTTGCGTTGCTGCTTTTGAGCTTCAACCTGTTCGGCAACGGCCTGCGCGATGCGTTCAACCCTTCGCTGAGAGGCTCGGAGGACTGATATGGAAAACAGAGAAGTCAAACTCGAGGTCAACGACCTCAAGATCTCCTTTAGGACGTCCAACGGCAAGGTCCAGGCCGTCCGCGATATCAGCTTCAAGCTCTATAAGGGCGAAACGCTCGCCATCGTGGGCGAGTCGGGTTCGGGCAAGTCGGTCACGACGCGCGCCGTCCTCGGCATCCTCGCCGCCAACGCCATCAAAGAGGGCGGAGAGATCGTCTACGACGGCCAGGATCTCATGAAGATCTCCGAAGAGGACTTCCACAAGATCCGCGGCGACAAGATCGCCATGATCTTCCAGGACCCGCTCTCCTCGCTCAACCCCATCATGCGCGTGGGCAAGCAGATGACCGAGGCCATGCTCATCAAGGGCAAGCTCAGCCAGAAGGAGGCGCGCGTCAGCTTCAACACGACGCTCAAGCGCCTCAACGACAGCATGGACGAGGCGCTCGGCAAGGAGACCGCCTCCCGCAACGCCAAGAAGTGCAGCGACTTCAACAAGTTTGAAATCAAGCACCTCGAGCTCGAGAACGCTTACAACCGCGCCCGCGAGGCTGCTTCCGATGCCGTCAAGGACATCGACGACCTTGCGTTCGAGATCGAAAAGCACGCGGCACAGACGCTCGTCTCCGACGCCCGCGAGATCATCCGCCTCGCCAAAGATTCGGTGTCGCGCTATGTCGTCTACGAGCGTGCGGAAGAGCTCAAGGCGGAAGCGCTCAGGCTCAAAACGCTCATCCGCGTGCCCCTTTCCCATCATGCGAAGAAGCTCGTTTCTTCCGTCATCCGCAAGGAGGCAAAGCCCTTTGCCTTCCCCGACGAAGACATCCTCGCTTCCCTCCGCAAGATGCGCGAGATCCTTTCTGAGGCCGTCGCGTTCGAAAAGCCCAACTTCTTTGCGATGGGCTATTACCTCACTTTTGCCGGGCAGCCGCTGCCCGACATGGACGTGAAGCCGCTCAACGAATACCTCCGCAAGGTGCTCGACGAAAAGTTCATGCTCGAGTTCATCGACATCGCGAAGGAAGGGCTCATCTATTCTCACCGCCGTTCGCTCGGGAAGCAGAAGGAGGCGCTCGAAGTCATCGCCCGCCTCAAACCCGTCTTTGAGCAGGAGACGCTCGATCACGCGGAAGTCATCTCCGCCGCAAAAGAGATCGCCTCTGCCGTCGAGGACGCGATCGACCGCCTCGAGATCATCAAAGACAACTCGGCATACACCTTCCGCACCAGCCTGCGCGAGGCCATCCGCCTCTATTACGACGGCATCGAACGCAACAAGAAGGAAGAGAAGCGCTTTGCGCGCCAGACGGTTTCCTACGAGCGCAAAGTCGCCCGCGGCAAGACGCCCGACTACGTCGTCGCCGACAAGAAGCTCGTCGACCTCGAAAAGGCTGCAAAGGACATCGTCATCGTGCTCAACCGCATCGAGGAGGATTTCAAGCGCCGCCTTGCGATCGGTGAGGACGTCGACTTTGACGAGCGCACCGTCGCGATGGTGGATTACCTCAAGCAGAAGGCGTCCGACGTCGCGTATAAGGTCACGCACAACATGGCAAAGACGCGCGCTCTGAAGCTTCTCGAAGAGGTGGGCATCCCCGAACCGAGAAAGCGTTACCGCCAGTATCCCTTCGAGTTCTCGGGCGGCATGCGCCAGCGTATCGTCATTGCGATCGCGCTTGCAGCCAACCCCGACATCCTCATCTGCGACGAGCCCACGACGGCGCTCGACGTGACCATCCAGGCGCAGATCCTCGAACTCATCAACCGCGTCAAGGAAGAGCGTCAGCTCTCCGTCATCTTCATCACGCACGATCTGGGCGTCGTCGCCAATATGGCAGACCGCGTCGCCGTGATGTACGCGGGCAAGATCGTGGAGATCGGCACGGCGGACGACGTGTTCTATTCGCCCGCGCACCCTTACACCTGGGCGCTGCTCTCCTCTATGCCCGACCTCGACACCAAGGAGAAGCTGGAGGCCATCCCCGGTACGCCGCCCAACATGATCTATCCGCCCAAGGGCGACGCCTTTGCCGAGCGCAACAAGTATGCGCTCAAGATCGACTTCGAGGCACAGCCGCCCATGTTCCGCATTTCGGATACGCACTATGCGGCGACGTGGCTGCTGCACCCCGACGCACCCAAGATCGACCCGCCTAAGTCGGTGACCGAGCGTATCGCCCGCATGAAGGGCCGCATGGCCGAAACGCAGGCGGCGCCGGAGGCGGAGCAAGCAGAAAAGGAGTGACATCATGGAACATCAGGAAGAGACCTTGTTGAAGGTCGAACATCTCTGTCAATATTTCAAGATGGGCCCCGGGCGCGAACTCAAAGCGGTCGACGACGTCAGCTTCGACATCAAGAAGGGCGAGGTCTTCGGTCTCGTCGGCGAGTCGGGCTGCGGCAAGACGACCACGGGCCGTTCCATCATCAAGCTCTATGACATCACTTCGGGCAACGTCTACTTCAAGGGACAGCGCATCTGCGCGGGCACACGCTCTTATAAGGAGGCCATCCGCGCGGCGCGCACCGCTTACCGCGAGAAGATCGCCGCTCTCGACAAGCAGAAGAAGGAAGAGATCGAGCAGGGCGCCGACAGGGCGCAGGCCGAAGAACTCAACAAAAAGCTGCGCGCCGAGGCGGAGGAGCAGTACCGCTTCGCCGTTCTCGAAAACAGGAAGCTCATCGCCTCCGCCAAGCACGATCAGAAGTACTGCGACAAGGACCATGCGGAAAAGGTCGTCGCGGCGCTCAAAGAGGAGCGTGAAAAGGCGCTTGCCGCCTGCTCTTCGGATGAGGAGCGCAAGAAGGTCGAAAAGGATTATAAGACGCGCCTTCGCGTCGCGAGCCGCGAGCGCATCGTCAACCGCATCCAGATGATCTTCCAGGATCCCATCGCTTCGCTGAACCCGCGTATGACCGTGCGCGACATCATCGCGGAAGGCCTCATCATCCACGGTATCAAGGACAAGGACTTCATCGACGAGAAGGTGTATAACATCCTCGAAAAGGTCGGCCTCGTCCGCGAGCACGCAGGAAGATACCCGCACGAGTTCTCGGGCGGTCAGCGCCAGCGTATCGGCATCGCGCGATCCGTCATCATGGAGCCCGAGCTCATCATCGCCGACGAGCCCGTCTCCGCGCTCGACGTCTCCATCCAGGCACAGGTCATCAACCTTCTGAACGATCTGAGGAGCGAGCTGGGCATCACCGTGCTCTTCATCGCACACGATCTTTCCGTCGTCAAGTACTTCTCCGACCGTATCGGCGTCATGTACTTCGGCAAGATGGTCGAGCTTGCGCCCTCCGACGAGCTGTTCGCGCATCCGCTGCACCCCTACACGCGTTCGCTCCTTTCCGCCATCCCGCTGCCCGATCCGCAGTACGAAAAACAGCGCCGCCGCATCACCTACAACCCGCTCGCCGAGCACGACTATTCCGTCGAAGGCCCTACGATGCGGGAGATCACGCCGGGGCACTTCATCTACTGCAACGGCGCGGAGTTCGAAAAGTACAAGGAAGAGCTCGGCCTCTGATATGAAGACGGTCTACCGTTATCTCATCACGGTGTGCGTGGGGCTCTTTATCGTGCTCCTCATCGCCGTTCTGAAGAACGGCTTTACGGAGACGGATGTTGAGATCGCCATGCAGATCTGGTGCGACGCCTTCTTTGTTTCGGGCGTCTTCCTCACCTGCGGCGGGCTCATCGTCGTCGCCAGCAACGGGGGCGTGTTCGATATGCTCGGTTACGCCGTCTCGCTGCTGTGGTATACGTTCAAGTCCTCCAAGGTGGAGCGCAAGTACAAGACGTTCTACGATTACCGTGAGGCACGCAAGGACCGCAAGCGCAGCGTCTCCTACGTCCTCATCGTCGGGTTAGCGCTTATCGCCGTTTCCGTCGTCTTTCTTATCTTATACGAGGCGGCGGGCAGCGCGGCAGCATGAATTTGGAAAAGAGCTTCGCTCGTTATGAGCGGAGCTC
Source organism: uncultured Clostridia bacterium (assembly GCA_944354535.1). Lineage (GTDB taxonomy): Bacteria > Bacillota > Clostridia > Christensenellales > Borkfalkiaceae > Gallimonas. Next base: position 93,807 of record CALVPY010000001.1, read on the forward strand.
TTTTTTTGGAGGGGCGCGCCGCGGCTTAAGCCGCGGCGCGCCCCCCGTTCGAAATATATGCGGCGCGGGAGTTCCCGCGCCGCATTTGTTCGTTCCGCCGCGGCTTGCCGCGGCATATCTTTCCGAGCGATCAGTCGCTGTTGAAGAGGTCGCACGCCTTTGTCAGGAAGCCCGAGACGGGGAAGGCGGCGAGCATGATGCAGACGATATACAGGATCTGCTGCATGGAGAAGTTGACATCTCCCCAGCCCTTATAGACGAGGTTCCCGAGGACGGGGACGCTCACGATGATGATGCAGACGGCGAGGCTGCCGAAATAGACGATGGCGCGCAGCACGTTGAGGGGCTGCAAGATGCGGTAGAGCATGACGATGCCGCCGAAGGTGACGGCGAGCACCAGCATGGGCTTGAAGGTGCTGCCGAATCCCACCGTGGACTGCATGGAGCCGAGGACTTCGCCCGCCTCGCCCAAGATCGGGTCTCCGTTTGCGTCGAGGAAGGGGACGAAAGTCTCTCCCGTCATATAGACGTTGCCGAGATGCACGGCGAGCACGCACAAAAGAAGTGTTACGGCGCCCGGCACCGAGCGCGACAGGACGTACATCATAAAGTTGCCCTTGACGCGGTTGTTGTTGGGCTGCAGGGCGATGACGAAGGAAGGGATCGCCGCAACGAACATCTCGAAGAGGATGAGATTGTTGGTCGTGAAGAAATAGGGCACCTGCATGAAGAAGCATAGGATGGCGAGGAATGCCGTGAAGAGCGTCTTCATGATGTAGAGTGAGGCACTGTTCTTGATGTTGTTGATGACGCGCCTGCCCTCGTTGACGACGGAGGGGAGGTTCATGAAGTTGTTGTTCATGAGGACGATGTGCGAGACGTTCCGCGCCGCCTCGCTGCCCGATGCGACGGTAATGGCGCAGTCCGCCTCCTTGAGGGCGAGGATATCGTTGACGCCGTCGCCCGTCATGGCGACGGTATTCCCTTCGCGCTTTAAGGTGCGGACGAGGACGGCCTTCTGCTCGGGCGTGACGCGGCCGAACACCGTGTACTCGTGGGCGATGTTCTCCACTTCGATGTCGGTGAGCCCGTCGAGGGAGATATATTTCCCCGCTCCCGGGACGCCCGCGCGGCGGGCAACTTCCGCGACGGTCACGGGGTTGTCGCCCGAGATGATGCGGATCTCCACATCGTTGTCGCGGAACCATTTGACAGTCTCCGTCGCCTCGGGGCGCAGGTTGTCTGCAAGGGTGATGAGGGCGATGGCGTGCGCCCCTGCGGGCACGGCCTCTCCCTCGAGGCTGCCCTCTGCGTGGGCGAGGGCGAGGACGCGCAGCCCCGTCTGGGCGTATTGTTTGACGATGCGCTCGATGCGGGCGGGCATGGGCCGCAGCACAAATTCGGGCGCACCCATGATATAGGTGCCGTCCCGGCCGAATGTGACGGCGGAGAGCTTGCGTTTGGAAGAGAAGGGGAGCGTCGCCGTCGGCTGCAAGACGGGCGTCGCGCCGAAGCGGTCCAAAAGGGCGATGGAGGTCTGGTTGTTGTCGTCGAGGGCGGAGAGCATACTGCCCATCACCTCGTCGACGGTGTATTCCGATTCCGTCTCCAAGATCATGCAGTCGCTCACCGTCATCCTGCCGTCCGTGATGGTGCCCGTCTTGTCGAGGCACAGAACATTGACGCGCGCGAGCATTTCGAGAGAGTATAGGTCTTGGACGAGCGTCTGTTTCTTGCCGAGGCGCTGCACGCCCACCGCCATCGCAAGCGAAGTCAGAAGGAGGAGCCCCGAGGGGATCATGCCCACGACGATGGCGCTCGTATATTGGATGGTCTCCTTAATGAGATTGACTCCCTCCGCGCTGATGTTCTTCCAGTTGGTCCAGCTCATCAGCGCCGCCACGATGACGATGAGAAGGGCGATGGCGCGGATGAAGAGGCGGATGGAGTTCATGATCTCCGAAGAGGGGCGCTTATATTTCTTTGCTTTGGAGGTGAGCTTGTTGAGGTAAGTCGCGGCGCCCACTTTGTCGGCGCGTACGCGGCAGGCGCCGCTCACGACGAAGGAGCCCGCGTACAGCATCTCGCCCTCGCGCTTCTTGACGGAGTCGCTCTCGCCCGTCAGGAGCGATTCGTTGACCTCCGCATTGCCGTCGAGGAGGATGCAGTCGACAGGCACCTGCTGGCCCGCTTCGAGGAACAGAACGTCGTCGAGGACGACCTCTTTGACGGGGATCTCGCTCTCCTTGCCTCCCCGCACCACTTTGACGGTGGAAGAAAGGAGGACGGCGAGCTTATCGATCTGCTTCTTTGCAAGGATCTCCTGCACGATGCCGATGAGAAGGTTGGCGGAGAAGATGACGACGAAGAGGAACTGCGTGATTTCGGCGTCGGCGAAGATGAGCGCCGCCGCGACGAGCACGCACAGAAGGTTGAAGAAGGTGCAGATATTGCCGATGAAGATGCTCGCGTACGACTTCGAGTACCGCTTGTTGACGTCGTTGAATAAAAATTCGTTGAAGCGGCTCTCCACCTGCTCTTCCGAAAGGCCCTCCTCAGGCGCGGGCGAAAATCGCTCCGCATCCGCATCGGAGGGGAGCTTTTTGAGCTTTCTGAACTTGCGCATGAGCTTTTGCCGCTGCTTGTTGGGCGCAGAGAGGCGGATGCCGCCCCGTTCCAGAAGGTGGGTAAAGAAGGTGCGGTTTTTTCCGCTTGGTCTTTCGTCGTTTGCCATGGGGGCCTCCCGTGGGGCAGCGCTTTTCGTTCTGCCTATGGGTACATTATACAGGAACGGGAGGAAAAAGTCAAAGAAAATTTCCGCCTGCCCTCATCCGCCCCTGCAAACAGCGGGCAAACGTTTGATTTTTATACAAATATGGTGTATAATAAAGCCGAATCACGATAGACAGAGGCAGTTATGATCGACATCAATCTCATCCGCACCCAGCCCGATCTGGTGCGAGAAAACATCAGAAAGAAATTCCAGGAAAAGAAGCTCCCCCTCGTCGACGAGGCGCTCTCGCTCGACGCGCGCCGCCGCGCCCTCACGCAGGAAGGCGACAGCCTTCGCGCCAGCCGCAACGCCCTCTCCAAGCAGATCGGCCTGCTCATGCGCGAAAAGAAGACGGAGGAGGCGGAGAAGGTCAAGGCGCAGGTCAATGCCGACGCCGAGCGCCTCGCCGAGATCGAGAAGGAGGAAGGGGAAGTTTCCGAACAGCTCAAGAAGGTGATGATGGCGATCCCCAACATCATCTCCCCCGAAACGCCCATCGGCAAGGACGACTCGGAGAACGTCGAAGGGCAGCGCTTTCTGGAGCCCAAGGTGCCCGATTTCGAAGTTCCCTATCACCTCGATATTTTGGAAAAGCTCGAGGGAATCGACATCGACAGCGCGAGAAGGACGAGCGGCCAGGGCTTTTATTACCTTACGGGCGACGTGGCGCGCCTGCATTCCGCGGTGCTCGCCTATGCGCGCGACTTTATGATCGGCAAGGGCTTCACCTACTGCATCCCGCCCTTCATGATCCGTTCGGACGTCGTTTCGGGCGTCATGAGCTTCGAAGAGATGGACGGC
>CALVPY010000002.1 GCA_944354535.1 uncultured Clostridia bacterium
TACTGCCCCACCTGAATGTAATTTCTGCCGAAACGGGACAAATCTTTTACGACGATGGTATCGATCTTGCCCTCTTTCGCATCGTCCAAAAGCCGTTTGATAGCGGGGCGGTCGAAGTCGGTACCCGACCAGCCGTCGTCGATATACTCGTCCACGACGGCGCCGCCGTTTTCCTCGGCATACTTTTTGAGGATGACGCGCTGATTTTCGATGGACATACTCTCGCCCGCCTTCTCGTCGTCGCGCGAAAGACGCATGTAAAGCGCCGTTCTATTCAGTTGCAGCGGCAGCTTCATCGCGGCGCCGCCTCCCGTTTCAAGGATTTCTTCACAGCCCCGCCTCCCGATCGGCGCGGCGAAGGGCGAGCTCCGCCACTATTTTTCCAAGCGTCGCATGCCCCGTAAAGTGCCGTATGATATGGTATCGTCTGCCTTCGATCTCGCATGTTGCGGCGACGCACGGGCAGTCCGCATATTTCTCCTGTAATTGCTGCATTGTTTGTTTGATTGTTTTCTCCCCCGATTGAAATTGCGGAGCTGCCGTTCGACCTTGTTCCGAATGGCTTTTTCATGTTTCCCTTATGTTACCTGCCCCGTTGCTCCCGTAGGCCCCGTAGCTCCGGTTACTCCGGTCGCTCCGGTCGGGCCGGTCGCGCCCGTCGGGCCGGTCGGGCCGGTCGGGCCGGTCGGGCCGATGCCCGTCGAACCCGTCGAACCCGTGGAGCCCGAACAGCAGGGATAGACGATCGTCTTATAGGTCTGATTGACGCAGACGCAGGGCCAGCAGCCGCACACGGGGCAATGCTGATAAAATGGCATATCCATACCTCCTTTGATGCGGGCGGCATTGATATCCGCCCTCTATCCATTGTATGGAAAAAGCCCTGCCCGCTGTTACGGCCCGCCGCCTTCGAAGAGCAGCTCAGGGTCGTTAAAACGAACTTTGATTTGAAAAACATAAAACTGCGCCCGAAATACTGTTCTCGGGCGCAGCATTATGAAAAAAGCCGCGGGGGTTACCCTCGGGCGGAATGCATGAAAAAGCGGCCGAACTTCGGCCGCTTTGTTCAATTGGTGTTTTTGAGTTCGCGCGTCGAGACCTCGTCCGCCGTGTAGTGTTCGAGATAGTCAAAGAGCGCATCCGCATCGGTGAAGATCTTGTACATCTCGTGGCAGGCTTCTGCCATGAACTTCTTCTCCGACATCTCGTGCATGAACGCCTCGAGCGTATCGTAATACCCGTCGAGATCGTAAAAGGCGATGGCCTTCGTGTGCCGCCCGAGCTGCTTCAAGGTGATGACCTCGAAGAACTCCTCCAAAGTGCCGATGCCGCCCGGCACGATGATGAAGGCGTCGCAGTCGTCCTCCATCGTCGTCTTACGCTCTGCCATCGTCTCGGTAAAGGTGAGCTTATCGCACTCGCCGAAGATGCTCTCGAGCCGCTCTTCGCGAAAGAAGTTGGGGATGACGCCGTGGATGTATCCCCCGCCGCGCTTGGTGCCGCGCGCCGCTGCGCCCATGAGCCCCGAACCGCCCGCACCGAAGACGAGCGAATGCCCCCGCCGCGCCATTTGTTCGGTGAGCGCTTCCACCGCGACGATATACTTCTGATCGATAGCGGCGCTCGCCGCTCCGAAAACACAGATCTTCATAACACTCCTCCCGATCGGATAAGGCTCTGCAAAACAGAGCGCCTTCCCCTCTATTATACGGGTTTTTCATCAAATGTCAAGAAGACGACGGCAGGAAGAGATCGCCGCACCGCCCGAGGGCGGAAAATATCCGCCGGCAGATCGCACGGCGGATATTCCCATGAGCATTTTCCCGAAAGACGGGGTGATTTATGAAAGAGCGGGAACGACGTCCGCAGGCTCTTCTTCGGGGAGAGAGAACTTTTTCCTCACGATCGCCAAGACGCACATGAAGACGCCGATGACGGCAAGGCCGATGGGAACGCCGAGCGCTGCGGAGAGCGCCTCGTTGCCCATTTTCCCGACATAGACCAAAGAGACAACTGCCATCATGACGCCCGCAGCGGCCAGGCACAGGCCCGCGGCGATCGCGAAGGCAAGCGTGCGCTTTTGCAGCTTTCCGCCGGGAGACGAGATGAGATCGGACAGGGCGCGGCTCCCCGTGACGCAAGCCGCCGCAGCAGCGACGACAAGAACGGCACTCAATGCCGCCGTGATATTATAGAGCGAGGCATATGTTTCACTCGAACCGCTTGCGACATATTCGGAAGCGATCTGCGTGAAGAGAGGCTGGAATCCCTGCACCGTGCTCGTCTTGATACCCAGAGCTTCCGTCGTCATAAAGACGGCGCCGCTCCCCAGAAGTCCGATGGCGACAAAGGCGAGGATGGCGTACAGCACGCTGCTGCAAGTGCGGATGAGGTAATCGCGCATCTCCCCCGTCATCCCCTGCTTTAAGACGGACAGGATGAAAGCCGCTGCAAGGGCGACGGCACCCAGCACGATGCCCGCCACCGTACCCACATTGGCGGCGACGGAAGTCGAAACACCCGCGACCTCTGCCTTTTGACCGATGCACAGCAAAAAGAGCGCTACGGTAAAGAGATAGGCAAGATAGGTCATGGCGGCGGGGGCAAGGATGCCCTTGTCCGTCTTCTTCTGCACGATCAAGACAATGCGGCGGGCAAGGAATACGACAGACAATACGACGAGCAGCAGGCCGAAGACGACGCAGCCCGTTCCGAAGAATGCGCCCGTCTGCGCGATGAGCTTGCTTTTTTTCTCCGTGTACGCCGTCTGGAACGCATCGCCGAAGAAATAGAAAATGCTGAAGCCGCCGGGCGTCCCTGCCGAAACGCCGCCCGTCCCCACCTTGAGCGAAGCTCCGATGAGGAAGGTAAAGATGAGCGAAAGCGCCGCCGTCACGAGCGCGGCGATCTCCGAGATCTTGCCGACGATCTCAGCCGCGCGGGCAGGCAGGAAGCTGTTCCCCTCTGCCGGGGGCGCGGTGTACTCCGGCGCCTTCTCTTTGCGCGCCTTGGGCTTTTCCGCCGTGCGCACCGGATACCCGGCCGCAGCAGGCACAGCCGCACTCTTTCCCTGCGGTGTTTCGGGCAGAGGAAAGCGCAGCGGCATCGAATAGACGGGCGCATTGCGGTTAGAACCGCAGTAGATGCAGTATTCCCCGTCGGCGGGCGTCATCTTTCCGCACGCCGTACACAGACTCATGCCGTCCAGCCTGCGGCCGCACTTCTTACAGAACTGCGCGCCCTCCAGATTTTCCGTGTCGCAATGATAACATTTCATCGCATGACCTCCATTGATTTATTCTCTCGATAAGGGAACGCTCATCCGCGGACAGCGTCTTCCCCGATCTCCCCGTTTTCAGGAAGCTCTTCCAAAAAATAGCACTCGTCCTCTTTGCTGTAAGAGATGACGCAGCCGCTTTTCCCCCGCCGGAGATGATCACGGATGTCGTTCAGATAGCGGTAGAGCGTCCGCTCGGAAATGAAATTTTCCTTGCAGAACTTTTCCCGTACGATTCGCCCGCCGCTCATGAACTCGTCGTAAAGAGCTAAGATCAACCCGATCCGCATCATGCCCCTCCTTTGCAGATCCCCCTGCCGCCGCGGTGTCCGCTTCCCGTTTGACGATTAGAGTATAGCACACGATATGTCGAAATTTGTCAGCCCGTTTCGCGTTTCCGCCCGCAAAATCGGCTGAATTTACCGCATTTTCGGCTGAATCCATTCTTTTGAGCGTCATTTTTCACACATCTTCGGGGGAAAAGAGCAAAAAAAGGGCCGAAGCCCTTCGAATGCTCCCGCCCGTTTTTCTTGTTTCGGGAAGGGAGATCCAAAGGCCTTCGGCCCGATCGCAAGGCGGGAATAACGCCGCCTCACTCGAATACCCATACGCTCAGCGTGATGTTCAGCGGTTTGTACCACGTGGTCGTTCGCAGTTTGAACAGGTCTCCCGGCGAATAATCGGCACTTGTCCCCGATCGGATGCCGTTATTCCAACCCACATCATAATACGCGGCCTCGATATGCTCCAGATGGAAGGTACTGAATACAAATCTCACCACACAAGGCTTCGGCAGATCGAGATCGAAATAGAGCTCGCCCTGAGGCGTCAGGATGAACTCATACTGCACCCCCGCCGACAGCGTCACAGCCGTCTCAGGAGATCGGCCGTCGCTCTCCGTCCTCTTCTCGTAGAACGCCGTCAGCGCATCATCCATGCCGTCCGGGAAATACAGCTCCGAACAAAATTCTCCGCTTTTATTCTTCCAACCGAGGAAGGTATAGCCGGGCTTTTCCGGGCGGGGCAGCACGACCGCCGGCCCCGACAGCGTCTGCACGCTGCCGCCGTCATACAGCTTTACGCTGCCTTCGCCTACACTACAATAGCTATATCCGCCGCCCGTAATAGCATTGAGCTGTTCATTCGTGAGCGGAGTGCGGATCGTTCCGCCGAACATCTCGGCGCCGATATACTTGACGGACGCGGGAAGATACATTTCCATGATCTGCCGCTCCCCGATCGACTGCGCAAAGGCGTATTCGCCGATGAACTCAACGGTGTCGGGCAGGAGGATGCCGGTCGCACAAATATCGGCAAACGCATAGTTCCCGATCGTCCTGACGCCGTGCGGCAGTACAAGCACGCCGTCAAACGTCACGCCGCAAAACGCCCCTCCGCCGATCTCGGTGAGACCGCCCTCTTGGGGGAACAGCACTTTCCCGTTGAAGAAGTTGAAGCAGCCTTCGCCGATCGTCTGCACCGAGGACGGGATCTCAACGGGAAGGGCGACGGTGAGCGATGCAAATGCATGATCGCCCAACTCGATGACCCCGTCGGGCAGCACGAGCGAGTGCAGGGCCTCATCGAGCCCGATCACGGGATCGTAGACCCCGTCCGACATCGTACAATTGCCGATCTTTGTCACGGGAAGGCCTTCGATCATTGCCGGGATGACGACATCTACTTGTTTGCCGACAGGCCCCGTATAGCTCGTGATCGTGACGGAATATCTGCTCTTTTCATAGGTAAAGTTTTCGATGCTGCCGCTCATAACGATCTCCTGCCAGACGGCATAGAGCGTGAGATCTTCCGTGCGTCCGGCGGGCGTGAAGGTATAGCGCGTCCCCTTCCCTTCGGGATCGTCATACCAGCCGAGGAAGAGATAGCCCGCGCGCACGGGGTCGGCGAGCAAGATCACCTCCCCGAATTTCACCCGTTCGGGGTTGGGCGTCTCCGCCGTTCCGCCGCCGAGCACATAGGAGATACAGTAATACTCTTCCTCGCGCCATACCGCCGTCAGCGTCCTCTCCCGCAGTTCATAACCATTGACCTTCGTGATGAGCTCTCCCGCCTCATCCGCCCAACCCAAAAAGACATAGCCCTTCCTCCTGCATTCGGGGAGGGTCAGAACGTCCGCATAGCCGATCTCATAGACGTAGTACTCCTTCTCGTCGGAGGACACGAAGAAGGTGCCGCCCGCACCGTCGAGCTCGACGGAAACGAGCACGGGCTCAAAGCGCGCATACAGCACGGTGAGCGAAAGGAGGTTGTCCTCATCGATGACCTTCACTTCCTTCCCGCCCGTCTTCCGATCGTACCACCCGACGAACGTATAGCCGTAGAGCTGCACGGGCTTGAGCTCGACCCGCTCCCCGAATGCGATATAGTTGGGGTTGCTCTCCCCCTCCTCGTACATCCCTTCATACTCGTAGCGCACGAGATAGACGTTGGCCTCGTACACGGCATAGAGGCTGAGCGCTTCGTGTACGCCGTACAGCGCTTCGTAATATACGCCGGAGCCGTCCCGCTCCGTGTTCCACCCCAGAAAGGTATAGCCTTCCTTCACGGCGGGGAACAGCCCGTACACCTCCCCCGCCCCGACGGACTCGGGGTTTTCCCCCGTGACCTTTCCCCCGCAGGCATCATAGCGTATGGAAAAGACGGCATTGCTCTTCTGCCACAGGGCATAGAGCGTCATATTTCTGGCGTTCGGGCCGCCGACGCTCTCGGTCTTCGTGCCGCCCTCGGGAGAGTCATACCAGCCGAGGAACACATAGCCCTCGCGGATGGGCTCCGCAAGCGGAACGCTCTTATCAAAGGTGACCGAAGCAGGGTTTTCCTCTTGCAGCACGCCGCCGTTGAGTTCATAGACGATGGTGCAGACGGTCTCCTCCCACTTGGCGTACAGCACGATATCCGCCCCCGTATAAGTCACGGCCGCGACGGGCCCTCCGCGGTAATCGGCCTCGAGATACCACCCTTGAAAGGCCTGCCCCGTCTTCTCGGGAGAAAGGAGCGCGACCGGACCGCTTTCGACGGTGACGGACGTCTCGGGCGTGGTCGTGAACCGCCCGCCGTTCAGCCAATATTCGATCGTATATTCGTGCAGGACAAAGACCGCCGATACGGTGAGATCTTCATCGACCTCGCGGGGAAATTCGACCGTCTCGCCCGCCTCATCCTGCCAGCAGACAAAATCGTACCCCTCCTTTTCGGGAACTGCGGGGGAATAGGAAGTTCCTGCCGTGACGGAAACGGCCGTCCCGTCCACCGTGACCGTGACCGTTTCGACCTCACCGAGGGCGGGCTTCATGCTGTTCGTCAGCAGTACGGCGAGCAAAACGGCGGCCGCGCAGAGGGCCGCCGCAGCGACGGCGATCAGAGCGACGGTCAGGCGGCTGAACCGCCGCGCCACAGCGGCGCTCTCCGTCCTCTCCTCATCCCCGATGCCGCAGTAGAGGCGGGATACGGGGACTTCAAAGTGATCGGCGAGCGCGGAAAGCCTGCCGATATCCGGGCAGGAGACGCCGCGTTCCCAGCGGGAGATCGCATCCGAGGAAATATCGATCGCCTCCGCGAGCTGCTCCTGCGTTTCCCCGCGCGCGATCCGCCTTTCGGAGATGAACCTTCCCAATTTTTCCGCACCGAATCTGCCGACATACGTCTTATCGGCCTCCTCTCTGCCGCAAAGCTTTTCCAGAGAGATCCCGAGCGCCGCAGCAAGATCGCCGAGCTGAGAAATATCCGGTTCCGAGAGGTCACGCTCCCATTTCGAGACGGTCTGAGGATGCAGCTCGAGCCGCTCGGCGAGCTCTGTCTGCGTCAATTTGGCTGCCTTCCGCAGCTCTTTGAGTCTTTCTCCAAAAGTCATCGTGCGTACCTGCCGCAGTTTTTTTCTATTTTACCACACTTCCCCCGCATTTTCAAGAGGAGAGTGACAGTTTTTGTCATCCCCGCTCCGTCATCCACGTCGTCCCCGCTCCGTCATCCTCCGCCCGCCGTCCACCGTCCTGCCAAAAGAAAAAAGCCTGTACGGCTTACTGCCGTACAGACTCTTTCCGTTCACGTCGCTTACGCGTTCACGGGAACTTCGCTGTCCACCGTAAAGTAACTTCCGTTCCAATGGAAGGTGACGACCATCTGCGTCGCCGTGCTCGTGAACGTGTAGTAGGTCACGCCGTCCTTTTCTTCCGCGGTATATTTCGCGACCTCGGGACCGGGAGCGCCTTCCACGTTGCTGTTGCTGACCCAGAGCTCGGTATCCGAATAGATGTTGATCCTGTAATACTTATACTCTGCGCCGTCGCTGCTGTCGTACAAACTCGAAGAGGAAGATTTGACGGAGACCTGCATCTCATCGGTGCCGTAACCCGTCACGACAATGGCAAAGTAGTCGCCGTCGCTCATATCGAGAACTTCTGCCGCGAAGTCTTTGCCGCCGTTCTCCCATTCGATCTCGTCGCAGAACACGCTGGAAGGGTAGGTGCTGTTCTCGTAGATGCCGAGCATGGTCTTTTCCTCATTCAGCCAGCAGAAGACGTATTCCGTATCTCCCGCGGCCACGATCTCCGTGCCGCCCGCATAATCGATCCCCGCCGTAAGGGAGAGCGTACCGCTTGCATCGACATGGATGGTGAAGGTGATCTCAAGATCGGTGAAGGAGCTCGACGTGAGGGTGGCCTTGAAGGTCGTGCCGTCCGTAAGAGAGGCGGCCTCTACCACCGCGAACGGATACCCGTAAGCCTGAAGGAAGAAGACGCTGCCCGAACGGTAAACAGTCAGCGAAGTGCTGCTGCCCGACCAGACGCCATCCTTCTGGGTATATGTCATGACGGAGGGATAGATGCTCGCATCAAACGGCTGTCTGCCGATCGCCATATAGGTATCGCCGTAGTAATCGTAGACGAGGTAGCCGTACCCCTTGTCAAGATCGAGCCAGCCGTTATTCTTGGCATCGTTCTGGGTGTTGATCCACGCCTTGATCTCTTTGGTCTCCGCATCATACTCATAGGTGCCGTAGGTATAGCTGCCCGAGAAGTAGACGAGATTGCCCTGACCGTCGAAGTACACTCTGTAGCTCGACGAAGAGCCGGAATAGAACATCCCCGCTTCGGGAGCGCTCGCCACGGTGTAGCTCTTTGCCTCGATATCGAGATAGAGCACTTCCACACATTCCGCCCCGTCAAAGAGGATGAGGCTGGTGCCGTTGCCGAACAGCGTGTAGGTATATTCGTTCTCGCCGATGGAAGCATTGAAGTAACCGTCGAGGAAGAGCTCGCCGAGTTCACCCGCATATGTATTGCGGAGTTCGGTCGCCGTCTCGACGATAAATTTCAGCTGCGTCGTATAATTCTCGTCGTAGTAGCCCTTGACCACATAGTCGGAGGCAACGCGCGAATAGTCCCAAGTTTTGGCAACGCCGTTGAGATCGAACTTGATAGAGGAGCCTTCGAGCGTATAAGGCACCGCATCCGAGACGACTTCCCCGTTATAGGTGAGCGTGAGCCTGCCCGAATAGGTCACATCCCCTTCCGTGAAGGACTTGCCGTCCAGCTCGAGGATGGCGCGGTTTGCATAGTCGTAGAATACGCCCGCCTCGGCGCCGAGCGCCGTCAGTTCCGCATCCCCGTACTTGATCGCAGTCGCAGAACCTTCGCCCGCTGTAAAGGTCACTTCGGTGAATGCGGGGATGCCCGTCACGGTGAGTTTCTCCCCTTCCGCGGTATAGGTGCCCTCATAGGTAAGGCCGTCTTTATCGGTATAGACGATGCTGCCGTAGCCGTCGATGCTGACGATCTCCTTGCCGAGCTCGCCGAAGACGCCGTACTCTCCGCCGCGGGAGACGAACTTGCCGTCTTCGAACTTGCCGTAAGCAAAGAAGGAACGCATCTCGCCTGCGGACGCATAATCATACATGATCTGCACTCTGACGGGGCTGCCCTCATCGTCGTCGCCCGTCGTATAGTTCCAATAGGCGTATGCCGTACCTTCGTACACGCCCTTGCCGTCGTAGTCGCCCGCATTGAGCGTCACGAGCATATAGTGGGTGTCCGTACCGATCATGGTGATGGTGCCGAACTCCGCCTCGTACACGGTATCCGCCGCATCGAAGCCGGAAGTCGTCAGCTGTGCGAACATACCGCCCGACTGATCGACATAACGGATGGGATCGCCGTTCCCGTCCTTCGCGACCATATCGCCGAGCTCTTCGAGGCCCGCATTGAAGGCAGCCAGGAATTCGCCGACTTCAGATTTTGTTCCATACCAGGAGTTATCCTCATAGGCAAGAGGCGTCCAGATGAGCGCGGGTTCATAACTGTCCGTCATGTACGTCACGGGGATGAAACCCGTTTCGGAGAGATAGCAGAATGCCCCTGCGCCCACCATCTTGGGAGCCGTTTCGCCGAGGAAGACGATCTCGGTCATATACGAGTTGTTGCCGAAGGCAAAATCGCCGATATTCTCGATGCCGGTGCCGAAAATGACGCCGAACACATTTCCGTTGAAGAAGGCATAATCGCCGATCTCCGTGACATTGTCGCCGAACACGACATAGCGGACATTGGGGTTGAACACGCCCGCACCGGGAGCCACGGCCGTGACTTCCTCGGGCACATTGTAGACGACCTGCGTACCGACATAGTCATAGAGCGTATTGCCGCTGATGACAGAACCGTCCTCTGCGGGTGCAGCATAGGCCGCCGTGCGATTTTCCGCATCCAGGACATAGGTCTTGCGGTTTACGACATCGCCGAGATCGGTGAAGACGGCGCCCGTACCATATGTCTCGACGACCGCTACTTCCTCTGCGGAGACGACGGCAGCATACTCGCCGACGCCCATGACGACCTTCACGTCGCCCGTATAGAGACCGACGAACTCGGCCGCAGCCTGCATATCGGATTCCTGGATATAGGCAGCTTCGATGCCCGTCACAGCCGTGATCTTTTCAAGATCGTCCGCACCCTCTGCGCCCTCGATGAGCTTATCCCAGCTCTCGGCGGAGGCATAGACGGTGATCCTTTCGCTCACGCCGTCCACTTCCTTTCTGCCGTCGCCGAACACCGTCGTACCCAGGGTAGGGAAATCGCCGAGGAAGGCAACTTCCAGCACGGAAGGCGTATTGAGCGCATTGTCCCCGATGGACGTGACCGATGCGGGAACGGTGACGAAGGTGACGTTGCTTCCCACAAAGGCATCCGCCCCGATGGAGACGACATTGCCGAGCTCGATCGCCACGAGCGCGCTCTCCTCAAAGGCGCCCTCGCCGATCGCAGCGGAGCTTGCGCTCATATCGACAAAGAGAACGTTCGTGTTTCCGTAGAAGGCAAATGCGCCGACGTTCGTCACGGAAGCGGGGATGATGACTTCGGAAGCTTCCATCGAACGCAGCCCGTATTCCGCGATCTCCGTCACGGCCTTGCCGTCGTATTCCGCGGGGATCTCGACCGTGCCTTCAAATTCATAGCCCTCTTTCGCGGAGACCGACCACGTTCCGTCTGCCGTCTCTTCGAACAGAATACCGTTCTGACCGACCGCCCATTTGGCATACAGGGTGATGTTAGCCGTAATGGTCTCGGCGGCAAAGTCGAACTCCTGTCCCTCCGAGCAGGCCTCGTCTTTATACCAGCCCATGAAAAGATAGCCGTCTAATGTAGGCTCTGCAGGCTCCGTTGCCTTTTCGCCCTCTTCGACCGTCTGCGATTGGACAGATGATCCCTCGCCCGTATCAAATGTAACAACATATTGAGCGGCAGCCTCTTCCCACTTGGCATACAGGGTGATGTTTGCCGTAATGGTCTCGGCGGCAAAGTCGAACTCCTGCCCATCCGAGCAGGCCTCGTCTTTATACCAACCCGCAAAGACAAATCCTTCCAAAGTAGGATCTTCGGGTTCCGTTGCCTTTTCGCCCTCATCGATCGTCTGCGAAGCGACAGCCGTGCCCGCGCCCGCGTCAAACGTGACGACATATTGGACGGTCTGATCGCTGCACGCAGCCGCGATCAGGGAGAACACAGCCGCGACCACAAACGTGATGAGCGTTAAAAGTCTCTTTTTCATAGTTCCTCCTCAAAAATTAGTTATTCTTCCATTCAGCCTCTCTGCGGGAGGCGGCGGAACTTGTTCGGCGGACCGCCGTCCCGGCCGGAGAGAGATCGCCTCACGGTCTGAACCACAGATACATGATCAGAAAGAGCACGACGCACAGCCCCACGAGGAAGGCGAGTGCCGGCAGGGCCGCGCGCAGGCCGCCCAAAAATGCAGCCCTGCGCTCCTCCCCGCTCATCCTGAGATCGTCTTTCTTCTGCTCTTTTTCCAGCTTTTTCTTCTCTCTTGCGGCGAGCTGCCTGTCGCTGTACACATGGCCGAATCTTCCGATCCTGCTCATGTCGGCGATGGTGCGCCCGTCGTCATAATAGACGATCTTCTCTTTCTTCTTCTTTCCCTTCTCAGCCATTGCGCTTTTTCCTTGCGATCAGGAAAACAGCTGCCGCGGCACCGCCGACGACAAGGACTCCGCCTACACAGATGAGAACGATCGCCCATGCGGGAAGCCCGCCCTGCTCTTCGGGGGAGACGGGCCCGGGGCCCACATCTCCGGAAGCCGTCACCCGGATGCTCACGCTCGTCACGGCGCCGTCGTAAGAGATCTCGACATAGCTGTTGTTGACCGTGAGCGGCTGTTCGGGATAGGTAAAGCCTTCCGTCACTTCGATCTCCGAGAAATCATCGTAGATGACCTTCAGGACGAGCCCTTCGGCATCGAAGACCTCCCCTTCCGTATAGACGGTCTTGGAAGGATCCTTCAGGACGGTGATCTTGCTTACCACGGGCTCATCGCCGAGGAGCGAACGCACCTCGCGCATCACGCGCTCCGTCTCGATCAGGGCGTCCTGCAATTCCTGCGAAATGAAGGAAAGCTGCACGGGATCAGAGACATCATTGAACGCGCGCCTTGCAGCCGTCACCTTAGCCTTGTACTCGGCAAGCAGCTGCGTATCCTTAGACTCTTTGAGCGCTTCGAACTGTTCGACCGAGGGCATCTCCTCCAGCAGCGAGACGGCAAGCTTGGTCAGAGCGTCTGCGACGGGAGCCTCCTTTTCGACCGTCTCGAAATAATCGGTGTAGACGGGGCTGTCGAACCCGGAAGCATTCTCCGGATAATGCAGCGTCAGGCCGAAGGAATTATCCTCCAAATAGAGCTGCAAGGCAAGGTAATCGAAGAAGTTTGCATAGTAGATCGCGCCCTCGCCGATCGCCCCGAACACCAGATACTCATAGGTATCGGCATCGTAATCGTAGGGATCGACATATTTTGACTCCAGCACGGGAGCGCTCAGGCCGAGGAAGGTGAAATCCTTTGCCCCGCAGCGATAGAACGCCTTATCGCCGATCGCTTCGAGGGATGCGGGAAGCGTGATCTCCGTCAGGGCGGAGACGCTGTCGAAGGCGTTTTCACCGATGCGCACCGTTCCGTCGGGGACGGTATAAGAGGTACCGCTCTTCCCCGCAGGATAGACGAGGAGCTCCAGCCCGCCGTCTTCGAGCACGCGGAAGAGCACGCCGTCCACAGTCTTATAATCATCGTAGGCGCGTTCCAGCGAGACCGACGTCAGCGCGGGATCGGCGGTAAAGGCGCCCTCGCCGATATAGGTGACGGAAGCGGGCACCGTAAATTCGCCCTCCAGCAGGGTATAGCCGAACGCGTGCGCGCCGATATGTACCGCTTCGGGGATGGAGACGGAGGTCAGATTGCTCAGCCAGAAGGCATAATCACCGATATGCTCCGCCGCGGGGAGCGAGACCCGATCGAACCTCTTGGTGAGCGTAAAGGCGTAATCGCCGATCGTCTTCAGCGAAGAGAGATCGTGATCGCCGAGGAAAGCGCAGCCGTAGAAGGCATAGTCTCCCACTTCCGTCACTTTGGAAAGATCGAGGCCGGACGAGATGCCCTCATGCCCGCCCAGAGAGAAGCAGTTGTAGAAAGCATACTCACCCACCTTGACCGCATCCTTCAGGTTGACGCCCGCCAGATATTCGCAGTTATAGAAGAGATAGGCTCCGATCTCGCGGATGCAGGCGGAGAGAGAATCGGGAATATGGACGGTCACGAGCGTCACATTGGGCTGCTCGTAATAGAAAGTCTCCGTTCCCAGCGTCGTCGCCCCTTCGGGGAAGCTGACCGTCTCGAGAGAGGAGTACGCCTGATACTGCGTGATGCCGGTGCTCGTATCTTCCACGAACAGCGCGGAAGAGAAGGTACGGCGGCCGAGCGACGTGACTTTCGGCATCCTGACCGAGACGAGGTCGTAGCAGGCGCCGAACGTCTCGTCCCCCATGCTCACGATCGCCGTATCGGAAAGGTCGGCACTCGTGAGCTTTGTTCCGTAGAACACGCGGTTGGCAAGCGCCGTGATGCGCTCCCCGTCAAAAGTCACATCCGAAAGTGCGGAGTTGGCAAACAGTTCGTCGGGCAGCTCGGTCACAAGGCAGGTGATATCCGCCTTCGTCAGCGACGTGCAGTTCTTGAACGCCCCTTTGCCGAGGAAGCTAACGCTTTCGGGAAGGTCGATCTCCGTGATCCCGCTTCCCGAGAACGCATAGCTGCCGATCTTTTCGAGCTTGCTTCCCTCTGCAAAAGCGACCGAGTTCAGCCTCTCGTTCCCCGCAAACGCGCCCGTGCCGATGATGCGCACGCCGGCGGGAACTTCAAACTGCGTCTTATCCTGCATCAGCCAGACGAGCTCGGTCTTCGCCTCGTCGGCATAATAAGCTCCGTCCTCCACCGTATAGCGCTCTCCCGCGAATTCGACTTCGGTAATGCGGCAGCCGGCGAAGGCAGAAGCGCTCATGAAGGTAAACTCGTCCGTATCGGTATAGACGATCTTAGAAAGCGAGGTACACCCCTTGAACATATTCTCCGCAAGAGGCGTATAGCGGGAAAGCGTCACTTCCGAAAGCGCCGTGCAGCCCTCGAAGGCACCCGCGCCCACCGAACGCACCAGACTGAGATCGATGCTCTCAAGCGCCGTGCAGCCCGCAAACGCGCACGACTTGACGGTCCCGATGCGGGGCGCCTCATAGCGGATCTGATCGGGGGAAAGCGAGACGACGGACGTGACATCCATATCGAGAGCGGGATCGGTAACGGCGACCGTGCGGACGGTCTTGAGCGAAACACAGCCGCGGAAGCTGTCCGGACCGAACGTCACCGCCGTCGAACGCAGTTCAATGGTCTCGAGCGCCGGGCAGTCCGCAAAGGCGCCGGTATAGACGTAAGTCAGCGTTTCGGGCAGGATAAGCCGCTTGAGCGCCGTCATGCCCGAAAGCGCGCCCTCCCGGATATCCGAACAGGGTTCGGAGATCTCGAGCACTTCGATGTTGTCGTTGCCCGTGAAGGCCTCTTCGTCGATATAGTAAACATTGAGGTCGCGCGGAACGACGACCGTTCCGCCGGTACCGTGATAGGAGCGCAGGATGCCGCCCTCGACATAGAAATCGGAACCGACGGCAAGCGTCACCGAAACGGTATAGGGCTGATATTCTCCCTGGTAGGTCGCCCGCACCGTCGTTGACCCCTCTTTCAGCGTCCTGACGATGCCGTTTTCATCGACGGAGGCGATATCGGGACGGGTCGAGGTGTACGTCACCTGGATATCCTGCGGGAAATACCACGGCTCGACATGGAGGCCGAGGTCGATGGTCTCGTTCGGATGGACTTTCACCGTTGCATTGGTGGCATCCTGCATCGAATCGTTCTCCGAAACGATGAGCCCGAAGCGCAGCGACTCGATGGTCGGCAGCGGATCTTCCTCGCCCGTGACTTTGACGAAGATCTCCGCATAAGGACGCGAACGATCTGCGGATGAAGCCGCATAGACCGTGATGAGCGCCGTCCCCTCGCTTCTTCCGATCACCTCTCCGTCCTTGACTTCGGCAACGGCGGGACGGTTAGAAGTCCAATAATATCCTGTGGGCGAAGCATCGGCGGGCCGGATCTCGGGCGTCAGCTGAGCGACTTCGTTGATGTTGAGCGTGATCTCTTCCTGCGCAAAGGAGATCTCGTCGGGGAATTCGATGGCATCGGAAAGATCCTGCATCCCCTGCTCTGCATACTTTCCGCCCGTCGTGAGCTTGTACAGCGAGGCGTTGAGGGCATAGTCGTCCACCTGAACGAAGATCTCGTCGATGTCGTCGTAGTACTCGGTGATGTCCATGCTCACGGTCGTCACGCTGTTCTTGCCGCCGCGCACGGGTTCGGCATAGCCGGTCAGAAGGCACACTTCGTCCTTTTCTTCGTCCAGATAGCACAAGAGGACGGACTGTGCATACTGATTGTCATACACTTCAAGGTCGAGGAAGACGTTATACTTGGTCTCCTTGTCCTCGGTATAGGGCTCGAAACGGATCTTGTATCCGCGCACTTCGGGCGCCTGCGTATCGATATTGAACGTGAACGAGAAGGTATTTTCCTCCCGCTGTACGGTATCCTCTCTGCCGAGCGCCGAATCGAGCGTCCCGTTCATGGTAAACACATAGCTGCGGTTATTGGAAAGGTTGAGGTCGGCAGGATTGAATTCGAGTTTGATCATCGAGGGATTGATGCTTCCCCCCGCCGCATACGCCTTGGAGACGTTTGCACGGTTCTCGTAATAGACGACCTCCCCCGTCACGGCATCCTTGATCTCAAGTTCCATGTGCTTTGCCGCACGGAGCATGCCCGCATAGATGCAGTAGAGCTCGTAGACCGTGTGATTGTACTCGGAATCGTACATGGAGATCGCACATTTGTCCGTATCGGCATACATCTCGTCGTACCCTTCGGGCAGCTCGTAGACGTATTCGCCGAGCGGGATAAGGTACTCGTCGTTGTAATATGTTCCGAGCGGCTGCGTCAGGAAGATGCTCTCCGTCGGCTTTTCGTCGTCCGGGATGGAATCGTCCTGCATGATCTGAGCCATTTCGAACTTATCGTAGTCGAACATGGGCGCATCGAACCAGTCGCCGTAAAATGCAAGATAGGGAATGTTGAGGTCGATCTCGGCGGCATCGCCCGTGACGTCGGAGAGATAGATGAAACCCTCCACATACATCCCGTTTTCAAAGTTATCGTCAAGATAAGCTTTGGCGGAAGCGTCCAGCGTGAGGGTGAGCGTCACGGAAGCCG
Source organism: uncultured Clostridia bacterium (assembly GCA_944354535.1). GTDB lineage: Bacteria > Bacillota > Clostridia > Christensenellales > Borkfalkiaceae > Gallimonas. Next base: position 16,446 of record CALVPY010000002.1, read on the forward strand.
TTCCGCCCGCTTCGAGGACGATGCGCCCGTCCTTCACTTCGGTCCCGTCCGCCGTCATCGTGTAAGAACTGCGGTCATTGAGCATATAAGCGCGCTCGGCGACCGTTCTGTTGTCGGAGGCGACCGTTTCGCTGAACACGTCGAGGGAAAGATCGTATCTCCTTTCTCTGTCGGAAAGGTTGTTGAGCGTAAAGGTCATCGTATAGACGCCCTTCCGCTCGGGATCGTCGCCGAGCTCGATCTTCGCCTTGTCCGTCGCCTCCACAGAGACGTACGCCTGCGTATCGATCGCATTTTTGATATTGGCAAGCCCGGCGCCCTGCTTCCTCGGGGAATAGGGATCGCCGAACTCATTCAGCGCGATGGTCGCCGTGCTCATGACCTCCTGATAGGCAAGGGTGAGCCTGTCCGACTCGCTGAGCTCGGGCTGCGTCACTCTGAGATGGTGCAGAATAAGCGCCATCGCTCCCGCCATATTGGGCGTCGCCATGGAGGTACCGCTGTATTCCGCCCAGCCGCCCGGCACGGAGGAAGTGATCTCTCCGCCGTGCGCCGTGATCTCCGGCTTGAGCTCCAGCGAAGGCGTAGGCCCCCAGGAGGAGAATGAAGACATGAAGGGCCCTGCCTTATAGTCGCGGCTCAAAAGAAGCTTGCCCGTCCTTCCGCTGCCCGAAGCGCCCGCTGCGAGCTGCCTGCCGATCTCCATGGTAACGGAGCAGGTCGGGATGGGGTTTTTATCTTCGCCGAGCGACATCTGCACGGTACCCGTCACATTGTTGTAAATGATACAGGCGGCAGCGCCGCGCTGTTTTGCCGTGCTCATCTTCTCTTCGAACGAGACGTCGCCGCCGCGCGAAACGAGCGCGATCTTTCCCGTGACGTTGAGGCCGATGTAGTTGCTCGAACGCCCGTATCCGGGGATCGAGACATACTCCATCTCCAGGATCCCGTCCTTTGAGACTCTGTCGCCGAACTTCTTGAACATTTCATCGAGGAAGTTCTGCGGATTGCCGTTGCCGTCCGCGGCATTGGTAAAGTAAGCGTACGTCTCGTACTCCGTTCCCTGATTGCCGAGCATATAGGGAGCGGGCTGGCCTTCGATGGAGGCAACGGAGAGCGCTTCGGGATAGGTAGACGGCGAACCGACCGTACCCGAATCGGGATCGCTCGTCAGATTGGTACCCGTCGGGCCGCCGTAGCCGGAAGAATAATCGTTGCTGGCCGCGACGACGAGGCTGATCCCCTCTTCCCGCAGCGCGCTGTAGACCTCCTGTGTATAGGCATCCCCGTCCGAAGAAAAGCCCGCCGACGAACCAAGGCTCATATTGATGACGTCCACGCCCAATTTTGCGCAGTCTTCCAAAGCGGCAAGGATATCCACCGTCTCGGCGCCGCCGAGCGCCATGCTTTGGTCGTCGTCGGTGAACACCTTGCAGATCGCAAGCTGTGCCTCGGGCGCAACGCCGACAAATTTCAGCGGCTCGCCGTAGTCGTCGAGGATGGGGTTGCCGTCGTTATCGAGCACCTCATCCACGCTGTTGCCCCCGATGATGCCGGCAACGTGCGTACCGTGCGTCGAGTAGGACGGAAAGACATCGGCGTCCTTATCGGCATAATCGTAGGCAAAGGGAACTTTTGCATTGTAGTAGACGTCGTCGACGGTAACGGAGTTATCGAACTGCAGGAGCCCTTTCCCGGAGCCGTCAAAGATCATGCTCTCCACATCATCCTTCGTCCGTGCGACCGTCTCTTCGTCGGGCATGACGGAAAACGCCTCGTGAGAGACGTCGAATCCCGTATCGAGCACGGCGACGATCGTTCCCTCGCCCGTATACTCGATGCCCTCCGTCTTATAGATGCCCGTATTCCAAACGAACGTCTCGTTGGTCGTTACAGATTTGGGAGCCGCGTAGTGCTCGGAGACGGCAACGCCCGCCACGCCGTCCAAAGAACAGATGCGGGAAATATCCCCGTAGCGCACACGGATGCCCACCGCATTCTTGAACACGCTGTACGAATATTTATAGGTATAGTCGATCCCGACCCGGTCGAGCTGCTTCAAGAAGCGCTCTTGTTCCGCAGCGATGCGTTTTTCCTGCGCCGAACCCTGCGCGCTCTCCGCATATTCCGCAATGGAGCGGGAGGAACTGCCGCGGGCTTCCGTCAGGCTCTCCCCCTTCAGATCGACGAAGATCCAGAAAAGCTTATCCGAAGGGTAATCTTTCTGGCTCAGCAGATCGGAATTCATGAGAGACTTCCGCAAATGCTCGGTTTCGTACTGCCCCGTCACGTTTTCCAGCCCGGCCGATTCGGCCGTGACGGACGGCTGAAGCGTCCCGCTGCTCAGAACGAGCCCGGACGCGAAACAAGCGGCCGTCAGAACGGAAAGAACGGGGGTCAAAATGCATTTAATTTTCCGCATAGGTATGCTTCTGCTCCTCAATGTTGGTATTTTGTCCGCCGTGCAGATGGCAGGCGACATAGTGTCCGCCGCCCATATCGGCGAACTCGGGGACGATCTCCCTGCAAATATCCATACAGCGGCTGCACCGCGTGTGGAACTTACAGCCCTTGGGCGGATCGGCAGGGGAAGGGATATCCCCCGAAAGGATGATATGCTTGGTCACGACGTCGGGATCGGGAACGGGCACCGCCGAAAGCAGCGCCTCCGTATACGGATGCAGGGGATGATCGAAAATATCCCGTTTGGAGCCGTACTCCACCATCGAGCCGAGATACATGACGCCGATCTCATCGGAAATATGCTCGACCACGGAAAGGTCGTGGGAAATGAAGATGTACGAGATCCCTTCCTGCTGCTGCAGATCGCGCAGAAGGTTGATGATCTGCGCCTGAATGGACACGTCGAGCGCCGAAACGGGCTCATCGCAGACGATCATTTTGGGGCGCAGCGCGAGAGCCCGTGCAATGCAGATCCTCTGCCGCTGCCCGCCCGAAAACTCGTGCGGGTAGCGCGAATAGTAGTAATCTTGCAGCCCGCACTGCTTCATGATCCCGACGATATAGTCCTTATACTCGTTCTTGGGAACGAGGTGATGCTCTTTCACCCCCTCTCCGATGAGCTCCCCTACCGGGAGGCGGGGGCTCAGGCTCGAATAGGGATCCTGAAAGATGATCTGCATCTCGGGGCGCAGCTTCCTGAGTTCGGAGGCCTTCATCCGGGCAATATCCCTGCCGCAGAAATCTATGGTGCCGGACGTCGCGGGATAGAGGCGCAGGATGGTCCTGCCCATCGTCGTTTTCCCGCAGCCGCTCTCGCCGACGATCCCCACCGTCTTGCCCCGTTCGAGCGTGAAAGAGACATCGTCTACGGCTTTGAGATAGCGCTGCGGCTTCCCGAAGGCGTTCGCATTGAGCGGAAAGTATTTTTTCAGATGTTCGACACGCAGGATCACTTCGCTCATTTGTTCTCGTCCTCCCCATAAAGATAGCAGGCCACACTGTGCGTTTCGCTCACCTTCACCATGGCGGGATATTCCCCCGCGCACTTTTCGCAGGCACGGCTGCACCTGTCGCGGAAGTAGCAGAACGGCGGCATATCGATGGGATTGGGGACCGATCCTTCGATGCTGTACAGCCGCTCCACTTCGTGATTGACGACGGGCTTGGACTTCTGCAGGCCGATCGTATAGGGATGGAGCGGATTTTTGAAGATGTCGTGCGCCGTGCCCTTTTCCACCACGCGCCCCGCATACATGACGACCACATAATCTGCCATCTGCGCGATGACGCCGAGATCGTGCGTGATCAGCATGATGGAGCTGTCCAATTTTTCACGGATCTCGCGCAGCAGCTCGAGGATCTGCGACTGGATGGTCACATCGAGTGCCGTCGTCGGCTCATCGGCGATGATGAGTTTGGGATCGCAGGCAAGCGCGATCGCGATGACGACGCGTTGGCGCATCCCGCCGGAGAGCTCGTGCGGATAGGACTTATAGACGCGTTCGGGCATTGCGATGCCGACGAGGTTCAAAAGCTCGATCGTCTTCTCTTTCGCCTCTTCTTTGGATATGCCTTCCTTCCGAAGGAAGAACACCTCGTCGATCTGATACCCGACGGTAAATACGGGGTTGAGCGCCGTCATCGGCTCTTGAAAGATCATGGCGGCCTGTTTGCCGCGGATCTCGCACATGGCGGAACGGGGCATCTTGGCAATGTCGTATGCCTTGTCGCCGAGGTTGAAACGGATGCTTCCGCTCACGATCTGGCCCTGCGGCGCCTGCACGAGCTGCATGAGCGACATCGAAGTGACGCTCTTTCCGCAGCCGCTCTCGCCGACGATGCCGACGACTTTTCCCTTCGGCACATCAAAACTCACCCCGTTCACGGCCTTCGATACGCCGAGATCGGTGAAGAAATAGGTGTGCAGATCTTCAAATTCTACGATATTGTTCTCGTCCCGCATCTGCGTCAGATATTCCGATTCAGGAACATTCCTGCGCTTGCGGAACTTTTCCAACGCTCTTACCTCTTTTGCATTCGATCTTGCGATCTCGCGCGCTTCTTTTGCAGAGATATAGTGCGACGCATCCTTCTTTTTCGCATTGCCCGAGCCCGCCTTTTCCGATGCTTTCCGCACCTTCCCGGGCTCCGATGCGCTCTTTTTCAAAAAACTCACGGCCGCACCTCCTTACCGTTTGCTCTTGGGATCGAATGCGTCGCGCAGTCCGTCGCCGATAAAGTTGAATGCCAGCACGGCAAGCACGATGCAGACGCCCGCGGGCACCCACATATTGGGATAATGCTCGAGATATTCCGTTGTCGTAGCGGCGTTGATCATGTTTCCCCAGGTCGCGTACGAAGAGGGAAGGCCCATGCCCAGGAACCCGAGCGTTGCCTCGGTGAGGATGATCCCGCCCAACCCGAGCGTCATCGTAACGATGAGCTGCGGGATGACGTTGGGGACAAGGTGCCGGAAGATCTTCCTGGACGTCCTCAGGCCGATGGCGTCGGCAGCCGTCATGAACTCCTGCTCGCGGAGGGAAAGGATCTGTCCCCTCACGAGGCGCGCCGTTCCCGCCCAGCCGAGGAGCGTCAGCATTGCCATCATGATATACAGTTTTGCGACATCCTCCACCTCGTTGGCGGACAGCATGGAGGAAATGATGAGCAGGATGGGCCACTGCGGGATGCAGTTGAAGATATCGACGATACGCATGACGATCTGATCGACCCATTTGCCGAAATACCCCGCAAGTCCGCCCAGCAGGACGCCGAGGATGGTCTCCAAAAAGATGACGACGAGCCCCACCGTCAGCGAAACTCTTCCGCCGTACATCAGGCGGGAAAAGATGTCATATCCGTTCTGATCGGTACCCAAAATATGTTCGGGCGAGATCGGCCCCTCGTTGTTGAGCGTGTGCTGAGTTTCCGAAACGTAATAACAGATATACTGCTCCCCGTCTACCTCATAGACGACTTCCTGCGAAAGGATGGAGACCTTTCCGCCCGAATAATCGGCCTCCTGTTCTCCCCAGACAAAGGGAAGGAAATCGAACAGCGGCCCCACAAAGGAAAAGAGGAAGAGCACGATCATGGTGACGAGGCCGACCATGGAAAGTTTGGAACGGAAAAACCTCTTTAAGACCATCTGCCCAGGAGAAAGGATGCGCACATTGTCGGCAAGAGAGGGAACGCCCGTATCGAGCATCTCGTTCTCCCGAGCCTCCTCCCCGAAAGTCTCCTCCCCGTGTTCCTCTTTCAGCGCCTCCTGCGGCTCTTCTTGAAAGCGATCTTGCATAACTCCCCCTCTTATTTCGTGATCTTCACGCGCGGATCGACAACGGCATACATGATGTCCGAAAGCAGCGTCCCGAGCACAGTCAGAATGGCAAGGAACATATTGTAGCCCATGATGAACGGCACGTCTCCGCCCTGAAGCGCCTCGTATGCCTTGAGCCCGATCCCGGGGATCGCAAAGATCTGTTCGGTGATCATGGCGCCGCCGAACAGGCTCGGCAGCGTACCCGCGATGATCGTGACGAGCGGGATCATGGTGTTGCGGAAGGCGTGTTTATAGATGACCGACTTTTCCGAAAGCCCCTTTGCCCGTGCGGTACGGATATAGTCCGCATTGAGCACTTCCAGCATATTGGTGCGCGTATAGCGCATGAGCCCGCCGATGGAAAGGATGACGAGCGTGACCATGGGCAGCACCAGGTGCCACATCATGTCCCAGAAGCGCTCCCAGCCCGTCGCATCTACCGAAAGGCCGGGCGACGTGAGTCCGTTGACGGGGAACCAGCCCAGGTCGACGGAAAAGATCTTGATCATGATGGCGCCCAAAAAGAATGTCGGCAGCGAGATGCCCATCATCGCCAGAACGGTCGCGGTATAGTCCACCTTGCCGTACTGGTTGGTCGCGGCCTTGATCCCGAGAGGGACGGCGATCAGGAACTCGAGGATCATGGCGACAAAGGCGATCCCGAAAGAGATGCCCATGTTTTCGAAGATGACGGTCGTCACCTTCTGCCCGTGGATGAAGGACGTACCGAGGTCTCCCCGGAACACATTTCCGATCCATTTGAGGTATCCGAGCAAGATCCCCGCAAAAGAATTGTCCCCCAGGCCGTAAAGTTCCTTGATGCGCTCCACTTCATCGCGCGAGATGAGCCCCTGCGTGATTTGCGACTCAAACTTTTTATCGATGTAATCCTGCGGCATCAGCCGGGAGAGCGAATAGATGATGACCGATACGCCGATCAGGATGACGATGGCCAGCAGCAGACGCTTGATCACATAGCGCAGCATCGAGTTTTTCATTTTCCCCTCTCTTTGCGCCCCTGCGCAGAACTGCACAGGGGCGCATACGTTTGTTATTTGACGAAGTCCATCTCCCAGATGCGCGAAAGCAGCGAATTATAGGGAGAGAGCTCCGATTCCGGCGTTAAGGTGTTTCTGTCGATCTTGGAAGAATTGAACGCCATCAGCTCCTTTCTCTGATAGAGCGGGAATTCGATCGCAAGCTCCATCACGAGATCGAGCGCATCCGAATAGATGCTCTCGCGGCGGGGCTGATCTTCCGTCTCGCGGGCATCGTCGATGAGCGCGGAGAGCTCTTCGACAAGCCCCTTTTCGTAAGTATAGGTGCCGTTCAGATTGGCCTTGATCACATCGTATCCCCAGTTGAGCGTGGAGGTCGCCGTCGAATCTTTATGATAGACCTGATACATATCGGGGTCGATCGTGGACGACCATGCCGCCGCCCAGACGGTGAGCAGACCGCTCGAGAGCTTGGAGAGCGCGAACGCATCATTGCGGACGGTGATGTCAAAGCCGATGCCGTCGAGGATCTCCTCCGCCTTCTTGAACATGCTCCATGCGGGGTGGTCTTCCGTACTGCCCGAAATGGTGAAGGTGTACTTGAGCTGCGTGAATTTTCCGTTCTCCACCTTGCCGAGCTGCACGTCGTCCGTTCCGGCATTGCGCTGCGTGTACCCCGCATCGAGCAGCATCTGCAAGATCTTGTCGCCGCTGTTGTCGTAGGTATAATAGGGCTCGGCGCCGTCGGGATACGCCCACGAGACTTTGCTCATCGGCCGGTAGATGACCTGCGCAAGGCCGTTGGTATAATAGTTGCTCGTAATGAGGGTGGGATCCATCGCCATCATGATCGCGCGGCGCACGTTGACGTCGGGAACATACTTGGCGTTCACACCCACATACCCGTAACCGTTTGCATCGGTGAGGCTGTAACCGAGGCTGTCGCTGTTGTTGAGGTCTTCGATGACGCTCGCCTTAGCCGTCAGCTCACCGAAATCGATGGAGCCGCGCTGCAGGGTATTGAAGATCTGATTGGAGTTGATCACCTGATAGCGCAGGTACTTGATCTTGGCATTGTGGATGGAGCCGCCGAGCGATTCAAAGTTGGTGTTGCGCTCAAAGTAGATGATATTGTTGCGGCGGAACTCGGTCGCCGAGACATACTTTTCCGTCATCCCTTCGGTACCCGACTCACGGGATGCCTTATAGGGGCCCGCGCCGACGGGGATGCCGTTCTTATCGACACTGTTGACGACCGCATCCATGAACTCTTTGGATCCGAATTCAAGGCCGAATTCCGTCACCCCGTCAAAGGCGGCAATGTAATCTTTCCCGTTGTAGCTGTGCGTGGAATAATAATGCAGAGGCGAAACGTTGAACCCGAAGTTCCACTTTGCCTTGGGGTCGACCCCGTTGATCTTGATCTTGAGGACGTCATAAGTCCCGTCCAGCTTTTTGCCGTTGAACTCGGTCACGCGGTCGGTCGTGATGCCCGAAATGTTCTGCACGCGCCTCTCGCCGGCAAGATATTCGCTCCTCGCATCGGCCGTGAACTCGGTGATGAGGTTGACCGCCGTCTCGCGGTAGGCAACGACTTCCTGGATCCTCGAGTAGTTATACGTCTTCCCGTCCTCACCGAAATAATCGCTGAACACGATCTCGATCGCCCTGTCCTTCTTGGCAGCGGCTTTCTTTTCATCGGTGCTCGTGCCCTCATAATTTGAATAGTTGGCGTCGGCATAGCTTTCCACGAGCTCGCAGTAATACTCGGCGGAAGCTTCGTCCACGATGTACTTCCCGTCGTCGTCCTTATCCGTCACGCCGTTGTTATCCGCATCCATAAGGGTAATGAGGCCCTCGGAGAGGAAGAACGCCTGATACTCTTCGGAAATGAAGGTATATTCGCGCATCGTGTCCTCCAGCCCCTCTTCGGCGGACTGATACACGCGCCCGAGCTCTTCTTCAAAGAACTCTGCCACGGTCGCAAGATCGCTCTCCGCACGCGCGGCATCCACGAGCGGAACGTTGTCCTCGCTGTTGCCGGCAGCATCGTTGAGCTTGTTCTGGCAGTAATCGTAGATGTCCTGCAGTCTGTCGTTTGCATCCTGCGCAAACATCTGCTCGAGCTGTTCCGCCGCATTCTCATCCGCCTGCGGATTCTGCGTACGGTAAGCAGCAAGCCCCACGATGTCCGTCGAATAGATGGTCGTGGAACCCGTATAGGCAGGGTCGAGATAGACGTAGAGACTGAAAAGCACGTCCTTGATCGTCAAAGGCTCCCCGTCCGAAAACTTGATCCCGTTCTTGATGAGGAACGAGAACTCGGTATATGCGGCCTGGTTGCCGTCCGTCACGACGTTGCCGTTGCGGTCCGTCATCACCGTGGTAAAATCTTTGGTGACGACCGCCTCGTCGTCGCCGTAAGTGATGTTCCCCTTGCTGTCGGACGAGAGCATACCGATCTGCGTCATGCCGACGACCTCGGAATCATACTCCGACGTCGCAAAAAAGGGATTGAACATACCGTCGCAGCCCTGCAGCGCCATGATAACGGAATCCGTTTCGCTGTCAAATGCAGACTTTTCCTTGCAGCCCGCAAGCACGCCGCTGAATGCAAACACCGCCGCGAGCGCGACCGTCATCCTTTTGAATTTAGGCTTCACCTGATTTTCCTCCTTGTATTTCCGTTCAATTATCTTGTCTGTCGATCTGCCCCGTGGACGGGACGGAAGCACTCTCGTGCTTACCGCCGAATACGCCCGATGCATCGATCGTAACTTCCGCATTTTTTCCGCCGCCCGTCCTGTTCAGGCGCAGGCTGCAATTTTCAAACGAAACTTCCGAAACGGAAGCCCCGCTGCCGGCGTAACCGCAAAGGAACCCGTAATTCACGCTTGCATTGGAAGAGATGGAGAGAGACAGCTCGATGTTCTCGAATCTGACGCCGCGGATGACCGCGTTCTCGCCCAATTCTCCGAAGAGGCCGTAATTTGTCCTGCCGCCGCTTTGACGCAGCGTCGTCGTGAAATTGGAGATGGTATGGCCGTTCCCCTCGAATACGCCCGAAAAAGAGGTAAGTCCGCTCCATGTCCCCGGTCTTCCGACAAGGTTGGTAAGATCGAGGTCGGCATCGAGATAGATCTGATCGGAGGCATGGGCGCTGAGGAGATTAAAGTCGTTCGTGGAACGCATGATGAACCATTCCCCGTCCAAGAGCTTTGCGTAGACCGTCTTATGATAGTCGGGCGAATCGGGATCGTAGACGACCGAGACGGAATCTTTCCCATGATCGAAGGGCTGCGTGCAGTCCTCGTCAAGAAAATACCCGTAGAAGGTATAGCCGTCCACTTCGGCATCCCGAAGGATGACCGTCCCCGAACCCGAAGAGGGTTCCGATCTGCCCGCGGGAAGACCGAGCCTGTTCCCCTCCATATCGAGATAGACGACCTCGACATAAGGGTTTTTCGTCCACTCGGCAACGAGTACGATATCCGCTTCCACCCGATCGCTATCGAAATCCCAATATTCCCCGGTCGGAACGGCATCCTCTCCGCGCCCTTCCGATACGAGCCAGCCGCTCAGGTAGTATCCGGGATATACGATCTCTCCCAGAACGGAGTTGTCCCCCGGGCGAAGAGCGGGCGAATTTTCTTTATAATAAAAGTCCATGCTCTCTTCGCCGTTGAAACTGCCGCCGTTAAAATCATAGGTCACCTTTACGGTATAGCCCATCTCCTGCGGCGTCTTGCTCTCCTCCGTGCAGGCCGTCACGCCGACCGCCGCCGAGACGAGCAAAGCGCAGCAAAGCAGCAATAAAGTTTTCTTTTTCCTGATCATTCTCCGGTTTCCCTCTGCGCGGCAGACCGCGCCCAAGTCTCAGGCGAACACAGTTTCATGCGCATAATCGGCACAAATATACGCTCACCCAAAGGCGTAAGATCATTGCTTAAAAACCGCCGTTTCCTGCATTATATCATTTAGACCCCCCCCTATGTCAAGAATTACACACCCCTTTTTTCGCATAAAAACGACAGGAATCGTGATAAAAATTCGTCAGCTTCATGAGATTCTGCCGAAAAGTATGTGACAGAATTCAAAACATTTCATAATAAAATAAAAAACCGCTCAAAACGGAGTAAAAGAAAAAACCGACGGCAAAAGCCGTCGGCAAAGCAAATTCAAAAGAGAAATAGAGGCGTTCAGAACACAAGATCGAGGAGCGAGGTATATTCGCGGTAAGCGGGAGAATCCCGAAGCAGGGTCAGTTTTTCCGCAATGCCGCGGTAATACCATTCCTGCCTGCCCTTGTCCTTCTGGTTGAATACGAGCCAAAGCGCATCCCCCTTTTCAAGAAAGGCACGATAGATGGCCCGAAGATTGGAGAGCTTATCGGCAAGCACGAGGATCTGCTCTTCGAGCCCCGCCGAAGAGAGCGCGTCGAGCGTCTCCCGCTTCCGCGTCTCCCAGGTATCCGCAGCGGGAAGCGTTTCCCGCTTGTTCTCGCTGTCGGAAAGCACCAAAGACGCAACGCGCTCGCCGAAGTCGCCCCGAAGTTCCTCGGCGGCAACGGGGGTATCCTCAAGAGTATCGTGCAGGACACAAGCCGCAAGCACCTCCTCATCCTCCGTCAGCGTCGACGCAATGACGGCGGCCTCGAGGGGGTGAAGGATATAGGGCGTTCGGGAGCCCTTGCGCGTCATGCCGCTGTGGGCGTTCACCGCAAATATGACCGCACGTTCAAAAATACCTGACATCATCGCCTCCTACTCCGCCTCGTTGACCTCTTTGGCGAACGCGACCAAAGAGCGCGCCTGAGCGGTCCGAAGATACGTTTCGTCGAGTTCGTGCGGCCCGAACCGAAACCGATCGAGCGCATCGGCATCCTTGAAAATGTGATAGAGACGGATGACGCCGTCCGCCTCCGCGCAGAAATGACTGCGGATCGCCTCTTCCCCGTCGCCGTCATGGCGGTCGTGATAAGCCATGATGAAATAGACGCGCTCATCGAAGGGAAGGCCGAGCTCTCCGCACACGCTGCGGTACCGCTCCGCCGCACGCTGTCCGTGCCCGACGTCCTTGTCGTCATTCAGGCGGCAGCAGTCGTGAAAGACGCACGCCGCAGAGAGCACTTCCCTCTCCCCGAGGGAAAGTCCCCCCGCTTCAGCTATGCGAAGGGAAAACAGCAGCACCCTTGCGCAGTGATCTTTGGCGTGACAATAGCTCTTCTCCCACAAAAAGGGAACGCAGTCAAAGAGAAAAGCACGCCATTTTTCATATTTCCTCTGACCCGAAGCGGAAAGACCTGTGTACATATTGCCTCCTTTCCACACAGGATAACAAAAAAACATCATCTTGTCAAGCAGAGAAAATCGGACGATTTTCCTGCAAGATCCGTAGTTTTCAATACTATGTCTGACATAATAAAGCAAAAATCAAGGATTTGCATAGTACTATGCGGGAAATAATCGCTGATAATTTTCAATATTGTCGCAAAAAACCATATTATGACATACAATGAAGGCGAGGTGCCCTATCATGAAGCTTTCTCTGTGCATGATCGTCAAAGATGAGGAAGAAGTGCTTTCGCGCTGTCTTTTGAGCGTAAAAGGCCTCTTCGACGAGATCGTCATAGCCGATACCGGGTCATCCGACGGGACTTGCGGCATCGCACGCTCCTTCGGCGCGGAACTTTATCATTTCCCCTGGAACGATGACTTTTCGGCCGCGCGCAACTTTTCTTTTTCCAAAGCTACGGGAGACTATCTCTTTTGGCTGGATGCCGACGACGTCCTCCCTCCCCCTTCGCGCGGCAGATTCCCTGCGCTGCGTACTCTTTTGGAGCGAGAGCAGCCGGATACCGTCTTTCTCCCCTATGATACCGCCCCGGATGAAAACGGTGCACCGCGCATGACCTTCCGCCGCGAACGCGTGCTCAAACGCTCCCCTCTCGCCCGTTGGGTCGGGCGCGTCCACGAATGCATCGTCCCCTTCGGGCGTCAATGTTCCTTTGATCTCAGCGTTCTGCATCTCAGCAGCAGCAAAGAGCGTAAAGATCGCAATCTGCGCATCTACCGGAAATGGGCGGGGGAAGAGGCGCTCTCGGCGCGCGACCTGTTCTATTACGGGCGGGAACTTTACTATCATCGCCTGTATCCCGAGGCGATCGTCCGCCTCAGAGAGGCGATCTCGGCGGACGGCTGGTATGTCAACAAGATCGAGGCCTGCAAAGTGCTCGCTCTCTCCCATGAGGCAGAGGGCCGCCCGAAAGAAGCGGTCCTTGCTCTGATGGAGAGTTTTCTCTACGGAGAGCCCCGCGCCTCCGTCTGCTGCGACATTGCCCGCCTCCTCGGCGCGCAAAGGCAGCTCGGCGAGGCCGTATTCTGGTACGAAGCAGCCCTCGCCTGCCGCGACCATACGGCAGAAGGCGACTTCGAAACACCCGATTCGCGCTCCCTCACCCCCCTTCTGGGGCTCGTCTGCTGCTGCGACGCGCTCGGAGACCGCGAACGCGCCCTCGCCTTCCACCGGCGCACGGAGGAGCTCTTCCCCGATCACCCTGCCGTCCGCCACAACCGCACCTATTTTGCCGGCCTCGAAAAGGAAAACAAGTAAGAAAAAGCCCGCAGCTGCGGGCTTTTTTCACTCTTCGAGGTATTTCAAAAGGCGGGGGATGTCGGAAGAAGTCAGAATGTTCAGAATGGGCTCCCCCCAATTCCCGTGCGGCGTAACGATGACGGCAAGGAGCTTCCGATTGTCCGCAAAGGCATCCACGGCGTCCTGAACGGGCGTCTCCTTGCCCAAGATGCGGTAATAGCGCATGAGATCTTCCTCCCGCAGGACATCCTCGCAGGGCAGGCTCAGCAGCTCTTCCAGCGCGCCGCCCTCCGCAAGAAGATTGCCCATCGCCCGCACGAGACGTCGGTTGTTGAGCATCCCCACGGGCTTTTCGCCGCGATAGACGGGCAGATTGGAATAATCGCTCCTCGCGATCTTGATGAGCGCCTCCTCCACCGTCTGTTTGGAGGAAATGCCCGTCACCTTCTTTTCCCGCAATTCCTTCAGGCGGGGCGGGCTGGAGAGAAGCTCGGCAATGTGCGTCAGCAGCTGCGTGATCTCGTCGCAGGGCTCTGCTACGACGCGGTCCGTTGTCGTCGTATGCACGATGACGTTGCGGAGCTTCGCACAGAAGACGAGATCGTCCTCATACTTGCGCACGACGGGGTTATGATCGGCACAGCGGCGGACGAGGTCGGAAAAGTTGAGATTGCCCTTGCCGCGGTAGAGCGCGCGCAGGCGGGCATCGATAATGTTATAGGCGGAGATGAACTCCATGGCATTGTTCTGCGGCATACGGGGCCTCCTCGGCCGCACTGCATGGCGGCCTCAAAATGAGTATAGCACATCTTTGAGCCGCTTGCAAGACCTAAAATTCCTTTTTTTGCCGAAGCATGAGACGGCGGCGCGTCTCGATCAGGCGATACTCCCGCTCACGGGGCAGCGTGAAGCGCCCCACTAAGGCCGGAGAGGCGAATGCAAGCCTCCCTGCGGCGTCGGCAACGGCAGCGTATCCGAAGCCGCACAGGGCGACAGGAAGGCCGTAAAAAAAGGCCTGTGCGCGGATAAGCATGAGTTCCAGCCCCTCATTCAGCTCTTCGAAGATACATAAAACGGCATCCGCCCCCGAAAGGGAGAGCGTCTCGATCACTTTGGGGAAACACAGATCCTCCCCCACGACGACCCCCAGACGCCCCGCGGCAGTCTCATACACCTTGACCCCCGCGCCCGAGCCGTATTCGCTGCCGTCGATGTGATTCGTGAGATCGGAAACGCCCAAAATGCGCCCGCGCTCGGCAACGACAGCCGATTTGCGGCGGATCCCGCGGGCGTCCGTATAGCATCCGCACACGACGGCGCAGCGCAGCAGCTTGGAACGAAGCGCCACCTCTTCCAAAAGAGCGGTCTCCCCCTTGAGTTCCCGCTCATAGCTCACCTCCCCCAGCGCGGAGAACGGATAACACACGACATCCGCCCCCGCCTCCTCCCCGACCGAATCAAGCCTGCCGCTCGTTACAAAACAGATCCGCATGACATCCCCCCCGTCCATTGTATTACGCCGCGAAAGAAGGTGTGCGCGGAAGCGTGCTCGCCGCAAACGCAATCAAAGAAAAACACCGTAAAGAAAAAATTTTGTCCGAAAGCCGAGAAAAATACTTGACACACGGCGAATAATCGATATAATAGAGAGGTACTTTTCATTGAGGTGTAGCGCAGTTTGGTAGCGCGCTTGGTTAGGGACCAAGAGGTCGTGGGTTCAAGTCCCGTCACCTCAACCAAAAATCGGAGATCTGCTTTTGCGGGTCTCCGATTTTTTGCCGAGCGGCAGAGTTTGGATGTGCGAGCTCTTGGTCCAAAGCCAAGCGCGCTCTCGCGGAAAGGGCTCCCGCGCAGATGCGAAAGCAGATGCGTGGGAAAAGGGTGAGCAGGCGCTTTTTTGCCAAAGCCCCGGTGGGGCTTTGACCGCCTGCGAACTTGGAAATGGCACATGGAACGTGCCATTTCCTGACCGAGCGCGGACACTACCGCGCGAGACGAACAAGCCGTTTGGTCAAGCCGCGAGGAACGCAGCGGCGGGCTTTGCGGCTTTGTTCCGACGCAGGGGGTCGTGGCTCCCGCCGTCACCTCAACCAAAAATCGGAGATCTGCTTTTGCGGGTCTCCGATTTTTTGCTGCGGCAACAGAGTTTGGATGTGCGAGCTCTTGATCCAAAGCCAAGCGCGCTCCCGCGGAAAGGGCTCCCGCGCAGATGCGAAAGCAGATGCGCGGAAAAAGGAGGATCAAGCCGTTTGGTCAAGCCGCGAGGAACGCAGCGGCGGGCTTTGCGGCTTTGTTCCGACGCAGGGACTAAGAGGTCGTGGCTCCCGCCGTCACCTCGACCATCTTTGTTGCACGAAAAGGCTGCAAGACAAAAAACCATGAAAAACAATACGCTTTTCATGGTTTTTTGTTATTTTGACTTTGAGAAAGAAAAATGTGGCAGCTACTCCATCGTTTTGGAAAACCTTATGTTAGAATATAAGTAAGCATTCACAATAAGGAATGCAAATATCAGATAAAGTGGTATAATGAATGGGAGGCGGCATTCCGAGCGGCGGAGTGACGATCGTAGAAATATCTGAACAAAGAAGCTTAAAGCCGACAGGCAAACCAAACTCACGTACAGACTTATATGTAAACGGCAAAAGGAAACAAAGCAGATGGTACGACCATAACGGAAAAGCAATAAGAAATAGGGATCATTTTCATCAGGATGGCGATCATACACATACTTTTCCTCATGATCATCCATGGGATCGGAGCAAAAGACCTCCGAGAAGTCCAAACGGGATATCGCCTGATCACGAAAATTATCCGGAGGAGAATTAACGGATGAAAGAAAAAATAAAATCTGAAATGCGTTCTTGTGAAATATGCGGGTATCCTGTCGTCAATTATGAATCGGGAGTTTGTATGCGTTGCGAGAAATGCGGATGGCAGAGCGGTGGGGAAAATATAGAATATGAGGAAAAATACGGTATTAGTTATCCCATGGTGGTGCCGCTTTCTCGGGCAAAAATGCAATACAAAGCGGGGAAGCCTTTTAAGGCGACTTTCGAGGATTTCATCCATGGATTAGATTTTTACAGTGAAATGGCTTTTACCTATAAAGGTGAAAAATATGGTGTATGTTACAGAAATGATTATTCTGTACTATTTTATAATGCCATGCAGGCATGGTCGTTTCCGACGAAGGATGAGTTTTATAAGTCTGCAAGTATTGACGGAAACCTGTTGAAAGATATATGGGATAAAGTGCAGGATCCCCATTATATGTAAATGGGGGGAATAGAAAAACATACGCGAACTATAATGTATCAATGAGACAGTTTGAGTCTGCCGGGGGCAGCCACACAAAAAAGGAGTTGACTTGCGTCAGCTCCTTTTTGTACGTTCTTGCAATATTTCGCGCGGCGGGGCAGGGCTATGCCCTGCCCCGCCGCACAATATCACCCGAAAGCTCAACGGCGGTCCTTCGGGGAAAGGCGGATCCTTTCGCGCATGAAGAGGATGAGCGCGGGAAGGAAGATGCACAGCGACACCAAAAAGTTCGGATAGAAAAAATATCGCGTCGACCATACGCCCTCCCCCATCAAGTCGCGGTGGATGCGAGATTCAAACAGGCAAGGGAACACAAAATTCAACTCGTGATCGCTCCCCGGCGTATAATTGAAGAGAAAATCGGGCAGCAGCAGGATGGTCGAGGCGATCCATGAGGCCAGCATGACGCCCAAGATCAAAAAATCGTACCAGCGGTAGCTGCCGCGTTTGAGGATAACATACAAAACGATGATGACGACGATTCCCGCAATGCATACAGGCATCGAGGCGCGGTAGACATCGAGCCGCGCCACCAGAAGGGAAGCAAGCATCTCGAGAACGGAGATACATAAGGCAAGGATGCCCATGCCCAGCGCAAAGGCAAATTTGTTGCGGCGGGGAATGCGGCTCTTTGCGATCTCTTCGATGTTCTCCACCGCCGCTTTGAAAGCTTCGTCCTCATAGGCGCCGTCTGCAAGGCGCATCTCGTACTCGTCACGGCAGGCAAGAATGAGCTCGCGTTCCAGCTTTCTGTCGCTCACGCCATACCCTTTCATCGTCTCACGGACGTACTGCGCGATCTTATCGTTCATTGTGAATTCCCTCCTTGAATGAGATTTTTGAGTGTTCTTAGCGAGCCAAGATAGGCTTCGCGGCTCAGAAGGTAGTACTCCCTGCCCTTTTCGGTGAGGGAATAGTACCTTCGGTCCATGCCCGTGCGGCTCTCCCCCGAATAGGACTTGATCTTCCCCTCTTCGAGGAGCCGCTTCATCACCATGAGTAGGGAGGGATTGGTGATCCTGATCTCCCCTCCGCCGCATTCGGTGATGCGCTTGACGAGGCTGTAGAGATAGTCGTCCCGCTCGTATAACAGCGCGCAGACAACGATCTCCGTGTAGCCCTTGATAAATTCGCTCGACTGCACCATCGCCGCCTCCTTATGTCGTTCTCCTAATGCTTCGTCAAACTACTGTTTAGTTTAACTACATATATACTATACCATACGTTCCTCTCTTTGTCAAGGGGTTCGGAAATATTTTTTCCGCTTTTTCCTCAATATCCTCCCTCTTGACAGAAACAGAGCGCGGGTGTAAAATAGAAGAAAGAAACAGGAGAACACCATGAGCAGCTTCAAAGATCTACGCATCGTCGACAATTTCTATCAGACTTCCTCCTTCTTCCCCATGCCCACCGTGCTCGTCGGCACGATCGCGGAGAACGGCAAGACCAACCTCGGCTCTTACTCGCTCTGCTTCCCCTATTACATTGCAGGGAAGGACCGCTATGCCATGCTCCTCGAGTGCCGCAACAGCTCCAACACGGCGCAGAACATTTTGCGTTCCAAGAAGGCTTCCTTAAACTTTATCCCCGACGACAGAAAGTACTTCCGCGAGGCGGTACGCCTCGGCTTCCCCGGGGACACGACGGACGAAAAGATGAAGGACTGCCTCTTCACATTAGAAGACGGCATCGCGGGCGGAGAACGGCCCAAAGTCGTTGCCGAGGCTTTCCAGGTCTTCGAATGCACCTGGAACGACGCCCTCGAGGACGCCTATCTCGACAAGCCCGGCTGTCTCGAAGGCTACGAACCGCCCTACCGCAACTTCAACGGCATCACGAGCAAGTTCGGCGCGCACTTTATCCTCAATATCGATAAGATCCTGATCAAACCCCGCTACTATGATACCATCATCAACGGCGTCAAGGCGAGCGGCTTCCCGCCCGTGCCCGTCGATTACGGCTACCGCGACAGCACCAACTTCTGGTGCTCGCGATTCAGAAAGCCCTTCCCCGAAAAGATCCAGGCAAAAGAGGGAGACGCGATGTCTGTGCGCTATGCGGCGGAGCGCATCGATCCCGACGTCAAGTTCACGGACGGCGCGTGCGCCAAGCTCACCAAGATCCCGCGCGTCTTCTTAAAAGCCGCCCTGCAGCAGATGGTGGATATTGCGAAGGAAGAGGGCATCACTCTCATCGACGAAGCGGCGCTCACCGTCATCAACGATAAGCGCCGAAAGGAAAAGAAATAAGTTTTTGGGGCGCCGCGGCAAAAGCCGCGGCGCCCCGCTCCGCCAAAAAACCACAAAATATGGAAAAATTCACCTATTTTTCGTTGCTTTTTTGTGCAACTTGTGATATAATATCAGTGTAATGCGGCAGAGGAATTTATGGTCGCATCCATGGATTGTTATCCCCTTATTTTCTCCTTTGTAATGACCGCCCCGGAATTGTCCGGGGCGGTCGTGCTTTTTCCGCACCATGTCGGCACACAGCGGCCGAAGGGCGGTATTTTCATTTTTTATCGATCGCGTTCGGACTTCGGCGGCGCCGTCCGTTCCGGCGCCCCTTCCACGCCCTCAAGGACTTCCGAAAGATCCCCCTTCCCTTCCTCCTCTTTGGGGAGATAGACGCTCTCGCGGCTGAACCCGCGCCCGCGCACTTCGGAGACGACGCTCACGGTGAGGAAGGCGTCGGGGTCGATCTGCTGCACTTTGTTCTTGAGCCGCACCAGCTCGCGCGGGGAGACGACGGTGAGGAGCACATAGCACTTCTCGCGCAGATACCCCGTCTTGCCGTAGAGCATGGTGACGCCGCGGTCGAGATCGTTCAAGATCATCTCCCTGATCTCGGGGTAGCGGCGGCTGACGATCTTGACCTGCATCTTGCGCTGCCCCCAAGGCGTGACGACTTCGATGACGACGGAAGAGAGCACGCAGATGACGATGCCGTAGAGGATCGTCTGCATCGTGGCATCGGCAAAGAGCTGCAAAAGGACGACGGCAAAATCGAGCACCCACAGCGAAATGGAGACGGGGATGCCGAAGAAGTGCTGCAGAAGGAGGGGCGGGATGTCCGTGCCGCCCGTGCTCGCCCCCACGCGGACGACGAGCCCGATGCCCGCGCCGAAGAGAAGGGAGCCGTAGAAGACGTCGAGGAAGAGGTCTCCGTCCGAAAGCGTCGTGCCGTGTGCCGCGACGTATGCCGCATTGACGGCGTCGAAGAGCGACAAAAAAGCAGGATAGAGGAAGGTGCCCGCGAGCGTCGCCCAGAAGAAGCTCTTCCCGAGCAAAACTGTACCCAAGAGAAAGAGCGCGATGTTCGCCGCGTACACGGTGACGACGCGCGCGTATTCGAAATCCCAGATCTGTTCGACGAAGATGCCGACGCCCGTCGTGCCGCCCACGACGAGCCCGCCCGGCACGATGAAAAAGGAGCTCGCCGCAGCGGTGATCGCATTGCCGAGAACGACGAGCAGCCAGCGGACGGCAGTTTGTTTGAGTTCGTACCGCGACGGCTTTCGGAAGATGGACTTCATGCTCTTCATGTTCTTCACGCTCTTCATGGTCATACCTCCCATATTTTATGCGAATATACGCATTATAGCAGTTTTTTCCTCCGATTGCAAGTACTTTTGGCGCACCCGAAGGCGGCGCGGGCATACAATGAGACAGGGACCAACTCCCGAAAACATATCAACGAGGTTTCCTATGTGCAATTCCTGTCATTCATACCGGGCATCGGGCAGATGCTCGTCGAACTTTATGCGGGCGCTTTCCAACCTGTTTGCCGTGCGCGGCGAGACGGACGACGGCACCTGTGACTGCGGACAGAACTGCAACTGCAATTGCAGCTGCTGCAATTCGTCCCCCTGCACCTGCACGCCCTGCACTTGCGAGCCCTGTACCTGCGAACCGTGTACCTGCGAGTGCGCGCCCTGCAGCTGTACCCCCTGCACCTGCAATGACGCCTGCAATTGCTGCTCGAATTCTTCGGGCGGTACGGACAGCTATTACGCCCGCCAATACGCCATCGGGCGCACCTATGTGAGCGGCTGCAACAGCTGCTATATGGGCTGCTGAGAGGCTTACAAGGCGCTTTTCGGGCGCGCTTCGCCCGACGTCAAAGAGCAAGGCGTACCATATGCGAAGCGGCGGCGCCCCGTTCGGGGCGCCGCCGCCATGCTATTATGCTCTGAACTTATTTCCTTACGAGCGTCAGCGTGACCTTATCGCCGTTGATGTCCACTTCCTTCGTGAAGCCTTCGGGGCAGCCCTCGCTCACGTTCTCGGCGAGGACGTCCTTTGCAAAGGCAGCAGAGCAAAGCGCTTCCTTCGCGCGCCCTTCCGCCTCGTAGAAGACGCAGATGCGGTCGGTGACTTCGAAACCCGCCTCTTTGCGCATCGTCTGGATCTTGGAGACGAGTTCGCGCTCGCAGCCCTCCATCAGAAGTTCGGGGGTGAGCTCGGTCTTGAGCGCCACCGTGATGCCGTGGTCGCTTGCGCAGACGTAGCCCTCGCGCGAGCCCGTGAAGATCTGCAAGTCTTCCTCCAAAAGGTCGATGCCGCCCTCCATGTGGTAGACGCCGCCCTCCTTCACCGCATGCACGACTTCGCAGGCGTTGCAGGAAGCGAGGAACGCGTTGATCTCTTTGAGGCGCTTGCCGTACTTGGGGCCGAGCGTCTTGAGCTGGGGCTTTAAGGTGTAGCAGACGAGCGACTCCGCATCGCCGCAGGAAGAGAACTTCTTGACGTTGAGCTCATCGAGGAGCACCGCTTCGAGCTCGCCCGCAATGTTGAGCGGACGGTCGCTCGCCACAAGCATCTCGGCGAGCGGCTGACGGTTTTTGAGGTTGCCCGCGTTGCGCGCCGCACGGCCGAGGGCGACGACTTCGAGTACGTCCTCCATGCCGCGTTCGAGTTCGGGGTCGATGCGCGCCTCGTCGCAGACGGGGAAATCGCACAGATGCACGGACTGAGGCACTTCGGGATAAAACTGCGGCACAAGGTTTTGATACATCATCTCCGCCATGAAGGGCGTGTAGGGCGCGAGGAGCTTGGCGAGCGTGACGAGCACCGTATAGAGCGTCGTGTATGCCGCCGCCTTGTCCTCCGTCATGTCGCTGCCCCAATAGCGGTCGCGGCCGCGGCGGACGTACCAATTGCTGAGCACGTCCACAAATTCCTGAATGGTGCGCGCGCTGTCTGTGATGTTGTACTCCGCGAGCCATTCATCCACATGTTTGACGAGCGTGTTGAGCTTGGACAAAATCCACTTGTCCATGAGGGAGAGCTTGCAGGACTTCAGGTCATACTTGGAAGGATCGTACCCGTCGATCTCGGCATACAGCGTAAAGAAAGCGTAGGTATTCCAGAGCGTGCCCTGGAACTTGCGCTGCACTTCGCTCACCGCCTCGGCGCCGAAGCGGGACGGGATCCAGGGCGCGGAGTTGGTGTAGAAGTACCATCTGACGGCGTCGGCGCCCTGCTTGTCGAGCACCGACCACGGGTCGACGACGTTGCCCTTGTGCTTGCTCATCTTGACGCCGTTCTGATCGTTGACGTGGCCCAGAACGATGCAGTTCTTGAAGGGCGCGCGGCCGAAGAGGATGGTCGAGATGGCGAGCAGCGTATAGAACCAGCCGCGCGTCTGATCGACCGCCTCCGAAATGAAATCTGCGGGGAAGGTCTCTTCGAAGAGATCTTTGTTCTCGAAGGGATAGTGGTACTGCGCGAAGGGCATGGAACCCGAATCGAACCAGCAGTCGATGACTTCGGGCGTGCGCTTCATCTTGCCGCCGCACTTGGGGCAGGTGCAGACGAGGTCGTCCAAATACGGCCTGTGCAGCTCGATGCCTGCGGGCGCGCCGCACTTTTCTTCGAGCTCCTTCCTCGAGCCGATGACTTGCTTTGCGCCGCAGTCGGGGCATACCCACACGGGGAGCGGCGTTCCCCAATAGCGGTCGCGCGAGAGCCCCCAGTCGATGACGTTTTCAAGGAAGTTGCCCATGCGGCCTTCCTTGATGGTCTCGGGCATCCAGTTGACGGAGCGGTTGGCGGCGATGAGCTCGTCCTTCACCTTCGTAACTTCGATGAACCAGCTCGAACGCGCATAATACATGAGGGGGGTATCGCACCGCCAGCAGTGAGGATAGTCGTGCTCGAAGGGCAGCGCCTTGAAGAGCTTGCCGCTCTCTTTGAGCATCTTCAAAATGACGGGATCCGCCTTCTTGATGAAGAGGCCATTTAGTTCGGGGCAGCGCTCGTCGAACTTGCCCTGTTCGTTGACGAGGGAGACGACGGGGAGCGAATACACTTTGCCGACGTTGTAGTCGTCCTGACCAAACGCGGGCGCGATATGGACGACGCCCGTGCCGTCCGTCAGCGTGACGTAAGTATCGCAGACGACTTCATACACGCGCTTCCACTCGTTCTTCATGGCTTCGAGCGTGGGCTTCGCATAATCGAAGAGCGGCTCGTATTTGGTGCCCTCGTACTCCTTGCCGAGCTTTTTCTCGACGACTTCGTACTCCTCGAAGAAGGAGGGAACGAGCGCTTCCGCCAGGATATAGTGCGTGCCGTCCGAAACGATCTCGACATACGTCTCGTTCGGGTTCATGCAGAGCGCGACGTTGGAAGGGAGCGTCCAAGGCGTCGTCGTCCAGGCGAGGATATAGGTGTTCTCCCGTCCCGAAACTGCAAAGCGCGCCACGCAGGAGGTCTCCTTGACCGTCTTGTAGCCCTGCGCGACTTCGTGCGAGGAGAGCGCCGTGCCGCAGCGGGGGCAGTAAGGGACGATCTTGTGCCCCTTGTATAAGAGCCCCTTCTTGTCGATCTCTTTGAGCGCCCACCAGACGGACTCGATATAGTCGTCGTGATAGGTGACATAGGGGTTGTCCATGTCGCACCAATAGCCGACGCGGTCGCTCATCTTGCGCCATTCGTCGGTATATTTCCACACCGAACGCTTGCACTGTTCGTTGAAGGGCTTGATGCCGTACGTTTCGATCTCCTTCTTGCCGTCGAGCCCCAAAGATTTTTCCACTTCCAGCTCCACGGGCAGGCCGTGCGTATCCCAGCCCGCCTTGCGCAGGACGTGCTTGCCCTTCATCGTCTGATAGCGCGGGATGATGTCCTTCATGACGCGCGTCAGGATATGCCCGATGTGCGGCTTGCCGTTGGCGGTCGGGGGGCCGTCGAAGAAGGAAAATTCCTCCCCGCCCTCGTTCTTTTTCACCGATTTTTCGAAGATATGGTTCTGCTTCCAGAACTCGACGATCTCCTGCTCGCGCCCGACGAAATCGAGCGATGTGTCTACCTTGCGATACATGGTCTCCTCCTGTATGAGATTGCTTCAAACATAAAAGCCTCCGCGTTTCGGAATACGCGAAGGCATTTTTACCACCAAAACAAACGATCATTTGCCGCATGGGATAACGGGCTGCGACCCCGTGCGGAGTTACTTACTTTTCTCCCCGCAGGCACGAGAGGTGATACCCCAAAGCCTTCCTTTTCTCCCCTCTCAGCAAAACGGGGAGTTCTCTGTGCAAGGAAATGCCCTCGGACGCGTCCTCTCTTGACGCCGTATTTTTTCTCTATTATATCGTCTTCCGTGCAAAAAAGCAAGCGTTTTTCGGGGGATTCGGGGCGGGTGCGGGGAATTTGGGGCAGATGCGCCCTCTCAGCCGAAGAGCCCCTTGCGTTCGCGGATGCATTTGACGGTAAAGCCCGCCTCGGTGACGCAGGCGGAAAGCGCCTCATCGGGCAGCTCCGTTTCCACAAAGATGACGCCCTTTTTGAAGTTTGCCTTCGCGCCTAAGACGCCGTCTAATAAGCGCAGCTTCTTTTCCGCGCGTTCGGCGCAGCGTTCGCAGCACATTCCTTCCACTTCAATGACCCGTTTCATGCCCTCATTCTACACCTTCTGCCAAAATTTGTCAACGCTCGGAAGGAAATTCGGCACAAAAAAGCCGCGCGGCAAACGCACGGCTTATTTTGTTTATTCGCGGATGAGCCGCCTGATGTACTTTCTTTCCTTCTTCGAAACTTTGCCGTCGACGGCGCAGATGAGAAGGGATAGGAGCACAAGCTCGTCTTTGAGATCTTCGGAGAGCACCCCGAACCAATCGCAGAGGGCGTCCGCAAAATCAGCGACCGCCTTCCCCTCCTTTTTGGAAGTTTCGATGACCGCCTTGACCTCGTCAAAGCCGAAGCCCTCGCCGAACGCTTCGCGAAGATGCGGAAGAAGCAGCATGTATTCCGCCTCGTCGAGGGTATCGTCCGCATAGACGGAGGCGATGATGAAGGCAGCGAAGATTGTCTCGGCGCGCTCGCGGCTCCCCGCCGCCTCTTCGAGAGCGGGCAGGACAATGTGCGCCTTCTCGCGCAGAACCTCGCGGTAAATGTCTGCGGGGATGCCTTCCGCCGCCTTGCACAGTGCATCAAAGTTGGTCATAGTACTCTCCTTTTGTTTTCTTGCCTCTATCATACCACACCATTGTAAAGGACTAACGCAATTCGCATGAAAGCTTTGTGAAAGCCTTACCAATTGTTTTTCATCTTTGCATTTTGCTTGTAACGCCCTCTTCAGTTTTGCATCCAGGTATGATTGACATATTTTTCTCTAAGGAACCAAGCCGCCGATCCGGGATCCGAAAGTTCTTGCGCAGATATCTCTACCCCATCAGCCTGCCAGCCATTCGGATCGGTAAATACCGCGCTCGTCAGCTTATCGCATCCCGAAAATGCCAAGCTGCCTATTTCCCTGACCCCTCTGCCGATCGACACCCTTTCCAAGTGATCACACCCAAAAAAGGCCTGGGATTGTATCCTCACAACGCTTTGCGGGATAGAAATGTCCGTAAGAGCTTTACAATTCAAAAACGCATAACTTCCTATCGTTTCCAAACCATCGGCCAGCGTTATATTTTCCAAATTTACGCATCCGCTGAATGCGCGATCCCCTAAGAACATCAGTCTTTCGGGCAGCGCAACTTCTTTCAACCCGATACATTCCGCAAACGCACTTGTATGGATCTCCATTACGTTTTTTCCGAAAACCACTTCCTGTAAACTCTCACAATATTGGAATGATCCGTATCCGATGCTTGCGACCCCGTCCGAAAGGACAACAGATCTGAGTGCTCTACAACCGGAAAACGTGCCGTCGTACAAAACCGTGAGCATCTCGGGAATACCGATCGCCGTCAGGCTTATACAGCCGGTAAACGCAGCCATACCGATCGTATGCAAACTCTCAGGTAGTATAACATTTTTCAAAGATCCACATTGATAAAAAGCATATTTCCCGATTTCCCGCAGACCTTTACCCAAGTCGATCTCATTCATAGCCGCACATTGATAAAAAGCATAATCTCCTATTTCTGTCACACTGTCAGAGAAGGTGACCTTTTCCAGCTCATCGCAACCCGCGAAAGCTCTATAGCCCACCTCCGTCACATAACCGGGCACATCGATCTCCGTCAAAGGATCATCCTTTACACCTGTTATGATGCAGCTATCCATATCGGATGTAAAAGCAAATGGCAGCATCTCCTTCTGCACCGCAAATTTTGCAACGACCTCGGAGTCACGGGGCGGTATCGAATAGTCATACAACCGTTGAACGCAAAGCAGAGTATCCCCCTCATACCAGCCCGCAAAGTCATACCCTCTGTATGGCTGTGCAGTAAGCGCAACTGTTGAACCATACACATATTCTCCTCCCGTCGTACAAATGCCGCCCGCGTCACATAAAACGGAAACAACATAACTGTTTGGCGTATAGACAGCATTGACCGTAATATTTCCCATCGTCAATTCATACTCTTCCCATTCGCCCGTATATCCTTCCTTGGAAGGTACGGACGGAACAGAGATCTCCCTGTCCTCTACCGTATAAATATCGGAGGAAACCACTACACCTTCCGCAGCAAACGAGACTGTGTACTCGATCGGCGTATAGACAGCATTGACCGTGATATTTCCCGTCGTCAGTTCATACTCTTCCCATTCGCCCGTATATCCTTCCTTGGAAGGTACGGACGGAACAGAGATCTCCCTGTCCTCTACCGTATAAATATCGGAGGAAACCACTACACCCTCCGCAGCAAACGAGACTATGTACTCGATCGGCGTATAAACAGCATTGATCGTAATATTTCCCGTCGTCAGTTCATACTCTTCCCATTCGCCCGTATATCCTTCCTTTGAAGGTACGGACGGGATGCTTGCCTGCGGCTCACCGTCTACAAATTGCACCACGCCCAAGACATGACCATCGGCAATATAAGTGACCTCTCCCCGCTCTGTTTTGTCCATACAAGCGGTTACGAGCAAAGATGACAACAACGCGATCGCCAAAACAAACAATTTCAGCCCGCCCCTTATTCTACAGAACTGCTCCATAACTTTCTCCGTAATGTGTTTTCTATATTATAGCACACAGAAAAGAGAAAGGCAATCCCCCTATTATCTCGACCGCACCATCTCGCTCGCGCGCGGTCGCTTCACTTCCGCTCCGAGACAAGCAAAAGGGACGGAAAGCTCACGCTCCCGTCCCTTTTTTTCATCTTTTGAGAAGCCTGCGAAGGTATGCCTCGTATTCTTCTTCCGTCAGTTTGCGCATTGGTTTTTTCTTTGCCATAAGCCGCCTCGCAAAGCAAGTATGGGCGAAGTTCTCCCCTTTTATGCGCCCTTTTTTCGCGCCGTTATTCGGTGCGGAGGGCGATGACGGGATCTTTCTTGGCGGCGGACTGCGCGGGGATGAGCCCCGAGATGAGCGTTAAAACGACGCTGACGCACACCATGACGATCGCCGACGTGACGCGAAGAGACGCGATGCCCGCAATGCCCGTGAGATCAAGCAGGATGAGGCTGATGACGGCGCTCAGCGCATAGGCGATGCCGATGCCGATGAGGCCCGCCGCGAGCCCGATGATGAAGGTCTCCGCATTGAAGAGGTTCCTCACGTCCTGCTTCCTTGCGCCGAGGGCGCGCAGCACGCCGATCTCTTTGACGCGCTCCACGACGGAGACGTAGGTGATGATGCCGATCATAACGGACGAGACGACGAGGGAGATCGCCGTGAACGCGACGAGCACATAAGTGATGATGTCGATCATCGTCTGCATGATGCCCATGAGCATACCCACCGTATCGGTATAAGTGATCTTATCCCCTTCCGTCAGGGTGACGCCGTTGTAGGAGCCCCCTTCCTCGCACCATGTGTTCCACTCATCGAGATAGGAAAGGAGCTGTTCCTTGTTGTCGAAATTGTTGGCGTAGATGGAGATGCCGCTGACGGCATCGCTCCCGCCCAACACTTTGATCGCGGTGCCTGCCGTCTGCGAGACGTAGACGCTCGTGCCCGGCATGACCTCGTAGAGCGTATAGCAGGAGGAGAGATTATCCGTCGCGGCGGGCATGAGATAGATGTCCATCCCGCCCGACGTGAATTTTGCCTCGTCGCTTTGCAGCCATTCGACGATCTCGGAGCCCGCATTCCCTTCGATATACGCCCTGACCGTCTCTTCCGTAAGGCAGAGCCCCGGAGAAAGGCAGCCATAAGAATACTCGTCTTTAAGGCGCAGAATGCCCGAGATCCGGATGTTGATCCCCTCGCCGTCCTGCGCTTCGAAGGCTTCGTTGTCGCGCTGGCCGTTATAGGTGAAGGCGTATTTGCCGCTCATGTAGGAAAGCTGCGTCCAGCCTTCGTTCTTTGTATAGACTTCGTCGTTGTAAAAGAGGGTATATTCTTTGTCGAGGATATCGTCATAGGGGATCTTGTCGGCATCGGGATCGGTGACGGGTTCTGCGTCCTCATCGCCGAGGTTGAAGAGCTCCATGAAGCGATCCTCGTCGAGAAGGCCGAGCTGGGCGAGCGTCAGGTCGGTGACCTGATAGTTCTGCCCCACCACGAGGACGGCTTCGTTCTTGTTTTTGGGGAAGTCCCCATCGACGATATCGTACTGCGACCTGACATATTCTCCGAAGTCCAAATCGGAGCTGTCGGACGTTCCCGGCATGACGGAGACGACGTTGGTGAAATAGTCCGCAAAACCGACGAGAGAACTGTACTGATCGGCAAACTGCATGAGGTCGTTGATGTACTTTGCCTTTAAGTTATTGAGCGAGCGCGTTGTGGGCTCCGTCGTCTCGTTGTTCCCGTCGGGAAAGGTCTCCGTCTGCAGAAAGAGATTGTCGGAAAGCTTCGCGCCGTAGCTGTACATGATCTCGGAATACCACGAAGGGTCCATCGCTTCGAGATAAGAGACGTAAGTATCGGTGATGTTGTTGGTGGTCGCCATGCCGTTTGCAAGGCTCGTCAAAAAGGAGTCGATATACACCTTATCGTCCAGCTGCGAAAGGTCGGGCATATCCTCGATGTCCGTAAACGAAGTCATCATGGACGAGAGGTCGAAGGCGCTTTCCGAAACGCTGACAGGATAGTAGGAGAGCATATCCTCCTCCGTCTTGCGGATATAGTTGTTGAAGCCGTTGGAGAGCGCCAGAACGAGGCAGACGCTGATGATGCCGATGCTGCCCGCGACGGACGTTAAGATGGTGCGCCCCTTCTTGGTGAGCAGGTTGCGGAAGGAGAGCGCCAGAGAGGTGAAAAAGCTCATCTTGGCGCGCGCCTTGCCCTCCGCTTTGGGCGGCTGCTCTTCGTCGCCCTCGTAAGGGTCGGAGTCGGATTCGACGAGCCCGTCTTTGAGGCGCACGATGCGCGAGGCGTAGCTTTCCGCGAGCTCAGGGTTGTGCGTGACCATGATGACGAGGCGCTCCCCCGCGATCTCTTTGATGAGGTCCATGATCTGCACGCTGGTGTTGGAATCGAGCGCGCCCGTGGGTTCGTCGGCAAGCAGGATGTCGGGGTCGTTGACGAGCGCACGCGCAATGGCGACGCGCTGCATCTGCCCGCCCGAGAGCTGGTTGGGCTTTTTATCGAGCTCTTCCCCGAGCCCCACCCGCTTCAATGCCTCGGCGGCGCGCTTTTTGCGCTCCTCGCGCGAGACGCCCGAGATGGTGAGCGCGAGTTCCACGTTGCCGAGCACCGTCTGATGAGGGATGAGGTTGTAGCTCTGGAAGACAAAGCCGATGCGGTGATTGCGGTAGACGTCCCAATCGCGGTCTTTGAAGTGCTTGGTGGACTTGCCCTGGATGATGAGGTCGCCCGAGGTGTACTGATCGAGCCCGCCGATGATGTTGAGGAGGGTGGTCTTGCCGCAGCCCGACGCGCCCAAAATGCACACGAATTCGTTGGGGCGGAAGTTGAGGCTCACCCCTTTGAGCGCGTGTACGGCGCCCGATGCCACTTTGTAGTCCTTTTTGATGTCAACAAGCTTTAACATAGAACAAAAAACTCCGAACGGCGCAGCGTACCGCCGCGCCGTATCTCACATGGTTTTTCTTCCGCCCCTATTTGTCTATCACTTACTGCTCCGCCTTCGCGGGATGGGCAAGGCGTTCACAGGTCTCGGCGAACACCCTGCTCTCTTCGAGGAGCTTATCGAGCCGTTCCTTGCCGAATTCCGCGAGCACGCGCTCTGCGAACTCGTTGGCCTGCTGCGCCTGCTGCAAGAACGTCTCCGTCGCCTCGTCGGTAAGGCGGATATAGGCGATCTTACGGTCGAACGTCGAACCGATCCGCTTGACGATGCCGTTCTTTTCGAGCTTTGCGACGATCTGCGAGACGGCGGAACGCGTGATGCCGATGCGGCGCGCAAGTTCGGAGGAGATGATGTCCCTCCCCATGCACTGCTCGTTGGCGACTTCCCAGAGGATGCGGAACTCCGTCCTCGAAAGCTTTGCCTTCCCCCAGAAAAAGTCGATGTCCCCGAGGTCCTTCACCAGGTGGAAGAGCTTTAACAAGTACTCATTGATCTCGATCTTCATTTCCCTTCTCCTTCGCGTTGTTCCGCGCTGTACAATCTTATGTTCATTATAAAAACAAATTCAGAAGTTGTCAACCCCCAAACAGCGAAAAACCTTGTTTTTCATCGATTTCTCATGAAGTGAAAACTATGTTAAAAGATAAACTCCTGCCCGTCAGAATACAGGCAGGAGTTTATCTTCCTAAATTTTATTGTTCGAGCGAACGGAGATACTCGCTCGCAGAATACGCCGCCGCGAGCCCTTCGCCCGCCGCCTTGACGTACTGATAGGGCCGCCCCGTCACGTCGCCCGCGGCAAAGAGGCCTTTTAGGTTGGTCGCCATGCGGCGGTCGACAACGACGGCGCCCTTTTCCACTTTGAGCCCGCCCACGAGCGCCGAAGGAGGCGTCGAATTTTTCAGAAAGAACACGCCGTCCACGGCGTATCGCTTCTCGCCTGCGACAAGCGCCTTCACGCGCAGGTCGCCTTCAACGGCAGTCGGCACGCCCTCCGCGATCTCGATATTGGGCGCTTTGAATTCAGGGCCCTTGTAGAGGCAAAATGCATACACCCGTTCCGCAAAGCCCGCCAAATACTCTGCCTCCGCTTCAAACTCTTTGGAGGAGAGCACGCAGGCGATGGTCTTGCCGCGGTAGAGCGCCCCGTCGCACACGGCGCAGTAGCTGACGCCCCGCCCGACGAAGTCCGCCTCCCCTTTGCAGGAGCCCGCCGTCTCGACGCCCGTCGCCAAAATGACGGCGCGGGCAGAGAGCGTTTCGCCGTTCTCGGTGAGCATAAATTCGCGATCTCCCGCATAGATGCCGTCGATGCGCGCTTCGGTGAAGACGAGCCCTTCCCTCTCCGCCTGCTCCTGAAGGCGGGCGGCGAACGTTTTGCCGTCCCCCACGAGCGCGGGAAAGTTGCGCACATACTCCGCAAGGAGCAGCTTGTCGCCGAAGGGCTTGCGCCCCAGCCAGATGCAGCCGATGTTAAGGTTTTTGAGGGCGAGCGCCGCGGTGTAACCCGCGATGCCGCCGCCCACGACGGCGACGGGATATGCCCGCTTTTCCGCCGCGGAGAGCGTCTGGATCTTCATATGCTTATCCTTTGCAGCGGACGGAAAATTATCGCATGCTGTGCGCGTTGAGGTCGCGGATGCGCTTAGAGTCAATGGAATAGATGAGGTTGACGAGCTCGTCGTCGCCGAAGGAGCTGTTGCGCCCCTCCTCGTACTCGGCGTCCACGCGTTCCTTCATCGCCACAACGAGCGGATCGTTCTTCGTCACCTTATACTCGTCGGGCAAACTGTAATAGTCGTTGATCCAGAAGGCGATGCCCGCAAGGCCGCTCGTCTTGTTGACGGAGACGCGCGCGGGACGGTTGAGGATCTTCGCCGTATCGAAGATGTTGTAGATCTCCTCGTCCTTCAAAAGCCCGTCCGCATGGATGCCCGCGCGGGTGGAATTGAAGGCGCGGCCCACGAAAGGCGTCTTGGGCGGCACAATATAATTGATCTCGCGCTCGAAGTAGTCGGCGATCTCGGTGATGGCGGTGAAGTCCATGCCGTCCATCGTGCCGCGGAGCGCCGCGTACTCCATCGCCATCGCTTCGAGCGGGCAGTTGCCCGTGCGCTCGCCGATGCCGAGCAGCGAACAGTTGACCGCCGACGCGCCGTACAGCCATGCCGTGGAAGCGTTGGTGACCACCTTGTAAAAGTCGTTATGCCCGTGCCATTCGAGGAGATCGTGCGGCACGTTCGCATAGTGATAGAGGCCGTAGACGATGCCCTGCACGCTCCTCGGCAGCGTGACGCCGGGGAAGGTGACGCCGAAGCCCATCGTATCGCACATCCTGATCTTGATGGGGATGCCGCTGTCCTCCATGAGGCGCATGAGCTCGGACGCGAACGGGATGACAAAGCCGTAAAAGTCTGCCCTCGTGATGTCTTCGAAGTGGCAGCGCGGGCGGATGCCGTAGGAAAGCGCGCTCTTGACGATGCCGAGATACTTATCGAGCGCCTGCTTGCGGGTTAAATGCATCTTCTTGAAAATGTGATAGTCCGAGCAGCTGACGAGGATGCCCGTCTCCTTGACGTCCGCCTGTTTGACGAGCTCGAAGTCGCGCTCGTCGGCGCGGATCCACGTCGTGATCTCGGGGAATTTGAGCCCCGTATCCTGGCAGGAGCGGAGAGCTTCTTTATCCTTCTTGGAATAGAGGAAGAATTCCGACTGCCTGACAAGCCCCTTGGGGCCGCCGAGGCGCGCCATGAGCTTGTAAAGATCGACGATCTGCTTGACCGTGAAGGGCGAGGTGGACTGCTGGCCGTCGCGGAAGGTGGTGTCCGTCATCCAGATCTCTTCGGGCATGTTCATGGGAACATGGCGGTGGTTGAAGGCGATCTTGGGGATGGACTCGTAGTCAAAGAGCTCGCGGTAAAGGTTGGG
The DNA here is from genome assembly GCA_944354535.1 of uncultured Clostridia bacterium. GTDB lineage: Bacteria > Bacillota > Clostridia > Christensenellales > Borkfalkiaceae > Gallimonas. The sequence continues at coordinate 49,459 of CALVPY010000002.1, forward strand.
CTCCCTGACATCCTGGAGCTGATACTTATAGACGGTATCCTCCAGAAGGTTAGATTTATCGTTGTAAATGATCATGCGGGTTCGCCTCCCTGAAAAAGTTCGTTCTTGTTTATGTTATCAAATCTTATAATTTTTGTCAAGCAAAACGCAAGCACACGGCACTTTTGCGCGATTTTAAGCAAATTCATGCATAAATGTATATTTTAACGAGGAAAGAGGAGCGGCACAGAGCCCCTCCCCTTTCCAAGATCTATGAAGATAACAGGATGGATAAGCTTATTTTTTCTCCTTTGCCTTTTTGGCGGCGGAGCAGGCGGTGCAGTGCGAGCAATCCGAACAGCCGCAATCGCAGCCGCCCTTGCCCTGCTTTTTGCGCACGATGCGCCAGCCGAACACGCCCGCAACGAACGCCGCCGCAAGGACGATGATGAGGATCTCGTACCAGGTCATGCCGCCTCCTTTGCACGGGCACCGCGCCTGCCGCTCTTGCGGGCGCGAAGCCCGATCGGGTGGTTCTTATTATACAACACGATCGAAAGAACAACAATTGCTGCGGCTGCCGCGAAGAGGAACACCGTCCACCACCAGGTGCCGATCAAATACACCGCCATCGAGACGACGTAGGAAGTCGCCAGCCAGAAGAGGAGCGTTCCCCCGAATTTTCCCTTGGGGAGCTCTGCGCGCGCCGTTGCGGTCGCCGCGAAGCAGGGGATGGTCGTCATGTTGAACGCGATGAAGGCGATGAGCCCGGGGATGCCGATGCCCGTTGCGTCGATCATGGCCTGCACATAGGAGACGCCCGATTCGTCCTCCGCGAGCGCCGCACCCGCGATGCAGGCGGCAAGCGTTGCAAAGGTGGAGATGACGTTCTCCTTGGCGATGAGCCCCGTGACTGCCGCGACGGCGAACACCCAGCCCCATTCGCCCAGCTGCGCGCCGAAGCCGACGGGCGTTAAGAGCGGCTGCACAAGGCGGCCGAAATTGGCAAGAATGCTCTCGTTGATGCGCTCGTCGGACAAGAATTCGAGCGTAGGCGAGAAGTGCGAGATCACCCAGATGATGATGGTCGAAGCGAGGATGATGGTGAACGCCTTCTTGACGAAGTGCTTGGTCTTATCCCACAGGTGGATCATGAGGGAAGAGAAGCGGGGCGCGTGGTAGGCGGGCAGCTCCATGATGAAGGGAGGCACGTCGCCGCGCATGGTCGTCGAGCGCATCAGCAGCACGCAGACAACTGCCGTGACGATGCCGAGAAGATACATCCCATAAGTGATGAGATCGGCATTCCCCACGCCGAAGGAGGCGACGATCGCCCCCGCCACCGCCGTGAGAATGGGCAGCTTCGCCCCGCACGAGAAGAAGGGAATGACGCGGATGGTCGCCGTCCTCTCGTTGTCGTCGGCAAGCGTCCTCGTGTTGATGGTCGCGGGGATGGAGCAGCCGAAGCCCATGATCATGGGCATGAACGCTCTGCCCGAAAGCCCGAATTTGCGGAAAATGCGGTCGAGGATGAACGCAACGCGCGCCATGTAGCCCGAATCTTCCAAAATGGAGAAGAAGAGGAAGAGCACTAAGATCCACGGAAGGAAGGAAAGCACCGCCGCGATACCCTCCAAAATGCCGTTCCCGAGGAAGCCCGCGACCCATTCGACGGGGATCTTCTCGATGCCCTGCCCGATGAGGCCGAAGAGTTCGCCCACGATGATGTCGTTCCAGAGGTTATTGAGGATGCACCCGGGCGAGAACACGGTGCCGTCGTAGACGCACGCAAGCAGGCGCACCCAGAAGTTCTCCGTGTCCATGCCGAGGTCTTCGAGGGAAGGCATCCAGCCCTCGCCGAAGCCGTTCAAAAAGAGGAAGTTTTCCGAGAACGTCAGATGGAAGACGGCGAACAGGACGAGAAGGAAGATGGGAATGCCCCACACGCGGTGCGTGAGCACCTTATCGGCGCGGTCGGAGCGCGTCAGCTTCTCCTTCTTGTTCTTTTTGGTGACGACGGACGTGAAGTTCGCCGAAATGTACTTATATCTTGCATCCGCCACGACGGCTTCGAGGTCGCCGCCGAACACGTCGTCCGAAAAGGTCGCCTTGAAGGCGTTCACCGTGGGAACGAGTTCGGGATGCGCCTTGGTTTCCAGCTCGTCAAGCTCGGAAAGTTTGACGGCGTGGAAGAGCGGAGAGACGACCTTCTGCCCTTCGAGGGCGATGGAAACATCCTTGACGAGGTGCGCGACGGGCGAATCTTGGAGCACCGTCGCTCCCTTTCTCGGGGTCTTGGACGCCTTGATCGCCCTGTCCATGAGCTCCTTGATGCCCGTGCCGCGCAGCGCCGAGACGGCGACGACGGGGATGCCGATCTTGCGTTCGAGCGCGGCGGCGTCGACCTTGTCGCCCGCCTTTTCCACCGCGTCCATCATGTTGAGAGCGATGACCATGGGAACGTCGATCTCCATGAGCTGCGTGGTGAGATAGAGATTGCGCTCTAAATTGGTCGCGTCGACGATGTTGATGACGCAGTCGGGACGCTCATCCAATATGTAATTACGCGAGATGACTTCCTCGGGCGTGTAGGGCGAAAGCGAATAGATGCCCGGAAGGTCGACGATGAGCGCGGGTTCTGTGCCCTTCTTGTAAGTTCCCTCCCGCTTTTCCACCGTGACGCCCGGCCAGTTGCCCACATATGCCGTGGAGCCCGTCAGAAGGTTGAAGAGCGTCGTCTTGCCGCAGTTGGGATTGCCCGCCAATGCAAACTTCTTCATTTTACCGCCTCCATCACAACGCACGCCGCCTCCGTCTTGCGAAGGGTGAGTTCATAGCCGCGGATGGTGACCTCGAGGGGGTCGCCGAGCGGCGCCTTCTTGCGCAGGAAGATCTCCGCCCCGGGCGTCACGCCCATGTCGAAGAGCCTTCTTCTCATCTTTCCTTCGCCCGAGACGGCCTTGACCGAGCCGCGCTCGCCGACGGAAAATTCACTCAACAGCTTATTCGTCATACTTTATTTTCATACCTCCGTATTGCTTTCAAGCGACAAAAATGTGCGACGCCAGCCCGAAATCGATGGCGAGCTTGACATCCTTCACGATGCAGACGAGGCTTCCCCCGTTCGAGGAAAAGACAACGATCTCGCTCCCGATGACAAGCCCGAGGTCGGCAAGATGCTTTTTCGTCTTCTCGTCCGCCAATATTTTGACGATCTTCATGTTCTGCCCCAACGGGGCAAGTTTCAAAGGCATTGTTTCTCCCGCGAGCTCCCGCATGTTTGCTTTTTCCGAAGGCGGGAACTCCTTGATGTTGGTTCGCACATGCTAACCTTTCGGCCGAAAAAGAGCGCGGCTCCCCTTTGCGGGCAACGCCGCACACAGCCCGACGGCTTTCCCGATCGGTAAGTTCGCTATTGCTAACCAACTACGGTCGCATTATATCACACTCCCCTTCCGCTGTCAACGGTTTGAAGGCAGTTTTTCAAAAAAAGTTCGCTATTGCGAACACAAAATATTCCGGCGCTGCGGATCGTCCCGCCTTCCGGGCTCCGCATTCAAATGATTGCTTTTTCCCCTGCGATGCGATATACTATATGAGCGGGAGGGTACGGCTATGACCCTGCAATATGGAAATTTAGCCTATTTTTTCTATCCGATGCTGACGGCGGCGCTGATCTTGGGGCTGTATTTTTTGCTGCGCGGCCGTAAAACGTCCGTCCGGCGGGCGGCCGTGTCCGTGCTCATGCTCCTCAACCTCTTTCAGCACTTTTTCAAGGCCTTCCTCTATCCGCAGTATTGGGGCAAAGAGTTCGATCCTCTGCTCGTCACGGCATATAATCTCTGCGCCTTCCTCATCATTGCCTCCCCCGCCGCCCTGCTCGGCAGGAGCGAAGCGTGGAAAGACTTCATCGTCCTCTTCGGCTCCTTCGCGGGGCTCGTCTCTATGGCAGTCCCCTATTGGTTCGTGGGGAAAAGCTTCTGGACGTGGGAGGTCTTCCGCTATTATTTCTGTCACGGGCTGCTTCTTTCGAGCTCGCTGCTCACCGCCCTTTTAGGGCTGCATCGCCTTCATTGGCGCAATTTCTGGAAGATGCCCTTCCTCTTCTTCCTCTCCCTCATTCTCGTCTGCTTCGACTTCATCGCCGTCTCATATTTCAAAGGCACCCAGGAAGAGCTCGGCTCCCTGCTCTATTCCTACAACCCCTGCTGGTTCTTTCATCCCGTGGAACAGTTCGATTTCATCGTTCCCGTCATCGATTTCTTTACCCCCGACATCTTCATGGGCGATGCTGCATCGGGCAAACCCTATACGCCGCTCCTGTGGTACTTTATCCCCATGTATCTGCTCATCGCAGCCGTCACGTTCGCGGTGACGGCGCTTGCCGACCGAACCCGTTTCAGGGAAGATCTCCGCGCCTTCCGCACAAAAGTCAAGGCCCTGAAAGAGTCCCTCAAGCGCAAATGATCTGTCCGACCAAACAAAGAAACGCCGCGGGGCCGCAGACTTCCGTCTGCGGCCCCGCGGCTTTGATCTTACCTGCAAGAAGTGCTCATCTGCAAAGAGCGCCCGAGCGCCCCTCCCCGGTTTTCTCTTTTTAAGCGAAGGGATTTGAAGCGATCACTCCCACTCGATGGTGCCCGTGGGCTTGGGGGTGAGGTCGAAGAGCACGCGGTTGACGCCCTTGACTTCCGCCGTGATGCGCGCGGTGATGTGCTGCAGGAGCGCAAAGGGAACGTCCTCCACCGTGGCGGTCATGGCGTCCTTCGTGTTGACGGCGCGCAGGATGACGGGCCATTCGAAGGAGCGCTTGCCGTCCTTGACGCCCACCGACTTGAAATCGGGGATGACGGTAAAATACTGCCAGACTTTGCCTTCAAGGCCGTTCTTTGCGAACTCTTCGCGGAGGATGGCATCCGACTCGCGCACCGCTTCCAGCCTGTCGCGCGTGATGGCGCCGAGGCACCGAACGCCCAGCCCGGGGCCGGGGAAGGGCTGACGGAAGACCATGTTGTCGGGAAGGCCCAAAGCTTTTCCGACGACGCGCACCTCGTCCTTGAAGAGGAATTTCAAAGGCTCGACGAGCTCGAATTTGAGGTCTTCGGGAAGCCCGCCCACGTTGTGATGCGCCTTGACGGGGCCGCTCTCGAGGATGTCGGGATAGATGGTGCCCTGCGCAAGGAACTCGATGCCGTCTTGTTTTCTCGCCTCCTCCTCGAATACGCGGATGAACTCTGCGCCGATGATCTTGCGCTTCTTCTCGGGCTCAACGACACCCGCGAGCTTATCGAGGAAGCGGTCGACGGCGTCCACATAGACGAGGTTGGCGTCCATCTGATTGCGGAACACTTCGATGACCTGCTCGGGCTCCCCTTTGCGGAGAAGGCCGTGGTTGACGTGCACGCACACGAGGTTCTTGCCGATCGCCTTGATGAGAAGGGCGGCGACGACGGAGGAATCTACCCCGCCCGAAAGGGCAAGGAGCACCTTCTTGTCCCCCACCTGCGCCTTGACGGCAGCCACCTGTTCGGCGATGAACGCCTGAGCGAGCGCTTCGGTCGTGATACGCTCCATGCTTTCCGGTCTTACATTGCTCATATGTGATCTCCTGAAAGATTATTTTTCCTGACTTTTTTGTTCCCAACGGTCGAGAACAGCCTGCACCTGCGCAATGAGCTGCTGCTTTTCGGGCATATAGAGGACATAGCGCGAGGCAAAGATGTTGTTGGAGAGCCCGCCCAGCGCGTACTCCGCCGTTACGGCGTCCTTATCGGTGCAGAGGATGATGCCGATGGGCGGGTTATCGTCCGCGTCGTTCACTTCAGCGGCATAATAGTTGAGATAGAGATTGATCTGCCCCGCAGCTTCGGGCGTCAGTTTGGTCGTCTTGAGTTCAATGAGGATGTAGGCGCGCAATATCTTATTGTAGAACACCATATCCACATAGTAATGGGTATTGTTGACCGTGATGCGCTGCTGCGTGCCGACGAACATGAATCCGCGGCCAAGCTCTAAAAGGAAATCTTCGATCTGCCGCACGAGAGAAGCTTCGAGGTCGCTCTCCAAGACGGGCTTATCCTCGGGCAGACCCAAAAATTCAAACACATAGGGATCGCGGATGATGTCGGACGGCTTCGCGATCTCATTTCCCTTCAGCGCAAGCGCCATCACTTCCTCGCGGTCGGCCTCTCTGCGGGAAAGCAGCAGCCGTTCAAAGAGCGAACTTTCGATCTGCCGCTGTAATTCGCGCACCGACCAGCCCGCCGTCACAGCCTCTTTCTCGTAAAAGCTGCGCTTCTCGCGGTCGGAGATCGTCAAAAGCTCACAATAATGCGACCAGGACAATTTAACAGACAGCGTCTGTTGAATTGGATAATCCTGATAAAACCTCCGCATGAATTGCAGATTGGAGACAGAAAACCCCTTCCCGAATTCCTTTGTCAGCGCGCGGGAGAGTTCTTTGAGCGTCTGTTTTCCGTAATCGGCGCGATCGGGGACCGTCTGTTCATGCTCGCAGATGATCCTGCCGATGTTCCAATAGGCGGCAAGGAGTTCGCTGTTGACCTGACGCGCGGCATTATTTCGGGCATTCTGCAAGACCGTCCTGATTTCGGTCACGAGCGTCTCGGTCGTGATGCGTTCCATACTTTCCGGTCTTACATTGCTCATAAGTTTCTCCTGAAAGATTATTGTTTCGAAGTTATGTTTCCCGCACGAGCACCGAAAGCCCGGCGTCGGAAAAACCGTTCTTTAAGTAAAACGAATAGGCAGGACAGGCGCGCTCGGTATTGAGCATGACGCCGAAAACGCCCTCTTCGGCAAGGCGGGAGCGTATTTCACCGAGGAGGCGGCTGCCGATCTCCTTCCCCTGAAAGGAGGGCGCGACGCAGAACTCGTCGAGGTAAAATTCCATCCCCTTGCGCCACGGCTTCAGAAAGCCCGCAGCAAGTCCGACGATACGCCCGCCGCTTTCTGCCACAAAGCCGCGGAAAGAGGCAAGGGAAAAGCAATTTTCAAAATAGCGCCGCGCCTCTTCGGGCGAGATGTCCTCGTTCCACGGCGGCGCGGAGAATGCCGCACAAAAGAGCGTGCTCGATTCGCCGATGTCCGCCCGTTCCATGCGCCTGAAATGCAATTCACTCATCCTTATGCAAACTCATTTGAAATGAGGCTACTCCCTCAGTCCACTTGGGGGTACCGTCTCGTGCGGTAGAGCGCAAACGGGATCTACTCCCTCCGTCTCGCTGCCGAGAACAAGCCTCGGACAGCGCGACACCTCCCCGAAGAGGAGGCTGTATTAAGGATCTCCAAAAATAACTGCCTCGAGCAAAACCACGCTTTTGCTTCTAAATCACTGAGCCGAGCAGGGTTCCCCCTCCCGTTTCTCAATGATGCTGCAAGCAAAACCACGCTTTTGCGCAGCAGGACACAATTTGTACCCGCAGGGCACTTATTGTTCTTAGAATGACAGTTAAGCTCGCGGGCGATAAAGTAAGTTAGCTGTGTAAAACCCACCCCTCGCCGCGAAGATTTCCCGAAGGGAAAGATTTGCGGCGAAATCTTTTATTCCCATTCAATGGTAGCCGGGGGTTTGGAGGTGATGTCGTAGACAACGCGGCTCGCGTGCGGCACCTCGCCCGTGATACGGAGGGAAATTTTTTCGAGCACCTCGTACGGGATGCGCGCCCAATCGGCGGTCATGGCGTCCACGCTCGTGACGGCGCGGAGGGCGATGACGTTCTCATAGGTGCGGAAATCTCCCTGCACGCCCACCGTCTTGCTGTTGGTGATGACGGCAAAGTACTGCCAGATCTCGCGCGAAAGCCCCGCCTTTGCGATCTCGTCGCGGAAGATGAAGTCGGCAAGGCGCAAGGTCTCCAGCTTTTCGCGGGTGACTTCGCCCATGATACGGATGGCGAGCCCCGGCCCCGGGAAGGGCTGGCGCTGCACAACGGGTTCGGGAAGGCCCAGCTCGGCGCCCACGCGGCGCACTTCGTCCTTGAAGAGGTCGCGCAGCGGCTCGACGATCTCCTTGAAGTCGACGACAGAGGGCAGCCCGCCCACGTTATGATGCGATTTGATGACGGCGCTCTTGTCTTTCCCGCTCTCGATGACATCGGGATAGATGGTGCCCTGCACCAAAAAGTCGACGGCGCCGATCTTCTTTGCCTCCTGTTCGAAGACGCGGATGAACTCTTCGCCGATGATCTTGCGCTTTTGTTCGGGCTCCTCGACACCCGCGAGCTTGGAAAGGAACAGCTCGCCCGCATCCGCCTTGATAAGATTCATCCCGAGCCCGTCGCGGAAGACAGACATGACTTCCTCCGCCTCGCCGAGGCGCAGAAGCCCGTGATCGACGAAGACGCAGATGAGATTATCCCCCACCGCGCGGTGCACGAGGGTCGCCGCGACGGCGGAATCGACGCCGCCCGACATGGCGCACAGGACTTTCTTGCCCGCCAATTTCTCTTTGAGGGCTTTGACCTGCTCTTCGACGAAGCCCCCCATCGTCCAGTCGCCCTTGGCATGACAGACGTTGTAGAGGAAGTTTTTGAGGAGCGCGTTGCCGTACTCGGAATGGACGACCTCGGGGTGATACTGCACGCCGTAGATGCGCTTTTTTTGATTTCCGTAAACGGCGGCGGGGCAGCTTTCGGTGACCGCCAGAATATCGAAGCCCGCGGGGACTTCGGCGACGTAGTCGGTATGGCTCATCCACGAGACGCTGCGCGCAGGGATGCCCTCGGAGAGCGGGCTCTCTTTGACGAACTCCACGAAGCGCTTGCCGTATTCGCTCTCGGGAGCGTGCTCCACCCTGCCGCCCAGTGTATAGGCGATGAGCTGGCAGCCGTAGCAGATGCCGAGGACGGGGATACCGAGTTCTAAAATTTTACGGTCGATGTGGGGGGAGGCAGCGTCGTAGACGCTGTTGGGCCCGCCCGTGAAGATGATGCCGATGGGTGCGTACTTTTCGATCTCCTCTGCGCTCATGGAGCAGGGCAGAAGGTCGCAGTAGACGCCGAGATCGCGTACGCGGCGGGCGATGAGCTGGTTGTACTGCCCGCCGAAGTCGAGCACCAATACTCTTTCGTGTTGCATGGTTTCTCCTTTTGCGGCGCAAATGATAGCCGCATTGCAATGGGAAAACGCCCGAGATCGGGTCGGGCGTTTTGCTTATCGTTATCTCGCCGTATAGTTAGGCGCTTCCTTGCTGATGGAAATATCGTGAGGATGGCTCTCCAAAAGCCCTGCGTTGGTGATGCGGACGAATTCGGAGTGCAGCCTGAGATCGTCGATCGTCGCCTTCCCGCAGTAGCCCATGCCCGAACGCAAACCGCCCTTCATCTGATAGATGATCTCGGAGACGGTGCCGCGGTAAGGCACCCTTCCTTCGACGCCCTCGGGCACGAACTTCTTGGTGCCCTCCTGGAAGTAACGGTCGCTGGAGCCCGCCGCCATCGCAGCAAGCGAACCCATGCCGCGGTACACCTTGAAGCTGCGGCCCTGATAGAGTTCGATCTCGCCCGGGCTCTCCTGCGTGCCTGCGAGCATAGAGCCGATCATGACGGCGCTGCCGCCCGCCGCAAGGGCCTTGACGATGTCGCCCGAATACTTGATGCCGCCGTCCGCAATGACGCGCTTGCCGAGCTTATCCGCTTCCTCCGCGCAGTCCATGATGGCGGTGAACTGAGGCACGCCGATGCCCGCGACGATACGCGTGGTGCAGATCGAGCCGGGGCCGATGCCCACTTTGACGACATCTGCGCCCGCTTCGATGAGCGCACGCGTTGCGCCTGCCGTTGCGACGTTGCCCGCAATGATGGGCACGTTGGGGAAGGCGCGCTTGATCTGGGCGACCTTTTCGATGACGCCCTTGCTGTGGCCGTGCGCCGTGTCGACGGCGATGATATCCACCTTCTTTTCGACGAGGGCGGCGATGCGCTCCATCGTATTGGCGGAAGTGCCGACCGCCGCGCCGACGAGAAGGCGGCCGTTCTTATCCCTTGCAGAGTTGGGGTACTGGATGCTCTTTTCGATATCCTTGATCGTGATGAGGCCCTTTAAGTAGCCGTCGTTATCCACGATAGGCAGCTTTTCGATGCGGTGGCGGCCCAGAATTTTCTGCGCGTCGGCAAGCGAGGTGCCGACGGGCGCCGTGATGAGATTTTCCTTCGTCATCACGTTTTCGATGGGCTGATCGTAATTGGTCTCGAAGCGGAGATCGCGGTTGGTGAGGATGCCGACGAGTTTCCCGTTGCGCGTGATGGGAACGCCGCTGATGCGGTAACGCTCCATGAGCGCGACGGCGTCGCGCACTAAATTCTGCGGTTCGAGGAAGAAGGGATCGGTGATGACGCCGTGTTCGGAACGCTTGACCTTATCGACCTCCTTGGCCTGTTCCTCGATGGACATATTCTTGTGGATGATGCCGAGCCCCCCTTCGCGCGCCATGGCGATCGCGAGCCTGCTCTCCGTCACGGTATCCATTGCCGCGGAGATGATGGGGAGATTAAGCGAAAGCCCTTCACACAGGGTGGTGCTCAGATCGACGTCGTTGGGCAGGACGTCGGACGCCTGCGGGATGAGCAGGACGTCGTCAAATGCAAGTCCTTCCTTGATCACTTTACTCATTTACTGCTTCCTCCAAAAGTTCGATCGTTTCCAAATAGAGTGCAAAGCCTTCCGTGTACTCGCCGGGATCTTCCAGATCGTACTGTTTCCGAAGGCCGTCAAATTTCTGTTCCTTCTGCAAATTTTCGAGGATGGTCTTGCAGAACACGGCATCCCCCGCCCCCGAAGCAGCAACAATGAGGCTGCAGAGCGGATTGTTGGGCTCAAAATCGCCCGGAGTTTCGCTCAGAGCAAAGGTATAGGCTTCCAGCTTTTCCTCGTCCGTCTTGGCGACTTCGTACATCGCCTTGGCGCCCCAGCCGCAGACCATGCTCCTGTAGTTCCCATCGATCTCGGGAATGTCTTCCCCGAGTTCCACGCCGTCCTGTTCCTTGCAGTAATCGTTGAACCCCTCGTTTTCATAGAACTCTTCGAAGCGCTCCGCCGCGACGTCGGAACGGCCCTCGTTGGCCGCGATCTCAAAGGCGCGGGCGAGATACTCGATGTCGCCCGAACGGCGGTATTCCTGATAGGCATAGTCGCCGCTGATGGCATCCAGCCCCAGCGAGGCGGAAAAGTTCATCATGGTCTTGGGTGCGGCAAAGGAAAGGATCCCGAACGCCGAGATCGCCAGAATGAGCACGATGCCGAGCGTGATGAATATGGTTTTGAAAACGATCTTTCTCATATGGTAAAACCTGTGTATCTTCTATGGGGATAATTTAGGCTATTTTACCATATCCCCCCGAAAAAATCAACCGAAAAAACAAAAAAAGTCATGCTGAGCGCTCTCTTTTCATAAGTTAGAGCATGAAAAAAATGTTTCTTCTTCTCGTTCCCCTCTTTGCCCTGCCCTTCCTTGCGGCGTGTAAACAGGAAGATTATTCCCGTCACCTCTCCGATGTCAGGAGCGATCTCTTCGTCGCAGAGACGGAGGAGTTTTCCCTCGCGATCTCCTGCATCACGCGTGAAACGCCCTATGCCGCCGACGGCGTCGCCTGCAATACCCGCGATATGCTGGAGATCGTCTTAAAGCCTTCGGAGGAGGCAGACGGCACGGCGAGCTATTCCGCAGCGCTCCACGGCACCCCTTCCGTGAGCGGCGAACTTTCCTATCGCAGCGTCAGAGGGGACTATTATCTTTCACAGGGCGTGACGGACTTCCCCGAAGGGAGCGTGACGGTGCGCATCACCAAAGACGGCGAAACGCAGGAAGTGACGGCAGCTTCCGTGAAAAGCGCTGAGACGCTCACCCCGAAGGAGGCTTTGAACTTTGCCGTCGGGGCAGAAAGAGAGCTCATCGGCCGCATGACGTCGGACAGCGGATTTCAGGGAGAATTTCAGGTGCGTCTCCTGCGCCGCAACGCGACCTTTTACTATGTGGGCATCATCGGAAAAAACGAGAGCGCCGCGCTCCTCCTCGACGCCGAGACGGGCGAAGTTTTGGCGCGCAGAGTGCGGTAAAAATGAGAAAAAAGCGATTGACTGTTTAAAAACAGTTCATCGCTTTTTTATCCGTTTCCGATCAAACACCGAGTTCTCTACGGATATCATTCAACCACTTGCCTTGATACTTAAAATATCTGGGACCTGCCACGGAATGTTTAGTTGTTGAATTATCGTCAAAGGATAACTCTCTTGCCAATGCTGAAAGTGACCAGACTTTACCCTCAAATTCGACATTTCTATCATCTACGACAATGCACTTTTCCCCTGATTTTTCACTTGCTGCGTTACAAAACTCCAACTCCGCGCCAACAGGGATATTGACCATGCTGAACCTAAAAGGAGCTTGCCTCTCTTTTGCTTCTTCCTGAATGTTGGCAGCAAGTTCTTCGTCCTGTTTTTGTGCTTTCGTCGGCTTCGCGCGTTTCAGCTTGTCCTGTGTCCCGTGGATTTCAGCCATCGCTTCGAAGAGCGAGTAGGCATCCTCCGCCGTCATTGCGTAGAACTCCCTCACCCGCCTCTTCCCCTCTACGGTATCGATCGCCCGCAGGGAAGGATTGAGCTTATCAATCATGGCATGGATCTTCATATCGGTCAATCTTGTTGGTACTTCATACGTCGCATAAACGCGAAAAGCAAACGGCGTACATTCACTCCTATTTAACTGCGCAAGTCGCTGTTCCATATCGTCCGCATAACCGATCTTCACATACTCCGGGAAAGATGGGTTGGTTAATATATAGATTACGCCTTGTTCCTTATTCATGATTCATTTTTTCTCCCTTATATTCTTTTGCGTGATACTATTATAGCATAATAGCAGAAAGACCGCAATCGTTTGACCAAACAATAGACCATCTCCCCCCGTTTGAGCCGCTCCCGCTGCGGGTATAATAGAGATGGAACAACAAAGTATTGCGCCGCAGAGAAAGCGAGCGCAAGACCCGAGCGAACAAAAAAGGTTATCCCCTCGCTTGAGTTCCGAGCAAGACAAGGAGAGCGCGGCTTTGCCGACAGGCGTTTACTTAGAGGTAAACAACTGAGGCAAAACGCAAGCTCGACACAGGATTGCGACGGAAATCGAGCGAGCGCACATAAGGAGCGAACACTATGAGAAAGAATTTTGGCGCAAAACCCATCCTCTACCCCCAACCCGTGCTCATCATCGCGACGTACGACGAGAACGGCAAGCCTGACGCCATGAACGCCGCGTGGGGCGGCACGGCGGACGAAGATAAGCTCTTCCTCAGCCTGAGCGCGGGGCACAAGACGACGAAGAACCTGCTCGCCCGCAGGGCATTCACGGTGAGCGTGGGCACGGAACAGGAGCTTATTCCCTGCGACTATGTGGGCATCGTCTCCGCAAACGACGTGGAGGACAAATTTCAAAAGACGGGCTGGCATACCGAAAAGAGCGCATTCGTCGACGCGCCCCTCATCGAGGAGCTTCCCCTCGCCTTCGAATGCGAACTTGAAAGCTACGACGAAGAGACGGGAATGCTCATCGGCAAGGTGAAGAACGTGTGCGCGGACGAGCGCATCCTTTCGGACAAGGGGAAGATCGACCCCGAAAAGCTCTCCCCCATCACCTTCGACCCCGTGAACAACGCCTATCTGCGCCTCGGCGGCAAAGCGGGCAGCGCCTTCCGCGACGGGCTTCAATTGAAACAGTGACCCTTCATAACGCACGCAGCGCTCCGAATGTTCGGAGCGCTTTTTCTCGCAACAATAAAGCAGCCTTTTAAACATCGATCCTCTGAAAGCGCTTCATGGATAATTTGCAGCTTATTGCAGACAGGATAATATAAACCATAAGCCCTATGGTCAAAGCGACTGCTTTTGCACCGATATTTTGCGAATTCAGCCCGTTCAGCGTAACGGAATACAGCGGCGTTGCCCAGCGTAAAACAATAAAAACGCCGATCAGCAGAAATACGGCAACCGCGCCGATCACGAACGGAACGCCGATCTTATCGGGAGATTTGAAATAGCGCGGAAAGAAGATCATGTTGAACACGCCGAGCAATACCGCACCATTGCCGACCAAAGCAAGATTTGCCGAGATACCCGCTTGATTGACATACTGTTCCGCAGGCAAAACAGCGCCTTTGACTGCGCCGATGATCCCGACAAGCAACAAAATGATACCTTGCAGCCCGAACACCACAAGCATCTTTGCAAGGGGGATATGCTCCTTTTTGACGGGCAATGAGCAGGAAAATGCAATATCGCCGTTTTCTCTTGTCTTCATACAGCAGAAAAATACCGAAAGGCAGGAGAAAAAGAAAATGACTTCATACGGATAATTCGGCACAAATACAAGCACGGCAAAGAAGAGAAAGATAAAAGCCGTCGGGTGCATACAAAGAGCAATTTCCTTTTTAATCAAATTCAGCACAGATTCCCTCCTCGTTTGCTTTTTCCAAATGTACGATGATATGATCGATCGTTGCGTCGGACACGGCAACATTCGTTGGTATTTGCACATCACGGGGCAGCAGACCTTCATAGCCTTCTTTGACCGCCTTTACGCCGATGGCTTTGGCAGCCGTCGCGTCTGCAAGAGAAGAAAAACGCACCAACCGATATTTCCCGAGCAACTCTTTCAGCGGGCACGCCGCAAGGAGCCTGCCTTGCGAGAGATAGACGATGTCGTCGGCAATGCGCATCAGATCGGACGTGATATGCGTGGAAAAGAGGACGGAAACGCCTTCCTCCCGCACAAGCTGCAAAACAATGTCGCAAAACTCTTCACGCGAAAGCGGATCGAGCCCGCTCGTCGGTTCGTCCATGATGAGCAGCTTGACTCCGTGCGAAAGAGCAAGGGCAAGCGCAAACTTCACCTTCATGCCATCGGAAAGTTCTTTGACCTTCTTTCGTTCAGACAAATCGAATTGCGCAAGCAGTCTTTCATACTTGCCTTGATCCCATGTCGGATAAAAGGGCGCGTACGCCTTGCGAATAGAAACAAGCGTGTTCA
This sequence comes from uncultured Clostridia bacterium, assembly GCA_944354535.1. GTDB lineage: Bacteria > Bacillota > Clostridia > Christensenellales > Borkfalkiaceae > Gallimonas. Next base: position 64,475 of record CALVPY010000002.1, read on the forward strand.
TGGGATAATAGCGAAAACCGCCGCCGACATAGCCGATCGTCTGCTTTACCGACATTTCATCCTCATCCATATTCTTTCCAAAGACTGAGACGACGCCTTCTGCCGAAATAAGCCGCAGGATCCCTTTGAGCGTTGTGCTTTTCCCTGCGCCGTTTCTGCCGATGAGCCCGACGATATGCCCCTGCGGTACGCAAAAACTGACCTTATCGAGCGTGAATTCGGGATAGACTTTCGTCAGTCCTTTGACTTCCAGCGCATTCATTTTTGCTCGCCGTCCTTTACATGATTGACAGCCCTCCAAAACGTTTCCACATAAGAAAACGGCTGCAAAGCAATGCCTTGCCCTTTGTCTGCCATCAAGACCAGCGAATCTCCCGGATCCAGCGAAAACATATCCCGCACCTCTTTGGGGATGACGATCTGCCCTTTGGGACCGATCTTGACCGTTGCCAGAAATTTACCTTCGGGGAAATTTTCCATTGTTTGCTCCTTTGGGTATAATTGGTATTACTTTTCTTACTTATTATAACTCGTAGTACATCGAATGTCAAGGAAAAAGTAGGCTTCCCGTCACATCCACAAAAAAACGAGCATTCAACAGCAAGCGGCGCGCCCCGAACGGGGCGCGCCGCACATTTTCAGATCGTTTCGATGTTGACGAGGTTGGAATTGCCGCTCTTGCCGTTGGGCGTGCCGCCCGTGATGACGATGACGTCGCCGGGTTTGACGAGCCCCGAATCTTTGGCGGCCTGCTTCGCGAAGTGGAACAAAACGTCGACAGAGTGATACTCCTCGCTGAGCGCGGGCATGACGCCCCAGCTCAGAGCGAGCTTGCGATAGCTCTTTTCGTCCGTCGTCATGCCGATGATGTCGATCATGGGGCGGAAGCGGGAGACCATCTTGGCGGTGCCGCCCGTACGGGTGCAGACGACGATGGCCTTGGCGTTGACGTCGCGCGCGAGCAGGCACGCGGAATGCGACAGCGCATCCGAAAGGCTGGTGATGCTGAAATCCGCATCGTCCACCTTCTGGATGAACTTGGAGCGCGACTCCGCCTGCACGCAGATGCGCGCCATCGCCCTGACCGCCTCGACAGGATACTCGCCCGCCGCCGTCTCGCCCGAGAGCATGACGGCGCTCGAACCGTCGTACACGGCATTGGCGACGTCGGAGATCTCCGCTCGCGTGGGGCGGGGCTTGCTGATCATCGATTCGAGCATCTCCGTCGCCGTGATGCAGCGCTTGCCCGCCATGCGGCAGGCGCGGATAATGGTCTTCTGGATGTCGGGCAGTTCCTCGTAAGGGATCTCCACGCCCATGTCGCCGCGGCCGATCATGATGCCGTCCGAAACTTCCAGGATCTCCTGCAAATTGTTGACGCCCGCGCGATTCTCGATCTTGGCGATAAGGTCGATGTCGTCCGACCCGTTCTCGTGCAAAAAGTTCCTCACGTCAACAATGTCCTGCGCGCGCGAGACGAAGGAGCAGGCGACAAAGTCCACCTGATGCTCGATGCCGAAGAGAAGGTCCTTCTTGTCCTGTTCGGAAAGATAGGTAAGATGCAGCTCCTTTTCGGGGAAGAACATGCTCTTGCGGGAGGAGAGCTCGCCGCCGATGAGCACTTTGCAGATAACGTCGGGCGCTTTTATTTCCTGCACCTCGAACACCATGAGGCCGTTGTTGAGCAGGATCTTGTCGCCGGGGCAAAGATCTTCGCAGATGCCCTTGTAGGAGACGGCAACGCGCGTCTCGTCGCCTTCGATCTCCTCCGTCGTGAAGGTGAAGGTATCGCCCTCGTTGAGGGTCACCTTTCCGTTCTTGAAGGTGCGGATGCGGAATTCGGGGCCCTTGGTATCGAGCAGAATGGGCAGGGGGATATTCTTTTCCTCGCGCACGCTGCGGATGATGTCGATCTTCTTGGCATGGTCCTCGTGCGTGCCGTGCGAAAAGTTGAGGCGGACGACGTTCATGCCCGCATCTGCCATCGCAGAGATGACTTCCCGCGTCTCGGACGCGGGGCCCAACGTACATACGATCTTGGTCTTTTTCATCAAAAAACTCCTATCAGCGAATTTCATTCCTATTTTATCATATTTTCCGCAAAACACAAGCCAATTTTCAGAAAATCTCGAATAAATCACAAGGAACCGCCCCGTTCCCGCGGCAAAGGCAGGCAAAGCGCAAAACAAATTGAAAACAAAAGCAAAATATCCCGACGATCCCCCAAATATTTTGCGAGGCGGGCGGGAAAAACGCGGGCTTTTTTTCAAAAAGTATGCTATAATACTTCCGATCCGAGCGGGCTGCGCGGCCGCGGCGCGTGAAAACGCGATGAGGAAAGTCCGGGCATCACAGGGCAGGACGCCTGATAACGTCAGGTGAAGGCGACTTCAAGGAAAGTGCAACAGAAATAGACCGCAGTGCCTTCTGGCGCTGTAAGGATGGAAAGGCGAGGTAAGAGCTCACCGACGGGACGGTAACGCCCCGTGCCATGTAAACCCCGTCCGATGCAAGTTTGGGCTCTGTTCATATGGGCTGCCCGTCCGAGCAGAGCCGTGAATAACGCTTGAGCCCGCCGGTGACGGCGGGCGTAGATAAATGACCGCGCTCGACAGAACCCGGCTTACAGGCCCGTCTCGGATCGTTTTGAGATCGCTCCCCCGCTCGATTTGAGCGGGGTTTCTCGATGCAGCGGCGTAAAATCGCTTGCAAAAGCCCGCTTGTTTTGATATAATAAGCAACGTTCGAGGCGTAGCGCAGTTTGGTAGCGCGCTTGGTTCGGGACCAAGAGGTCGTGGGTTCAAATCCCGTCGCCTCGACCAAGACCCCGAGATGGCATTTTTGCCGTCTCGGGGTCTTTGCTGTTGTGAGGGGTTTGAACCACAGCCGCCGAAACGTTTGGAAATGCGACGCCTTATTCTCGGCTGTCGGTTCACGCGAGCGGACGCCTGCGTCCGCGAAGCCATCGAGCCTCTCATAAAAACCTCGACTTTCCGCTTGCCCGTAGAGGCGAGGATAATCCCGTCGCCTCGACCACGGAAAAGAGAGCCGATTTGTGTCGGCTCTCTTTTTCGTTGTTACGAACATCGACGGGATTTGAGGGTGGAGGCGCGAGCGGAGAGCGAGCGGTTTGCGCGCGAATTGCTCGGAAACATGTCGGATGGGCGCAAACTGAACAGCCCGGTGGGCTGATGATAGGGATCCCGCAAAGATTTTGCGAAGCAAAAGATTTGTGGGAAGAGGAGGAGCAGGCGGTGAAAGCGTGGCGTTTGCCAAAGGCGGACGCCCGCGAAATTCGCCTTGCTCCGACGAGGCGCGCCGCCAAAGGCGCAAATCCCGTCGCCTCGACCAAGACCCCGAGATGGCATTTTTGCCGTCTCGGGGTCTTTGCTGTTGTGAGAGGTTTGAACCACAGCCGCCGAAACGTTTGAAAATGCGACGCTTTATTCTCGGCTGTCGGTTCACGCGAGCGGACGCCTGCGTCCGCGAAGCCATCGAGCCTCTCATAAAAACCTCGACTTTCCGCTTGCCCGTAGAGGCGAAGATAATCCCGTCGCCTCGACCATCTTTGTTGCACAAAAAGGCTGCAACGGCAAACCTCTGCAAGATACGATGTATCTTGCAGAGGTTTTTGTCTATATCTCGTGTTTTTCCGCCGTTTTTGCGATCGGCGGAATTTTTTGTTCCGACGGCTGCATTTTGCCCCTCTTCCCTCAAAAACAGGTTTTGGACCCCCGACTTGATTTAGAATGCTTTGATCGGCTGTTTTCGGTTACAGCGGTACTTGAATCATGCGCCGCCGTCTTCTTACAATACTTCTTCTACTTCTCCGCCGCCTTTGAATACAATGACGATCTTCCCCTCCGGCATCACTTTGATATGAAAGGCAATATAAAGTCTTTTTTGCCTACAACGTATGAATGGACAAAATCGCTTGGGTGGCAAGACCAAGCAAAGTTTTACATGGAAAAACATACGCATAATATGATGTATCAATGAGACAGTCTGAGTCTGCCCGGGGCAGACAAGACCTCCGCAGAGAAAAATCTCTGCGGAGGTCTTGTTTGTGCTGCGGTCTGCCCGCACCTCTTGCGTTTCTACTCCAAGCGCGCTCTTTATCAGGGCTCCCGCAAAAGGGTGCAGCGCTTTTGCGGGAAAAGGAGCGGCAGGAATCGAAGCCGCGCTTTCCGCAAGGAAAGTGCGTGAGTATTTTGCCTTGCCGCGGCGATGTCCGCGCCGCACGATCATCTGACCGAGATCACGGCACCGTGCAGGCGATAGGTAAAGATGTTTTCGTTGTCCCAGGAATTATGCCCCGTGGAAACGATCACGCTCACCTCGTCGGGATCGGGGAGGAACCCGCGCTCGTCGCGCACGATCCCCGGATTATGATTACGCTCCCATCCCGTATCGGACGGACCGATATATCCTGCCATCTGCCAGACGTAAGCCCCGCTCTGCAGCAGCTCGCATAGTGCTTCCGGACTTTCCACGTTCTCCAGATATGCGACCATGCTGTGGGAATTGACACGGGTGATCGTCTCATCGGGAGGATTCTTTTCATCGGTCACGCCGCACACATAGAAGCGCTTTCCGACGGGATCGTAAGCGAAATCGGGGATGTTGATGCTGCATTTCATGCCTGCCGAGTTGACGATCCCGTTATGCGTGATGCGCGTCGTAAACAGACAGGTCGGATGGTCAAGATCGGAAAGATCCCAACGTTGGATCCCCGTCCCCTGCAAGGTGGACTGATAGAACATGAGCACATCGCCTTCGCCGTCCAGGCTGATGAGCGCGGGCATCCCGGTACCCCAATAAATATTGGAAGTCCCCTGCATCTGCTCGTATTTTGCCTGTTCCTCCGCCTCGTCCCCGTTATCGTACCAGGGAACGATGGGATTGAGAGATGCGACCTTCACCCACGGGCCTTCGGGCGCGTTGGCGACCGCGATCCCCGTCTCGTTTTTCTGATAATCTTCCGTTTTACAGCCCAAATAAGCCATGAGATAGGTATAATCTGTCCCCTCATAGCGGAATTTTCCGCGGATCACGGCAGGATCGCAGGTGTGGCGGGAATCCCATGTACCGGGCGTAGGCGCAAGCACGATCTTCTGTTCCGAAAACAGCCACTTGCCGTCTTCCTGCTTTACCCCTTTGCGGTAACCGATATGATCCATGATGACGCCGTCGTCCTTGTTTGTACAGTACCAGACGTGCATCACCTCCTCCCCGTCCACCGTTTCGGTCAGGATCGCGGGGCAGTAATTGAAGATCTTGCTGTCGGAGACGTCCGGGCCGAATAAAACGCTCTCAAAATCCACCGCCTGCGGGCCCGTCTCCTCCTGTTCCCGTTCAAGCAGGATAGACATATCCTCGTATTGCGTGTGAAGGGCATCCCCCTCCATGGTATAGGTGAAGGTATCTTCGCCGTACGTCTCCGTCACCGTCGTTCCGTCAAAGAGGTACACCGAATTGCGCGTCTCGATGGAACCGAGATACCCGATGATGACGCGCAGGCTCCCGTCTTCCGAAAAGGCCGCCGAGTACGCCTGAAAATCATCGGTAACATCGGCTCCGTCCAGCGTAGCGGAGGCAAGGACGAACGTTCCCGTCAAGGGTATGCTCTTCGGAGCGCACGCCGCCGCGGACAGGATGCTCAGTACCATGAACCCTGCGGCCAGAACGGCCGCCATCATTTTTTTCATCTGATCACCTCAGCGAATGGTAAATCGTATCCCGTGGATGCGATAAGTATGCAGCGACGGCCATTGTCCGCCCATCTGCCAATCGGGGAAATCGGCTGCAAGCTGTGCGGCCGTATAGAGTACAGGTACGCTGTACGGATCGGTCAGCCGACCCTCCGCATCCCTGACAATGCCTGCATTGTGATTGCGCGCATGGCCTGTTCCCGTATCGAGCGCGGCAATTTTGTTCCAGGTATATACCTCATCGCCGAACAGCAGATCGAAACTGTCGCCGATGTCGAGATAGAACAGCGTATTGCTGCCCGCGATCCAGTTCACGCCGCCGTCCGTCGGATAAGGGAAGTCCTCCTTGATGCAGTACAGCCTTCCGCGCACGGGATCGTAGGCAAAATCGGCATTATTGATGCAGTCCGCAGAACCGCTCGCATTGGTCACGCCGCGTTCGCGGAGTTCAGCCTTGCGAAGCAGCTTCGGCGCATCGAGATCGGAAAGATCCCACTCTTCCGCGACCGTGCAGGTCTTTGACGCCCCCTTTGCATAGAACAGGAGCACTTTTCCCGCTCCGTCCGAACTGACGAGGGAGGGCTGTCCGAATCCCCATGCCGTCTCGCTGAAGTCTTCCGACTCATAAAAGTTCGCGATGGGATTGATCTCCGCCTTCACCCACGGGCCCTCGGGCGACATTGCAACGGCGAGCCCCACTTCGTTGCGGGTATTGTCGCTCGTTTCGCAGCCGAGATAGGCCATGAGCCAGGAATATTCTTTGCCGCCCATCCGGAATTTTCCGCGGATCACGCTCGGGTCGCACACATGGCGGCTGTCCCACGCTCCGCTCTCCCCGTGTTCGAGGACGAGCTGTTTTTCGGTAAACTCCCATTTCCCGTCCGCATTGAGCGTTCCCCTGCGGTATGCGACATAGTCGGTGATATTGCCGCTTTCTTTGTTGCTGCAATACCAGATATGCAGCGTATCGCTGCCCTCCATGACTGCCGTCGGACAATAATTATAGAAGTTCTCGCTCTTGTCCTCGCCGAACAGTTCATCTGTGAAGGCGGCTCCGCCCTCCCCTCCGACGGGAAGCGCGTAATTTTCATCGTAAGTGTAGCGCATGGTCACATCCTGCCTGTCTATCTTTCCCGAAAACGTGAGCGAACGGCAGGAAGCATCGTAAGCGAACGCATACTCGCGTACGCCGATCGCGAGTGCGATGCCCTCGTCCGTCCTCTCGACCGTCCCTTCCCGTTCGCTCCTGCCCGTGTAGTCCGTCTCGTACCAGATGCCCTCTCCGTCGGACAGATGCAGACAGTTGAACAGGTAGCCGTCCGTGACGTCATGCCCCTCGACCGTCTTTTGTGAGAGGACATAATATCCGTTCGGGATGCCGTCCGATGTTTCAACGCCGTCCGACGGCGCGTTTTCGCACGCCGCAAGCGGGACGGAAAAAGCAAAGGCAAGCAAAAGCGCCGCAATGCGGGAAACTGACTGTCTTGTCATAATATCCTCCCGGTTTTTCACGGGCGCGGGGATCCCCCGCGCCCGCCGTTCGTCCGTGTCACTTAAGAGCGATCTCAAACGACATCAGGTTCTGGGTGAACAGATAGTCGTCGGTGTCCGCTTCGAGCATACAGATGTTGTAGACGAGCTCTGCATCCGCCGCGCCGTCGATGTGTCCGTACGCATCCGATACGATGCACGCCCCGTAGAGGCGTTCATACATCCCGTCGGGCGTATCGGTATTATCCCAGGTGCGGATGCCCTTCCAGCCTTCGCCGAGGTCGGTCGTATAGAGCTCTCCCTCGGCAATGGAGAGAAGCTGGATGCGCCTTGCGAATGCAGGAGCCTGCGAAGGTGTGGGAGAATAGTCTTTTACCGCGTAAAATTGCTTGCCCGATGCATCGTACACGAAATCTGCATTGGGGAACATCGCCACCGTATCGCCGCCGGCGATCTCGCCGTGATTGGGCACGACCGCCTCACCCGAAAGAACGGGCGCATCCAGATCGGATGCCTCGATATCTACAAACTTCGCAAAATGGCCGTACGAATCGGCAAAGGTATAGAAGAGACGCACTCCGCCCTCTTTATCGTAATTCACGAGGGAAGGCGCGTAATTCCCGACCGCCGTCTGAGCGCTGCCCGCGTTCGCCGCTTCAAACGCGACGACAGGCTGCGTTCCGACCTTCGTCCAGGCGCCGTCCGGCGACTGCGCGACGGCAAGCCCGATGGAAAACTGCGTCTCATCCGCCTGCGGCGTTCCACAATAAGCCATCAGATAGCCATACTCCGCACCGCCGTATTCAAACGAGCCCTTGACGACGGAAGCAGATCCGAGATACTCATCCCAACCGCCTTCCGTGCCGCGGAGCGCGACCGTCTCTGCCCCGTACGCCCAGCCCTTGTCTGCGCCCTCTTCAAAAGACGCTTTGCGCACGGCGATCACATTGTCCTCTTCCCCGGAAGTCTCGTTTGTCGTATAGAACAGCCAACGCGTTCCGTCCTCCTCAAAGGCATCGGAGTTGTTGATGTAATGCCCGCTTTCCGCGACGGGAAGCCCGTAGACCGTTTGCGGATCGCCGCCCGGCGTATCCCCTCCCGGCGTATCTCCGCCGGGCGTATTCCCGGGATCATCGGAAGGCACGCATGCCGCCATCATGCCGATCGCAGCGCTCATCGCAAGAGCGCAGAAAATTGCAAGCAGATTTTTCTTTTTCATTTCGGTCTCCTCCTCAGTTGAGCCCTAACAGCTCGGGGATGGTCTTGCCGCCCGCGTCTACGAACGAAGACGAGAACTGCGGGGTCGTGGAATATGCGCCTATGTTGTTGATGCTGAACGACTGGTTCAGATAGCTTGCGGCAGAGATGGTGATACCGAAGTAAGACACGACTGAACCCTCGCTCATGAATTCTTCTTTGGATACGCCGCTCGACCAGCTGGCACGCTCGAACGCCGAGAACGGGATGCGCACCCAGCCTTCGAACCCTGCGGGGAGCGTCGCCGTGGGACGGGACATATAGATGGTCGTCTTCCCGGTGTTGACGTCGTACAGCCAATAGCGGTTCCCCTGCAGGATGTTGAACCTTGAACTTGCGCCGCTCGCGATCCTGCAGTCCACTTCAAGATTGAAGGAAACTTCGGCATCGCTGTCGTTGCGCGCCCAGAAGGAAACGCCCTTCCCGTTTGCCCAATCGATGCCTTCCCCTTCGGATAATGTAAATGCCGTAAATCCGTCCCCCGTGATCCCGGTCGCGGTGAGCCGCAGCGCATCTTCGCCATAGCTGTCCTCGACGACTTCCAAAGAACCGTAGGAACCGTTGATCACCACATTTCCCGTCGAGCCGCTTTCACTGAAAGAGGAATTCGTTTTGCCCTCGCCCGTGATGTCGATGGTAGCGTCGCCCATCGTTTCGCGGACCGCATCGGCTTCAACGAAAGAGAGCGTGCCGCGGTTCGCTTCGAGGTCGCTCGTCACGGCAAATTTTTCCGACCGATCGGACGAGAGATCCAAGATCTTGGTAAACGTGCCGCTTCCCGCCTCGCCCGTATAGAGGCCCACTTCGCCGATCAGGATCCTGAAGTTATAGTTATACTGCGAATTGGTCGTAAGAACGAGCGTATCGATCGCCGAAAGGTCGCAGTTTTCCTCCTCGCCGAACTGCCACGCCATGGAATCCATGGGAATGATCATTGCGCCCATGGTCCCCGTCACGGAGCCCGCCGTTACCGCCCCGTTTGCGATATTGGCAGCTTTCCTGCTTGTCTCGTCGGTCTCCCCCATGAAATACACGGGTTTTCCGTCCGCCTCGGGCGCTCCGACAGAATAGCGCGCCCCCTTATTTTCCAGACCGAACGTGATGCCGGGCGCGCCGACCTGCCCTTGATACTGAATGATGAGGTAGCTTGCCTCGGAAAAATCGACGGCAGCTTCATCGAATTTAACGGTGAGCGTCTGCCAGTTTGCGGCAGAGTCGCCGTTGACAGGTCCCTGCCAGACGGCAGCCCATGCGTCCGCCCCCTCTCCCTGACGGAAGGGATATGCAATAGAGGGCGCTTCGGGCTCGACGATCCCCGCATCCGAGGGCATCTTCATACAGTCGGGATCGACCGCATCGACATAATAAAGATCTTTGGAACGCTCTCCCTCGGAGCAGTCGGCGAGCGTCACGAACTGCGTATCGGCCGCTCCCGGCTCCCCGTCGTAATACCCGATACTTCCGATCGTAAGCACATATCCATAGTTGAACTGCGTGCTTGTCGTATAATAAAATGCGGTCACGGCGGAAAGATCGCTCGAATTTTTGTTCCATTGCCACGCCATGGAATCCATGGGCATCAGCAGCGTCCCGCAGGCACCCGCGCCCAGGTTGATCGCGCTGTACAGACAGCTCATCTCTCTGATCGTGCCGTCTTCGGACAGAAAGTAAAACGCATTCCCGTCCACACTGTTGTTGTAGCGATCGCCGTTCTCGATCAGGCCGAGCGTCAGGCCGGGATCGCCCTGATCCACCCTGATCTGCACGGCAAGGTATTCCGCAGCGCGCAGATCCTTCGCGCCGCCGTCGAATTTGACCTCGACATATTCCCACTTGTTGTTTCCCGCACCCGCCTCGGCAGCCATCGTGAACGTCGGCGCGTAACGGAACGCATCCTCTCCCTGTTCAAACGGATATGTCATCTGCGTAGACGTATCCAACGCATCCACATTCACCGCCGACGCGGGAAGAGCAGCGCAGACCGCACTCATCGTGAACCCGATCCCGAGCAGCAGGGCAAGCGCTTTTGTCCTTGTCTTTGTCATCTGATTACCTCCAATATCATATCTTCGGGGCAAGCCCGATCGATTTCAACAGCCGATACGCGACACGAGCCAATCGTAGAACATTTCTCTGTCGACGTCTACGGCAACGTTTACGGGGGAATACCCCGCCTTCTCGGTACGCTCCGTCAAAAATGACCCGCGTTCGCTTTCAAGATCTGCGCGGACATACCTCCTCTCAAAGCGGCAGACCGGCAAAAAGGCACTTGCCACCGCAAGCGGATCGTGCATGACGCTCTTGGCGAAACCGAAATGCTTCGACCAGCGGTCAAACCACAGTGCGAGGGTACGATTCGTCTCCCGCTCCGATGCCGAGACACGCTCCAAAAGCCCGTTCTCCAGCGTGCAGCGCAGCGTCACGTCAAGACCGACCGCATAGACGGGGATCCCCGAGGAGTAGACGATCTCCGCCGCCTCCGGATCGCAGAGGATATTCCACTCGGCCTCCTTCTGCATAAATCTTCCCCCCATCGTATAGACGGCGCCGATGCGCTTCATCTCGTCGGGGAAGCGTTCGATCGCCCGCGCGAGATTGGTGAGCGGCCCGACCGCAAACAAGATGAGATCTTCCCCCCATCTCTTCGCGCTCTCCGCCAAAAATCCGACCGCATCCGTCCGGACGGGAAAAACGGCGTATTCTTCGCTCCATTGGCAGACGGGCTTCTGCTCGGGGGAAGGGCCTTCCTCCCACGCAAACAGGCCGATCGGCTGCTTGATGGGGATGCCCTCCCCCGCAAAGACGGGCACTTCCGCCCTTCCCGCCGCCTCTAAGAGCTTCTGCGCAAGCCGGGCGCGCTGCGCCGTATTCCGATAGACGGTCGTAACGCCGAGCAGTTCTGCCTCCGGTTCGGCGGCGAGTGCGGCGAGCGCAAACGCGTCGTCGATGTCGTCGCCGATATCCGTATCAAAAATGACTTTCTTCATACACGTCCTCTCTCAATAGGTACGATACAGACTGAGGTCGCCGTTGGGCTGCGTCCTGTCAAGGGGATCGACATAGCCTTCCTGCCATGCGGGCCACGCAACGGCGATCCCGAGCTTTTCCTTCGTCGCCCGATACGCTTCGGAATTGAGTTCGATCACCAGAGCCAGATTGCGCTTTTCGAGAAGCTCCACCGTCTGCTGATAGATCTGCTCCGCTTCGGATCGGGAAGCTGCCTGCAGGATCTTGGTCGTCTGCTGCCCGATCAGCGCATTGATGCGCGTCAGGGCGTTGTTGTATTCCTGGAATCTCTCGTCCGTGGCATCCACGACGAAGTGCGTCACATTATAATCGTAGGCATAGACGGAAAGCGGGCGCTTGAGATTGGAACGGAACACTTCCGCCTCCGTCTTTCCGTGGTTGGTGCGCGGCTGAACGTTATCGTAATACTGATAATTGAGCAGGAGGTCCATCGTCATCAGGCCGAGATCCGCCGCGCCCTGCGTTCCCTTGAGCGCAAGATAATCTTCGGTATAGGCGATTTTGGGTTCCTCCTCGTCCGTCCAGTTCCACGATTCCCCTTCCACGCCGAAACAGACAAGGCGCTGTCCTTCTTCGCTCGAAAGATAGTCAAACAGTTTGATGACGAGATCGGGACGCTCGCAGTCGGTCGTGATCATGTTCATGAGATAGCCGTAGCCGCGGATGTCTGCCAGCACGGGAGCGTCGCCGTCCGAGTTGGTGATGTACAAACTGACGTATTCATAGCCGTCGTCTTTCGCCGTGGCGAAGTGCATCTGATAGTCCTGCGGGGTGGCGAGCGTCGCGAACGCCTTTCCGCCTGCGATCACGCTGCCGACGCCGTCGTATGTCTGCGTGAAATTATCGCGCGAGATGAGCGTGTTCCCGCCGACGCGCGTCGAGCACAGATCGTTGAGCCAATACAGCATCTCCGCATACTCTTCCTGCGTAAAACGATACTTGTATTCTCCGTCCTGCGTTTCGAAGGGGATCGCAAAGAACTGCGCCAGCCATTCCAGAGAAGCGTTGCCCTGATCGGTGAACTGCGAAAGCTGCAGCGCCGTCGTGATCTGGCCTTTGCCTGACCCGTAGTACTTGCCCAACACCCAGGAAGCGGCCTCTTTGAAGCCCTCCGGCGTCGTGATATAGCCCTGCCATTCGACGCTCTTTGTCGAGCCGTCGAGCGCTTGGTACGAGATCATGCCGCTATCGTCCGCCATTTCCTCGGCATGCGCCTGCCATTCGTCGAACAGATCTTTCCTGACCATCATCCCGCCGTTGGGCTGGAGCTGCTCCCCTTCGGGGATATCCTCATAGCTGTAGTAGTGATTGGGGATGCCGTACGTCTTTCCGTTTCCGTACGCCCACCACTCCATCACATCCTCGGGAACATTTTCAAAGAGCGTAGGCGCCCACTTTTCGGCAAGCGTATTGATGTCGTAGACATATCCCTGCTGTGCGAGCGAGGCAAGCGTCTGCGTCTTGGAAGTCATGGTCGAAATGATATCCGGAAGGTCGTCCCCCGCAATAATGGTGGCGAGTTTCTGTCCGTCATCCTGCACGGGCGTCGTAAAGTGGATGGAGATGCCCGTCTCTTCCTTGATCTTACGGAGCACGTCGTTCTCGGCGGGAATGGGCCAGCTCGAAACATCGACGTACCATTCGATCGTCATATCGTTGTCTTCGGGAATGTATTCCCAGCTGTTTTTGTCGGACGGCGTCTCCTCGAAATCGGGGTAGGTGAGCTCGGCCATCCCGTCGTCACCGATCGGCGGCATATTCCCGCCGCCGCACGCCGCCGCGGGAAGCACAAACGCCCCCGCACACACGGCCGCCAAAAAACTTGTCAGTAATCTTCTCCCTTTCATGATCATTCCTCCTGAATTGTTTTTATCCCTTCAACGACCCCACCATGATCCCCGACGCGAAGTTCTTCCGGATGAGCGGGAAGAAACAGAAGACGGGAATGATGGACAGGATGATCGCTGCGAGCGAAAGTGTCTGGGAAGAGAGCCGTTCCATCATCTCGGGCGGCATCCCCTCCGTCATGGAAGAGGTCTGCACCGCTTTGAGCAGGAAATACTGCAGCGACTGCAATTCCTCACTGTTGGTATAGATCATCGTATCAAAATAGCTGTTCCAATGCCCGACCGCCAGCCACAGCACGATGGTGGCAAGAACGGGTTTGGAAAGCGGCATATAGATCTGCCACCAGATGCGGAACTCCCCCGCGCCGTCAATGAGCGCAGCGTCGTGGATATCCGAACTGATCGATGCGAACCCGCTCTGCAGCACGATCATGTTGTACACGGAATAGAGGCTCGGGATAATGTACACCAAAAAGTTATCGTAGAGCCCGACGCTCTTGATGATGAGGAAGTAAGGAACGAGCCCGCCCGAGAAAAACATCGTAAACAGATTGATCGCATAGAAGGTCTTTTTGAATTTTAAGTTGGGGCGGCTCATCGCATAGGCGACGATGGCGGTAAAGACGAGCGCCAGCGCAGTTCCGAGCACGGTACGGGCGATCGTGACTGCGTAGCTCGTCCAGAAATCTGTATCTTTGAGGACGACCGCATAGTTTTCAAAGGTAAACACGCGGGGAAGGATCCAGACGCCGCCGATCGAATAATCCGCCCCCTGATTGAAGCTGCCCGCAAGGACGTAGACGATCGGGTAAATGCAGAGAATGCAGAAGAGCCCGATGATCACTGCAAGGACGATATCGAACACCCCGACGCGGCGGTTGAGCTTGCTCTTCCTGAACCGGGAGAGCCAGACCTTCTGCCGCTTGCAGTACACATAGACAAAGCATCCGACGCCCGCCGCCGCAACGGGAAGCAGCCCGCAGAAGATGTAGAACAGCACGTCGAGCGTGATGTAGACCTGTTCCGTTCCCCCGTCGATCTGCACATGGGAAAGGTAGGCGAAGACGAGCGTCCCGAGCACGATCGCACCCACAAAGAGGAAGATGGCTTTTTTGAAGCGATGATAGGCATCGCTGTAAAGATCGGTCAGTTTTTCCAACATGTCAGTAGATCCCCTTTCCGCTGATTTTTTTGCAGACCCAGTTGCCCGAGACGAGCAGGAAGAGCGAAACGATCGATTTGAGGAGTCCGATCGCCGTCGCATAGCTGTAACGGAAATCGGGGATACCGTACTTGTAAATATAAGTATCGAGGACTTCGCTGCGTTCGATGTTGCTCGTATTCTGGAAGACGAGCAGGTGTTCGATGCCGTTGTTGAGCAGACCGCTCACCGAGAGGATGAAAAACAGCGTGATGGTCGGCGCGATCGACGGGATCGTGATATAGGCGATCTTGTGGAAGCGGTTTGCGCCGTCCATCTTGGCCGCCTCGTAGAGCTCCTGCGGGATCGCCGCGATCGCCGCGACATAGATGACGGAACCCCAGCCCATCCCCTTGAGGAGCGATGTCCCGATGATGATCCACCAGAAGTAATCGGGATCGCCGAGGATATCCACCTTGGAATCGGTAAGCCCCCACTGCTGCAGCAGCGCGGGAAGCCCCGTATCCAATGCAAACAGGCTCAGGAATATGCCGCCGTAAACCGCCCATGAGATAAAGTGCGGGAAAAATGTGACCGTCTGCACAAATTTCTTATATTGATCGCTCATCAGCTCCGCCGTGAATACCGCAAATAAGATGGGGAGCGGGAAGTTGATGAGAAGCTGCAGAAGATTGAGCCCCAGCGTGTTCAGGATGATATCCCAAAAGTCGGGATCTTCAAAAAATGCAATGAAATTGTCAAATTCGCACCAGTCGGCTACGGAGATCGCCTGAGAGATATTCAGCCAGCCGTCCCCGTCCTTGAACGCAAGGATCAGCCCGTACAGCGGCGCATATGCAAATACCGCCAAAAAGATGACACTCAAAGATGCCATCCCCACGAGCACCCAATCATTCCCCGTCCAGGGCTTGCGTATTTTCCGGTCGCCCTTTTGTGCCGTATTGTCCGACGTTTCCGCCTCGCTCTCCGCCCGCGTCAATATTTCATCGACCATATCATTTTCCCTCCCGTAAATTTTATTTTTCCTGCAATTCCGACAAGGAATTGCAGGAAGCAAGGGGCGCCCCTTGCAAAAAAATTTTTTTCAGACTTTTGTGAGGTCGGACACGCTCGAGCGGCGCACCAATCGCGCGGGACAGCAGAGCGGCGTCTCCAGGTCTTTCTCCTCGACGAGCGCAAGGATGGCACGGCAGACCTCTTTCGCGATGGTCTCCACCGGCTGGCGCATCGTGGAAAGCGGCACTTCCAGCACGGAGGAGTAGATGTTATCATCGAACCCCATCACGGAAATATCGTCGGGAATGCGCTTTCCCGCCCGCTTCGCGCTCTCGTAAACGCCGTATGCCTGCATATCGCTGAAGGCAAAGATCGCGGTGATCTCCTTTTGGAGCAGCGCCGTTCCCCCGTTCACCCCGGTCGCAAAATCATATTTCCCTTCGAATACGAGCTCGTCCGGTAAACTCAGCCCCCGCTCCGCAAGAGCCCTGCGCACACCTTTGAGACGGTTCCTGCTGCTGTTGAGCGTCAGCGGCCCCGCGACAACGCCTATCCTTTCGTGGCCGTTTTCGAGGAGATACTGCGTTGCGGCATAGCTGCTTGCCTCGTTGTCCACCGCAACGCGGACCCCCTCGTCGGGATAATAGCGGTCAAAGAACAGATAGGGAATGTGCAGCCCCGCCAGAAGCCGACGCATTTTTTCCGCATTCTCCGCCGTAAACGCTTCGGCGCTCGGCGTCAGGATGAGCCCGTCCACATTTCTTCCCGCAAGCAGATTGATGTAGCGGTAATCGTTTTCCGCCCGTTCTTCGCTGTTGCACAGGATGATGTCATATCCGAACCGCGCGATCTCCACCTGGATGTGACGCACGGCTTCGGAAAAGAATGCGTTGGAAATATCGGGGATGACGACGCCGATAATATTGGTCTTTCGGGTAACGAGCGCCCTTGCAAGGGCATCGGCGCTGTAATTCAGTTCGGATACCGCTGTCCGCACGCGCCTGCGGGTGTTTTCCGGCAAAGCGGCGTCCTTCCCGTTGAGCACCATAGATACGGTGGTCGGAGACACCCCCGCACGAAGCGCAACATCCTTGATCGTTACTTTTTTTCTTGCTTCCTTCATATGATGACCCCCTGCTCTTTCGCGTAAGCCTCCACCTCCGCCCTCAGCGGGATGGCGCACTGCGCTCCCCTGCGCGTTACGGTGAGTGCGGACGCCGTACTTGCAAAGTGCATAGCCGTCTCGATCTCCGCCCCTTCGGAAAGGCGGGTCACGAACGCGCCCACATAGGTATCCCCCGCCGCAGTCGTATCGACGGCAGCGGCCGGAACGGGATCGACGCGGCGGAACACGCCCTTGCTCACGCTTGCGGAACCGTCCGTCCCCAGCGTGATGAGCACATTCTTTACGCCCAGCTTTCCCAATTTTTCCGCACATTTTCTGATGCTTTTCTCATCCGAGGGATAGATCCCCGTATAAAATTGCGCCTCCGTCTGGTTGGGAACGAACCAATCGCAGTCGGCATACAGCGCTTGAGGGAGCTTAGCGGCAGGAGCGGGATTGAGCACCGTGATCATACCTCGCTTTTTCGCTTCCTTCAGCGCATAGGCGACCGTGGGAAGCCCGATCTCGAGCTGCACCAGAAGATAGTCCCCCTCCTTTGCATCGGCAAACGCGCGATCGACGAGCGCTTCGTCTGTCCGTCCGTTGGAGGCGGTATCGAGGATGATCCGATTATCTCCGCCGGCAACGATGATCACCGCGATGCCGCTCGAAAGGTCGGTCTCCCTCCGCACATGATCGGCATGAACGCCGTACTTTTGCAGCGTTTCGAGAAGGTCGGCGCCGAATTCCCGTCCGACACAGCCGACCATATAAGCCTCTCCCCCGAGCTTTGCCACGGCCACCGCCTGGTTGGCGCCCTTTCCGCCCGGGTTGCTCAGAAAGCCTTCCCCCAGGATCGTTTCGCCGCCTTGAGGCATACGCGCCGCACGGATCACGAGATCCATATTCAAACTTCCGACGATATAGATACGCATTTTTACACCCCAAACATAGTGAAGCGATTTATTAAAACGTTTTACTTGACCCGATTATAGCATATCCTTTATTGCCTGTCAAGACTTTTCCGAAAAAAATTTTAACGATCTGCAAAATTTTTTCTCGGTAAAATACTGTTTTTCTCACAGCATTTCCGTTGACCCGCAGAATACGCCGTGCAATGCGTGCCTGCGGACGTTCCGTTCCCATAGATCGTTGCGACGTGATCGGAGCACAATGTCCTCACGGCCGATGTGCCTGAACTTGTTCCGAAAACGCCCCCTATGCCGTTGAACGGCATAGGGGGCGCATATCATGGTTTTCAAATATGTTACATCGGGATATAGGATACGGATGCGGAGATCGTCATCACGATAAAGAGCGCGCAGCAGGCAAACGCGCCTGCAGCGAACAGCCGCCCACATTCTGAAACATCACAGCGGGTAGCGTTCCTCGATGTCAAAATCGAGGCCGTGCTCGGCGGCTCGATCCCAGAGCCGAATGTATTCCAAACATTCGGTGTATGCCGTCTGTTCCCCGTAGAGAAAACTGTTCTCCCCCGGTTCGCAGGCATCCTTCAGCTCTTCCAAATAGCTTATGAGCAGCTCCTTGAGCAGGATCAGCACTTCCTCTGCCGACAGCAGCTGCCCGACATCTTCTTCACGATCTGGTTCCATTTTTCGCCGGGATCATCCTCCGTTTTCCCTTTCCCGACACAAACATACCATACGGACGGGCGCGAATTTTTGCAGATTTTTGGTGATTTTGTCTTTTCTTGTCGAATTTCAAAGATGGCTGCCGTTTTTTGTTCGGCTCAGACAGAGCGCCGCCGCGGAGCTTCTGCTCCGCGGCGGCGCATATCCAAAAAAATACAAATCGAAACGTTACAGTTCTTCCGCCTCTTTCAGCCAGAGGGCGGCGGAGGCATCGGAAGGCATGCGCCAATCGCCGCGGGGCGAGAGAGACACCGAGCCCACCTTGACGCCGTCCGGCACGCAGTTGCGCTTGAACTGCTGCGCAAAGAAGCGCTTATAGAAGTTGACGAGCCACTTTTTCAGCGTCTCTCTCTCGTACTTTCCCTCAAACGCCTGCTCGGCGAGCCAGAGCGTCTTGGCGGGCGAGAAGCCGCGCCGCACGAAGGAATGAAGATAGAAATCGTGCAGCTCGTAGGGGCCGACGATATCCTCCGTCTTCTGCGCGATGCCGCCCTTCTCGTCGGGCGGGAGCAGTTCGGGGGAAATTTCCGTATTCAGGATGCCGCGAAGAACCGCTTCCAATCTGCCGCCCGCGCGCCTGCCCTCGTAGTCGACGAGCGACTTTACGAGCGTCTTGGGCACCGAACAGTTGACGGCGTACATACTCATATGGTCGCCGTTGTAGGTACACCAGCCGAGAGCGAGCTCGGAAAGATCGCCCGTACCCACGACGATGCCGTTCGTATCGTTGGCGATGTCCATCAAGATGAGCGTGCGCATGCGCGCCTGTGCGTTCTCGTAGGTGACGTTCCTTTCCTCGGGGTCGTGCTCGATGTCCTTGAAATGGCGGTTGACGGCGGGGCCGATATGCACGGAGCGAATGGTGACGCCCGTCGCCTGCATGAGGGAGAGCCCGCTCATGCGCGTCTTGTTGGTGGTGCCGAAACCGGGCATGGTGACGGCGATGATATCTTCGCGGGATTTGCCCAAAAGGTCGAAGGCGCGCACGGTGACAAGGAGCGCAAGCGCCGAATCCAGCCCGCCCGAAATGCCGATGACCGCCGTCTTGCTGTGCGTGTGCTTCAGACGGCGCGCCAGGGCGCTGCTCTGCATGGAGAGGATGAGCCCGCAGCGGCGGTCGAGCTCCTTCCCTTCGGGAACGAAGGGCATAGGGTCGACTTTGCGCGTGAGTTTCCCTTCCGCAAGCGGGAAAAAGAAGGCAACTTTCGTATAGCCCTCCCCGCCTTGTTCGAAGGTATTCATGGCGCGGCGCTCGTGTTCTAAAAGTTCGACGTCGATCTCCCCCGTCGCCGAGCCGCCCAAAAAGGGTGCGCTCTCGGAAAGGATACTGCCGTTTTCGGCGATCATATCGTGCCCCGCGAAGATGAGGTCGGAGACTGACTCCCCCTCCCCCGCGTCGGCATAGACGTAGCCCGAAACGCACTTACCCGACTGCGCCTTGACAAGAAGGCGCCTGTATTCGAGCTTGCCCACCGCTTCGTTGCTCGCCGAGAGGTTGACGATGATGTTCGCCCCCGCCGCGGCGTGTCCTTCCGCGGGGGAGTGCGCCGCCCAGAGGTCTTCGCAGATCTCCGCCGCAACGGAGAAAGCGGGCATTTGTTCGTGATATAAGACGATCTCCCGCCCGAAGGGAACGGAACCGCCCGCGTAATCGACAACGGAGACGCCCTCTTTGGCGGGCGCAAAGTGGCGCAATTCGTAAAATTCGCGGTAATTGGGGATATGGCTCTTGGGGATGAGCGCCAAAAGCTTCCCTTCCGCAAAGGCGGCGGCGCAGTTGAAAAGCTCCGCCCCCACCGCAACGGGTACGCCTGCAAACACGAGCATATGCTTGCCCGACGAGGCGGAAACAAGCCCCTTCAAGGCTTCTTCCGCCGCAGTAAGGAGCAGCTTCTGCCCGAACAAGTCGCCGCAGGTATAGCCCGTAACGCTGAGTTCGGGGAAGACGAGAAGCTCGACGCCCTCTTCCGCCGCCTTCTCCATTCCCTCTTTGAGTTTCTGCGCATTATAAGCGGGATCCCCGGGCTTCAAGTCGGGAGAAAGCGCCCGCGCCCGCACGAATCCGTATTTCATACCGCAGGCTCCTCTTCGCCCGAGACGGTCTCCACAGGGCTCCCTTTGGCTGCCGCGCGGATCTTCATTTCGATCTCCTTGGCAAGCTCGGCGTTGTCCTTCAAGAACTGGCGCATCTTTTCCTTGCCGTTGGCAATCTTGCTGCCCTCGTAGCTGTACCATGCGCCGCTCTTGCCCAAAATATCGTACTGCACGCCGAGGTCGATGAGGCAGCCTTCCTGCGAGATGCCCTCGCCGTACATGATGTCGAACTCCGCCTGACGGAAGGGAGGCGCGAGCTTGTTTTTGACGACTTTGGCGCGCGTGCGGTTGCCGGCGGCGCCTTCCGTGTCCTTCAGGATATCCGTCTTACGGACGTCGATGCGGATGGAGGCGTAAAATTTGAGTGCCTTGCCGCCCGGGGTGACTTCGGGGTTGCCGAACATGACGCCCACCTTCTCGCGCAGCTGGTTGATGAAGACGACGCACGTCTTGCTCTTGTTGACGATGGCGGTGAGCTTGCGGAGCGCCTGGCTCATGAGGCGCGCCTGGAGGCCGACGTGGGAATCGCCCATATCGCCCTCGATCTCCGCCTTGGGAGTGAGCGCCGCGACCGAGTCGACGACGATGATATCCACCGCCGAGGAGCGCACGAGATGATCGACGATGTCGAGCGCCTGCTCGCCCGTATCGGGCTGGGAGACGTAGAGATCGTCCAGATCGACGCCCAAAGCCTTGGCGTAAACGGGGTCGAGCGCGTGCTCCGCGTCGATAAACGCCGCGATGCCGCCCAGCTTCTGCGCTTCGGCGACGGCGTGCAGCGCGACCGTCGTCTTACCCGAGGACTCGGGGCCGTAAATTTCGATCATCCTGCCGCGGGGGAGCCCGCCGATGCCGAGGGCGAGGTCCAGAGAAAGGCACCCCGTAGGGATGACTTCGATATCGGTATTGCCCGCCTCGTCGCCGAGCTTCATGATGGCGCCCTTGCCGTACGCCTTTTCGATCTGCGTGAGGACGGCGTCCAGCGCCTTGCGTTTTTCTTCGTTCATATGTTGTTTCTCCTTATCCGGGGATATTTTCCTATTATTTCGGCAGAGCGGAAGGCTCAGCCGTTGACTTCTTTATAGGCGAGAAAGAGCGCCAGATTGGTCGCCCGCTTGGTGACGGCTTCCCTGTCGCCGTCCAAAAGGAAACGGAAAACGCGCACTCTTTCCATCGTGCCGACGGCGATATAGCACAGCCCCACGGGCTTATCGGTGCCGTCCGCATCGGGGCCCGCGATGCCCGTCGTCGCGACGGCGAGATCGCACTTGCCCTCTTTCAGAAGCCCCGCCGCCATCTCGTAAGCAGTCTCGTTGGAGACGGCGCCGAACTTCTTCAAGGTATAGTCTGTGACGCCGAGGCGCGCCATCTTTGCCTCGTTGCTGTAAGCGTTGATGCCCTCGTAAAAGACCTTGCTCGCGCCCGGGATCTCCACGACGGCATGCCCCACGCCGCCGCCCGTGAAGGACTCCGCCGTCGCAAGCTTCATGCGGTGGAGCTTCAAGACGGTAAAAAGGCGATGGGCGACGCTCTCGTCCTCATGGGAATAGACATAGTCGTTGAGCTCGGTCGAAAGGATGCGCACCGCCTCGTCGACGGCGGTCTTGGGGGTATCCTGATCGTACACGAGCTCGATGCGCCCCGCGCCGAACTCCTCGGACGTGTGGATGGCGACGCGGTCGCGGCTCACTTCCCGTGCGGAAGCGATGGCGGAAAAGACGCGCTCAGCGGGGGCCGCCACCGTACGCAGCACCAGCTTATAGCAGGTCTTGCCGCGGCGCTTATTGACGGCGGGAATGCACTCCTCTTTCACGAGCTCGCACCCCTTGGGGGATGCAGGCAGCACGCCGAAGAGAGTGTTTTCCGTCTCCAACAGGCATTCGCCCGAAAAATCCTGCCCCGCAAGCCCGGAGACCGCATCCTTTGCAAAGGGCATGAGCACACGGTCGCAGAGGAAGAACACGCCGTCACACTCGGAAGCGAGGCGGGTGAGCGTCACGGTGACGGCATTGCGGTCGGCATAAGAGAGCACGGCAACTTCGTCGAGCGGGATCCCGCCCGACAAAAAGGCATCCACGACCTCCCCGTAATGCACGGAAGAGATGGGATTATTCGTATTTCTGAGTACGATCGCCGCGTATTTCATTGCTTATTGCCCGCCGCTTTAGTCGCTCTCCTTGAGCACTTGCCTGTTTTTAACGATATAGTTGACGCCCGAAAGCACCGTAAAGAAGGTGCAGAGGAAGAAAAATACAAGGCCGATGAGCGCCGCGATCTGCCCCGCTTTCGTTTCGAGGAAGCTCATGCTTGCAAGCAGGACCGCGATGCAAACGTCCTGGCAGGTCGTCTTGATCTTGCCGAGCTTATCCGCCGCGATGACAAGCTTGCGCTCTGCCGCCACCATGCGGAAGCCGCTCACGATGAGCTCGCGCGCCAAAATGACGGCGACGCACACCCCCGCCGTGATGCGCATGGCGGTCTCGGCAGAGGGCGCCACGCTGAAGAGGAGAAAGGGCGCGGAAAAGACAGCAGGCTCCGTAAGAAGCAGGATGAACGCCGTCGAAACGAGCACCTTATCCGCAATGGGATCGAGGAATTTGCCGAGATTGGTGACGAGATTCCGGCTCCTCGCGATGTGTCCGTCGAGGGCGTCGGTGAGCGCCGCCAGCACGAAGACAACGGCGGCGATCAGATAGTGATACGGGATGACGGGAAGATAAAAGATGACGACAAAGAGCGGGATCATGAAGATGCGCGCCAGCGTGATCTTGTTGGGTAAATTCATTTTCAGACCTTCTTATGAAGAGAATAACCTTATTATGACCTCCTCATGCGGAGGCAAACGGGCGTTTTCTTACTTTCAAGGCTCCCACAAAAATCGCATGGCGAGTTTTGTGGGAAGAGGAGCGGCAGGCTTATAAGGTCATGCGGCAAACGAAGCGCGCCGCAGACCCAAACGCCTTGCCGCGACGAGGTGGCACGTTGTCCGAAGCTTGCCTTCGGCAACGCGACGGAAGGAGTCTTTCCAAAACCGCATCGGCTTATTCCGCATGGCCGAAGAGGTCGTACTCCTCCGCACGATCGATGCGGACGGAGCAGACCTGCCCTTCCTTCGCCTCGCCCGCCGTGAAGTAGACGACGCCGTCGATGTCGGGCGCCTGGAAATACGCCCTTCCTACAAAGCAGGAGCGCTCCATATCGATGCCGTCGCAGAGGACGTTCAGCCTCTTTCCGACGAACGCCTGCATGTTGGCGCGGGCGATCTCCTTCTGCGCGGCGTAAAATTCCTTCACCCGCCGCTGCTTGGTGGCGTGATGCACCTGCCCTTTGAGCTTGTAGGCGGGCGTGTTGGGCTCGCGCGAATAGGCAAAACAGCCGCAGTTCATGAAGTTCGCTTCCTTCAAAAAGGCGAGGAGCGCCCGATGTTCTTCCTCCGTCTCGGTGGGGAAGCCCGAAATGAAGGTGGTGCGGAGGGCGATCCCCGGGATCTCCGCCCGAAGCCGCGCGAACAGTTTGAGATATTCCGCCCTCGTTCCGCGGCGGCACATGAGCTTTAAGACGCGGTCTTCCGAATGCTGCAAGGGAATATCGAGATACTTCAAAATTTTCGGCTCATCCCGGACGAGAGCGATGAGTTCTTCCCCGATCTTTTCGGGATAGCAATAGAGAAGGCGGATATGGCGGATGTTTTCGAGCGCGGCAAGCGCCTTCAGAAGGGGTACGAGCTGATTTTCGCCCCTGTCTTCGCCGTAACGGGTGATGTCCTGCGCGACGAGGATGAGCTCTTCCGTCTCCCCCATCCCCTTTGCCTCTTCAAGGAGCGCTTCCATCGGATAGGAAAGATACTTCCCGCGGATGGAGGGGATGAGGCAATAGGTGCAGTGGTTGGAACAGCCTTCGGAAATTTTCAGGTATTTGTAGTGATCGGGCGTCGAAAGGACGCGCGGCAGAAGTTTCCCTTGTTCTGCGGGAAGGCGGGAGGCGGGTCCCACGGCGCTCACCCGTTCGCCCGCATAGGCGCGTTCGAGGGCGGGAAAGAGTTCCTTTGCATCCGCCGTGCCGAGAAAGACGTCCGCCTCCGTCAGGGCGGGGAAGACTTCCTCCTCGTACCCCTGCGGCAGGCACCCCGTGACGACGAGCTTTTCGAGCTTTCCCTCCTCTTTGAGGCGGCTGCCTTCGAGGACGGACAAAATGGCCTCCTCGCGCGCCGCCGTGAGGAACGCGCAGGTATTGACGATGAGCACCTGCGCCTTGTAAAGATCGGTCGTGATGGGGCAGCCGTGAGAGGCGATCTCGCCCAAGAGCCGTTCGCCGTCCACGCGGTTCTTGTCGCACCCGAGCGAAATGAGCGCGAATGTTTTGTTGAGCATCTGTGTTTGCATGAAAGTCAGCCGAGATCTCCGTACTTGCTCTCGAATTCTTCTTTGGTGAGCAGCACGGTGCGCGCCTTCGCCTTGCCGTCGAAGGGCGAGATATAGCCCATAAGTTCCATCCATTCGATGATCTTGCCCGCGTGGTTATAGCCCACGGCGCACTTGCGCTGGATGAGCGAGATGGACGCGGAACCGAGATTCACCACGATGGCGAGCGCCTTGATGTACTCGGGCCCCACCGTGCCGCCGTCGCCGTCCGCATCGTCGTCACTGCCGCCCTCTTCGGGTGCGGTGCGGTTGATGTAGTCGGAGACTTCGGGATCGAAGTAGGCTTCGTTGTTTTCTTTGATGTTCGCGACGACCGCCGCGACTTCGGAAGAGCCCAAAAAGGCGCCCTGCACGCGCAGGCAGTTGAACATTCCGCCCGTCTTGTAGAGCATATCGCCGTTGCCGAGCAGCTTTTCCGCGCCCGATTCGTCGAGGATGGTGCGCGAGTCCACTTCCTGGATGACGCGGAACGCCATTCGCGTGGGAAGGTTGCCCTTGATGACGCCCGTGATGACGTCCACCGAGGGGCGCTGGGTGGCGATGACCAGGTGGATGCCCGCCGCACGCGCCTTCTGCGTCAGGCGCTGGATGCGCTCTTCGATGTCCTTCTTGGCGACGGACATGAGGTCGGCAAGCTCATCGACGACGATGACGATCTTGGGAAGTTTTTCCTCGTCCTCGGTAAGATTTGCGTTGTATTCGTTGATATTGCGCACCGCCGTGCCCGAGCGCGTCTTCTGTTCGAAGAGCTCGTAGCGGCGCTCCATCTCCTTGATCGCCCAATTGAGCGACATGATGGCCTTCTGCGTATCGGTGATGATCTCGTTGATCATGAGGTGCGGCAGGCCGTCGTAGGGCGTAAACTCGATCTTCTTGGGGTCGATGAGGATGATCCTGAGATCTTCGGGCGAATACTTGCAGATGAGGCTGACGAGCATCGCGTTCAGGCAGACGCTCTTGCCCGAGTTGGTGGCGCCCGCGACGAGGATGTGCGTCATCTTGACGACGTCGCCGCACACGGCGCGGCCTTCGACGTCCTTGCCGATGACGAACATCAGCTTGGAGGGGTCGTCGTTGCGGTAGTCGGGCGAAGTCATGATGGAGCGGATGCCCACCATCGCGCGGTGCTTGTTCGGCACCTCGATGGAGATGGCGCCCACCTCCGAATTGGAATACATATTGACGCCGTCGCGCGCATGCAGGCGCATGGCGATCTCTTCGTCGTGACGGATCACGGAGCGCACCGAGATGTTGCGGGGGATATCGATGTCGTACCGCGTGACGGCGGGGCCCGACGTCACTTTGACGACCTCGGCATCGACACGGAAGCCCGCGAGCGTTTCCATGATGACGGAAGAGTTGTATTCGATCTCCTCGGGGGAGACGCTCACCGCGTCGTCGTACGTCTGGAAAAGATCGAGCGACGGACGGCGGTAGCGCTTATAGATATGTTTCTTCGGCTTGGGTGCGGGCGGCGCGGGGAGCTCGGGAACGGGCTCGCCCGCCTCCCCTCCCCTACCGAGAGAGCGCTCTCTTGTATTCTCCCTTGCGCGCGGCAGAGGGGGTACGTCCTCTTCGGGGATGAGATCGTCGTCAAAGGGATCGGGGGCGGGGGTACGTTCGGAGCGCAGCCCACGTACGGCGCGGCTCTCTTCCGCAAAGGACGAAGGGCTCTCTTCGAAGGAAGACGAGGAACGGCTCCCGAACGCGGAAGCGGGAGGCTCGGGAAGGACGCGGTCGGAAACGGGCGGCTCTTGTTCGGGAACGCCTCTCCGTCCGTCGGAAAGCTCGCCGAAGCCCGTCTCGCGCGCGGCGGAAAGGTCGCCGCCGAAGCCCGCCCTTCTTGCGGGAGGCTCGTCCCGAAGACCGGCTCCCCGTTCGGTACGGGAGAAGCCGTCGCCCACATAGTCTGTGCCGTCATCCTTGAGCTGCACGCGGTCTTGTCCGCGGCTCGAGGAGAACAGGCTGCGGAATCCGCGCTCGCTTTCGCGGGGATCGTACCCGTCCCCGGACGCGTCGTCCTTGTTCTCCCGCTCGGGCGTGCGGGCGGAAGGCGCGGGCTCGGAAGGCGTGCCGAACGAACGCTCTCCTCTGCCGAGTTCCCTGCCGCGCAAAGAGCTCTCCTTCTCCGCAGACGGCGTATCAAAGGGGTCCGCATCCTCGGGTGTCACATTGCGCGCCGTAAGGAAGCCGTCCGATTTGACGGGTTCGGGCTCGGGTTCGCGCGAGGCACGGCGAACATTTGCGGAAGGCGCTGCGGGCGGTTCGGGGACGATGTCGTCCACGCTGGGCGCGGAGGAAAATTCCGTATCGTCCACATCGTTGGCATAGGCGTCGCGGCCGATATCCTCGGGCGGCGTCTCGGGAGCCTTATACGCAGGCACGCGGGGGTAGTTGAGATCCTCCGCACGGAAGGTGTACGGCTGTTCCTCGCGGCGTTCGGGGCGCTGTTCCACGATCTTGCGCGGGAGCTGCGTGCGCGCGTTGTTTTCCGTCTGTTCGAGGAAGGCGCCGTGATAGCTGGAGGGGGCGGACGGCGCACTGTCTGCCGAACGCCCGGAGCGCCCGTTCCCGCTGTCCGTATTCCCGGGATCTGCAGAAGACCTGCGGCCGAAGTCGGGATACAGGAAGCCATCCCGTCCGCCTGCCCTGTCCTCCTCGGGACGGTCGTTCCTGCCCGTATCGGCGCGGCGGTCGGAGCGGGGGATCTCCGAATGGCTCGTATAATTCGGCACTTCGCGGGAACTTCCGAGCGTCCTGCGCTCCGAAAGGCGTTCTCCGCGGTCCGCGGGCCGTTCATAGGTCGCGGGGATGGTATAGTCCGGCTTGCGCGCTGGCGAATCGTCGGGCTCGACGCTGCTGCGCCGCACGCGCGAATTGAAATAGGAATCCTGGTTATAGATGAGGTTTTTCGCATAGTCCTGCGCGGGCGTGCTCGAAAAGAGGATGTCCCTCCCCGAATAGGAGCGGGGCGCCTCGGGCTCCCGGGGGCGGTCGGTGCCGTAATAGCCGACGTGGCCGCTCCTGCCGTACCCCTGCGATTCGCGGTCCTGCGGGGCATAGTATCCCTGCACGGAACGCGATCCGTAATATCCGACGCGGCCGTCCTGCCCGTATCCGTACTGCGGCTGCCCGTACGGCTGCGCGGACTGCGGATACTGCCCGTATGGCGGGTACTGCGATTGTGCAGGCTGCGAGTACTGCCCATACTGCGGGTGCGCAGACTGCGTGTACTGCCCGTACGGCGGGTATTGCGGCTGCGCAGGCTGCGAGTACTGCCCATACTGCGACGGCGCAGACTGCGTGTACTGCCCGTACGGCGGGTACTGCGGCTGCGCGGGCTGCGAGTACTGCCCGTAGGGCTGCTCCTCCTGCGGACGTCCGTAACTGCCCGGCCCGTCCTGTACGTTCCCCTGCCGATAGCCGTTCTGCGGCACATCATAGTCCTGCTGCGCGTAAGCATCGGCATAGGCGGCGTCTTCATAGCCGTCCTCGTCATAGCGCCCGTCATCGCCCGCATACCCCCTCATGCGTTCGGGAGCTTCCGCAGGCGGCTGCGCTTTTTGCTGTTTTTCCTTTCTTTTTCGTTCCCCGCGAAGCTGCTTTACGGAGCGGTCTTTTCCGGGACGTTCCCGCACTTCCCCGTTCAGAAGCGCGCGGCGGAACGGAAACGACCAGAGGAACACGAAAAGGGCAAGCGCCGCCAGAAGGGAGAAGAGCACATATGCCCCCACGGGAGAGATGAGCGCCTGCACGGGATAGACGACAGGGCCGAAGACCGCACCGCCCGCCGTCGCGGAAGAAGCGCTCTCCCCCGCCGCCGTATAGCAGCCCGAAAGATACGCCCCGAACCCGCTCCCCGTGAACCGCGTGCTCGTCGCAAGATGCGCGATCAGAAAGGCGGCCGCAAGGACGGCGGTCAACTTGAGCATCCACTTTGCGGGGATGAGGCTGCGGCCCGCGACCATGCAGACGGAGCCGTAGAACAACAGGATGAGCAGCGGGTATACGAAAAAGCCGAACGTCCCCAAAAGGAACGCCGTGATGCTCACGCCGATCTCGCCGAAAATAAAACGTCCTATCGTCGCAATGACGAACAAGATGACGCTGAAAATGAGAAACGTCATGCCGAACGTCTCCCTCGTTACAACGCCCTTGCCGCGATCCTGATTGTCTGCTCCGCGCCCGTAGCCGTTCAAATTTATCTCCTTCCGCAAGGGGGAGCGGGCATCAAGCCCTCTCCGCCCTATGGTATCGCCATTTTCTCATGCTATATTATATCATTTTCGGACGAACATTTCAACAATATCGGGCGGAAAATTTTGCACATTTTGTTTTTTCTTCCGACCCCACCCCCAAAATAGCCGATGTCCTCCCCTCTTGCCGCTTTTTCGTGTTCCGACGGCCTTTTTCCGCGCGCAGGCCGCAAATTTTTGGGGAAATCTTAGTGTAGCTCTTGTGTTTTTATGAAAAATGTGGTAAAATGACGGGGAAAACTCCCGAACAGGGATGAAAGATCATATTGGAGGACATCATATGCAGTATTCACTCGAAGTGGAACAGATGATGTGCGTTGCCAAGGGACCCAAGCACGATCCCGCCCCCATTCCGGAAGAGGGCAAGTGGGTATGCGCAAAGCAGATCACGGACATCAGCGGTTTTACGCACGGCGTGGGCTGGTGCGCCCCGCAGCAGGGCGCGTGCAAGCTGACGCTCAACGTCAAGGAAGGCGTCATCCAGGAGGCGCTCGTCGAAACGCTCGGCTGCTCGGGCATGACGCATTCGGCGGCAATGGCGGCAGAGATCCTGCCTCATAAGACCATCCTCGAAGCGCTC
>CALVPY010000003.1 GCA_944354535.1 uncultured Clostridia bacterium
GCATTCCAAACAACGACACGCATACGACCGCATTCCAAACAACGACACGCATACGACCGCATTCCAAACAACGACACGCATACGACCGCATTCCAAACAACGACACAAGCCGCCGCATTCCCAATCACTCCGCAGCCGCCGCGCCTCGAACAGCCGTAAAACTTACTTCACGCGCCCCACATCGATATTATCCTTCGTGCGGTCGGAAAGTTCTTTGATGGGGTGCTCCTTGTCCTGCCACCGTCTGTCCTCCCCCCACTCGCGGATGGCGCGCTCGATGACCTCGTGCGTGCCTGCAAGTTCGGGCTTCCCGCCGTGGACGCGCGCGTTGTAGGAAAAGAAGCGGAAAGAGTCGGGCAGTTTTGCAAGCTCCTCCCAGCCCTCCTCGACGGCGGTGAGGCGCACGCTCTTCAAGACCTCGCGGATATACGCCTTCTGCGAGCGGAACTTCAGAAGCTCGGGGAACTCCCCGCCCGAAGGGAAGAGCTGCTGCCACACCTTGCCCTCGTAGGCGCGCAGGAGCTCTGCCGCCTCGTGAAGATGCGCCACTTCCTCCTCAAAGTGCATCTCCCAGATACCCTTGATGCGCTCGTCCGTCTCGTCCTCATAGCAGGAATAATAGAGATAGCACTCGGTGTACTCGTTCATGAGCAAATTCTCAAAGGGCGTCATGCAGGGGTCTTTGAGGCACCCGTACCCCGTGACGTGCTGTTCCTCGATCATGGCGATCTCGTTGAAGAGCTTTCTCCCGAGCGGCGTCGTATACAAATTCGAGACGTTCATATAGAAGTTCATCGTCTGCTGTTCCGCCGCCGTGATGATATTGACGGCGAGCTTGGTCTTCAAATCGCTCAGATACCCGTTGAGATAGAAGTTGACGTCGTCGAAGGGATGGCGGTACTCCGCGACGGTGGGGCGGCCGGGCATGATCTCGGTATAATCGCCCACGAGGCGGGCAGGATCGCCGCACTTTTCCAGTTCCATAAGATCGGCATAGCGATAGAGATGATCGAAGTCTTCGAGGAGCGCGAAGTCGAGCTGCTTTTTCACATAGCTGTTCTTCTCGTTCACGGCGAGATTGGCGGTGAGGTCGACGGCGAGCTGCTCATAGCCGATGGTATGCTCCAAAATACCCTCGTCGGCGGGCTTCAACCCCGCGACGCGCTTTTGCTGCAGCTGTTCCCCGCGCCGAAGAAGGGCGAGGCGGCGCCTTACATCGTTGTTGGCGCACATGCGCGTGAAGGAATGCTGCAGCCGCACCGACTCGAACTCCGTGCCCGACATCAGAATGATGCGGGTGCGCGTGTAGGGGTCGACTTCGTTCTTGTTGTAGGGCTTCAGAAACACCTTGTTCCACGAGGTGAACACCTTATCCATCTTTTGCGGTTTCAGAGAAAACGGATCCATAAACACACTCCAAAAAAGTTTTATCGGGCGCGGAAGAACCCGCCGCGCGAGAAAGCAACCTTTCCGCGCAGGCCGTCGGCGCCCATACCCTCTTGATTTTACGCGACTTGCCGAAAAAGCATACGCCCCCTTGCATTTTTTTTCGAAACCTGTTATACTGAGAAAAAAATATTGTCAACAGCCCGCAAGCGCCCTTTGCCGCGCGGGAAAAAGGAGCAAGTATGATCGGAGCAGTCGTCGCATTGGAAGACGAAGCGGAAGCCCTCCTCTCACAGATGGAGATCGAAGATATCCGCACCATTTACGGCAAGACCGTGCACCTCGGCAAGGCGTTCGGGAAGGAGTGCCTTCTCGTCGTATGCGGCGTGGGCAAAGTGAACGCCGCCGCAGGAGCTTGCGCCGCCATCCACTTCGGCGCGGACGTCATCTTAAACTTCGGCGTCGCGGGCGGCCTTCACGAGCGGACGGAACTCACCGAAGTGTATCTCGTCGAGAAAGCCGTGCAGTACGACTTCGACATCACCCAGCTCGAAGGAACTGAGATCGGCACCCTCGACGGCGAGACGGAAAACTTCCTTCCCCTTTCTACGCCCAACGGCATCGACTTCCCCCGCCGCAAGCTTGCGACGGGCGACAGGTTCAACGACTCCCCCGTCGATCACGACCTTCTCCTCCGCTTAGGCGCGGACCTTCGCGACATGGAGGGCGGCGCCATCGTGGAAGTGTGCAAGTACGCGGGCGTGCCCTGCGTCTCCTTCAAGGCGGTCTCGGACGTGTACGGCTCGGGCAGTACGACGGAGCAGTACGAAAAGAACCTCTCCCGCGCCTGCCTCAACCTCAAAGCGTATATGTGTGAGGTGTTCGCCGCCCTCGACTGAACGAGGCAGCGGTCGTTATTTCGACATGAATCGAAATAACAAGCCCGAATTATTTCGAATCTCATCGAAACAAGGAGCATTTTATGGAAAAGATCGCCTCCTTCCAAAAGGATCACGATAAACTGCAGCCCGGGCTGTATGCGCAGACGGACAAAAACCTGATCACGACCTTCGATCTGCGCTTCAAAAAGCCCAATGCGGGCGACTATATCACGCCGAAAGCGCTGCATACGATCGAGCATCTTCTTGCGACGGTTCTCCGCAACAGCGAAAAGAAGGACGACGTCGTCTACTTCGGCCCGATGGGCTGCCGCACGGGGTTCTATCTCCTCACCCTGCGCCTTTCCTTTGAAGAAGTGCTCGCCCTTCTCCAAGAGAGCATAAAAAAAGCGCTCGCGCTCGAAGAGGTGCCGGGCAGCAAGCGCGAGGAATGCGGCAACTATCTCGAACACGACCTTGCCGCCGCAAAGGAAGAACTCAAGCACTATCTTCTCATCCTCGACGGCGTGGAGGCGCACTCATGATCGACCTCGGCGATTGGAAGGAGCCGCTCGCTCCCCTCTTCGCGGATGAACGCTATCAAAAGATCCGCGAATTTTTGAAGTACGAATATTCGCACTATATCGTCTACCCCGATATGTACGACCTCTATAACTGCTTCCGCTTCACGCCCTTTCAAAAGGTCAAGGCGGTGCTGTTGGGGCAGGACCCCTACCACGAGCCGGGGCAGGCGCACGGGCTGTGCTTTTCGGTGAAGGAGGGCGTCAAAAAACCGCCGTCGCTCGAAAATATCTTCAAGGAGCTCAAAAGCGACTTAGGCTTCGACGCGCCCAAGTCGGGCGATCTCACCAAGTGGGCGCACGAGGGCGTGCTCCTCATGAATACGGCGCTCACCGTGCGCGAGCATCAGGCGAACTCCCACGCAAACTGCGGCTGGAGCTGGTTCACGGACAGCGTCATTCAAATTTTGAGCGAGGAGAAAGAGCATCTCGTCTTTCTGCTTTGGGGCGGTAATGCCCGCCGCAAGAAGGCGCTCATCGACACGAAAAAACACCTCGTCCTCGAATGCGCGCACCCCTCGCCGCTCTCCGCCTACAACGGCTTTTTCGGGTGCAGGCACTTTTCCAAGACCAACGCCTATCTCGAATCGCACGCCATCCCCCCCATCGACTGGGATCTGAACAGTTGATTTGAAAAACTCCTCATTTTAGCCTCACTCGGGGTCCCCAAAAAAAGACGAAGTATTTTTTTTGGGTTGGTTTGAAGGCCGAGCAAATGCATTCTTGATTTGTAAAATTCTTCATTTTAGCCGCCCTCTCGAGGGGTGAGCAAGTGCTTTCTTGTCAAAGCCCCGGTGGGGCTTTGACCACTTGCGAACTTGGAAATTTCCCATTGTGGGGAAATTTCCTGACCGAGCGCGGTTTCCACCGCGCGAGACGGTGCACGGTGTCCGGCGAACGTCGGCAACAGGACTGAGGGAGTAAATTCTAATCCCCTTGCCTCCCTCACCGAGGGAGGTGCCGCGCGCCCGCAAAGGCGGGCGCGCGGCGGAAGGAGTCTCCTCATTATAGCCTCCCCTGTGTAAGGGGAGGTGGCTTGCCGAAGGCAAGTCGGAGGGGTTGTTAAATTCAAAGGCACAGCAGAAAAAGTCGCCTCATCATAGCCTCCCGCGTCGGAGCAGGGCAAATTTCGCCGCCCCTCTTTCATCGGGGCAGGACTCCGATGTCCGCTCCTCCTCTTCCCACAAATCTTTTGCTAACGCAAAATCTTTGCGGGAACCCTAAATGGGAGGTATCACGGCATCCGAAGCTCGCTTCGGTGCCGTGACGGAGGGAGTAAAATGCACCAAAAAACGCCCCCACTCACCCATCCCTTTGACAACTTAATATAAGCCGATGTACCCTATGGACTTATTATGAAGTTGAGTGCCGAAGCGCCCGCCGCAAATTGCGGCGGGCGCTTCGGCATAAAATACACGGCGGGGCGCGAAGATCCCGCGCCCCGCCGCCCCAAAAAAACCTCCAAAGCAAAAAGAGCACGGAAAAACCGTGCTCTTTGCGTTTTACTCTCAATTAGAGGAGCTTGGAGACGACGCCGGAACCGACCGTTCTGCCACCCTCACGGATAGCGAAACGAAGGCCTTCCTCGATCGCGACGGGCTTGATGAGGTCGACGGTCAGGGTGACGTGGTCGCCGGGCATGACCATCTCAACGCCTGCAGGAAGCTCGATGGAACCCGTAACGTCCGTCGTTCTGATGAAGAACTGAGGACGATAGTGGTTGAAGAATGCCGTGTGACGGCCGCCCTCGTCCTTGGTCAGGACGTAGACCTGAGCCTCGAACTTGGTAGCGGTGGGAACGGTGCCGGGCTTTGCGATGACCTGGCCCTTCTCAACGTCCGTACGGTTGATACCGCGGAGCAGAGCACCGACGTTATCACCTGCCATTGCTTCGTCGAGCTGCTTGTGGAACATTTCAAGACCGGTGATGGTCGTCGTTCTGGGCTTCTCGATGAGGCCGACGATCTCGGCGGGATCACCGACGTGAGCAACACCTCTCTCGACACGGCCCGTAGCAACGGTACCGCGGCCGGAGATCGTGAAGACGTCCTCGACGGGAAGAAGGAAAGGCTTGTTGTCGTCACGCTCGGGCGTAGGAATGTAGGAGTCGATGGTATCCATGAGCTCGAGGATGCACTGGCACTCGGGAGCTGCAAGAACTTCCTCGTTGGAAGCGCCGCTCGTCGCCTTCTCGAGAGCCTTGAGCGCGGAACCCTTGATGATCGGGATGTCGTCGCCGGGGAAGTCGTAGGAGCTGAGAAGCTCGCGGATCTCCATCTCGACGAGCTCAAGAAGCTCGGGGTCGTCCATCTGATCGCACTTGTTCAGGAAGACGATGATATAAGGCACGCCGACCTGACGGGCGAGCAGGATGTGCTCACGGGTCTGGGGCATGGGACCATCGGTCGCAGCGACGACGAGGATCGCGCCGTCCATCTGAGCAGCACCCGTGATCATGTTCTTGACGTAGTCTGCGTGGCCGGGGCAGTCGACGTGCGCATAGTGGCGCTTGTCGGTCTCGTACTCAACGTGCGCGGTGTTGATCGTGATACCACGAGCCTTTTCCTCGGGCGCCTTATCGATCTCGTCGTAGCGCATCTTCGCTGCCTGACCCTTGCATGCCATAACCATGGTGATAGCTGCGGTCAAAGTGGTCTTGCCGTGGTCAACGTGTCCGATCGTACCGATGTTGACGTGGGGCTTACTTCTGTCGAACTTAGCTTTAGCCATTTTGAAATTCCTCCGATTTTTTTATAATTTTGATAACTTTTTCCGGTATCCACCGGAATCGCAGCTATCTATCAAACAATATGATATAAGCTGATCTCGGCTTACCGCCTACTATTATAACCCAAAACGAGGAAATATGCAATTACTTTACCAAAGAATTTTCGCAAATTTTCCTCAAATTCAGGCTTTCGCGGTGAAAATCGTCCCTCTTACTCCGCTTTCTTCGCGCGGGAGGTGATGATCTTCTCCGAAATGCTCTTCGGCACTTCGTTGTAGTGGTCGAACTGCATGGTGAACTGGCCTCTGCCCTGGGTGCGCGAACGCAGCTCCGTCGCATAACCGAACATCTCGGCAAGCGGGACTTCCGCGTCGATGATCTTCGCGCCGTTCCTGTCGTCGGTGCCGATGATGGTACCGCGGCGGGAGGAGACGTTGCCCATGAGGTCACCGAAGTAATCTTCGGGCGTCACGATCTCGACCTTCATGATGGGCTCGAGCAGCACAGCGCCCGCCTTCTCCATACCGTCCTTGAACGCCATCGAACCTGCGATCTTGAACGCCATTTCGGACGAGTCGACTTCGTGGTAGCTGCCGTCGTAGACCTGCACTTTGAAATCGACGACTTCGTACCCTGCAAGGAAGCCGTTCTTGGCTGCCTCCTGGATGCCCTTGTCGATCGCGGGGATGTACTCCTTGGGAATGGAGCCGCCCACGGTGAGGTCTTCGAACTCGTAGCCCTTGCCGGGCTCCTGAGGGATGAGGTGGATCTTGCAGTGACCGTACTGGCCCTTACCGCCCGACTGACGCTTGTACATGCCTTCGGCATCCACAGCTTTTTTGATGGTCTCGCGATAAGCGACCTGAGGCGCACCGACGTTGCACTCGACGTGGAACTCGCGCAGAAGTCTGTCGACGATGATGTCGAGGTGCAGCTCGCCCATGCCGGCGATGATGGTCTGGCCCGTCTCGTGATCGGTGTAGGTCTTGAAGGTGGGGTCCTCTTCCGCGAGCTTGATGAGCGCGAGCGTCATCTTCTCCTGGCCTGCCTTGGTCTTGGGCTCGAGGGAGAGCTGGATGACGGGCTCGGGGAATTCCATCTTCTCGAGGATGATGGGGTGCTTCTCATCGCAGAGCGTATCGCCCGTCGTCGTGTTCTTGAGGCCGACGATGGCGCAGATATCGCCCGAATAGATGCAGTCGATATCCTTTCTCTCGTTCGCGTGCATCTGGACGAGACGCCCGACGCGCTCCTTCTTGCCCTTGGTGGAGTTGTAGCAGTACGAACCCGCTTCGAGCACGCCGGAGTAAGCGCGGAAGTATGCGAGGGAACCGACGAAGGGGTCGGTCGCAATCTTGAACGCAAGGCCTGCGAAAGGCTCGTCGTCCGAAGTCCTTCTCTCCTCCTCTTCGCCCGTGTCGGGGTTGACGCCCTTGACGTGGTCGACGTCGAGAGGGCTGGGAAGGAAGGCAACGACGGAGTCGAGCAGGAACTGCACGCCCTTGTTCTTGTAGGACGAACCGCAGAGCATGGGGATGGCTTCCGTCTTGAGGCAGCGCTCGCGAAGGCCCGCGATGATCTCCTCTTCCGTGAGATCGCCCGCCTCGAAGAACTTCTCCATGAGCTCATCGTTGGCGGATGCCGCCTCTTCGACGAGCTTTGCGCGGTACTCGTTGGCGATGTCCATCATGTCTTCGGGGATGGGCTCCTTGCGGAAGTCCTTGCCGAGGTCGTCATAATAGATCTCCGCCTGCATGCGGATGAGGTCGATGATGCCGCGGAAGGTATCCTCCTTGCCGATGGGAAGTTCCACGGGCACGGGGTTTGCGCCGAGGCGCTCGCGGAGCATCCTCTCGACGCGGAAGAAGTCTGCGCCGTTGATGTCCATCTTGTTGACGTAGGCGATGCGGGGAACGTGATACTTGTCCGCCTGGCGCCACACCGTCTCGGACTGGGGCTCGACGCCGCCCTTTGCGCAGAACGTCGCGACGGCGCCGTCAAGGACGCGCAGCGAACGCTCGACTTCGACGGTGAAGTCGACGTGGCCGGGGGTATCGATGATGTTGAAGCGGTGGCCCTTCCAGATACAGGTCGTCGCGGCGGACGTGATGGTGATGCCGCGCTCCTGCTCCTGGACCATCCAGTCCATGGTCGCAGCGCCTTCATGCACCTCGCCGAGCTTGTGCGTCTTGCCCGTGTAGAACAGGATACGCTCGGTCGTGGTGGTCTTGCCGGCGTCGATGTGCGCCATGATACCGAAGTTTCTCGTATGCTGTAAGTCGTATTCTCTCGGCATGGTAACTCCTTAGAATCTGAAGTGAGCAAATGCCTTGTTGGCTTCCGCCATCCTGTGCATTTCTTCCTTCTTCTTCACCGAACCGCCCGTGTTGTTGTAGGCGTCCATGAGCTCTGCTGCGAGCTTCTTGCTCATCTCGCGCTCGCTTCTCTTCCTCGTGTTGAGGACGATCCAGCGGATCGCGAGCGTCTGACGGCGTTCGGGTCTGATCTCGACGGGGACCTGATAGTTGGCGCCGCCCACTCTTCTTGCCTTGACCTCCACGACGGGGGTGCAGTTTGCAAGCGCCTGCTTGAAGATCTCCATGGGATCCATGTTCAGCTTCTCTCCCATGAACGAGAATGCGTCATAGACGATCCTCTGGGCAACGCTCTTCTCGCCGTCGAGCATCACCTGATTGATGAGCTTCGCGACGACCTTGCTGCCGTACACGGGATCGGGAAGAATGTCTCTCTTGGGAACTTTCCCTCTTCTGGGCATTGTTTTATCCTCCTTTTGAATGTTGATGCGGTGTTCCGCGGGGGCATTTCCTGCCGCCCTTTTGTTAGGCTGTCGCTTGCCGCGGTGCGGTAGCGAACCTTCTCCCCCGATGGGGAATACTGCCTACTTGATCGGGCAAATATTCCGAAATAAGTAGGTGAACTTGGTGCTTGAAAAAGCTTACTTGGGGCGCTTCGCGCCGTACTTGCTGCGCGACTGCTTGCGCTTCGCAACGCCTGCCGTATCGAGCGCGCCGCGCACGATGTGATAGCGGACGCCGGGAAGATCCTTCACACGGCCGCCGCGGATGAGCACGGAGCTGTGCTCCTGCAGGTTGTGGCCCTCACCGGGAATGTACACGGTACCTTCCTGCTTGTTGGTGAGTCTCACTCTTGCGATCTTTCTCAGAGCCGAGTTAGGCTTCTTGGGGGAAGTCGTCGTGACCGACAGGCAGACGCCGCGCTTTTGGGGGCAGCTGTCGAGGATGGGGCACTTGGACTTGTGCGCCTCGCTCTCTCTTCCCTTCTTGATGAGCTGATTGATCGTGGGCATGGGTTTACCTCCTTTTTGAGTATTTCGGAATATTCTCCGCGGGAGCCGCCAAAAGGCAACGCCCGAAGAAAACTTTGTGATGTCCGCATTTCCTGCACGCAAAAAGAGCGCCATACTCTGGCGGACAAAGCACATTTTAACAGACTCTCCCCCCTTTGTCAAACGTTTGAAGCAAATTTTCGGAAGATTTTGCCCGTTCGGGCGCTTTTTTCGCATTTTCCCCGCAGGAGTTGGCTTTGACCCCTTGACAAACCGCAAAAAAAGTTCTATTATAACTAAGGTAAAAAAACAAATACCTGTAAGGAGAGTTTCAACTATGAACAAAATGACCGTCAAAGACGTCAAAGACTGGAAGGGCAAGCGCGTCCTCGTCCGCTGCGACTTCAACGTCCCCATGAAGGACGGCGCGATCACCGACGAAAACCGCATCATCGGTGCGCTCCCCACCATCAAGTACCTGATGGAGCACGGTGCCAAGGTCATCCTCTGCTCGCACATGGGCAAGCCTCACTCCATCTTCTCGGATGAAGTCAAGCTCAACAAGAAGGACAAGGCAAAGGTGGAAGCTCTCCCCGCGGAAGAGCAGGCAGCCGCCAAACAGGCGATCATCGAAAAGGCAAAGAAGGACGATCTCAAAAAGCTCACCCTCGAGCCCGTCGCAAAGCGCCTCAACGAGCTTTTGGACGGCAAGGTGACTTTCGCGCACGACGTCGTCGGCCCCGACGCACAGGCAAAGGTCGCGGCATGCAAGGAGGGCGAATGCGTGCTCCTTGAAAACCTCCGCTTCCATTGGGAGGAGGAGAAGAAGGACCTCGAGTTCTGCAAGAAGCTCGCTTCCTACTGCGACATCTATGTGAACGACGCATTCGGCACCGCACACCGCTCGCACGCCTCCACGGCAGCCATCGTCGAGTACGGCCTCGTCAAGACCGCCGTCTGCGGCTTCCTCATCGAAAAGGAGCTCACCGTCATGGCAGACTCTCTCGAGCATCCCGTCCGCCCCTTCGTCGCCATCCTCGGCGGCGCGAAGGTCGCAGACAAGCTCAACGTCATCAACAACCTGCTTGAAAAGTGCGATACGCTCATCATCGGCGGCGGCATGGCATACACCTTCCTGAAAGCGCAGGGCGGTTCCGTCGGCACCTCGCTCGTCGACGACGAGAAGCTCGACTACTGCCGCGATATGCTCAAGAAGGCGAAGGATATGGGCAAGGAGCTCCTCCTCCCCGTCGATACCGTCATCGCAAAGGAATTCCCCGATCCCATCGATGCTCCCATCGAGACCAGGATCGTCCCCTCCATGGAGATCCCCGCAGACATGATGGGCCTCGACATCGGCACCGAGACGCGCAAAGTCTATGCCGAGAAGATCAAGGGCGCCAAGACGGTCATCTGGAACGGCCCCATGGGCGTGTTCGAGAACCCCACCCTCGCGGCAGGCACCATCGCGGTCGCACAGGCGCTTGCAGACGCCAAGGGCGCGACGACCATCGTCGGCGGCGGCGACTCCGCAGCGGCATGCGCACAGCTCGGCTTCGCCGATAAGATCACGCACATCTCCACGGGCGGCGGCGCTTCCCTCGAGCTCTTCGAAGGAAAGGTCCTCCCCGGCATCGCCTGCCTCAACGAGAAGCAGTAACCAAACCAACTTTTCTGCGGGGCGCTCTCGCCCCGTAGATTTTTTACGAAAAACCATTTTTGAAGGAGTATTCTTTATGCGCAGACCCATCATTGCAGGCAACTGGAAAATGAACAACACCGCCAAAGAGGGCGCCGCCCTCATCGAGGCGATCAAGCCCCTCGTCGCGGACGCGAACTGCGACGTCGTCGTATGCGTTCCCGCCATCGACATCCCCGCCGCAGCGGAAGCGCTCAAGGGCAGCAACATCGCCCTCGGCGCGCAGAACGTCCACTTCGCCCCCAAGGGCGCATATACGGGCGAAATTTCCGCCGATATGCTCAAGGAGTACGGCGTCGAGTACGTCATCATCGGCCACAGCGAACGCCGCCAGTACTTCGG
This sequence comes from uncultured Clostridia bacterium, assembly GCA_944354535.1. GTDB lineage: Bacteria > Bacillota > Clostridia > Christensenellales > Borkfalkiaceae > Gallimonas. The sequence goes on from CALVPY010000003.1 coordinate 10,922, forward strand.
CGAGACGGACGAGACCGTCAACAAGCGCACGCTCGCGGCGCTTTCCGCAGGCCTTACCCCCATCGTCTGCATCGGCGAGACGCTCGAAGAGCGTGAGGGCGGCAAGACCGAACAGGTGCTCGACCGCCAGATCGAGGAAGGCATGAAGGGCATCGACGACATCTCCAAGATCGTCATCGCCTATGAGCCCGTCTGGGCGATCGGCACGGGCAGGACGGCGACCGCCGAACAGGCCAACGAGACGATCGGCTACATCCGCAAAAAGGTCGCTTCCGTCTTCTGCCCCAAGTGCGCGGAAAAGGTGCGCATCCAGTACGGCGGCTCCATGAACGCGGGCAATGCCGCCTCCCTCATGGCGATGCCCGAGATCGACGGCGGCCTCATCGGCGGCGCTTCTTTGAAAGCGCCCGACTTTGCCGCGATCGTACACTTCGACAGGGAAGGCAAATAACATGAAGACCCCTTACGCCATCATCATCATGGACGGCTACGGGCTCAACCCCGACGCAAACGGCAACGCCATCGCAATGGACGGCAGCCTCAACATCCATGCCCTTCAGAAGGAGTACCCCTCCGCGACGCTCGGCGCGAGCGGCCGTTCCGTCGGCCTGCCCGACGGCCAGATGGGCAACTCCGAAGTCGGCCACCTCAACATGGGCGCGGGCCGCATCGTCTATCAGGATCTCACCAAGATCACGAAGGAGATCGAAGACGGCGAATTCTTTGAAAACCCCGCCCTCATCAAGGCGATGGACAGCGCCAAAAACAACAGCAAGCAGCTGCACCTTTGGGGGCTCCTCTCCGACGGCGGCGTCCACAGCCACATCACCCATCTCTTTGCGCTCCTTGAAATGGCAAAGCGCCGCGGCGTGCCGCAGACCTTCGTCCACTGCTTCATGGACGGCAGAGACGTCTCCCCCACCTCGGGCGCAGGCTTTGCGGAAGAGTTACAGGCGGAGATGGACAAGCTCGGCTACGGCAAGATCGCGTCCGTCTGCGGCAGATACTACGCGATGGACCGCGACAACAATTGGGACCGCAGCGAAAAGGCATACGATATGCTCACCGTCGGCACGGGCATCCATGCCGAGAACGCGGCGGAGGCGCTCCGCGCTTCCTATGCGGGCGGCGTGACGGACGAATTCGTCCTTCCCACCAACATCGTGGAAAACGGCAAGCCCGTGGCGCTCGTCGAAGAGGGCGATTCTATCATCTTCTTCAACTTCCGCCCCGACCGTGCGCGCGAGATCACCCGCGCCTTCTCGCAGGATCCCTTCGTCGTACCGAAAGGCACCGCGTTCGAGCGCAAGACGGGCTTTTTGCACCCCGAATATGTGTGCTTCACCGTCTACGACGCGGAGTACAAGAACGTCGAGATCGCCTTCCCCAAGCAGTCGCTCCACAACACGCTGGGCGAATACCTTGCCAAGATGGGCAAGAAGCAGCTGCGCATCGCCGAGACGGAGAAGTACGCCCACGTCACCTTCTTCTTCAACGGCGGCGTCGAAGAGCCCAACGAGAACGAAGTGCGCGTGCTCATCAACTCCCCCAAGGTCGCGACGTACGATCTCCAGCCCGAGATGTCGGCGCCCGAAGTGACGGCGCGCGCGCTCGAAGAGCTCGATTCGGGCGAGTTCGACGTGATGATCTTGAACTTCGCCAACTGCGACATGGTCGGCCACACGGGCGTCATCCCTGCGGCGGTCAAGGCGGTGCATACGGTGGACGAGTGCGTGAAGAAGATCACCGACAAGATCCTTTCGATGGGCGGCAGCGCCCTCGTGACCGCCGACCACGGCAATGCGGACAAGATGCTCGATACGGACGGTTCGCCCTTCACGGCGCACACCACCAACCCCGTGCCCGTCATCCTCGTCTCCGACAAGTACAAAAACGCAACTCTCCGCAAGGACGGCATCCTCGCCGACCTTGCCCCCACCCTCCTCGAAGTGATGGGTCTTCCCATCCCCGCCGAAATGACGGGCAAATCCCTCATCGAGAAGTAACCGATCAAACGGAAGGCCGCCGCACAAGGTTGCGCGGCGGCTCTTTTCAATTGAGAAGCCGCGCGGCGCGCCCAAAGGCGCGCCGCGCGGCTTTCCCTTATTTATCCTGATTCACTCCCCTTTCAGGTACTTCGCGGCATAGACGGCGCCGAGCGACGCATACGCCTTGTTGACGCGCCCGCGGGTGCCCGTGGCGTCGATGGGCACATCCTCGGTGGAAATGGCAGCAAGGCCGTCCTCCAAAGCAAGCCCCAGCATATAGGGAATGGTGACGTAACTTGCAAACAGCACCTCTTCGCCCTCTTTCAAAACGGCGATCTGGATGCCCTTCCGGTATCTCGGCAGCGGGTCGACCTGCGCCACGATGATGCGCTTGATCCTCCCGCCCGTGATGGCGACGACCACTTCGCCCTCACCGTCGATCTGCGACGCAAAGACGACTTCGTCCCCCTCGTTGAGGTTGATGCCCTTGACGCCGCCCGCGATGCGCCCCTGCGAAGGGATGTCGTCCTTTCTCGCATTCAGGCACATGCCGAGCTTCGTCACAAAGAAGATGGTCTCCTCCTTTTCCTCCGTATCCGTCTCGACGCCGATGACGCGGTCATCCTCGTTGAGGCGGATGGCCTGGAAGAAGGGCTTGCCCACGTTGTATTCGCTCCATGCCGTGCGCTTGATCATGCCGCGCTCCGTATAGAAGAGCGCGTCGCCCTCTTTGGTGTCGGCAGGGAAGAGCGCCACGGGAAGCTCGCCCTCTGCGGCGTCCTCGAAGAGGTCGGCAAGCGAATACCCCGCTTCCGTAAAGCGGCAGGCGGCTTGTTCGGGGCGCAGGCGGTAGCAATTGCCGCGGTCGGAGAACACCCACACGTCGCAGTCGGACATGATGGAGAGCGTCGTCTTCATGATGTTGTTGGGTTTGGTCTTTGCGCCGAGCTCCTTATTGGACTGCGAGAAGTTCTTCTCGGTCACGCATTTGAGCATGCCGTCGTAGGAGATGCAGAGCAGGCTCTCCACGCCGGGCGCGCGCACGTCGGCGCGCACGGGACCCGCGTCTTCGAGCGTCTCCACGAGCACCGAACGGCGGGGCGAAGGATACTTCTTCTTGATCTCTAAGATCTCTTCCTTGACGACTTCGAGCTGCCGCTGCTTGCTGCCCACGATGGCGGTGAGCTTCTTGATGAGCTCTTTGAGCTGTTTCAACTCCTCCTCGAGCTTGAAGACTTCGAGCTTGGTGAGCCGCGCAAGGCGAAGATCGAGGATGGCTTGCGCCTGCCGTTCAGAGAGGTCGAAGCGCTTTCTCAGTTTATCGCGCGCGTCGGACGTCGAATCGGCGTTCTTGATGATCTTGATGACCTCGTCGATGTTGCGCACGGCGATGATGAGGCCTTCCAAGATATGGCAGCGCTCCTTCGCCTGGTTGAGATCGAACTTCGTGCGGCGCAGCACGACTTCGCGCTGATATTCGACGTAGTAGCGGATGATCTCCAATAGGCCCATGAGCATGGGCTTGCCGCCCGCGATGGCGACCATGTTGATGCCGAACGTCGTTTCAAGGTCGGTATATTTATAGAGGAGCTTCATCACGGCGTCCACGTCGCAGTCGCCCTTGAGCTCGACGACGGCGCGCATGCCCACGCGGTCGGATTCATCCCTCACGCCCGTGATGGCGGCAAACTCCTCCTTCTTCTCCTCGCGGAGCTCCGCAATGCGGCGGAGAAGGTTGGCTTTATTCACCTGATAGGGAAGTTCGCTGATGACGAGGAGCTTCCGATCCCCCTCGCCCGCCTCCATGCGCGTCTTGGCGCGAAGCGTGATCTTCCCTTTGCCCGTCTTATATGCCTCGTTGAGCTCGACCCGCACGATATAGCCGCCCGTGGGGAAATCGGGCGCGGGGAGCTTCTTCATGAGCTCTTCGAGCTTGATGGTAGGCTTGTCGATATACGCGACGACGGCGTCGATGCTCTCCCCTAAATTATGGGGCGGGATGTTGGTCGCAAGCCCCACGGCGATACCCGCCGCCCCGTTGACGAGAAGATTGGGGAAGCGCCCGGGGAGCATATCGGGCTCTTTCAGCGAATCGTCGAAGTTGAGCGAGAAGGGCACGGTCTCTTTATAGAGATCGCGTAAAAGTTCGAGGGCGATGGGCTCCAGCCGCGCCTCGGTATAACGCATGGCGGCGGCAGGGTCGCCGTCCACCGAACCGAAGTTGCCGTGGCCGTTGACGAGCGTGCGCCCCATGTTGAAGTCCTGCGCCATACGCACCATGGCGTCGTACACCGAACTGTCGCCGTGCGGATGATATTTACCCATGCAGTCGCCGACGATGCGCGCCGACTTCTTATGCGGCTTATCGGGCAGCAGCCCCATCTCGAACATGGTATAGAGGATGCGCCGCTGCACAGGCTTTAAGCCGTCCTCGACGCGGGGAAGCGCCCTGTCCATGATGACGAACTCCGCATACGGGAGCATCGCCGAAGGGAGCACCTCTTCGAGCGGCGTTACGAACAGGCTGCCCTGCGGCTCTTCCGCCTTTTTCTCATTCTTCCGCATTGCCGCCCTCCTTCTTGAGCTTCACCTTGTCCATAAAGGTATCTACCTTGTTAAAGTTTGCATAGCGGGCGAGGAACTGCTTTCTTCCTTCCACCCGATCCCCCATCAGCGTCGTCACCATGTTCTCGGCGGCGACGGCGTCCTCGATGGTCACCTGCGTCAAGTTTCGCCGCATGGGATCCATCGTCGTCTGCCAGAGCTGTTCGGCGCTCATTTCGCCGAGGCCCTTGTAGCGCTGGATGAGATAGCCCTTCCCTGCCTTTTCGATCTTTTCCTGCAACTCCTTGTCGTCGTAGGCGTACTCCTCGAAAGAGCCGTTCTGCTTATACACCTTATAAAGAGGCGGCATGCCGATATAGACATACCCCGCATTGACGAGCGGCCGCATATAGCGGAAGAAGAAGGTGAGCAAAATGCAGCGGATATGAAAGCCGTCCTGGTCGGCATCGGAGAGGATGATGACTTTGTGGTAATTGGCTTTGTCGAGGTTGAAGTCGTTCCCCACCCCCGCGCCGAGCGCCGAGATGAGCGTTCGTATCTCCTCGTTGGCGAGCACCTGATCGAGCCGCTTCTTTTCGACGTTGAGCGGCTTGCCACGAAGGGGCAGGATGGATTGGAACTGCCTCACGCGCGCCTGCTTTGCCGTGCCGCCTGCCGAATCGCCCTCGACGATGAAGAGCTCGTTCTGCTCGGCTTTCCTGCCCGAGCAGGCGGCGAGCTTCCCGACGAGCATCAGAGAATCGATGCTGTTCTTGGCGCGCGCCGTATCCTTGGCCTGCCGCGCGGCAAGGCGGACGCGGGCAGCCCCCTGCGCCTTTTTTATGATCTCTTCGAACACCTTCTTGCTGCCGTTCTGCGCGGCGAGCGTGCGCATCCCCTCGACGACGGCTGCCTCGACGATAGGCCGCACTTCGGAATTGCCGAGCTTTGTCTTGGTCTGCCCTTCGAACTGCACGTTCTTGAGCTTGACGGAAAGCACGGCGGTCAGCCCTTCGCGGAAATCGTCCCCCTGGAAGTTGGCGTCCTTCTCTTTTAAGAGCTTATTCTCGCGCGCATAGTCGTTGAGCATGCGCGTGAGCCCGCTTCGAAAGCCCGTCTCGTGCGTGCCGCCCTCGGGCGTGGGGATGTTGTTGACGAAGGAAAAGAGGTTTTCCGTGAACTCCCCCGTGTGCTGGATGGCAAACTCCACCCACACGCCGTCCGACTCCGTCTTATAATAGAGCGGCTTATTGTAGAGCGTCGATTTCCCCTCGTTGAGCGACTTCACGAAGTCGGAGATACCGCCGTCGTAGCGGTACTCCACATGATAGGGCTGCGTCGCGTCGGCAAGGTCGATCTGTTCGGGCTCGTCGCCCTCCTTCATCTCCGCCATCGTCACGCGCTCGTCGGTGAGGGTGATGGTGATGCCCTTGTTGAGAAAGGCGAGCTCACTCAGCCTGTTCTGTACGACGGAGAGCTGGAAGGCAGGGTCGGGGAAGACGTTCTCATCGGGCAGGAAATGCACGAACGAACCGTGCTTTTTGGTGCGTTCCTTGGTCTTTTCGAGGGGCGCGACGGGAATGCCCGACTCCCATTTCTTCTTCTTTTGATCGTAATAGGAATGGAACTCCATGCGCCAGACGTACCCGTCGCGGCACACTTCGACTTTCAGCCACTTGGAGAGCGCATTGGTGACAGACGCGCCCACGCCGTGCAGGCCGCCCGAGAAGGAATAGTTGTGCTCGTCGAACTTGCCGCCCGCATGCAGCTGGGTAAAGACGACCTGCACGCCCGAAACTTTGGTCTTGGGATGGATGTCTGTGGGGATGCCGCGGCCGTTGTCGCGCACAGAAGCGCTGCCGTCCTTATAAAGGACGACGTCGATGCGGTCCGCATAGCCGTTGGCGGCCTCGTCGATGGCGTTGTCGACGATCTCCCACAGAATGTGGTGGAGTCCCTTGGTGCTCGTCGTGCCGATGTACATGCCGGGGCGCAGGCGCACGGCCTCCAGCCCTTCGAGGACGGTGATGTCCCCCGCGTCGTAATGTTTGCTCATACGTTCCTCTGTCTCCCTTCCCCGCGGAAAACGCGTTCCGCCGCCAAAAGGGTATAATATCTCTATATTATCACATCCATTATACCATATCTTGTTGTTCGGGGCAACCGATTTCCACAATTTTTGCAAAAAAGCCAAAAAGCGCGCAAACAAAAACGCCGCGGCAGCGGCGTTTGTCGGCTGTGCGGCGGTCTTCACATCTTCCCGATGAGTTCAAGCGCCTCATCGTAACTTTGGGCGCAGAGCCCTTTATATCCTTCGGGCGCGCCCTGCGGGCGGTAGAGGATAAAGTCGATCCCGAGCGAAGCGGCGCAGGGGGCGTCCGACGTGAGGCTGTCCCCCACCCACACGGCGCAGCTGCGGTCGTACCCTTCGATATGCGCCTCGACATACGCCGCATACTCCTTCGCGGGCTTGTTGATGCCGATCGCTTCGGAGATGAACACTCCGTCCGCATACGCCCCCAGCCCCGAGGCGGCGATGCGGCGCGTCTGCGTAAATTGCGCCCCGTTCGTGACGAGGAAGATGCGCCCCCTTTCTTTCAGCGCCTTCACGAACGCCTCCGCCCCCTCGTAGAACTTTCCGCCCGAAGCGAGCTCGGAAAAATACTCCCTCGAAAACTCCTCGGGGGAGTCCGCCCGCCCGTATGCGCGGAGGAACACTTCGAAGCGTTCGACGACCAGCCGCGCCCGCGTGATCTCGCCCCGTTCGAGCTTCTTCCAATAGCTCTCGTTGATGGCGTGATAGCGCGCGAGCATGTCCTCGGTCGGCTCGACGCCCCGCTTTTTCAAGGTGCGGCAAAGCGCCTCCCGCTCCTCCCGCGGGAAGTCAAACAGCGTCTCATCGATATCCAGCAAAAAAATGTCTTTCATAGGTTCCTTATTGTGGGCGCCTCTTCGGGGTCCCCAAAAAAAGACGAAGTATTTTTTGGGGTGGATTTGGGGGGCGAGCAAAAGCTTCCTTGATTTGGCTAACCTCATTTTAGCCTCCCCTGTGTAAGGGGAGGTGTCTTGCCAAAGGCAAGACGGAGGGGTTGTTAAGCCCGCCGCAGGCGCCTGAGGGAGTCACCTCATTTTAGCCCTCCCTGTGTAAGGGAGGGTGCCGAGCGAAGCGAGGCGGGAGGGTTGTAAAGAATTGGTGCCGTGCGCCCGTTCATCAGCACTCAATAATCGCAAGCTCCCGCAGGGCGCGGGTATAAGCAATATACTTCTCGTTTTCGGTCATGCCGCGATCCAAAACGGCGACGGCAGAAAATTCCAGCCCCTTGCTCTCGAAGACGGTCATCACGTTGATGCGCGTCTTGGAAGCGCCCTGCGCAGAGAGCCGCCCGAACCCGCGCTTTTCAAAGAGCGGCAGGTCTTCCTCGCGCACGATGACGGCTTTCAAGCCCTGTTTGCCGCGGAACCACGCAGAAACGCGCTTCAAGGGGATACGCTCCACCTCTGCGCCCGTCATGCCGATGGGCTGCATCTTGACGCCCAGCTCCCCCGCGACAAAGCTCACGATCTCATTCGTATTGCGGTAGTTGACGTCGAGCTCGAAGTAATTTTCAAACTTCTCCCACTGCGTCAAGCCCCTCCACGGCGTGATGTTCTGTTTGAGGTCGCCGAACACGTTGAAGGCGGCGTCCGAATGGATGGCGCGAAGGAGCGCATATTCGGAGGGCGAGATATCCTGCCCCTCGTCGATGAAGACGAGCCCGTAGCGGGGCGTTAAGTTCCTGCCCGCCCGGGAGAGCGCGCTGCACAGCGCATAGGCGTCCGAAGGGTACACGCCTGCAAGCGAAAAACGCTTTTTATACTTTTTGACGGTGTGGCGGTACAGCCAGCGCGAGACGTCGAGCGTCCCCTCGCACTTCCCGAGCTCCGCGCACGCCCCGAAGAGGCGGATAACGGCGAAAAACTCCCCGAAGAGATCGACGCCCTCCTTCATCTCCCCGATGACGTCCGCGATGCGGTCGGCCTCCGCAAAGAGCTCCTCGCGCGCCGCGATGCGGTCGGCATAGCTGTAATACTCGCCGTCCGGCCCCTTCTGGCGGTAGCGCTTCAAATCGACGATCTCCTTTTCGATGCTCTCCTTGAGGGAAGCGAGATCGTCTTCGGCGCGGGAAAAGACGGCGTTCGCGTGCGCGGAAAAGTCCTTCGCACAGCGGTAAAATTCTGCAAATTGGCGGAAGAAGTAGTCGGGCGTGCGCTCCCCTTCCGTGAGGACGAAGGATAAAAAGTCCTGCACCTGAGAGAGCGAACTCATCAGCCCGCGCATGGGCTTGGTAAAGTAGAAGCCCCCCTCCTTGTTCTCCTTCATCTCGCCGAGGACGGTACGGCGGATGCGCACGGAAGCGTTCTTGACGCGCACATACAGCTCGTGGCGGCGCTTGCACGAAGCAAACACTTCTTCGGCGACCGAGCGGCACTCCCTGCCCGTAAATAAGCCGAAGATGTCGCCGTAGAGCTTCCCAATGTCCTTTTCGAGCTTCTTAGGGAAGGCGTCCGAATACAGCCAGGCAAGGTATTCCCTGCTCTCCGCCCCGCCCGAGCATTTGAGCTCGATGCCCTCGTTCTTTAAGACCTGCAAGTAGTAATTGCGGAGCGTGATGGTGCGCACCTTCTGCAATTCGAGCACTTTGGAGAGCTCGTCGATGAAGGCGTTAAAGGAATCGGAGGGCGTGATGACGAGCACGTCGCGCGGGCGCAGGCTCTCGTTGTTGTACATGAGATAGCTCAGGCGATGGAGAAGGATCATCGTCTTGCCGCTGCCCGCACAGCCCTGGAGGACAAAGCTCTCCCGCTCGGGGCGGGTGATGATCTCGAACTGCTTTTCCTGGATGGTCTCGATGATGTCGCGGACGGTGAAGTCGTCCTTCCTGTCCTTTAAGATGCTGCGAAGGTACGGATCGAACAAGATCTCCTCGTCGCGCCCCGCGATCTCTTCGGGCGTGAGGTGATCGCGCACGGAGAGATATTCGTTGCGGAAGGAGAGGACGCGCCCGTTCTTGACGGAGAGCGCCCGCCGCAGCACGGTGCGGTATTCGTACTCGTTGATGGTAAAGCTGACGCGCGACTTCTGGTAGTACCGCACGGCAAGGGGTGCGCGCCAATCGACGATCTCTAAATTGACGTCCCCCTTCTTGCCGATATAATAGCTGTTATAGCCCTCCTTGTCGTCCACGACGTCGATGCGCGCGAAGTAGGGCTCAACGAAATAGCACTTATACGAATCGATCTTCTTCTCCACTTCCTGCTTTTCCACCTGCTTTTCGAGGAGTTCGCGGTACTCGCCCGCCGAATACCCCTCCCGGGCGCGCAAGTCCTCCATCTCCGCCCCGATCTCGCGGACGCGGCGCTGCAGGCGGGAGAGATAGTAAAAGCGCAGCATGCGCAAAACGGCGTCGAGGTGCTCTTTCTCATAGCAAAGCTGCCCTTCCTCGTCGAGGAGAGCCAGATACCATGCCTTATCTGCATCCCGCTTGGGATCGAGCATTTGTTTGAGCTTTTCGATCGTTTCCTGTTTCATAAAATCTGAGGGAGTCACCGCGTCGCCGCAAGGCGCATATGCGAGCGATCGCCTTACGGCAACCGCTGCGCTTTTTACGCCTGCGTCTCCTTTTCCCAAAAAATCTTTTGCTTCGCAAAATCTTTTTTGGGAGCCCTGCAATGTTAGCCTCCCCGGGGTCCCCAAAAAAAGACGAAGTATTTTTTTGGGGTGGTTTTAAGGGGCGAGAAAGCGCTTCCTGAATTTGACTAAATTCCTCATTATAGGCGCCTTCCCTGAGGGAGCTGTCGCGACATCCGAAGCTTGCTTCGGTGTCGTGACTGAGGGAGTAAAATACAGGGCTCCCGCAAAAATCGCGTCAGCGATCCAGGGCTCCCGCAAAAGTCGCGCAGCGAGTTTTGCGGGAAGAGGGTGAGCAAGTGCTTTCTTGGCAACGCCACGGTGTGGCGTTGACCACTTGCGAACTTGGAAATTTCCCATTGTGGGGAAATTTCCTGACCGAAGCGCGGGCTCTACCGCGCGAGACGAGCAAGCCGAGCGGTCAAGCCGCGAGGAACACAGCGGCGGACCTGCGGGCCTTGCCGCGACTCAGGGCTCCCGCAAAAATCGCATAGCGATTTTTGTGGGATGTGGAGGGCCGTGCTCTTTATCATACCATATTCCCGCCCAAAAGAAAAGACCCTCGCGCAAAATTTTTGCACTTTTTTCCGCGAAACCGGCGCCGCGCGGAAAACGCAAGCGGCGGGCGGGGCTTTGCGCCCCGCCCGCCGCAGAAAAACTCATATGCGACCCATTCTAATTCTTCTTAAGAAAGATCGGTTGCTTCCCCGATCTGTAAAATTCCTCATTATAGGCGCCCCCTCGGGGGAGCTGTCTCATCGCTCGGCGTATGCCGATGATGAGACTGAGGGAGTCATCCCTTCTGGAGATCTTCACTCTTCGATGAAAGATTTTTGCCTCGGCAAAAAGATTTCATCGAATAATTTTCCGCCAATGATAGGTATCCTCGAGCTTCCCGTACTGGATGCCCGTGATGGTATCGTACAGCATCTTGGTGACGTCTCCCATCTTGCCGCCGTTGATGACGTAGTCCTCGTCCTTATAGCGGATGAGCCCGACGGGAGAGATGACCGCCGCCGTGCCCGTGCCGAACGCCTCATCGAGCGTGCCGTTCTTGGAAGCTTCGATAACTTCGTCGATGGAGATGCGGCGCTCGCTGACGGGGTAGCCCTTGTCGCGCAGCACCTGCAAACAGCTCTTCCGCGTGATGCCGGGCAAGATGGAGCCGACGAGCGCGGGCGTCACGACTTCGCCGTCGATGACGAAGAACATATTCATGCTGCCCACTTCTTCGACGTACTTCTTGTCCTTGGCATCCAGCCAGAGCACCTGGTCGAAGCCCTTCTTTTCCGCTTCTTCGCCCGCCTTCATGGAAGCGGCGTAGTTGCCGAGGCACTTCGCCTCGCCCGTGCCGCCGATCGCCGAACGCACATAGAAGTCCTCGACGAGGAGCTTCGTGGGCTCCAGCCCGTGCGCATAGTAGCTGCCGACGGGCGAGAGGATAATGAAAAAGAGATACTCCGTCGAGGCATGCACGCCGAGCATGACGCGCGTCGCGACGATGGTCGGGCGGATATAGAGCGCCGTGCCGGGCTTCGTCGGGATCCAGTCCTTTTCGAGCTTCAGAAGCTCTTCAAGCCCCTCTTCCGCGACGTCTGCGGGAAACTGCGGGATGCACATCCGCTCCGCCGAACGGTTCATGCGCGCCCAATTTTCCTCGGGGCGGAAGACGGCGATGGAGCCGTCGGGCTGGATGAACGCCTTCATGCCCTCGAAGATGCCCTGCGCATAGTGGAAAATGGAGGTGCCGAGGTCGAACCGCTGCGGTTCGTTGGGCTCGATCATGGGATCGTGCCAGCCCTCGCCCTGCGTATATTTCATCGTGAACATATAGTCGGTGAAATAGTGTCCGAAACCCAGCTCCGTATCGGGCGAAGGCTTCTGCTTCAAAGTTTCCCGTTTGATGATCTTCATACGATTACCTCACAAGCCGCTGAAAAAGCGGTAAAATTCCATATTTTAGGCGCCCCTTCGACGGCAAACAAATGCTTCTTGAATTTGGCTAAATTCCTTATTGTAGGCGCCTCTTCGGGGGCGAGCAAATGCTTCCTGAATTTGGCTAAATTCCTCATTTTAGGCGCCTCTTCGGGGAGCTGTCCTGTTGTCCGACGAACGTCGGCGACAGGACTGAGGGAGTTGCCTCATTTTAGCCTCCCCTGTGTAAGGGGCGAGAAAGCGCTTTCTTGACAAAGCCCCGGTGGGGCTTTGACCGCTTTTGAGCTTGGAAATGGCACATGGAGCGTGCCATTTCCTGACCGAGGCGGCGTTTCCCTTGCGCCGCCGAGACGGTGTCTTGCCGAAGGCAAGACGGAGGGGTTGTTAAGCGCGGCGGGATGACTGAGGGAGTATTAGCCGGAGCTTTCCCCGCCAAACTCGTGCCCCCTCACACGGGGAAGGGGCGGAAATAGCTCTCCCCTTCGAGGATATCGGCGCGCCCCAACAAAAGCTCGGTGACTTCCGCACGGAACGCCTCCGCATCCGCCTCCTTCACGGCGACGGTAAACAGCGCCCGCGCCCCAAATTCTTTAGAGAGCACCATCGTCCCCTTCGCGCCGAAAAAGCGCAGGAGCGGGTCGACTTCGGGATAGTCCGTCTCGATGAGGAGCTCGCGGCAGACGGTATAGAGGACTTTTTCCGCGCCCTCCACGCCCTCGGCTGCAAGGGAGGCATAGGCGCGCGTCAGCCCGCCCGCTCCCAGTTTGATGCCGCCGAAATAGCGCACCACGGCAACGGCGGTCTCGCGAAGCTCCTTCGCCTTCAGAACGCCCAGAATGGGCATCCCCGCCGTACCCTGCGGCTCGCCGTCGTCCGAAAAACGCTGCAAATTCCCGAGCCTGTCGCTGATATACGCCCAGCAGACGTGCGTAGCAAGCGGATGCTCCTTCCGAATGCGGTCCAAAAAGGCGCGTGCCTGCTCCTCGCCCGCCGTATGGGCGACGTAGGAAAGAAACCGCGACTTTTCGATGGTGCGTTCCGCCGTGTATTCCCCCGCGACGCTCAGAAAATCCATGTTATTTTCTCACGATCTTGACGCGCACCTTCTTGCCCTTGAAGAGGGTGAACTCCCCTTCGGGCAGCGCCGCGTTGGGGTCGGTCGCCTTCTCGCCGTTCAAAGAGACGCCGCCCTGCTCGACGAGCCTTCTTGCCTCGCCGTTGCTCTTGCAAAGCCCCGCCTCGACGAGCGCCTGCGTCAAAGTAGCCGCCTCTTTGGAGATGGCCTTTTCGGGCATCTCGCCCTCGCCGCCGAACGCGGCGCGCGCCTGCGCCTGCGCAAGAGACGCCTTCTCCTCGCCGTGGACGAGCTTGGTGAGCTCGAAGGCGAGCCGCTCTTTTGCGGCGTTGATGCGCTCGTCGCGGTGCGCGCAGAGCTCCGCGATCTCTTCAAGCGGCAAAAACGTCAAGAGCTTGAAGCACTTCTCGACGTCATCGTCCGCCGTATTACGCCAGTACTGATAGAATTCGTAAGGGCTCGTCTTGTTCTCGTCCAGCCAGACGGCGCCCTTCTGCGTCTTGCCCATCTTCTTGCCCTCGCTCGTCGTGAGCAGGGTAAACGTCATCGCAAAGGCGGGCTTTTGCTCCTTGCGGCGGATGAGGTCGGCGCCCGCCAAAATGTTGCTCCACTGGTCGTCGCCGCCCAGTTCGAGCTGGCAGCCGTACTTGCGGAACAAAACCAGAAAGTCATATGCCTGCATGAGCATATAGTTGAATTCGAGGAAGGTGAGCCCCTTCTCCATGCGGGAGCGGTAGCACTCCGCCGTGAGCATCTTGTTGACGGAGAAGTTCGCGCCGATCTCGCGCAGGAAGTCGATATAGTTGAGGTCGAGGAGCCAGTCGGCGTTGTCGACGATGATGGCGCCGTTCTCGCCCTCGAAGCGGATGAAGCGCGACATCTGCTTTTTGAAGCATTCGACGTGGTATTTGACCGTCTCGCGCGTCATCATGGAGCGCATATCGGTGCGGCCCGAAGGGTCGCCGATCATGCCCGTGCCGCCGCCGATGAGGATGATGGGCTTGTGGCCGGCGTCCTGCATATGGCGCATGGCGATGAGCTGCATGAAGTGCCCGACGTGCAAACTGTCCGCCGTGGGGTCGAAGCCGATATAGAAGGGCACGCTCTCTTTGCCGAGCTTTTCATAGAGCTCGTCCTCGTACACCGTCTGCTTGATGAAGCCGCGCGCACGCAGCGTGTCCATGACATTTTGTGACATTGTTCTTTACTCCTTGTGTTCAAATAAAAAACGGTCTGCGCCCCGCATTTGAGCGCAAACCGTGCATGACCGTTTGTTCTGCCGCACCCGATTTACGCGCAAAAGCACCCCGACGCTTCGCCGCGGTAAAGATACTTGCCGTAAATTGCGAGGGACATTTCGTGCTTCATGTCACTCATTATACACGCGGAAATGCCGTTTGTCAACGAAACACGCATACCTTTGAGAAATTTATGCACTCGCCGCCCGCAAACGCCGACTGCGGCGACGTGCTCTGCCGAACCGCGGCGCGCGGCTCCCCTCTTGACAAAATATAAAAACCATGCTATCATCTTGAAAACAACGGCAGAGCCGTGAGAAGGAGGAAGGAACATGAAGACGCAGACGCTCATCGGCATCCTCTTTACCCTGCTCGAACGGCAGCGGATGAGCGCGGGCGAACTTGCCCAAAAGTACAACTGTTCGGTGCGCAGCATCCTGCGCTATACCGACGAGCTCACCTGTTCGGGCATCCCCATCGACGTCGCGCGCGGAGCAAACGGCGGCATCGGCATTTCGGACGCTTTCAAGCTCCCCGGCGGGCTCCTCACGCGCGAAGAGGCGGCGCGGCTCCATGAAGCGCTCCTTGCGATCAACGAACAGCTGCGCGATCCCGCGCTCTCTTCCGCCATAAAAAAGTTTGAAGAACGGTACCCGTCCGAGGCAGGGGAGCCCGCCTCGCTCGGCAACATCCTCGTCGACAGCGGCTCCTGGGGGGATGAACACAACTTTTCCGACAAACTTGCCCTTCTCGACCGCGCCATCACGGAGCGGGAAGAACTTACGATCGACTACGTCGACCGCGAGGGCGAACGCTCCCGCCGCCGCATCCTTCCCCATCTTCTGGTGCTCAAACAAAACGTGTGGTACGCCTTTGCCTGGTGCCGGATGCGCGAAGGATTCCGCCTCTTCAAGCTGGGGCGGATGCGCTCCGTGGTAAAGACGGGCAAGACGTTCGAACGCCGCCCCTTTTCCCGTAAGGACATCCCGCTCGGCTTTTGGCCGACGGAGAGCACCACGGTGTATGCGCGCTTTGCAATTTCGCCCGAAGCGCTCCCCTTCGCGCAGGATTGGCTGGGCGTCGAGAATATCGTAACGCGGGAGGGCATCCACACCGCCGACGTCGCCCTCCCCGACGACGAGTCGCTCATCGGCAAGATCTTATCGGCAGGCGCAGGGCTCAAGGTGCTCTCTCCCGGGTCGTTGAGAGAGCGCGTCGCCGCCGAAGCCCGCCGCCTCGCCGCACAATACGAGGCATGACGGAGCATGATAATAGGGCGGCGCGGCGGAAAATTCCGCCGCGCCAAAAAAGAAACGCCGCGGGGCGGACGCTGTTCGCGTCCGCCCCGCCCTGAATTACACATCCGTGTAGCCGATGTTTTTTCGTTACCCACCTCCCCTGTGCAAGGGGTGAGCAAGTGCTTTCTTGCAAAGAGCCCGGTGGGCTCTTTGCCACTTGCGAACTTGGAAATGCCCCATTGTTCGGGGCATTTCAGGGCTCCCGCGCAGATGCGAAGCAGATGTGTGGGAAGAGGAGACGCAAGCCGAGCGGTCAAGCCGCGAGGAACGCAGCGGCGGACAAACGGGCTTTGCGGCGACGAGAGCGCGGTCTCTACCGCGCGAGACGGTGGCTTGCCAAAGGCAAGACGGAAGGGTTGTCATGCCCTCACGGCGCCATAGGCTCCCTTGTGTAAAGGGAGCTGTCACGAAGTGACTGAGGGATCGTTCCCTGCTTTTTCAAATATCAGACCCTTCCGAGCACATGGTCGACCGAGCAGCCAAAATGATCTGCAATGCGCACGAGACTGTCGGCAGAGGGCAGACACTTGCCCGTGAGCCAATGATAAAACACGCTCCACGATATGCCCGTATCGTTGACAAAACGGTATTGACTTTGACCCGCCTCCCGCAAAAGAGCGCGCAGCCGCTCCCCGAACGGAGGCGCAGGTTTATACTCGACTTCTTCCTGCGGATATTCTATCAACCCCAACACAAAGTCCGCCGAGCAATGAAAATATTCCACGAGCGATAAAAGCGTTTCAAAATTGGGAGCCCTGCTGCCCGTCAGATACGACGACAATTTGGAACTGCACGTTTTGATCTCTTGGGCAAGCGCCGTCTGCGTCAGACCCCGTTCATCCAATAGCTCCTGCAAGTTTTCCGCGACTTTCGACAAATTAACCATAGAATAGACCTTTTTCTACAATCTATTCTCTTCTGAATTGAAAGAAAATGTTTGCGTTCTTTCAGTTGAGAAGTTATACTATTGTCAAATAAGTCGATCTGCGCAGAGAACTTATTATTTTCAAACAAAGGAGCACTACAAAAGTATGCTGCAAACACAAGAGAAAAATCAAACGATGGACGAAACCCGTCTTTTAGAAGAACTTCTGCTCGCCGTGCGCGACGTTTTTGACTGCCTCATCGTGCAAAGCGGGCAAAAAGCCCTTCTGCATTTCGAAGAGGGCGTCTTCTGTCTTTCCCTGCAAAAGCTGCCAACACGGGATGGTACATAAGAGGATACCCCCATAAAACGCAGGCGGCGCGGCGGAATGCTCCGCCGCGCCGAAAAAGATACGCCGCGGGGCGGACGCTGTTCGCGTCCGCCCCGCGGCATTTCAAATATCAGACCCTTCCGAGCACATAGTCAACGGAACAATGAAAATAGTTCGCGAGCCGCACGAGACTTTCCACGGTCGGCTGCGTCTTCCCGTTATGCCAACGATTGACCGTCTTTTCCGAAAGTCCCGTCTCCTTTTCGAGCCGATATTTCGTCGTCTTGAAATTGTGCAGCAAAAAGGTGAGCCGCTCTGAAAAAGGCGGCCGCTCCTTATAAGTCTCCTCCGTCAACAGATCGGTCAATCCCAACAGATAATCGGTCGAACAGTGAAAATGGTCGGCAAGCTTTACGAGCGTATCGACATATGGAAGCCCGTCTCCGCGCAGCAATGTCAGGATCGTAGAGGCGTCGATGCCCGTCGCTTTGGCAAGGGCAGGCGCATTGATCTCCGCCTCCTGCATCAAGTCTTTCAGATTCTCCGATAATTTCGACATAATTCCCCAAAAATAGTGGTACTTCGTCAATAAATTATCGGACAAACTCCCCTGATTTTGTTGATTCAGGGGAGTTGGAACGGTATACTATTCTTACAAAAGCAATGCGCGCAGCTTTTGTCAAATCAAAAATAAGGAGCACTACAAAAGTATGCTGCAATCGCAAGAGAAAAATCAAACGATGGACGAAACCCGTCTTTTAGAAGAACTTCTGCTCGCCGTGCGCGACGTTTTTGACTGCCTCATCGTGCAAAGTGGGCAAAAAGCCCTTCTGCATTTTGAAGAGAACGTCTTTTGCCTTTCCCTGCAAAAGCTGCCGACACGGGATGGTACATAAGAGGATACCCCCATAAAACGCAGGCGGCGCGGCGGAATACTCCGCCGCGCCGCTTTCTCTCTATCCTCTCCCCCCGCGCAAGCTTTGCGTGCGCCTGCATATACTGATAGGATGAAACACATCCTCTTCTGCGGCGGGGGGAGCGCGGGGCACACCGTGCCAAACCTTGCCGTCATGCAAGAACTTGAAGGCAAGTGCCGCCTTGCCTATGCGGGGAGCAGCGGCGGCATCGAAGAACGGCTCGCCAAAGAGGCGGGCTACCCCTTTTACGGCATCCCCTGCCCCAAACTCGTGCGCAGCCTCACGCCCAAAAACCTCATGCTGCCCTTCCGCATGGTGCAGTCGGAGCGGCGCGCCTTCGCCCTTCTAAAAGAGCTGAAGCCCGACCTCGTCTTTTCCAAGGGGGGATACGCGAGCCTTCCCTATCTCTTCGCCGCCCGCCGCCTGCACATCCCCGCCCTCACGCACGAGAGCGACCTTTCCCCCGGCCTTGCGACCCGCCTCACGGCGCGCCGCTGCAAGTTCGTCCTCACCTCCTTCGAGGAGACCGCCCGCCGCTTTGCAAACGGCAGATACGTGGGCTCGCCCATGCGAAAAGAGCTGTTTGCGGGCAGCCCGAGCCGCGCCCGAGCAAAATACGGCTTCAAAAGGGGAACGCCCGTGCTCCTTGTCCTCGGCGGGGGGAGCGGCAGCCGTACCCTCAACGAGGCAGTGAGAGCGCATCTTCCCGCCCTGCTCGAACAGTTCCAGATCCTGCACCTTTGCGGAAAGGGCAGCCCTCTTCCCAACGCGCCGTCAGACGTGCCGCGCGGATATACGGCGCTTTCCTACGAGCCCGATATGGCAAGCGCCTATGCGGCGGCGGACTTCGTCCTCTCGCGGGCGGGCAGCAACACGGTGTTCGAGGTGCTCGCCCTCAGAAAGCCAGCCCTTCTCGTGCCCCTCGAGCGCGCCTCCCGCGGCGACCAGCTCGAAAACGCGCGCTATTTCGAAGAGCGCGGGCTCTGCCGCCTCCTGCACGAACGCGAGCTCGCCCGCTCCGACGCCCTCCCTGCGGCGCTCTTTTCGCTTCGAAATGACGAGGCGCTTCGGGCGCGCCTTGAACATACCCCCGTCCGAAACGGCACGCCCGCTATCTTGTGCGCCATCGAAGAAACGCTCGGCACGCTCTGACCCGAAGGCGCGTTCTGACCCGAAGCGCGCGGGCACGCTGTAAGTCTTTTACGGGGCGCGCCGCCTGCGCTTCGCAGGCGGCGCGCCCCTCTTTTCACCCGAATAAGTCGGAATGCAAAATAAAGTCGGGCACTTCCCCTGAAAGCACGCTCTCGATGATCATCACCTCGGCGCTCTCGGAAAATTCGCTCGTGCCCGCAGGGAGCACGACGGTGATGTCGAGGACGATGTCGAGATAGACGGCATGGCGCGTCTGATTGATGCCCGCCGAGGTGAACGCGGAGCGGAAGGAGCAGTGCGCCGCGCCCACGGGCAGCAGCTTGAAGGTGACGGGCGGGCCGAAACCCGAGAGCGCCTCGATGCCCGAAAATGCCCCGAGCGGCACCTTGACGCCCGCTTCGGAGAGCACCTTAAAATTCTTCTGCGCAAGGTACGCCGCGTCCCGCGCGATGGTGTTGATGCGCTGCGCGTCGGCGGTCATCGCCGCGATCTCCCCCGTATCGCTCCGTTCCACTTGGATGAGATCGTCATACCCGACGCCCGAGAGCGTCGCCTCGATCGCATCGTGCATGGCGGAGGCGGCATTGGCGCGGAGCGCCGCCTCTGCGACCGAGCGGATGACGCCCGCCGCGCTGAAAAAGAGCCACAGGGCAAGCGCGAGCGGCAGCAGCACGAGCAGAGCAAAGAAAATGCGCCGCCTCCATCTCGTCCGCGGCGTCACATAATGTCTCACGCCTCATCTTATGCCGCGCACCGCGCAAAAAGAACGGCACGCCGTCTTATGCCTTCTCGTTCAATCAAAGAGCGTCTCCCGGCGATCGCTAAGATACGACGCAAAACACATTTCGATCTGTTCCCGGCTTGTCTTCTCTTCCGCGAGCGGTGCAGGCAGTTCTTCCATCCCGAAGTAAGCGATCTCCGTCGTTTCGCTGTTCGGGACAAAAGATCCGCCGATCACTTCGCATAAAACAAATATTTTACACACCCCATAGGCATAGACGGGAACATTGTGTTGATTTCTGTCCTGCACGGCAATGAGCCTGACCGCTTTCGCAGTCAGCCCCGTCTCTTCCCTGACTTCTTTTACCGTATTGGATGCGACCGATTCGAGGACATCGCACCAGCCGCCCGGAAGCGCCCAGGTGCCGTTCTTCTCGTGTACCAATAAGATCTTATCGTCCCGAAAAATCGCGGCCCGCGTATCCAGCTTGGGCGTCTGATAGCCCGTCTCGCTGCAAAAGAGTCCTTTCACTCTTTCAAGAGAAAGTCCCGACTTCTTGGAAAGCATTTCCGCCGCGATCTCACGCAGCCGCTCGTAGCGCTCGATATCATACACATTGTCCGTATAAGCAAGCCCCGCCTGGGCAAGGCTTTGGATCTCGATCGCCCACTTCAGCCATTGTTCCATTCCTTTTCTCCCCGCTCCGGCATTTCCGCCGGACGCTGCACATGGTCATAGCTCATGATAACATCTCCGATGCAAAAAGTCAATCGTCCACATAACGGAGCTCTGCCGAAAAAAGCCTTGGGATCAAACGGCACGCTTCGCCCCTGTTTTGCATACAATGGAGCATGGAACTTTTTGAAAAGCAATATTCACGGGAACAGGCCGTCGCCTACGCGCGCCGCTGGGCGTTCGGAAGAAACCCCGACTACTACGATTTTTCCCGCCTCGGCGGGGACTGCACCAACTACGCCTCGCAGGTGCTCTTCGCGGGCGCGGGCGTCATGAACTTCACCCCCACTTACGGCTGGTACTACCGCTCGCTCAACGACCGCACCCCTTCCTGGACGGGCGTCGAATATCTTTTTAACTTCCTCATCTCGAACGAGGGCGAAGGCCCGTACGCGAAGGAAGTCCCCCTCGACGAGCTCGAAAAGGGCGATCTTGTGCAGCTCGGAAGAGCCACGGGAGACTGGTACCACACGCCCGTCGTCGTGGGCTTCAAGGACGGAGAAATTTTAGTGGCGGCGCACTCCTACGACGCCTACAACCGCCCGCTCTCCACCTACCCTGCGGCGAAATTCCGCGGGCTGCACATCCTCGGCGTGCGCGAGAAAAAGACGGAGACTACATAACTTTTCAGTAAAAAGCGGTGCCGGGAAGCACCGCTCTTTTGTGAAAATGTGTTGATTTTGGCGAAAAATAAAGTGAATTCGGGCAAAAATAAAGTGAAAATGCCGCTCAACAGTGTGAAAATTTGCCCGTTTTGCCCCTATTCCATGCCCTTTTCCTTGCGGATGCGCTTAACTTCCCGCTCGAACCCGTTCTCACCCGGCGTATAGTAAACGCGGTCTTTGAGCTCGTCGGGAAGGTACTGCTGTTTGACCCAGCCGCCGAAATCGTGCGGGTAGAGGTAGTTCTTCCGCTCCGCTTTCCGCTTGTCGTCCCCGTAGGAAATATCGCGCAAATAGGGCGGGACCGCCCCCAAAGGCGCCTCTTTCGCATCCTTTTGCGCCGCGAACATGGCGACCTTCGTCGACTGGCTCTTGGGCGCTTCCGCAACGTAGATGACGGCTTCCGAAAGGGGCAAAAGCCCCTCGGGCGCGCCTAAGTGCTCGAAGGCGGTGAGGGCGCTCGTTGCGACGGTGAGGGCGTTCGGGTCTGCAAGCCCCACGTCCTCGGCGGCGTGTACGACGGTGCGCCTTAAAATGAGGCGGGGGTCGCATCCTCCCTCGATGAGCCGCATGGCGTAGTAGAGCGCGGCGTTCGAGTCGCTCCCGCGCAGCGATTTGCAGAACGCGGAGAGCATATCGTAATATTGGTCTTCGCTGAAGGCGAGCGAGCGCCTGCCCGTCGAATTTTCCGCGTCTTGCAGGGTCACGCGGATGCGCCCGTCGCCCCCCGGCGGCGTCGTGAGGACGGCGAGCTCCAACGCGTTGTAGGCAAAGCGAAGATCTCCCGCCGCCGCTCTTGCGATATGCTCCATCGCCCCTTCGTCCGCTTCCGCCATGTAGTTGCCGAGGCCCTTGCGCTTATCTTTGAGCGCCCGGGAAAGCGCCTTTAAGATGTCGCTCTCTTTGAGCGGTTCAAATTCGAACACACGGCACCGCGAGACGATGGCGGGCGTCATGGAAGCGTACGGATTTTCCGTCGTCGAGCCGATGAAGATGAGGATGCCCTGCTCGACGGAAGGAAGCAGGGAATCGAGCTGCGCCTTGTTGAAGCGGTGGCACTCGTCTAAGAGGAGGTAGGTGCGGCGGCCGCGAAGGCGCAGGTTTTCCCGCGCTTCCTCGACGGCGCGGCGCACGTCCGCAACGCCCGCCGTCACCGCGTTGAGGCGCACGAACTCCCCCTCTGCCTGTGCGGCGATGACGTTCGCAAGCGTCGTCTTGCCGCAGCCGGGCGGCCCCCAGAAGATGCAGCTGCCCAGGCGGTCTAAGGCAATAGCGCGGCGGAGGAGCGAGCCTTCCGCAACGAGCTTTTCCTGCCCCACAAAATCTTTGAACGAGGAGGCGCGCATCCGCTCGGCGAGCGGCTTTGCCTTCTCCTCGTTGTCGTTGAAGTCGAAAAGATCGGTCATGCCTTACTTCCCCTCGGGACGCCCTCGCCCTTGACTTCTGTTTCCCCATCGACAAGCGCCTTGATCTCGTCGCGGTACTTCACCCCGAGCTCGTAGCCCTTGTCGAGCGCGAAATCGAGGTTCTTGACGAGGTACTGATCCATTGCGCCGAGCTCGGGCTCCAGCCACAGGTCGATATAGCGGGCGCGCGAGCGTTTCTTCCTCTGCGTGAGGCGGGTATCCATGATGTCGATGCAGCGAAGGAGGGTATCGACGAGGTTGGGCGACGCCTTCTTTGCGGTGAGATCGCCCAGAACGTCGACGGCGACGATAACTTCGGCGCCCATCTCGCGCACTTCCTTCGTGGGAACGCGCTCTAAGATGCCGCCGTCCACGAGCGTCTTATCGCCGATGACGGCGGGCGTGAACGCCCCGGGGATGGAGCTCGAAGCGAGGATGGCGTCGATGACGCTGCCCTCCTTGAGTTCGACCACCTTCCCCGCCGCAAGATCGACCGCGATGCAGGAGAACGGGATCTTGAGGTCTGCAAAGGTGATGTTGCCGAGATGCTCTTCAAGGAGCTGACGCGCCTTGTTGAAGCGCAGGAGCCCGTTGGCGCGGATGGGATTGATGTTGAGCGTCGCGATCTTGGAAAGCTTCAAAGAGAGCGCGACTTGCCTCAGCGTTTCGAGCGGGAGCCCCGCGCAGTAGCACGCCCCCACGATAGCGCCCATCGAACAGCCCGTCACATAGTCGGGACGGATGCCCGCTTCTTCGAGCGCCTGCAAAAAGCCGATGTGCGCGATGCCGCGCGCCCCGCCCGAACCGAGGGCGAGCCCCAAAGTTTTGCGCATAATCTCCTCCTTCGGGGCGTAGGGTAACGTATGCCCCGTATGAAAAAAATAACGTCCGCCGCCGCCTTTTTGCTGCTCGTTCTCTTTGCGGCGGTCTTTCTCTCGTCGCCCGCCCGTTTTGGGCAGAGCGTTCTGAACGGTCTCATGTTATGGCTCACCGCCATCGTGCCGACGGCGCTGCCCCTGCTTGTCGTCCTTTCGCTGATGGTGCGCTCACCCGCCTTTTTCGCGGTCACAAGGCGGATCTCCCCCCTTGCAAAAAAACTCTTCCGCATCCCGGGCGCGGGAGCGGGCGCCATGCTGCTTTCGCTCCTTTCGGGCTATCCCGCGGGCGCGAGGACGGTCGCAGAGCTTGCTTCGGACGGACGCCTCAGAAAGGGCGACGTCTTTTACACCGCCTGCCTTGCCTCGACGTCGGGGCCTGCGTTCTGCCTCGGCGCGGCGGCGGCAATGTTCGGCTCGTCCGCAGCGGGGATCGTTCTCTTTTGTTCGCATCTTTTAGCGGTGTGGAGCGCAGGGCTTTTGCTCCCCCGCCTCACGCGGCACAAAGCAGTGCCCGCGCCGCCGCCCCTGCCCAAAGCGCGGGAGCCCTTCTCGGCGCTCCTTATCTCCGCCGTGCAGGCGGTACTCTCGGTGGGGGCGCTCATCGCGCTCTTTTTCTGCATCAAAGAGATGCTCTTTTCCCTTCTCCCGCCCCTTTCGGGGTACGGGGAGGGCATCCTTTCGGGGCTTTTGGAGGTGACGGCGGGCGTTTCGGCGCTTGCAAAGCTGAAAACGCCGTTATCCCTTGCCCTTGCCGCCGCAGAGGTGAGCTTCGGCGGGCTGTGCGTCAACGCGCAGCAGCTCTCCTTCCTTACGGGAACGGGCGTGAAAGCGCTGCCCTTTCTCCTTGTCAAGGGTGCGCACGGGCTGCTCGCCTTCGCGTTTTGCTATCCCCTCGCACTGCTTATATTCCCCGTTCAGTAGGCGCCGATGATATGGAACTGGCGGCAGAACGCCTCCGCCTCTTTCAGGGCGGAAACGACTTCCTTACGGGCGATGTCGCCGTCGATCTCGATGAAGAAGCGGTACTCGCCGAACACGTCGCGGATGGGGCGGCTCTCGATGCGGGTGAGGTTGATGCCCGAGCGGGCAAAGACGCCCAAAAGCTCGTACAAAGAGCCGGGGCGGTGCTTGCAGGTGGCGCAGAAGAACACTTTTTCGCTGCGCTTCGGATGCGCTTCCTCCCGCCGCACGAGGCGCAGAAAGCGCGTGAAGTTGCGCTTTTCGTCGGCAATGTTCTCTTCGGAGAGCACGACGCCCTGCGTTTTCACATGCGCGCCGACGATGCCCGCCGAATGCGCGTCGAGCTTTTCGAGGCTCTCCGCCGTCGAGCGGGTGTAGAGGAGCTTGGCGTTCGGGAAGTGCGTATGAAGATACTCCGCACACTGGCCGATCGCCTGTTCGTGCGAATAGATGCGCTCGACCGCATCGCAGGAAACGCCCTCGAGCGTTGCGAGGCGGTGGTCGATCGCAAGGACGAGCTCTTCGACGGCGAAGGGCGCGTCGGGGCGTTCGAGAAGGTCTAAATTCTTCAAAACGCCCCCCTGGATGGAGTTTTCGATGGGCAGAACGGCAAAGTCCGCCTCCCCCTTTTGAAGGGCGGAGACGGCGGCGTAAAAGTCGGGGCAGAGGACGATCTCCCCCTCTCCCCCCGAAAAGCGCAGGGCGGCGAGCTCGGAATAGCTCCCCTCGGGCCCGAGACAGCTATAGCGCGCGCTCATGCCTTCTCCGCAATGTCGAGGATGAGCCGTTCGGTATCCTCCCAGCCGAGGCAGGGATCGGTGATGGACTGCCCGAACACGATGTCGTGCTTCTGATTGCCCTCGACGAGGAAGCTTTCGATCATGAACCCCTTGACGATCTGTTTGAAATCTGCGTCGTAGAGGCGGTTCTGCATGACCTCCTCCACGATCCTGATCTGCTGGCGGAACTGCTTGCCCGAATTGGAGTGGTTGGCGTCGATGATGACGGCGGGATTTTTGAGCTCGCCGTTGGAGCGGCGGTAGCCTTCGAAGACGCGCATCACCGTCTCGTAATGGAAGTTGGGGATGTCGTTGCCGTAGGAATCGACCATGCCCCGAAGGACGGCGTGGGCGTATTCGTTGCCGTCCGTCGCCACCTGATAGTTGCCGTATTTGAAGACCTGCGGGCTCTGCGCCGCATAGACGGAGTTGAGCATGACGGGGATGCTGCCGCCCATGGGGTTCTTGATGCCGACGGGAAGATCGATGCCGCTCGAAACAAGGCGGTGCATCTGATTTTCGCTCGAACGCGCCCCCACGGCGATATACGTCAAAAGATCTTCGAGGAAGGGATAGTTTTCGGGATAGAGCATCTCGTCCGCCGCCGAAAGCCCGCTCTCCTCGATGGCGCGGATGTGCAGCTCGCGGATGGTGCGGATGCCGCGGACGATGTCTTCCTTGTTTTCGGGGTCGGGCTGGGAGAACATCCCCTTATAGCCCACGCCCTTGGTGCGCGGCTTGTTGGTGTAGATGCGGGGGACGAGGACGAGCTTATCCTTGACGCGCTCGTTGAGCTTGCCCAAACGGCGCACATATTCGAGCACGGGCGCGCTCTCGTGCGCGGAACAGGGCCCGATGATGAGGAGGAGCTTATCGGTGCGCCCTGCGATGACGTCCATCGTAAGGCGGTCGCGCTCCTTTTTGATGGCGGTGAGTTCTTTGGTCAGCGGCAGCTCGTCGCGCAGCTGCTCGGGGGAAGGGATGTGAGCCTGTCTTGTGAACATAAATTATCCTCTTGTTGTGATATATGAGTAAACTGCGGCGGGGACGTACCGTTCAAACGGCTTCCCGAACGAAATGCAGTTTTTGACTAAGGTCGAACTGATATGGAGGTGCTCCTTCTCGCAGGGGAGATAGAGGGTGATCATCTCCTTATCGAGGTCGCGGCTCGCGTAAAAGTCGGCGTTCTCGTACTCGAAGTCCACCGTGTTGCGCAGCCCGCGCACATAGAAGCGGGTGTTTTCCTTTTTCAAAAGATCGACGATGACGCCGTCCCATGCGAGCACTCTGACGCGCGGCTCGTTTTCATAGGTCTTCTGCACCATTTGAAGGCGCTCTTCGAGCGAAAACATACAGTGCTTGCGCTTGTTTTCGGCAATGGCGACAACGACTTCGTCAAAGAGCGCAAGGCACTTTTTCACGGTGTCGTCATGCCCGAGCGTGAAGGGATCGAACGTCCCCGCGAATACGCATTTTTTCATTGCTCTCCTCCTGCCGCAGGGCGGAAAAAATACACCCGCGTGCGGCCGTAACGGCGCGCATCGGCTGTTTCCCAGCCTATGGGGGCGCTCTCTTCGCGCTCCCCTTCGAAGACGACGAGCCCGCCCTCTTCCAAAAGCCCGCGCTCTTTCACGAGCGCCAGAATTTCCGCAAGGCATTCCATGCGGTAGGGCGGGTCGCAGAAGATGAGGCGGAACTTGCCCGAAATGCTCCTTAAACAGCTCTTATAATCGAGGTTGTAGACGGCCGCGCTCTCGCCCACTTTCTGCAAATTGGCGCGGCAGACTTTGAGGCTTTCCTTAGAGCTGTCGTTGAAGACCGCTTCCGCCGCCCCGCGGGATAAGCTCTCGATGCCGAGCGCCCCGCTCCCCGCAAAGAGATCGAGAACGCGCGCCCCTTGAAAGCAGGGCGTCAGGATCTGAAAGACGGACTCCTTGACGCGGTCGGCAGTGGGGCGGATGTCCATGCCCCGAAATTCCTGCAGGACGCGGCCGCGGTATTTTCCCGCAACGATCCTCATTTCTTTTTCTTGGACTGCAGCGTCTTTCTTCGCTGCGCCTCCGTCTGTTCGCGGTGGAGCCGCGCCTCGCGCGCAGCTTCCGCAGCCGCCTTGACGGCCGCCTCGCGCGCCTCCTGTTCGGCACGCTTGCGCTTATTTGCATAGGCGCCGAGGATATAGAAGACACCGCTCACGACGATGGGCACGAGGATGGTGGGAATGGTCCAGAAATAGGAAAGGCTCCCGGGAGTGAACACGAAGTTCCTCAGCCAGGTGATGGGAACGACGGCGCACCCCGCGAGCAGGACGAACGCCAGGATGACGCGGCTGCCCGCCGGTTCCGTGCCCTCGAGCGCCCCCGAAAGGATGCCGAGGATGAGGACGGGAAGGCCGAGGAGCGCGCCGATAAAAAACCCCTTCCAGGGGCGGTACTCCCGTTCGAGATGATGATCGAAGGAGGCGGGGATGCCATCTTCCCGCTCCCGCTTGCGGAGGAGCTGCCCGGTAAGGAAGGTATCGTAATGGGTGCTCCCGAAATGGAAGAGGAGATGGGCATTGAAAAAGATGCCGCCCGCGATACAGATGACGCCGAGCACGATCTCCAGCCAATCGAGCTCGACCAGCTGAGACGCCAACAGCAAGAGCCCCATGAAAAAATACATGAGCGCCGGGGTCATCACCCGCCGCCAGCCCTCCAGCTGCGTGCGCCAGAAGAGCTGCCAGCCGTTGGGATGCGCGTAATCGGTGCGTTTTTTGGGTTTTTTGGGTGCTTCGTTGAGCATGGTTCCCTCCGTATGGACCGCTGCCGTACAGCGGCTCTCTTTATTATACGCGCAAGTGCGCGCGCTGTCAAGCATTCACAAAAAGCGCGTGACGCCGAGTTCGGTGACAACTGCGTGAAGGGGCATATCCGTCTCCTCGCGGGGCAGCCCCTCCACGGCCTGTCCTGCATAAGAAAGCCCCACGCGCAGCACGTCGGGATGCAGGGCAAAGTACCTGTCGTAGTACCCTCCTCCGTAGCCGAGGCGATACCCCTCCCCGTCCCATGCAAGCAGCGGCGTGAGTGCGATGCGGCAGGTCTCCTCCTCTCCCCCTTTTGGCTGCAAAATGCCGTATGCGCCCGCTTCGAGGGGCTCCCGATAGCGCACGGAACGCATGACGCCCCCTTCGATAAGGGGTACGCACACCCTCTTTCCGCGCGCAAGGAGGGAACGGACGAGCCCCTCCGTCGCGGCTTCCGAACCGAAGGAAAGATAGACAAAGAAGCTCTCCTCTGCCCCGAAGGCGGAAAGCACGTTTTCTTCGATCAGCTTGTCCTTTTCGGGGCTTTTGAGCCCCGCACGCACTTCTTTCATGCGCGCTCTTATCATTTTCTTTTCATCCATATCTCTTCTCCGCCCCCTGCAGAACGCGCAGAAGGGCCTCATATTCCGTTGTCCCGTGGGCGCGGGCATATCCCGTGACATTGCAAAGGACGAGCTTCTGCGCCCCGACCTTCGCCCTGCCTCCGCGCACGCAGGCGTCCATGCAGAGCGTTTCGCCGAAGAGCCCGCCCGTGCGGAAGAAACCGTCGCCGTAGCCAAGCCGCAGCGTGTGAAAACACTTCTCTTCCCCCGCGCGCCCGTAACCCGCGCCGTCACCGACGCGCGTACAGGTATGAGAAACGGGCGCATAGATGCGGGCGGCAGGAGACAGCGGGAGCGCGCCCTCAAAGCCCGCGGGCGCATATCCGTACAGCCCGATGCCCGGCCGCACGGCGTCCAAACAGTACTCCCTTCCTGCCAGAATGCCGCCCGTCGCCGCAAGATGGCGCACGGCGCCGGGGAAGACAGAACGCACCCCGTTTGCCGCCCTTTGAAAGAGGGCGAGCTGGCTCTTTCGCACGGCCTCCTCGTGCGGCGCCCAAAGGTGGGAATAGACGCCCGTAAGGCAAGCCCCGAGCGCCCTTGCCCGCCGCGCCATACGCCCCGCCCCCGCGGGAGAAACGCCGTAGCGGTTCATTCCCGTGTTGACGGCAAGATGAAAGGGAACGCCCGCCTCCGCCGCGAGCAGGAGGGAGCGGGGGGAAGAGACGGTCGCGGTAAGGCCGTATGCCCGAAGGCGCAGGGCGTCCTCTCTGTCGAGAGGCGGGGCAAAGACTAAGACGGGCGCGCGGATGCCCGCGATGCGAAGGGCCGCGCCCTCTTTGACGGTCGCCGTGCAAAAGCCCGAGGCGATATCTCCGAGGGCGTGGGCGATATGTTCCGCGCCGTGGCCGTAACCGTCGTCCTTGACGACGGCATAAAGCGCCGTATTTGCCTTTTTTACAAGGAGACGCGCGTTCTTCCGGATGCGTCCGAGCGATATTTCCGCCACTACTTGCTGCATACTTCCATTGTATGCAGAACGAGGCAGAGGGAGCGCAATTGCAGCCCCATCCACGCGAGAGGCGGCGCGTTATCCGAGGCTTACCTCGGCAACATGACGGAAGGAGTTCTGGCAGGAAAAAGAGAACTGCCGTTTTCGGAAACGAACCTACTAAAATCAAGGCGACTCCCTCAGTCGCCTTCGGCGACAGCTCCCCCATGGGAGGAGCCAAGAAGATCATCGCTCCCCTGCTTCTAAAATGAAATCCCGCGAGGAGGGTCTTACTTCCTCTACAATCACTTCCGCGAGCAAAACCACGCTTTTGCGCTGCGGGACCCAATTTGTACCCGCAGGGCATAAATGCCATACTTGGCACTTACTGTATCATAAGGACAAAAAAGCGGGCGGCCGAAACCGCCCGTTAAATCAACCGACCTCACCCCTCACGGCATTTGTTTTGCGAAGCAAAAGAAATGCGTGAACTTTTATTCTTTGTATATAAACCTGCGGCAGTGCTCGCATTCGATGACGTTGCCGCCCTCGAGCGCGCTCTGCTGGGCGATCGCGAAGTCCATGCCGCAGATGCACCGCCCATTCGTCAACGGCACGATGACGGGGAAGATGCGGTCTTTGCGCTTGGCTTTATAGCGGGCGAGGATATCGGCGGGGATATTCTTGCCGATCGCATCGAGGCGGTCGCCTATCGCCTTGACCTCCGCCGCGCGGGATGCCTTGACCTCCTTGAACTTTTCGTTATATTCCTTATACTGTTTCTGCATGGAGATGGTCTGCTTCTTCATGCGCTGATATTCTTCCGAAGCATTCTCGATCTCGGAGACGAGCTTGTTGAGCTCATTTTTGAGCGAGCGGAGCTGATCGGAGAGCGTCTGCACCTTCTTTTTATAAAATGCGACGTCTCCGCCCGCCTCGATCATCTCGTCGATCTCGGCGTATTCCGAGATCGCCTTGTTGAGCTCCTGATAGTTGTGCGTGAGACGGATCGCCATCTCCTTGAGTTCGCGGGCGCGGGCGTCCATCGCTTCGAGCTTTTCCGCCGCCGTCTCCATGAACTTCTTGGCCTGGACGTACTTCTTGCGTTCGTCGCTCCCCGCGATCTCCTGCTCGATCTTGCGGAGTTCCGCATCCACCTTCTGATATTCGAGTAATTCCTTCGAAACTGCCATTTTCTGCTCCTTTCCCTGCCCGAAGGCAGGCGATTATAATAGACGCGCGTCCTCAAAGAACGCACATTCGATCCTGAAACTGCGCTTCACGCGCTCGAAAAAGCGCTTGAAACCGTAATTTTCCGCCGCGTAGTGGGTGAGGAGCAGCACGTTCATGCCGCCCTCTATTGCCATTGCGACGAGATGATGCTTGGGATCGGACGAAACGAAGGTATCCGCCCCCTCTTGAAGAGCGAAAGAAACGCTCTTTTCGTCCATGCCCGCGCCGCAGAAGCTTGCGACCCGTTTGACGGGCCGTTCGCCGTAAACGACGAGCCGCTCCGTTCGGAACGTCTCCTTGACGCGCGCCGCATATCGTTCGAGCGGCGCTTCTTCCACCTCGAAGACGCGCCCGTACGCGCCGCCCTCCAACCGTTCATACAGTGCAAGGGCCTGTTCCCCGCCGAGGCCGTACATGAGGCTCTCGTCGATGCCGCCCGCCGCCATATCGAGATTGAGATGGGCGGAAAGGACGGAGATGCCCTCTCTTGCCGCCGAGAGGACGTTTGCCCCCGCGCCTTCCGGCGTCAGGTTTTTGAGGGGCGCGTAGATGGCGGGATGATGGGTGACGATGAGTTCCGCCCCAAGCTCCTTCGCTTTTTTTACGGCGGCCGCCGAAAGGTCGAGAGAAAAGAGCGCTCTTTTCACTTCCCGCCCGCAGTCGACGAGCAGCCCGCTGTTGTCGTATGCGCCGAACGCTTCGCAGTACGCCCTGCTCAAAGAGAAAGGCGCGATCGCGTCGACAAGTTCATATATCTCCTTCGATCGCATCGAGGATCACCTCCAGATCGTATCGTTTCCGCCGAAGCTCCTCGCGGCTCTCCCTGCCCATGTCGGGAGACAAGAGGTGCTCGCCGAGTTTTCTCCTCTCCTCTTTGACCCACCTCAAAAAGGCGGGAGAGGGAGAGAGCAGATTGTCCCTGCCGAAGCGCAGTTCCCATTCGGTATAGCCGTCCGCGCCGCCTTCGGAAGAGGGCGCCTCACCTGCGATGAGGTCGTAAAACTTGCCATCCTCGAAGGTATAGTCGAGGGTGATGGAGCAGCCCCTTCCGATCAGGAACCGCCGCACCTTTTCGCTGTTCTTCATGGGCTGTAAGACGAACTTTTTCGGGAGATACCCGCGCTCCAAGATGCGCACGATCTCCTCCCCTCCCATGCCTGCGATGAGGACGAGATCGCACTCTTTGACGCCGTCCAGCCCGTCCGCGACGACGGGGATGCAGCGGCCTTCCTCCACCTCACGGCGAAGGAGCGTGCGCGCCTTCTGGAGGCTCCCCGCGCTGATATCCGAGATATAGGCGAGGCGGCAGCGGCCGTTTTTCAGCATATACTGCGTGCAGTAGCCGTGATCGCAGCCGATGTCGGCAAACACGTCCGCTTCGGGAAGATGGGAGCAGATGATGTCGATGCGGCTCATTTACTCCAAAAAGTCCTTGAGCTTGCGGCTGCGGCTGGGATGACGGAGCTTGCGCAGCGCCTTCGCCTCGATCTGGCGGATGCGCTCACGGGTGACGTTGAATTCCTTGCCCACTTCTTCGAGAGTGCGCGGCTTGCCGTCGTCGATGCCGTAGCGAAGGCGCAGCACCTTCTCTTCGCGGGGGGTGAGCGTGTCGAGCACGCTTAAAAGCTGCTCCTTGAGCATGATGAAGGAGACGGAGTCGCTGGGCGTCTGCGTCTTGTCGTCCTCGATGAAGTCGCCGAGATGCGAATCTTCCTCCTCGCCGATGGGCGTTTCGAGCGAGACGGGATCTTGGGCGATCTTCTGGATCTCCCTGACGCGCGCGACTTCCACCCCCATGGCGTCGGCGATCTCTTCGGGCGTGGGCTCGCGGCCGTTCTCCTGCAAGAGGATGCGCGAAACGCGGGTGAGCTTGTTGATGGTCTCCACCATATGCACGGGGATGCGGATGGTGCGCGCCTGATCGGCAATGGCGCGGGTGATGGACTGACGGATCCACCACGTCGCGTACGTCGAGAACTTGAACCCCTTCTGATAGTCGAATTTTTCCACCGCCTTCATGAGGCCGAGGTTGCCTTCCTGGATGAGATCGAGAAAGAGCATCCCGCGCCCCACATAGCGCTTGGCGATGGAGACGACGAGGCGCAGATTGGCCTCCGAGAGGCGCTTTTTCGCCGCCTCGTCCCCTTCCTGCATCCTGCGGGCGAGGTCGATCTCCTCGTCGCCCGAAAGGAGGGGCACTCTGCCGATGTCCTTTAAGTACATCTTGACGGGATCGTCAAGGCCGATGTCCGAGAGCGCCTGTTCGAAGAGCTCTTTATCCCGCTCGTCCTCGTCAAAGATCTGGATGCCCGCCTCGGGCAATGCCTTGTAGATCTTCTCGATCTGATTGGGGCCGAGATCGTATTTTTCGAGGACGTCGCAGAGCGCATTCGTCGAAATGCTGCCCTTCATCTTATAGGCGGAGACGAGCCCGTCGATGACCTCCCCGACCCTCTGATCGGCCCTCTGTTCCGCGGCCTCGGCCGCAGTCAGCTGCGTTGTCTGTTCGGTTTCTGCCATATGTTTTCCTCCGTGTCCCGCTGCGGAATATTTCCGCAAGGGAGTCCTTTGAGTTGTCGGATGATGATTCGGGGCTTCGGATCCCGCTATCGGAGCGAACCGAGCCTCTTTGTCAGTTGATTGAGGCGGGAGAGGATCTCCCGCTTTTCCTCGGAGCTTGCCGCAGCGTCGTAGCGCGAACGGTAGGCCGCGATCTCCATGCGGATGCCGCGCTCCTTCAGAAGGCGCAGGCTGTCGAAAAAGTAACGTTCGGCGCGCTCCCCGTCGAGATTGTCGCCGAGGTCGAGGTCGAGCACTTCGGAAAGCTCCCCCTCCGCGCTCATCTCGTCGAAAAGCCCGCTCGGGCGGATATGCCCCTCCTTTCTCCCCCGCTCGATGAAGTCTGCGATCGCGGTGAGTTCCTCGCTCGAAAACCGGATGCCCGAAAGATCGCAGTCTTTTGCATAGGGTTTGGAGAAGAGACAGGCGGCGAGGACAAAGCGTTCCGCCTTCCTGTCCCCCGCGGCGCCGTCCTCCTTGCGGGAGGGCTCGCTCTCCCGGGGAGCGGCGGGCTTTGGCGACGCTTCGAGGTCGCGCTGCAAGGCGCCGATGCTCACGTCCGCCTCCTCCGAGATGCGCTTTATAAGCTGCTCGCGTTCGGTGGCGCTCTCCGCCTCCCGCACGATCTGAAGGGCGTCGCGCACATAGTCGCGCCGATCGTCCGAACGGGAAAGGTCGTACTTCGACTTTGCCGCATGGATACGGAAATCGATGAGCGGCATCGCATGGTCGAGGCAGGCTTGGTACGCCGCAGCGCCCTGCTTTTGGATGACGTCGTCGGGGTCGAGCCCGTCGGGGAGGGGCACGACGCGCACTTTGAGCCCTTCCTGCTTCATGATGTCGAGCCCGCGAAGATTAGCCTTCTGCCCAGCGAAGTCGCCGTCGTAGCTGATGAAGACGTCGTCCGCATACCGCTTGCAAAGGCGCGCCTGGTCTTTGGTGAGCGAGGTGCCCATGCTCGCGACGACGTTGGGGAAACCTGCCTGCGCGAGCGAGATGGCGTCCATATAGCCTTCGACCATGATGAGCGAGTTGAGCCCGCCCGCACGGCGCAGCTTCTTGACCTGATTGAGATTGAAGAGGGTGCGGCTCTTGTTGAAGAGCACCGTCTCACGCGTGTTTTTATACTTGGCGCGGTCGGACTTTTCAAGGAGGCGCCCGCCGAAAGCGATGACCTCGTCCATCTGATCGATGATGGGGACGATGAGCCTGCCGCCGAGCGAATCGAAAATGCGGCCGTTCGTCTCTGAACAGGCGCCGCTTTCGAGGCACTCCTCCCGCGTGTAGCCGCGGTCCAGAAGAAATTCGGGGAGCGAACTAAAATCGAGCGAAGCGCCGAGGCCGAACTTTTTCATGATCGTGGGCGAGAGCCCCCTCTTTGCGGTGTATTCAAGATGCGCCTGCGCCCGCCCCGAGTAGAGGTTGGAAAGATAAAACCGCGCCGTATCGCGCATGAGAAGATGCAGCCTGTCGAGCTTTTTCTTGCGGCGGGCGGACTCCTCCGCAGCCCTGTCGTCGTAGGCGGGAACTTCCAGCCCCGCACGCGCCGCCAGGATTTCGACGGCCTGCCTGAAATCGACGTTTTCGTAATTCTTGATAAACCCGATGACGTCGCCCGAAACGCCGCAGCCGAAACAATGATAGTAGCGGTCGGCGGCGTTCACCGCAAAGGAAGGCGTCTTTTCATGATGAAAGGGGCAGCACGCCCAATAGGTGTATCCCCTGCGCTCGAGCTTGATATAGGAGCCGATCACATCGACGATATCGTTCTTCGCCTTGAGCTGCTCCATGAATTCGGGAGGAAAGATCATCTTCATACGCTGCCCTCCCGCGGCACGAACAGCCGCTTGAATGTGACGATCGCGTAGCGGTCGGTCATGGACGAAAGATAGTCGGAGACTGCCCGCTCAACGCCGTCGCGCTCGGCAAGCGCTGTATAGACGGACGGCATTTCAGAAGAATGTTTTACAAAATATTCAAAAAGTGCGGTGAGCATCCGCTCGGCGCTCTCCTGGATGAGCTTGTTGGCGCGCTCGTAGACGTGCTCGAACATGAAGGCGCGGAGCTCGTCCAAAGCCGCCTGCTTCTCCTCGCTCATGCGCACATAGGGCTTGCCGTAAGATTCTTCGTAAATATCGAGGACGGCGGTGTTGATGCGCTGAGAGGTATCCCGCCCGAAGATGCGCGTCGCGCTCTTGGGGAGCTCGTCGGGCGAAAGAAAGCCCGCGCGCACCGAATCTTCGATGTCGTGGTTGATATAGGCGATGCGGTCGGCAAGCGAGACGACCTTTCCCTCGAGCGTCGCGGGGCTGCCGCTCTTCGTGTGATTGAGAATGCCGTCCCTCACCTCGAAAGTGAGATTGAGCCCCCTCCCGTCCTTTTCGAGGATATCGACGACGCGGAGAGACTGCTCGCTGTGGCGGAAGCCGCCGCTCGTGAGGCGATTCAAAACGCGCTCCCCCACATGCCCGAAGGGCGTGTGGCCGAGATCGTGCCCGAGCGCAATGGCCTCCGCAAGATCTTCGTTGAGGGCAAGGCACCTTGCGGCGGAACGGGCGATCTGAGAAACGTCGAGCGTGTGCGTAAGACGGGACATATAGTGGTCGCCGTCGGGCGCGTAAAAGACCTGCGTTTTGTTTTTCAAACGCAGGAACGCTTTGGAATAGATGATCCTGTCGCGATCCCTCTGAAAGTCGGTGCGCATGGGGCAGGGCGACTCTTCGCGCGCCCTTCCGCGGCTTTTTTCGGACTTTTGCGCATAGGGAGAGAGGAACAGGGCTTCTTTTTCGTACGTCTTCTCTTTCATTGCCGTAAATCTAATAATTATTACGACAAAACGAGGCAAAAGTCCTCTTTTTTACGGAAAATTTTAGCAAAAACAGGAGAATCCCTAATACTATGTCAGGCATAGTATTATTTATTATGCGTGACATAGTATTGCATTTTGAGTGAAATAGTACTGCATTTGACGTAAATAATACGCATTATGTCAGGCATAGTACTATGTAAAAGCATAAAAACTGCGGTCGCGCTTATGTTTTGCGCGACCGCATCTCATTCGTCTCAAATATCAGGTTTTTTCGTGGGTTTTCAGATGTGCGCTCCCCCATTGACCCCGAGGATCTGCCCCGTAATGTACGGTTCGCTCCCCAGGAAGAGAATGGCGCGCGCGACCTCGGCGGGATCGCCCATCCTGCCCGCGGGGATGCCCTCTTCCATCGCACGCAGCTCCTCGTTTGTGAAGCGCGCGTTCATCGCAGTATCGATGACGCCCGGCGCCACGCAGTTGACGGTGATCTTAGACGGCGCAAGCTCCTTTGCAAGCGCCTTGGTAAAAGAAATGACCGCCCCTTTGGATGCGGAGTACGCGCTCTCGCAGCTTCCGCCCGTCTCCCCCCAGATGGAGGACACGTTGACGATCGCACCGCCCTCGCCGACGTGCAGCATCTTCTTTACGGCATGTTTGCAGCAGAGGAACACGCCGCCCGCGTTGACGCGCATCACGCGTTCCCACTCGGAAAGGCTGATGTCCTGCACCTGCGCAAATGAAGCGACGCCCGCATTGCAGACGAGGAGATCGATGCGCTCCATCCCCTCGATGAGCTCTTTCACGGCATTCTCGTCTGTTACATCCGCCTTCAGAAAGAGGACACATGGGAGCGCTTCCCGCGCGCGCGCCGCATCCTCCCCTTCCCGGGAGTACGTCGCCGTTACAAGATAGCCCGCACTTTGCAAAAGCGCGGCAGTCGCAAAGCCGATGCCGCGCGTCCCGCCCGTCACGAGCGCATATTTTTGATTTTTCATGATATTCAGCCCTCGGAGAGCTCCCCCTTCTCCGCTTCGAGGAAGGTATTCAGGACGTCCGAAGCCACATCTTCCGCCGTGCGCCCGTCCGTATCGACGATATAGTCGGCGACGTGTTCATAGACGGGCGTACGCCACTCCATCAGCTCGCCGAGCTTTTCCGCCGTCTTGCCCGTATCCTTCAAAAGCGGCCTCGTCTCGTCTGCGCGGACGCGGTCGAGCAGCGTTTCGAAGCTCGCCCGAAGGAAGAAGATCTTGCCGTTTCTTTTGAGCATCTCGTTGTTTTCGGGCTTCAGGACGAGGCCGCCGCCCGTCGAAATGACGAGCCCGTCCTGCCCCGAAAGCTCCTTGACGACCTTCGTTTCGAGTTCGCGGAAGTGCGCCTCGCCGTAATATTCGAAGAGGTCCGAAATGCGCCCGTAGCGGTCGGTGATCACGATGTCGGTATCGATCCAGCGCCGCCCCGTCAGCTCCGCGATGCGGATGCCGACCGTCGATTTGCCCACTCCCATCATGCCGCAAAGTACGATATTCATAACCAAAAACTCTCCAATGCAAGATAATAACTGTTCTTCCCGAAGCCGAGGATCTCCCCTTTGCACACTTCGGTAAGGACGGACTTGTGCCGAAACTCCTCGCGGGCGTGCACGTTGGACATATGCACCTCGACGACGGGCACGCTGATCCCCGCGATGGCGTCGCGGATAGCGTAGGAATAGTGCGTGAACGCGCCCGCATTCAGAACGATGCCGTCATACACGTCCTCCGCCTGCCCGACCTTCGTGCAGAGCTCCCCTTCCAAATCGCTCTGGAAGAAGTCGACCTCATGCCCGTGCGCCTTTACGAAGTCCGCAAGGCCCTTGTTGATGCTCTCCAGCGTATCCGCGCCGTACACGCCCTTTTCGCGCATGCCCGTGCGCCCGAGATTGACGCCGTTCAAAACCAAAAACTTCATATCCTGTCTCCTTCTCTCCGCTGTCCGATGCGCCCGGTGCGCCCTTATCGACGTTCCTGCGGCGCCCGTAGCGTGTTCAGTCTGCCCGCGCTTTTAAGTATTCCTCGTAGAGGCGCTTGGCTTCCTCCGCCTTCGGCTCCCGCCCCACATAGATGCAGTCGCCGTAATACGCCTGGTAAAAGAGCATGGGGCCGCCCTCCACCGTCTTTTTGCCTAAGGTGCGCGCAATGCGCAAAAATTCCGACTCTTTCGGCACATAGATGAGATCGACCGCCGTATCGCACAGAGCAAGGAGCTCCTCGCCCACGGGCTTCTCGCCCGCCTTGGTGCGCACGGAGGGCGTCATGCCCACCGTCTTGTGCATGCCGATGCCCGTGCAGTTGAAGATGACGTCGTACCGCCGCGCCTCCACTTCGGAAAGGGGAGTGAAGCAACCGAACTCCTCTGCAACTGCATGAAGGCGCTTTTCGTCGCGCTCGTAGGCAAAGACGTTCGCGCCCGCTTCCGCAAGCTTTTTGATGCAGCTCCTGCCCGCGCCGCCCGCGCCGAGGACGAGCACGTCCTTTCCCCGCACCGAAACGCCCGCGTTTTCGAGCATCAATAAGAACCCCATGCCGTCGGTGTTGTAGCCCGTGCGGCTCTTCGACAGCACGACGTTGACCGCGCCGAACGTCTTGGCGTCCCCTTTGAGCTCTTTCAGATAGGGCATGATGTCCGTCTTGAAGGGGATGGTGACGTTGAAGGCGTCGTAGGTCTCGAACAGTCCTTCAGCGCGTTCTTGGAATTGTTCGGGCGGGATGCTCACCGCCTCGTAGGAGCACTCCTCGCCCAGCGCGCGCAGCAAAAAGGTGTGCATCGCGGGGCTTTGCGACTGGGAAACATCCTTGCCGATGACAGCTAACTTTAACATAACTTTGCCTGTATCTCCTCTGCCTCGCGCGCGTATTCCGCAAAGGGGAGCGCGATGAGGCGGTATGTTCCGCGGCAGACGGGCGCGGTGACGACCACGGCGTCCTTTGCCGTATTTTTCTTATCGAGCAGGGCGAGCGGCGCCCACTCCTTTGCAGGCGGCAGCGCGGGGATACTGCCCAGCACCTCTTTGCAAAGAGAGATGAGCCCGTCAAGGTACCCTTCGTCGTATGTTTCATGGCGTCGAGAAAGCTCCGCCTCGAAGATCGTGCCGAGCAGCACGCATTCTCCGTGCGACTTCGTTTTAAGCGCCAATTCGAGCGCGTGCGCCGTCGTATGCCCGAGGTTGAGGGATTTACGGGGCCCGCTCTCTTTGGCGTCCTGCGCGACGACAGACGCCTTAAACGCGATGTTATCTGCAATGAGATCAACGGGCACGTTGAGCGCAGCCAGCTCTTTGCGCCGTGAAAGCAGCTTTTCAAAGAGCTCTTCCGAAAGCGCGCCGTGCTTTACCATCTCGCCGATGCCGCAGCGCACCTCGCGCGGGGGGAGGGTCGAAAGAAAGCAGGGGTCTGCGAACACCGCCCGGGGCTGGTTGAACGCCCCCACGAGGTTCTTGATGCCCAAAAAGTCGATGGCGGTCTTTCCGCCCACCGAGGAGTCGACCTGCGCCAGGAGGGTGGTCGGCACCTGGAAGCAGGCGATGCCGCGCATATAGAGCGCCGCCGCAAGCCCGCCGACGTCGCCCACGACGCCGCCGCCGATCATCACAAGGCAGCCCGTGCGGTGCAGCTGCGCCTTCGCCATCGCTTGTAAGAGGGCAAAGAGCGTCTCTTCCGTCTTGTGTTCCTCACCCGCGGGCATCGTGAATACGGGCACGTCGCCCAGCACTTCGCGAATGCGCGCCCCCCACAGCCGCGAAACGTTGCCGTCGGTGAAGACGAAGCGTTCGGAATAGCCTTCGAGCGCGCGGGGGAGCTCCCTTTCAAACGCGCCCACGCCGCAGTAAATGGTGCTTACAGAGGGCTGCGCCTCTTCGGTCAAGACGATCGTCCTCATTTCATCTCCTTGTAGCGGCGTCCGATCTCTTTCATATTGCTGCCGCCGAGCTGCTCCAAAACGACGCAGGCAAGCTCGAAGGCGAGCGCGCTCTCGAGGACGACGCCGCACGCCGTAACGGCGCACACGTCGCTGCGCTCGGTGGAAGCGCGCGCGGCGACGTTCCCGTCCGTATCCACCGTCTGGAGCCCCTTCATGAGGGTGGGGATGGGCTTCATCGCGGCGCGGAGGACGAGCTCTTCGCCGTTGGACATCCCGCCCTCGATACCCCCGGCGCGGTTGCTCTTGCGGAAATAGCCGCGCCCTTCCTCGTAAAAGATCTCATCGTGCGCGAGGCAGCCGGGCAGCGAAGCGAGCGCAAAGCCCGCCCCCACCTCGACGCCCTTGACGGCCTGCACGCTCATGAGCGCGGCGGCAAGGCGGGCGTCCAGCTTCTCGCGATAGGTCATGCAGCTGCCGAAGCCGCGTTTGAGGCCGTGTACGCGCAGTTCCACCATACCGCCGAGGGTATCCCCCTCCTCGCGCGCCCAATCGATGAGCTCCACCGCCTTTTGTTCCTTCTCCGCATCCACCATGCCGAGGACGGGAGACTTGTTTTGAAGCGCTTCGAAAGAATATTCCCGCCCGTCTGCGACGCTCCCCACAGAGCGCACATAGTGGCGAAGGCGGATGCCGAGCGCCTCTAAAAGCTGCACGCACACCGCGCCCGCCGCAACGCGGGCAGCCGTCTCGCGGGCGGAGGCACGCTCCAGGACGTTGCGCGCGTCGTCCGTATCGAATTTGATCATGCCCGTAAGGTCGGCGTGCCCCGGGCGCACGCGCGTTAAACGCCGCGCCGAAACGTCACACCCCTCGGGCGCCATATACGGCTTCCAATTTTCAAAATCGCGGTTGAAGACGGCGAGCGTCAAAGGGCTCCCCAGCGTGACGCAGTTCCTTACGCCCGTCATGATCTCGGCGTGGTCTTTTTCGATCTTCTGCCGTCCGCCCCTGCCGTAGCCGCCCTGACGGAGCGCGAGCGCGCCGTCGATGCGCGAAAGGTCGAGGGTAAGCCCCGCGGGCACCCCCTCCAAGATGGCAAAGAGCCCTTTGCCGTGTGATTCTCCCGATGTCGTCAAACGCATAAAAACCTCTATGTCTGATCACTGAGGCGATATTCTCCGCCCTTGACGGAGAGGACGATATCGCCCAGCTCGTCCGTTCTGAATATTTCCGCCCCGACGGCCTCCGCACGGGCAAGCGCTTCGGGCGCAGGGTGGCCGTAGTTGTTGCCCTTCCCGCAAGAGACGACCGCCTGTTCGGGCGAGAGCAGCGCGAGCCACTCCGCGGTGTTCGAAGACGCCGACCCGTGATGGGAAAGCTTCAGAATATCCGTCTCTTCGAGGCGCACGCGGTATTCTCCGCTGTCGAAGAGCCCTTCCATGAGCGCGTTCTCCCTTACGAGGCGGCGCTCCACGGCGGCGGAGATATCCCCCGCCAGCATGACGCCCACGCCCTCATAGCGGAGATAGAGGACGGAAGAAGCTTCATTCCCCTCCTCTTCGTCCGTGCTGCGCGGCGAAACGCAGGCAAGATAGGCGCCCGAACTGTCTTCGATGACGTCGTAGCGCGTCATCATATCCGTCTTCGCGCCGCTCTTACGGGCGGCTTTAAGGAGCGCCGCGTATTCGGGCGTCTCTTCCCCGTATGCGGGGAGATAGAAGGTATCCGCGCCGAACGATGTCACGAGCGCTTGGAAGCCGCCGTAATGGTCGGCGTCGGCATGGGTCAGGATCATTGTGAGCTTATCCAGCGCGAGCGCTTTCAAGTAGCGCACCGTGTGGTTGCGGTTTGTAAAACTGCCGTCGCCCGCGTCGATGACGACGACATCCCCCGAAGGGAATTCGATGATGGTGCAGTCCCCCTGCCCGACGTCCAGAAAGTGGACGCGGAGCTCCCCTTCTTCCCGCGCCGCCAACTTGTAGGCGGGCAGAAGGGAGGTAAGCGGCACAAAAATGTGCAAGAGCGCAATGACCGCGACAAGGAGCATGGCACAGAGGACGGGCAGCGCCCGCCTAAGCTGTTTCAGCCGCCGTTCTTTTTGGAAGGCTTTTTCCCGCTCCTCTCCTTCGAGAAGCTTTGTATCGCGCCCCTGATCTCCTCCATGCATCGCTTGGCCTCCTCATAGCCGAGGGTGTACATCTCCTCCATCGCCGCCTCCGAAATGTCGGTGGAGCGGAACGCTCCGAGGGGCGGGCGCAGCATATAGTCGGCGCTCTGATAGCCCCGCTCGCGCTGATCCTTCATATACCGAACGGGCTGGATATAGGCGAGCGCGCTCCCCAAAAGCCGCGAAAAACGCCCCTTCTCCTCTTCGGGCTTTGCAAAAGCGCCGAGGTCGATGCCGATAACAAACTGAGCGCCGAGCGCGCGGCACACGTCGGTGGGAATGGCGTTCGTGAAGGCGCCGTCGTAAAGTTCGCGCCCATCCAGCTCCACCGCCTTGAAGAGGGGCGGGATGGCGGAAGACGCCGTGACGGCGCGGGCGAGCTTGCCCTTTCTCAGGACGACGAGGCGGTTGTCCTTCCCGTCCGTCGCACAGGCGGCAAAGGGAAGGCGGAGCGTCGTAAAGTCGCCTTCGAGATAGTTTTCAAGGAAACGTTCTGCAAAGGAAAGATCGGCAAAGGGGCGCAGGTTTTTGGAAAATTCCCTGCGGTTGACCCCCTCCACGATGCGGCGCATATCCTCCGAAGAATAGCCCTTTGCAAGCAGCGCCCCGACGACCGCGCCGATGGACGTGCCCGCGACGAAGGAAAAGGAGATGCCCGCCTCCTCGAATGCTTTGAGCGCCCCGAGATGCGCCATGCCCTTCGCGCCTCCGCTGCCGAAGGCAATGCCGAGCTTTACGGGCTCGGGCGCAGGAAAAAACAATTGTCT
Organism: uncultured Clostridia bacterium; assembly: GCA_944354535.1. Lineage (GTDB taxonomy): Bacteria > Bacillota > Clostridia > Christensenellales > Borkfalkiaceae > Gallimonas. The sequence goes on from CALVPY010000003.1 coordinate 53,845, forward strand.
GAGGCGGGAAAATAACCCCATGCGGCTCCTTTTACTGAAAAATCTCCCGATAATACCCCCATTTTACTGCATTTTCGGGAAAATGTAAACTGCTTTGAGGAAATTTCCCCCGCATTCGCCTGCAAATTGACGCAGCGGCGGTTGACGGAGGGGGGAAGTCGGTGCTATAATACCACGGAGAATACCTTTTCGGGAGCTTTCTATGACCCATTCCGCATCCGCACAAACGAGAAAGCGCGTCCTGATCGTTTCCTTCACCGTCTGCGCGCTCATCCTGATCGGCGGCATCGCCTTTACCGTCTGTATGTACTCGGACGGCGGTTTTGCACGGGGCGAACTTGTGCGCCGCCTGTGGTACGCCGTGCTCTGCATCGCCATGATCGCCGCCATTTTTATAGTGGAGCTTTTGTTCCGCATCCGCTTCCCGCTCGCCCTCGAAGTCTCCCTCATGGCGTTTGCCGTCGCCGCGCTGTGCGGCGGGAACTTATACGGGCTTTACGGCTATGTCCCCTTCTGGGACAAGCTGCTGCACACGCTGAGCGGCCCGCTCTTTTCCATCGTGGGGCTCTCGTTCGGGACGCTCCTTCTCAAAGACATGCCCGAAGGCACGGGGAAGGCGGTCGCCGTCGCCCTGTTCGCCTTCCTATTTTCGCTCGCCGTGGGGTATTTGTGGGAGGTCTTCGAATACTCCGTCGACAGCCTGATGCCGGGCGGCTATAACAATCAGCGCTGGCAGAACGGCATCGTGGGGCAGCTCGAAAACGGGAATTGGGAGGTGACCGAACCGCGCGGCACGGGCCTTATAGACACGATGAGCGATCTGATCTGCAATTTGATCGGCACCCTCTGCTTCCTCATCCCCGTCCTCATCCTCTTTGTAAAGAAGCCTTCGCGCGCCGATGCGTTCGCCCTCGAACGCCGCCAAAAGCGCGCGAAAAAAGCCCGCCCCTCACCCGAGGAACGGGAATAACCGAAAAACTTTTGCGGCGCAGCCTCTCACCCGAGGAGCTGCGCCAATTTTTTTGCGACGCCGTCCTCCTCGTTGCTGCCGATGACCGCCGTCGCCCGCTCCTTTAAGGAAGGGACAGCGTTGGAAACGGCATAGCTCTCGTCGGCAGCTTCGAAGAGGGGGATGTCGTTCTCCGCATCGCCGAAGACGACGAGCCTTTTTGCGCCCAGCCGCGCTTTGAGCGCAAGGGCGGCGGAGGCCTTGCTCACGCCGAACTTGACGACTTCCAGCCACTGCGCTTTGAGGTAGATGTCGGGCGCGAAGAAGCAGCAGCAGCGGGCTCGGAGCGCCTCATAGACGGGCAGGAGGCGTTGCTTTTCCCCGAGGCAGGCAAAGTAGAAGACGTCGCCGTCCAAAATGCCGTCGGCGGAGAACAGTTCGCGGGCGCGCTCGCTGCCCGCCGCGCTCCCCGTGCGCGTTGCGATGAACGCCCGCTGCGCCTCCCCGCTGCGCTCCCAAAAGTAAGAAAAGCGGTTCTTGCCCGCAAGAAAGGAGTAGGTGACGGGGAACAGCCCATTTGTAAGAAACGCCGCCAGAATTTCCTGCTTTTCCGCTTCGGAAAAGCGCGCGACAAAGAGCGGCTTTTTTTGCACGGGGTCGGAGACGACCGCGCCGTTGTGCAGGATGACGGGATCGGAAAACCGGATGCCGCGCGTGACGGCGGAAGATGTTTCCAGCGACCGCGCCGTGGCATAGGAGATGTGCGCGCCTTTTTTCAGGAGCGCGTTGAGCGTCTCTCTCGTCCGCTCGCTCACCGTCTGCGCGGGCGAGAGCAGCGTGCCGTCGAGATCGGCAAGATAGAGGGTAAGCATAACGGGGCTCCTTGATGTTTTTTTGAGGGGGGGGGGTAACTTCGGAAAGCAGTCGCCCGCAAGACAAGGAGAGCGCGGCTTTGCCGACAGGAGTTTACTAAAAAGTAAATGACTGAGGCAAAACGCAAGCTCGACACGGTATTGCGGGATGAATGCTTTTCGCACATGTTATATCGAAACAGTCAGCCCGTCGTAGGCGGCAATGACGCCCAGCTCCCCTTCCGCGCGGCGGAGCTTTTCCTCCGTGGGTGCGCTGTTGTGCGAAAAGTGGGTGATGACCGCCTTCGTGTGCCCGTCCAAAAGCCCCATTTCCCGAAGACGGCGCAGCACTTCCGCGTTCTCCCTGACGCCCATATGGCGCATGGAGTGGGAGGCGCCGTCATAGAGGAAGGTACAGTCGAGCGTCACGAGATCGCAGGGAGCGCCGCCCACCCGTTCGAGATAGGAATAGCTCTCTTCGGGCAGCGGACCCGTATCGGTGAGGTGCAGGATGCGCTTGCCCTTCCCCTCGAGAAGATAGACGAAGGGTTCTAAGGAGGAATGCATGGCCTTTAAGGGGTGCGCCGTCCAGTCGCCGAAGGAGACGGGCGAAAACGCCTTCAGGCAGGTGAGGGCATACAGCTCCTCCGTCTCGGGGCGCATCTCGCGGCGGACGCTCTCGTAAAAGACGTTGAGGACGTCCGCATTGCCCAGAATATGCAGGGCGGGCGAAGTCATGTTCAGAGCATACTTATAGCCGCGCAAAACGAAGTCGTGCGCGTAGAAATGATCGCAATGGGAATGCGTGACCAAAAGATAGCGGATGGCGGAAAGATCGACGCCCGCTTCTGCGCCGTGGTAGAAGGCGTCGGGCGGGAAATCGATGCAAAGCTCCCCGTCGATAAGCACCTGCGATCGCGAACGCACCGCCCTTCCGCCGTGCAGGCGGACGGAGCGGCAGAAGTTACAGTTGCAAAAGAGCGCGGGGATGCCTTCTGCCGCGCCCGTTCCGAGAAATTGGATGTTCATAAGTAAGTATTGCGAAGGAAATCTTCCTCATCCACGTCCGCCGTCAAGGAAAAGTTTCGAGCAAGACGAGGAGCCCGAGGAAAACCCGAAGGAGTTTACAAGGAAGTAAATGACTGAGGGTTGCCGCAGGGCGACAACGTATTGCGACGAAAATCTTCCTTGCGCCCGTTTTAACATTCAAAAATAATCGTTACGGGTCCGTCGTTGTGTTGGGATATCTGCATATCCGCGCCGAAGACGCCCGTTTGGACGGGAACGCCCAGGGAGCGGAGATAAGAAACGGCGTGCTCATACAAAGCGTCGGCGCGTTCGGGGCGCTCCGCCTCGGAAAAAGAGGGGCGGTTGCCCTTTCTTGCGTCGCCGTAGAGGGTGAACTGCGAAACGAGCAGCACCTCTCCCTCAACATCGCGGACGGAGAGATTCATCTTGCCCGCTTCGTCTTCGAAGACGCGTAAAAGAGCAACTTTTTCCATCGCCTTTTCCGCCTGTTTTTCGTTATCGCCCGCTTTTACCCCGAGATAGACGACGAGCCCGCGCCCGATCCCGGACACGAGCTCACCGCTCACACACAGGGCCGCGGAGGCGACGCGCTGTGCCACAAATTTCATCCTTAGACTCTGCCCATGTACTCGCCCGTGCGGGTGTCGATGCGGATGGTATCGCCCTCGTTGACGAACATGGGGACCTGGAAGGTCGCGCCCGTTTCGACTTTGGCAGCCTTGGTGACGTTGGTCGCCGTGTTGCCGCGCACGCCGGGCTCTGCTTCGATGACTTTGAGTTCGACGAAGTTTTCGGGCTCGACGGAGAATGCGCTGCCGTAGAGGAATTTGACGGTGACGGTGTCGTTCTCGCGGATGTAGCGGAGCGCGTCCTCGACCTGGGAGAAGTTGAGAGGGGTCATGTTGAACTCATCGTCCATGAAGTAGTAGAACTCGCCGTCCGTGTAGGAATAGGTCATCTTCTTGGTCTCGACCTGCGCCGTCTCGAGCTTTGCGGTGGGGTTGAAGGTCTCGTCGGAGAGCACCTGCCCCGTCACCACGTTTTTGAGCGTGCAGCGGACGAACGCCGCGCCCTTGCCGGGCTTGACGTGCTGGAATTCCGTCACGGTGTAAACGCCGCTCTTGTATTCGAAGGTAACGCCCTTTCTGATGTCGCCTGCCATGATCTGTGCCATAATTCGTTCTCCTTGTTTTATCTAAAATTTATGCTCTTACAGAATGAGGAGATCTCTCTCCGTCTTGCCCATGAAGGAATGCACCCTGCCCTCTTTGAGGCACACCGTATCTTCGATGCGGATGCCGAACGCGCCCGCTTCGTAGATGCCGGGCTCGTCCGAGAACACCATGCCGTCCGAAAGCACCTCTTCGCTTGACGGCGAAAGGCGGGGGAATTCGTGGATGAGGAGCCCCACGCCGTGGCCCAAAGAATGGGTGAAGAGTTTATCGAGCCCCGCTTTTCGCAGCGAGCCGCGGGCGATCTCGTCCGCCTCTTTGCCCGTCATGCCCGAAGTGAGCTTCTCTTTGACGAGCTCGTGCGCTTTCAGAACTTCCGCGTAGGCGCGCTTGAAGTCTTCGTGCTTTTTATCGTCGCCGAAGAGGAAGGTGCGCGTGATGTCCGAACAGTACCCTTCCACCTTGCAGCCGAAGTCGATGAGGATGGGATCGCCGAATTTAAGTTTGGTCTCCCCCGTCTCGTGATGGGGCACGCTCGCGCCCGCCCCGAAGGCGCAGATCGTCTCAAAAGAAGTGCCGCTCGCGCCGAATTTTCTCATGTTGTATTCAAGCAGCGCCGCGACTTCCGATTCCGTCATGCCCTCTTTGATGTCGGGCAGCGTCGCAAGGAAGCCGTCCTCTGCGATCGTGCACGCCCTTTGGATGAGGGAGAGCTCTCGTTCCGTCTTGAAGAGCATCGCGTCCTTCAAGGCGGGCATGCAGTCCACAAGGGCAAAGCCCTTCTTTTTCAGCTCTTCCGCACGCGTCAAATCGGTGTAAGGATAGGGGACGCCAAGCGTCTTGTAGGCGCTCAGAAGCTCCATTGCTTCCTTATAGGAGCCCTCGACGACCTCGATGCAGCTCGTTTTCAATGCCTTTTCCGCCGCCTCGAAGTAGCGGAGATCGGCGACGTAGCGGCAATGCTCCCCGTCGAGGATGACAAAGCCGTCCGTCGAATAAAATCCCGTGAGGTATCTGCGCAGGAAATCTGCCTCGACAAAGAGCGCGTCCGCGCCCGATGCCTCAAAAATACGCCTGAGTTTTTCTTCCAACATAGCTTTATTATAACAAAGCGGTGAGGCAAAGTCAATGCTTTTTGAGATTTTCTTGCCCTTTCCGCCGCGATTTGCGCTGAAAACGCGCCCGAATTGCGCCCCGCCGCAGAAAGACCGCCCGCTTGGGAAGCGCCGCAAAAGTCAGTTCCTTGCCGAAAAGTCAGTTCCCCGCCGCGGTAAGATAGACGCGCTTCATCTCGGCGGCGTCCTCCGCCTGCGTGCCGTCCGACTCGCTGACGATATACGGCTCGAGCTTCAGATCGCAAAGGACGCGGGCGAGCGGCTCGAATTCGGGGCCGTACACCTTGTCTTCGAAGGTGAGGTGTTTGATCTCCCCCTTCGCCCCGTACATGATCTTGGAAAAATGCACATGGAAGTGCTTCATGCGCTCGTAGCCCAGAACGTCTAAAAAGCCTTCGAGGAGACGGCGGTAGTCCTCTGCCGTTCTGAGGCTCCCCTGCGTGCGGGCGTTGACGTGCCCGAAGTCGATGCAGGGCGTAAAGACGGGGTCGATGGCAGAAAACGCCGCGATCTCCTCGGGCGTGCCGATCTGCGCGAGCTTGCCCATCGTCTCGGGGCAGAACATCATGTCCTGCATCCCGTTGAGATAGATGTAGTCGCGCAGCACTTTCAGCCTGTCGACGCAGCGCATGACGGCGACGGAGCGCTCGTCTTTGCCTTGTGCCGCGGGGTGGAAGACGACGCGCTTTCCCCCCATCAGCCGCAGCATCTTTGCGCTGTCGAGGACGTAGCCGAAGGACTTCTGCGCCATCTCGTCGTCGGGGTTCGCAAAGTTGATGAAGTAGGGCGCATGGACGGAGAGCTCGACGCCCTCCTTTTTGAAGGCGCTGCCGATGGAGCGCGCCTTCTCCGCGCCCATGCGCACGCCGCGGCCGAAGGAATATTCGAAGCAGTCGAGGCCGCGCTCTTTGCAGTAGTGCGCCGCCTCTTCGGTGTGCTCGTAGCCTTCCTGAAAAAAACTTTCGGAATTGCCGCTCGGGCCGAATTTGATCATATCATTTCTCCTCTTTCGCGCCGGCGAGCTCCAAAGCCGCCGTGCGGTCGGCTTCGAGCTGCGTTTCGAGCGCCTCTTTGCTTTGGAATTTTCGGACGGGGCGCAGAAATCTGACGGGGAAGAGCGTCACTTCCTCGCCGTAGAGATCGCCATGAAAGCCCACAAGGTGCGCCTCCGTCTTGCGCGCTTCCACCCCGAAGGTGGGGCAGGGCCCGAAGTTGACGATAGCGGGATACTCCGCCCCGTTTTCAAGCCGCGCCCGCGCCGCGTACACGCCCTCTTTCAGGGGGAATTTGCCCGAAGGAAGGCGGAGATTGGCGGTCGGGAAGCCGTAGGTGCGCCCCACCGCCCTGCCGTGTTCCGCTACGCCCCGCACGAAATAGGGGGTGCATAAAAGCGCGTTGACCTTCCCGATCTCCCCCTCTGAAAGGAGCTGTTTGATGCGCGTCACCGCGATCTTCTCCCCGCCGAGAGCGGCAAGGGGCAGCACGGTGACGGGGCAGGGCGCTCTTTCTTTCAAAAGCTCGGGCGTGCCCGCAGCATCCTTCCCGAAGCGGAAGTCCTCGCCGCAGAACACCGCCTTTGCGGGGATGCGGGAAAAGAGATCGCTTAAAAAATCTTTGGCGGGCGTTTCGCGGAACGCGCCGTCGAGGATATGCTCGTCGGCAAAAGAAAATCCGAGGGCGCGGAAGATCGATTCGCGCTCGGGCAGGGGGAACAGTTCGCCCCCCTTGCCGCCCGAAAGCGCCGTGAGCCCCACGGGAAGAGCGGTCTTCTTCGCGGCGGAAAGCAGGCTCCCGTGCCCTTGATGGAAGCCGTCGAACCCGCCTAAGAGCAGGGCGCAGGCACCCTTCGCCCCTTCGTCAAAGTATTTCAGCATAATTTCTTTTCGGGGCGGAGCTCCCCGCCCTCCACGCGGCCGAGCCCGTAAAAGCCCTCCGCCGAGTAAATTTTATACAGCCCGTCCCCACGCGCGCAAGGGAGCCGCACGCCCTGAAAGTAGCGCCCATCCTCCACCGTCATAGACGGGAAGGGCAGCACGCTGTCCGTCGGGATGAGGTGCTTAGCGACATTTTCGGGCGTGAGATCGGAAAGGCGCACCGCCGTTTCCAAAGAAAAGGGGCCGCTTCTCTCGCGCAGGAGCCCGCTCATGTACGCCCCCGTGCCGAGCTTTTGTGCAAGGTCACGGGCGAGCGCGCGGATGTAAGTGCCGCCGCCGCAGGTGATGCGGAAGGAAAATTCGTCCGCCCCCGTCTGCTCTAAAAGTTCGATGCCCTCGATGCGCACGCGCTTGGGAGAAAGGGTCACTTCTTTCCCCGCCCGCGCGAGCTCGTAGCTGCGTTTTCCGCCCACGCTCTTGGCGCTGAAAATAGGCGGGAGCTGATCGATCTCCCCCACAAAGCAGGGCAGCACGCTTTCGATCTCCGCCGCCGAAGGCACCCTTCCCGCGGGCCGCACGGCGCCCTCGCCGTCCAGCGTATCCGTCGTCACGCCGAAGCGGAAGTGCGCGAGATAGATCTTCGTCTTATCGAGGAAGAAGTCAAACAGCCGCGCTGCATTGCCGACGCCGACGGGCAGCACGCCCGAGGCGAGCGGGTCTAAGGTGCCCATATGCCCCGAAGGGGTGTGCGTGAGCTTTTTCACGCGCGAAACGGCGAAGGTCGAGGTATCCCCCGCCTCTTTGTAGATATTCAGAAAGCCCGTCATGCGTCCCCCATGTGGCTGTAAACGGCATAGCGAAGGCGGTCGACGACCTCTTCGAGATCGCCGAACACCATGCAGCCCGAAGCGAGGATATGCCCGCCGCCGCCGAAGAGCGCAGCCACTTCGTTGACGTTGACCTTGCCCTTGGAGCGGAAGGAAGCTTTATACTGCCCCTTCTTGACCTCCATCAGGCAGATGCTCACCTCGACGGAGTCGACGGTGAGGGCGTAATCGACGATGCCCTCGGTATCCGCCTGCGAGAGCCCGCCCCTTGAAAGCGCTTCCATCGAGACGACGGCGACGGCAAGCTTATCGTCCAAAAGATAGCGCAGGCGGGAAAGGACGCCGAGATAGAGCTCGGAGCGCGCCTTGCTCTGGCGGCGGAAGAGCTCGTTGGTGATACGATCGACCTTCGCTCCGCCGTCTGCGGCTTGGGCTGCCGCGCGGAAGGTGTCGCCGTTGACGTCCGAATGCGAGAAGCTGCCCGAATCGGTGATGATGCCCGTCATGAGGGCGGAAGAGATGACTTCGTCCTTCGGCACGCCGAGTTCTTCGATGAGCTCGGCGATGTTCTCGCAGTTGCTCGAACGGCAGCGCACGAAATTATATTTACAGTAGCGCGTGTTGGAGATATGGTGGTCGATGTTCACCGTCACCTTGCCCTTGCCCGCGCCCTTCAAAAACAGCTTGCTAAGTTCGCCGAGGCGGCGCTCGTCGCTCGAATCGACGCAGATGTACCCCTCCGCATCCAACGTGGGGCGCGTTAAAAACTTTTCCGCGCCCGCAAGGAAGCGGAACTTTTGCGGGATCTCCCCCTCGTTCACGAGCTGATTGGGAATATTAAGAAGATCGAGCGCGCGCGAAAGGGCGATGCCCGAACCCACGGCGTCGCCGTCGGGACGCATATGCGTGAAGATGACCGCGCTCTTCAAGGAGCTGAGAACGGCTGCGATCTCGGAGATGGTATTCATGTGGCCTCCTGAAAAAGCGCCGAGGGGACGCCGAAAGCGCGCCCCCTCGGACGAGAAGTTTTATTTTTGATTGAGCTCATCCAAGAGCTTATCCATATGAGCGCCGTACGCCATGCTCCCGTCCTCAATGATGGTAAGCTCGGGCACGGTGCGCATACGCATGATGTGCGCGAGCTCACGGCGCAGGAAGCCCGCATTGGCGCGGAGGATGGAAAACGCCTGCTTCTTGTCCTCCTCGTTCTTTGCGAGCACGCTCACATAAATTTTCGCCGTCTTGAGGTCGGGCGCGACGTCTGCACCCGTCACCGAGATGAGCCCGCGGAGCTCCGGCTCCTTATCTTTGAGCGGGCCCTGAATGAGCGCGGAAAGCTCCTTCTGCATCTCGCTGTTCACCCTCTGAGAACGCTGTCCTTTCATACCGGCTTAATCTCCTCGATGAGATAGCATTCGATGAAGTCGCCCACGCGGATCTCGTTGAAGCCCTCGATCGCGCAGCCGCACTCGAAGCCGCCCGAAACTTCCTTGGCGTCGTCCTTGAAGCGCTTGAGCTGCTTGACGTTGCCTTCGACGATCATCACGTTGTCGCGGTAGATGCGCAGCTTCCCGCCGCGGACGAGCTTGCCTTCGGTCACATAGCAGCCCGCGACCGTGCCGACGCCCGTGATGTTGAAGGTCTGACGAACTTCCGCCTTGCCCATGTAAATTTCCTGATACTTGGGCGAGAGCATGCCTTTGAGCGCCGCTTCCATGTCGTCGAGGAGCTCGTAGATGATGCGGTACATCCTCACATCCACCTTGCTGTGCTCGGCGAGCTGTTTTGCCTTGGTGTCGGGGCGGACGTTGAAGCCGATGATGACGGCGTTCGCAGAAGAAGCGAGCATGACGTCGCTCTCCGTGATGGCGCCCGCGGCGGCGTGGATGACGCGCACGCGCACTTCCTCGTTCTCGAGCTTTTCGAGCGCGCCCTTGACGGCTTCGACCGAGCCCTGCACGTCCGCCTTGACGATGAGCTTGAGCTCCTTCATCTTGCCTTCGGCGACCTGGGCAAACACGTCGTCGAGCGTCACCTTCTGCGTCTCCTTGATCATGGATTCGCGCTGCTTGTTCTTGCGCTCTTCCTGCACCTGCTTCATGAGCGCCTGGTCGACGGCGAAGATGGTATCGCCCGCGTTGGGGACGTCTTCGAGGCCGAGGACGGAGACGGCGGTCGAAGGGCCTGCCTCTTTGACCGTCCTGCCCTTATCGTCGATCATGGCACGGACGCGGCCCATCGTGGTGCCAGAAATAAGGTTGTCGCCCGTGTGCAGCGTACCGTTCTGCACGAGCACGCTCGCCATAGGCCCCTTGCCCTTATCGAGCTTGGCTTCGATGATGACGCCCTTGGCGTTGCGGTCGGGATCGGCGGTGAGTTCCTGCATTTCGGCGACCAGCCAGATGTTTTCGAGGAGGTCGTCGATGCCTGCGCCCGTCTTGGCGGAGACGGGCACGACGATGACGTCGCCGCCCCACTCCTCGGGCACGAGATCGTATTTCATGAGCCCCTGCTTGACCTTATCGGGATCTGCCTGGGGTTTATCCATCTTGTTCATGGCGACGATGATGGGCACATCGGCGGCCTTCGCGTGGTTGATGGCCTCCACCGTCTGCGGCATGATGCCGTCGTCCGCCGCAACGACCAAAACGACGATGTCGGTGACGGACGCGCCGCGCGCACGCATGGCGGTGAACGCCGCGTGGCCGGGGGTATCGATGAAGGTGACTTTCTTGCCCTCGCCGAAGGAGACGGTGTACGCGCCGATGCTCTGCGTGATGCCGCCCGCCTCGCCTTCCGTGACGTTGGTCTTGCGGATGGCGTCAAGAAGGGAGGTTTTGCCGTGGTCGACGTGGCCCATGACGGTGACGACGGGCGCGCGCGTCACGCTGCTTTCCGCGTTGTCCGCGCTGTCGTACTGTTCGAGGAGGGCGTCCTCTGCCGTCTTCGGGGGCTTGTATTCGAGGTCGATGCCGAGCTCTAAGGCGATGTATGCGGCGTTATCGTAATCGACGGACTCGTTGACCGTCTTCATCACGCCCTCGCGGAAAAGGCGCTTGGTGATCTCCACGGCGGAGATGCCCAGCTTTTCGGAGAGCGTCTTGATGGGGATCTCGCGCGTCGTCACGACGGCGTGATCGATCTTGACGGCGCTCGCCTCGCGCTTCGTCCCTTTCTTATTGAAGCGCGCCTTGCGGTAGCCGCTCTTGTTCTCGTCGAAGTCGCCCACATCCATGCCCTGCTGGCGCTGGAGCGCCCGCTTGTTGACAGGGTGCTTTTCGACGTACGTCTTTTCAAATTTCTTGGGAGAAGAGAACTCCCTTCTCGGCGCCGAAGGCTGCGGCGCGGGCGCGACGGGGCGCGGGATGCGGGGAGCGCCCGTACCCATCGGACGGGGGCCTCTTGCGGGGCCGTTCTGCCCCATCGGGCGTGCACCCTGCCCCTGCGGGCGCATCCCCTGACCGGGACGCTGAGGGCCGCCCTGACCCGCCGGACGGGGACCGTTCTGAGGGCGGTCGGGCCGATAGGTCGGCCGACCCTGCTGCGCCTGACGATCGCGCGGTGCGCTCTCATGGCGCTGTTCCCTCTGCGGCTGAGCGGGGCGCTGCTGCGCTCCCTGCGGCGCGCTCTCACGGCGCTGTTCCCTCTGCGGCTGAGCGGCGGGGCGTTCCTCCCGCACGGGCGCATCTCTTTCGGGCGCGGGAGCAGGCTCCTCCGCCCGAACGGCAGGCTCTTCCTGCGGAACGGGAGCGGGCGCGGGGGCCTCTAATAGGACTTCGCCCGCTTTCGCCTTCTCCGCTTCGGCGGCGCGCGCCTCTTCTTCCTTGCGGCGCGCTTCCTCCTCCGCACGCTGACGGCCGATCACGACCTCCCACTCGCCGAGTTTTTTGGATACCTCGACGAGCTTCTTTTCGCTGCCGGACACCGCCTTGAAAAGCGCGCGGATCTCATTGTCTCCCAGAAGGGAGCTCAATTTTTCGATATTCTCGTATGCCATGGAACCTCCATACCCTCTTGCGGAACGCTCCGCTCATCAAACTTTTTCATTTCCGCCCGTCACTTGCGGGCGGTCTGCGCCTTCACGGGCGCACCTCTGCGGCCGCCTCGGGATGCTCCCGGAGGATGGCCTCTGCAAGCTGCCTGTCGCGCACCGCTGCAAGTCTGCAGCCCTCTTTGCCCGCCATGGAGCCGAGATCCCCGACCCACACGATGGGGCAGGAAAAGCGCGATCTGAGCTTTTGTATCTCTTTTTTGGAATTATCCGAAGCACCTTCGTCTGCCACGAGCAAGTAAACCTTCTTCGCGGCAGCCGTGCCGTTGATGCCGAGCGTCAGTTTCCCCGCGCGCTTTGCAAAGCCGAGATAGCTCTCCGTCTTACTGCGCACGGCTGAATTCCTCCTCGATGCCCGCATACACCGCCTCGGGCACGTCGCACGAGAACGTTTTGTGCAGCAGTTTCTGCTTCCTGAGGCGGGCGATGCACGCTGCGCTGTTGCAGATATATGCCCCGCGCCCCGGGAGCTTGCCCGAAAGGTCGAGCCTGATCTCCCCCGCCGCATTGCGCACGATGCGCAGCATCTCCTTCTTGGGTTTTTCCTCGCGGCAGGCGATGCAGGTGCGCATGGGGATCTTCTTTTGCGCGGGCATTTATTCCTCCGAGCCTTCCGAAGGCGTTTCGGCCGCTTCTGCGGGTCCTGCGGTCTCTGCGGTCTCTTCGGCTTCGTCGGCAGTTTCGAGCGCCGCGGAGAGCGCTTCCTGCGCTTCCTTCGCCTGCTGTTCCATCTTGGCGGCGATGCTCTCGCTCTTGACGTCGATCTTCCAGCCCGTGAGGCGCGCAGCAAGGCGGGCGTTCTGCCCGTCGCGGCCGATGGCGAGGGAGAGCTTGTCGTCCGGCACGACGGCGATCGCCGACTTTTCGCCCGTCTGCGTCACCGAAACGACGGTCGCGGGCGAGAGCGCCTTGGCGATGAATTCGAGGGGATTTTCGCTCCAGAGGATGATATCCACCTTCTCGCCGCCCAGCTCCTGTACGACGGCGTTGACGCGCGCGCCCTTGTTGCCGACGCACGCGCCGACTGCATCCACGCGCGCATCTTCGGAAGCGATCGCCATCTTCGTCCTGTGGCCCGCCTCGCGGGAGACGGACTTGATGACCACCGTGCCCTGCTTTATTTCGGGTACTTCCTCTTCGAAGAGGCGCTTGACGAGCCCGGGCGCCGTGCGCGAGACGAGCACCTGCGCATTCCTGCCGCCGCTTCTGACGCGCTTGACGAACACCTTGATGCGGTCGCCCGCTTCATATCTCTCGCCGGGGACCTGATCCTGCGGGAGCATGAGCCCCTCGATCTGCCCCTTGCCGAGCTCGACGTAGACGTTCTTCATGTCGATCTTGCGGACGAGCCCGCTCATGAGTTCGCCCTCTTTATCGGAAAATTCGCTGAGCGTGTTGTCGCGCTCCGTCTCGTGGATCTTCTGCAGAATGACCTGCTTTGCGGTCTGCGCGGCGATGCGCGTGAAGTCCTTGGGAACGAACTCCTCGGAAAGGACGTCGCCCGGCTTTGCGGACTTCTTTTTCTTGAGCGCCTCTTCGAGGGTGATCTCCCCCTCCTGCGCCTCTTCGCTGTCGACGACGACGTGCGTCAGAAAGAACCGCAGCGTCCCCTTTTCTTCGTCTGCGCGTACTTCGACATTGCCCGTTTCGCCCTCGAACTGCTTCTTATACGCAGAGGCGAGCGCCGCGGAGAGCGCATCGAGGAACACCTGTTCGCTGATGCCCTTTTCCCGTTCCAGATCGGCAAGCGCCGCAAAGAAATCTTTATTGATCATACTTTTACTCCTTCCGAAATGATCGTCCCGTGGTATTTTCCGTGGTATCGTAACTTCTTATACTTCGATATAGAGGCAGACTTTGGCGGCTTTTTCCCGCTCGAAGGTGCGCTCGCCCTTGTCCGTCAGAATGGTGAAGGTCTTTTCGTCGAAGGATACAAGCTCCCCTTCGTATTCCTTCTTCCCGTCGACGGGCGCGTAGAGGCGCACTTCCACCTTCTCGTGCAGCCGCCGCGCAAAGTCGCGGTCGGTCTTGATGGGCCTGTCGAGTCCCAGAGAAGAGCAGGTGAGCGTGTACGCCGCCCCGAAGGTGGGGTCGATGTCGTCGAGGAGCGCATCCGCCGCACGATGGAAGCGTTCACACGTGTTCATATCCACGCCGCCCTCCGCGTCGATCCAGAGGGTGAGCGAACGCTCGCGCATGTTCCACGCCCCGTCCACGAGCTCCACGCCCGCCTCTTCGGCGGCGGGGGCAAGCGCTTCCAGGACTTCGGCAATGGGTTTGACTTTCATTTCCGCCTCCCTTCCAAAGGGCAGCGCTCTGCGCGCCGTATGCCCCATATAACAAATTTGAGAGCGGTCGCCCGCTCTCAATCTCTGTTTCATCGATCAAGTACCCCGATTATAGCACGCTTTTTACGAAATTGCAAGCGTTTTTTGCAAACTTGCGCATTTTTCCTTGCTCCGCCGAACGGAAAACAGTGCCGCTCGCGCCCCTTATTTTGGGATACCGCCGAGTTTGACGAGCTCCAGGAAAATTTTGGCGGTGACGAAGGCGTCGTCGAACGCCCTGTGATGGCGGAAGGTGAACCCGAAATAATCGGCGACCGTGTTGAGCTTATAATTTTTCAGCCGCAGGAGCTGCTGGGAAAGCGAGACGGTATCGAGCGTCTTGGCGTCGAACAGATACCCCTCCTGCTCGCCGTAATAGCGGATGAATTTGTAGTCGAACTGCACGTTATGCCCGACGAGCACGCAGCCCTCCGCAAACTTATAAAAGTCTGCCATGACCGTCCCCACGGGGGGCGCGCCGAGGAGCATCTCGTCCTCGATGCCCGTGATGCCGACGATCTCTTCGGTGAGTTTGACGGGGCAGGCGACGAAGGTGGAGAACTTTTCCGCGATCTTCCCCCCTTCGATCCTGACGGCGCCCACCTCGATGATGCGGTCCATCGGCCCCGCGACGGGATTGTTGTTGAGGCCCGTCGTCTCGAGATCGAAGACGACGTATTTCCCCTTTTCAAACCCCGCGGGGAGCTTGTGCTCGCCGAAGAGCATCCCCTGCACGAGGTCTTCGCAGGGCTCGGGGAAGACGGCGGTATAGCGGGGCGGGGCGGGGCGGGAGGGCCGCTCTTCGGGGACAAAGCCCTCGGGCGGCGTCCCATAGTCCACCGCCCTGGGGCGGAAGGAAAGCGAGCCGTTGAAGAGCTCCATATCCCCCGTGAAGCACACGGAATCTCCCGCCTTTAAGGCGCGCACCTTTTCGAGCGTCGCCTTTCGCGTGAAATAGGAAAGGCGCAGCTGCCCGCTGCCGTCCGAAACGGTAAAGGAAAAGAAGGGCTTTTCCTTCTTCGTCATGCGCTCTTCGAGGAAGGAAATGGTGCCGCAGACGGTGACGCCCGTCTGCCCCGCCGCAAGGTCGGCGATATACACGGCGAGTTTGGGGGAAGCGCCGTCGATGGGCGCGTAGTTTTCGATGCGGAAGACGCGGGGCGCGATGATGACCTCGGGCGGAGGCAGCGGCTCCTCGGGGGGCGCTTCCATCGTCTTTTGAACGGAGCGGCAGTCGCCCGTCCATGCCCCGGGGAAGGTGCGGCAAAGGTCGGCGGCAACGCCGTCGAGGACGTTCCCCCGCACGAACTGCGTGCGTTCAGACTCGGCAACGCCGATCACGAACCGCCCGCCCGCGCCGTCGAGCTCCACTTTGATGTCCTCGGGCGAAACGAACGCCGCCGCCGCGGGGAAGTTGTTTTTCAAGACCTCCGCGATGCGCGCCCGCACGCCCTCCTCGCTCGGCACCGACTTGACGACGCGCACGTCTGCAAGACACCCCTCGGGCACGAATTCGTGCGTCACGGCGCGCGCCGAAACGACGTCTTCCTCGTGATAGGTCTCATCGGTGACGAGATGAAAGACCGCCGTATTCCCATCGACGACGATCTTTTTCAGCACCGCGCGGGAGAGCGCGGGGATCTCGCGGATGCGCTCCAGATATTCACGGCTCCTCATGCCATCACCTCAGCAGCTCTTCGAGGCGGGCAAAGAACGCCTGCTCCGCCTCATGTGCGGGAACGCGCACGTTCTCTTTGCCCTTTTCGAAGATGACGCAGTACTCCTGCCCGCCCGCGATCCCGAGATCGCACTCCTTCGCCTCGCCGGGGCCGTTGACGACGCACCCCATGACGGCGACTTTACACTTTTTTCTGACGTTGTGTACGCGCGCGGAAACTTTGTCGGCAAGCGCCATGCAGTCGTAGCGGCAGCGGCCGCAGGTAGGGCAGGAGACGACTTCGACAAACTCCCTCTCCAGCCCGCAGGCGCGCAAAATATCGTGCCCCGCATAGACTTCGCGCACGGGGTCGGCGGTGAGCGACACGCGGATGGTATCGCCGATGCCGCGGAGAAGGAGCGCGCCGATGCCGCAGCTGCTCTTGATGAGCCCCGCCCGCTCGGTGCCCGCCTCCGTCACGCCGACGTGGAGGGGATAGTCCGTCCTCTTGGACAGCAGTTCATATGCCTCCACGGTGAGAGGCACGTCGGACGCCTTGACGGAGATGACGATGTCCTCAACGCCGTGCTTTTCTAAAATGTTCACGTTATAAAGCGCGCTTTCGACGAGGGCGCGGGCGCTCCTTCCGTACTCTTTCAAAAAGTGCGGCTCGATGCTGCCCGTGTTCGCCCCCACGCGCACGGGGATATGATGCGCCTTCACGCAGTCCGCAACGAGGGCGATCTCCTTCTCCCCGCCGATGTTGCCGGGGTTGATGCGCAGCTTGTCCGCGCCCCCCTCCACCGCCATCACGGCAAGGCGGGGGGAAAAGTGGATGTCAGCGACGATCGGCACACGGACGCGCGCCTTGACGAGGGGCAGCGCCTTTGCGTCCTCCTCGTCGGAAACTGCGACGCGCACGATGCCGCACCCCGCCTCTTCGAGGCGCAGAATTTGGGCGACGCATTGTTCCACGTCGCCCGTCTTTTCGGTAGTCATGCTCTGTACGGCAACGGGCGCACCGCCGCCGAGGGGGATATTCCCCACCATCACGCGTTTGGTCGGCATATCAGATCTTCTCGGCGCGCTTTTCGCCCTTCTGCTCCTCTTCCGCCTTGTACTCCATCATCTGCTGCAATTCGCGCATGAAAGAGGAAATATCCTTGAAGGAACGGTAGACGGAGGCATAGCGCACATAGGCGACTTCGTCGAGCTCTTTCAATCCCTCCATCACCATCTCGCCGATCTGCTTGGACGAAACTTCCTGGACCATGGAGTTGTAGAGCCTCTTTGCGACGTCGTCGGCGAGGGCGTCGATCTTTTCGATGGGCACGGGGCGCTTTTCGCACGCCTTGATGATGCCGCGCTTGATTTTGCTCACGTCGAACGCCTGGCGGGTGCCGTCGTTCTTGACGACGAGGATGGGCTGGACTTCGATCGTCTCGTACGTCGTGAAGCGCCTGCCGCAGCCCATGCACTCGCGGCGGCGGCGGATGGTGCGGTCGTCGTCCGCCGAGCGGGAATCGATGACCTTGCTCTCCGTGCAGTTGCAGTATAAACAGCGCATTGTGTTCTCCCTTCCCCCTTATTTTGGGTGCATTCTCTTTCGGGGGCACCATATATCCATATGTCATTATAACACAGTCCGCCCGATTTGTAAAGGGTTTGAAGGGAAACGCCGCGCGCTTTTCGCCCGAAGCCACCCGCAAAACCTTGCAGCCGGCGCGAAAAACGCCCCGCCGTCCCCGCGGCGCATACGGGGCGCGCTCCGCCCGTTGACAGAAGCGCGAAAATGTGCTACCATTGGCATATGAACGATTTTGACAATGAAAACGACAGGGAACGCTTTTCCCGCACGCGCGCCCTCCTCGGGGAGGCGGCGATGCAAAAGCTCGCTTCTGCCCGCGTGGCGGTGTTCGGGCTGGGCGGCGTGGGCGGCCACTGTGCCGAGGCGCTGGCGCGTTCGGGCGTCGGCGCGCTCGACCTTGTAGACGGGGATTTTGTCGCCCTCTCCAACTGCAACCGCCAGATATTTGCGACGGACAAAGCAGTCGGCATGCGCAAAGCGGAGGCGGCGAAGGAGCGCATCGCCCTCCTCTCCCCCCGCTGCCGCGTGACGGCGCACGATGTGTTTTTCCTGCCCGAAAATGCGGACAGCCTCGATTTTTCCGCCTTCGACTATGTGGTGGACGCCATCGACACGGTGAGCGGCAAAGTAGCCATTTTAGAGCGCGCCCGCCTTGCGGGCGTTCCCGCCATCAGCGCGATGGGCGCGGGCAATAAGCTCGACCCCACCCGATTCGAAGTCGCGTTTATCGAAGAAACTTCCGTCTGTCCGCTCGCCCGCGTCATGCGGAGGGAGCTCAAAAAACGGGGCATTTCGGGCGTCAAGGCGGTGTATTCCAAAGAAGAGCCCCGCCTCCCCCGCTTTGACGGCGAGCTGCAAGGCACCCACGCCGCTGCTCCCGCAAAAGGCGCGGATGAGAGCTCCGCGGGCGAAACGGCGAACCGAAAACCCGTCCCGGGAAGCGTCGCGTTCGTCCCTTCGGTGATGGGGCTCATCATGGCGGGCGAGGTCGTCAAAGACCTCACGGGCATCCGCTGAACCCCGCCGTCCGCAACACCTGCCGCCGCCCGCGGCGCCTCCCGGAAAGAGGCGCCGCGGGCGGCGTTTTTCAAACGCGGCCTGCGATCGGGCGCTTTTTTCCGCAAGGGCTTGACAATGCACTCCCGCTCTGCTATACTGTCATAAAAATGCATGACAGTACGGAGGCTCATATGACATCCCTGCTTGCGGCGCAGGTGGTGGCGCGCCGTGTCTTTTCCACCCTCTATATCTATCTCGACATCGCCTTTCTCGTCGTCCTGTGCGCCCTGCTCTTTGTGAAGAAGCGGCACCTGACCCTCCTCTTCGGGCTTGCGGGCGGCGTCCTCTATATGCTCGTCGATTACGGCATCTTCCATCTTCTGACGGGCTCCCGCCACATCGAAGGGGGCAGCCTCTTCTGGGTGCTCCTCTGGATGAGCATGAGCTACGGCATCACCAACTTCGTGCTGCTCTGGGTGTGGATGGGAAAGGACCGCCGCGCCGTCGAATGGACGCTCCTCATCTTCGTCTGGTGGATCGCCGCGCCCCTCATGGCCTCCGCCTTCGGACAGAGCTTCCCCACCGTCGCCATCTGGCGGGAGACGGAGGGCTATCACGGCTACATGGCGCTCGTGCTGCTTGCAGGGTATCTTTTCGGCATCCTCTATAACCTGCGGCAGAAAGAGCGCGGAAGGCGGCTGCCCCTTCTGAGGCTCTTTCTGATCGGCGTTGCCGTGCAGCTCGCGTGGGAGCTCGCGCTGCTTGTGGGCGGCATCCGCAGCGACGGTTTTTCGTGGGAGCAGAAGCTCAACACCCTCGTCGTCAACTCCCTGCTCGAGACCAACCTCGGCGCGGTGCCCATCTTCTGCATCTACGCCCTCGTCACAGCGCGCTTTTCGGAGAGCGGCGCCCGCCGCCCCGCCGCCGCCTTTTCGGAGCGGGTGAAAGAGATCAACCTGCGCTCCTTCCGCGGGATGCCTCTCGATGAGCCCGCCCCCGCGCCCGATCCCGCATATTCCGCTGCCGCTCCCGTGACTGCTCCGACCGGCGCAGACTCCGCAGAGCCCGCCGCAGAGCAAGGGCCTTCCATGCGGCAATAAAACGCAATAATTTTCGGCGCGGGGCGCCCGCCACAGGCGGGCGCCCCGCGCCGCATTTTTTATTTGGTACCATGCGGGCATGGCAACCCTTCCGTCAGGCTCGTTCCTCGCCTGCCACGTCTCGGCGGCGCAAGGGAAACGCCGCCTCGGTCACGGTTTTTGCCCGCAATGGCAAAAACCTCAGTTCGCCGCGCACGCACGCCACACCGTGGCGATGCGTATCATGCGCGGCTCACCCCCTTGCACAGGGGAGGCAAAGAAATGCCCCCACCCCGCCGCCCGTGCCCTTCCATAAGGGCGGCGGAAGGCAAACATAAGAGTTTTTTATTGCAGCGGGGCAAAAAAGCGCTCCGCCGCCCCCGCGATATTTGACAATAAAATGCGGCGCGTGTTATAATTCCAAAGAGAGGTAACAACATGAACCGCATCGTCATCCCCGAAACTTACCGCCCCGCGCTGGGCGGCTACGATCTCCAGTGCGCCATCGGCTATATCAAACACGGCTTCCAGGCCGAGCTCGAGCGCTCCCTGCGCTTGAAGCGCGTCTCCGCGCCCCTCTTCGTCTCCGCCGACTCCGGCCTCAACGACGACCTGAGCGGCACCGAGCGCCCCGTCGCCTTCGACATCCCCGCCATCGGCAAGGAGGGGCAGATCGTACACTCCCTCGCCAAATGGAAGCGGCTGGCGCTCAAAAAGTACGGCTTTCAGATGCACGAAGGGCTGTATGCCGACATGAACGCCGTCCGCCGCGACGAAGCGCTCGACAATCTCCACTCCGTCTATGTCGACCAGTGGGATTGGGAGAAGATCGTCTCCCGCGAGGACCGCTGCACCGGCTTTTTGTATGCGACGGTGCGCGCCATCGTGAACGCCGTGTGCAACGTGAGCGAGGCGCTGAAGCGCGAATTCCCGCAGATCGCCGTCTCCCTTTCGCGCGAGGTCGCCTTCGTCACTTCGCAGGAGCTCGAGGACCGCTGGCCCGGACTTACCCCCGAAGAACGGGAGACCGCCTTCGTCAAAGAGCACCCGACCGCTTTCATCACGCAGATCGGCGGGGCGCTGAAGTCGGGCAAGCCGCACGGCTGCCGCGCGCCCGACTACGACGATTGGCAGCTCAACGGCGACCTCTTCTTCTGGCACGAGACGCTCGGCTGCGCGCTCGAAGTTTCGTCGATGGGCATCCGCGTGGACAGCGCCTCCCTCGACAGGCAGCTCACGATCGCGGGCTGCGACTACCGCCGCGCCTTCCCCTTCCACAAGATGCTGCTCGAAGGGGAGCTCCCCCTCACGATCGGCGGCGGCATCGGACAGTCCCGCCTGTGCATGCTGATGATCGGCTGCGCGCACATCGGCGAGGTGCAGGCAAGTCTGTGGGACGAGAACACCCGCGCTGTCTGCCGCGAAAGCCACATCCCTCTGCTGTAAAACCGCTTTTCATATAAAAAACCGCTCCCGAGCCTTCTCCTCGGGGGCGGTTTTGTGCATAAGATCGTTTCAGATCCAGGATGTCATGCCGAACAGCGCGGTAAAGTTGTTTTCGAACAGAGAGTCATACAGGCGCGGAAATTTGCGCTTGACGTACTTCTGCGCGGCTTCAAAGTCGACGGAGCGGGAACGGTCATCGTGCGCATCCGAAGCGATGGCGTCCACCAGCCTTTCCTTCAAAAGAAATTTCGCCGTCTTGACGGCGTGTTCGTGCGCGAACGCGCCCGCATTGAGCTGGATCATGCCGCCGCTCTCGCGGATGAGGAAGTAATCGTCCTTTTTCAGATACCAATAGCGCTCGATGTGCGCCACGACTGGGCGGAACCCCGCCGCCGCAAGATCGAAGACGGCATCTGCGATGGCCGTCTCCTCCCGCGTGGAAAATTCGACGAGCACGGCGCGGCTCCCGTTCAGGGTGAGCAGTTTCCCCGCGGCAAGGTCTTCCGCCATGCCGGGATAGTAGTAGATCTCCGCGCCGAGATAAAAGCTGACGGGAAGATCGCGCATCGCCTCGGAAAAGGACGCGAACGCTTCCTTCAGCCGCGCGGCATCCCGATGCTCCGCATTCTGATGGGGCGTGCAGATGACCTCCTCCACACCTGCCTCGCGGTACCGCTCTGCCATGGCGCGCGCCACGCCGAGATCTTCGGCGCCGTCATCCACCCCGGGGAGGATATGGCTGTGGATATCGATCATCGCGCACCTCCCTCCGTGCGGAACTCAGTCATGGTGCCTGTCCGCTCTTTCGTTATCCGAATAATAGCCGCCGTGGCTGTAATAGTAGTAATAATATCCGCCGCGGCCCTTGGGATCGCACTTCGTCGTGTTGATCCCGATGATGCGCGCGCCGACCAGCCTCAGGCTCGCAACGGCTTCGCGCGCGTCCTTCTTTTTGACGTCGCGCATGGCGACGTTGAAGATGACGCCGTCGCTGAACTTGGAGATCGCCTGGGCGTCCGAACAGACGAGCACGGGCGGAGCATCCAGAAAGATGTAGTCGTAGCGGATGCGAAGCGATTCGATGAACTGGCCGAGGCGGCTGTCCTCGATGACGGCAACGGGATTGAGCACCTTCCTGCCCGCCGTGATGAGGTCGACGCCCGACGCGGTGTGCTTGATGACCTCTTCCTCACTGCGCGAACCGTCGAGGAAATCTACGATGCCGCGTTCGCGCGGCACGGTGAACACGCGGTGCATGATCGCCTTGCGCAGATCGAGATCGATGAGGAGCACCTTCTTGCCGTTGTGCGCCGCACAGGCAGCAAGATTTGCAAGCGTCGTGCTCTTGAGCTCGCCCTCGCCCGTCGAGGTGATCATGATGACCCCGTAGGGATGTTCGAGATCGGAATAGCGGATGTTGGTGAGAAGGTTGTTGTACGGCTCGTAGCTGCGCACGGAGGGTTCCACCAGGCGCGTGGCGCTGTGGCTGCCGCGTCCTTTGCGCCGCCCCTTCTCCTTCTTGCTCTTGTCGTCGACGAAGGCGCCGATGACGCGGTCCTCGAGCAGCTCCTCCACTTCCTTGCGCGTACGGAATTTGTTGGACGCAAACTCTTTGATGAACACGACGACGCAGCCCACGACAAGGCCGCCCAAAAGCGAGACCGCCGAATAGAGGACCTTATTGGGCGAAGAGTAGGTGCCGAGCTTGGCGTACGAGATCCTCGTGACCGCATTCCGCAGGACGAGCGCCAGATTGTCGTCAGAGGTATTGGTATAGTTGATGAGCGCATCGACCACGAAATTCGCCATATTCATGGCGGTGGTCTTGTTCGGATGCTCTGCGGTGACCGAGATGATAAAGCTGTCGTCGCTCGAAGAGACGGTGACGCAGCTCCCGAGATCGGCTTCCGTGACGTCGGGATGGGCGTCTTCGACCATGCCGTAGATCTTATCGCCCTTGATCAGGCTGACCACGGTACCGATGAGTTTCTGCGAATTGGTGAGGTCGAACTCGTTGGACGGCTGAGTGCTGTCCGCATCGTCGTTGATGACGACGGAAAAGGTCGCCGTAGAGGCAAATTTCTCTTCGGCGATCCCGAACGTATAGACGAGCCCCGCCGCAAAGATGACGGCGGTGATGACAGCGAGAAGGACGATGTTCTTCCAGAGCGCCGCAAACAGCTCGCCGAGACGGATGGTAGACTCCCGCTCCGGAGCTTCGTTCTGTATTCCCGTATTTTCTTCCATTTCTTTCCTCGTTTCCTAATCCTGTGCGCGAAGGGGGCACGGAGATCGGCCTTGCATATCGGCCGCAGCGGAAAGACCCGCCTTCCTCACTTACCGATGAAATTATTATAAAGTATTTGCCCCCTTCTGTCAACCCAAAGCCGCTCGTTTTTTCCATCTTTCTCCGCCTGTTTTCAATTTTTCTGAATGCAGGCCGAGGATTATTCGTTATTTTGTGCAGTATGTCAACAAAAATGTCCTCAAAAACGCCCGTTTTCCAATTCGGCGCGGCACCCGAGGAAGTTGCCCTCGCCCGCCGGCACACCGTTCAGGTCCACGCGCGTCAGAAGGGGCGCATATGCAAAGGCATAGGGCGCGATCGCCGTCACGGGATAGCTCTTTCCGCCCTTTTCGACGCGCTCGGGAACGCGATACTCCCCCGCCCGCCCCGAAGGGAAGGCCGTGAGCACGGCGCCCGCCCCCTCGAGGGAGAAGAGCACGCCGTCCGCGGCAAAATAGCGGGGATTTTCCTCCGCCACAAAAAACTCCCGCAGGCGGTAACAGCCCGAAAAGGCGCCCTGCCCGATCGTTCGGAGCGACGCGGGCAGCGTGACGAACTGCGCCCCCGAGCGGAAGAAGGCGAACTCCTCCACGGCGGGCACGCCCTCGCGCAGCCTGACCGTACGGGAATATCCCGTATAAGCGAAGCCCTCCGCCCCGACGGTGCGGCAGGCGTGCTCCGTCTCTTCCCAGACCGCCGAGCCCGCGATGCCGAGGTTGCGCACGAGCCCGACGACCCCTTCTGCGGCAAAGGTGAGCGTCTCCTCCTCGCGTACATTGCGCACATATCCCGCGAGGTAATCCTTCCCCTCATAGCGCACGGTGCGCCCCTCCGCCGCGGGCAGGAGCGCGCGGATCGCCGCCGTCTCCTCCGCCGTTCCCTCGCAGTTGACGACGGTGATGCGCGTACAGCCCGCAAAGGCGTCCTCCGGCACATCGGAAAGCGCGCGCGGGATGCACAGGCGGGCGAGCCCTTCGCAGCCCGCAAAGGCCCCCGCCCCCAGAGCGCTCACGCCCGAGGGAAGGTCGGCGGCATACAGCGCCCTGCATCGGGCGAACGCCTCCGCGCCGATGCTCTCAAGCGCGGCGGGAAAAGTGACTTCCTCCAGATAGTCACAGCCCGCAAAGGCCCCCGCCCCGATCTTTTTTACGCTGTCGGAAAGGTTGACGGAGGTGAAATATGCCCCCGCGAAGGCGCCCTCCGGGATGGCGGCGACCCCCGCCGTCACGCAGAGTTCATAGCCGAAATAAGCGGGATCGGAGGCATCCGCCGCCTCGCGTTCGAGCTTCTTCCCCTCCGCGCGGTAGCCAAAGAGCGATCCCCCGTCATAAAAGAGGGTATGCGTAAAGTACTCCGCAAGCGCCGCACGCTCATATTCTCCGCCGGGGAGGGAGATCTCCCGTTCCCCCACCGACGCGGCGAGCGCTTCCGGATCCGCCGTCCCGTTGAAGAGATGAAAATAATACTGGCTGTCCGAAAAGAGCGACGTGAGGACGACCTCACAGCGGCCGCGGAAGAGATCGATCCCCGAACAGGAAGCGGTATGCCCGAGGGCGGCGGTGGAATACCAGCTCCGTTCCGCCGCAGGCGCGGCATAGAACGTGCGGCTGTTCCTCAGATAGAAGAGCTCCCCCCTGCGCTGGTCAAGGGAGAAGTCGGTATAGCCGTTCTCTTCGAGCACGGCGCGCGCGGCGGCAGGGCCGGACGCATCGGCGGGCACCTCCTCCTGATGCGCCGCAAGGACGGCGTTCATCGCCTCGATGCGCGCAAGGTCGCTGCGCTGAGAGATGAGATCTGCCGACTGCCACAGGGCAAGCCCCGCGGCAGCACAAAATGCCCCGGCGAGCAGGGCGACGATCATGCCGTGGATGAGTTTTACGAGCTTCTTCTGCATACGTTCATGGGGATGCGCGCGGGCATCCGTTCCCGAATGAGACCATCTTACCACAAACCGCCGCTTTTTTCAAGTTTATCCGTCCGAGGGGACAAACTTTCACAAAAAAACAGGACGGGCTGCCTCGAAAGCTCCTTTGACCGCCCTGCCTGCAGGCGTTCTTTCGGCAAGAAGTTGACAACGAAGGGGCTGTATGCTACAATATTGCCTGTATGCGGGCGCGCGCGCCCGCGACTAAAAAAGGAGAAATCTGCCATGACTTTTTGGGAAAAGATCGTAAGCGGCATGAGCGCCTTCTGGGAGCAGTTCGTGAACAACACCGGCCTTGTCATCGTGCGCACGCTCGCCTTCCTCGTTTTGGGGCTCGTCGTCATCCGCATCGTACAGATCATCGCCCGCTCCGCCTCGCTCAAGAGCCGCAAGCTCGACCGCGCCGCCTCCACCTTTGTGCTGTCCATCCTGACGGTGGTGCTGTATATCGCGCTCGTCATCGTGCTCGTCAGCTCTCTGGGCTTCTCCACGGCGGGCATCATCGCGGCGTTTTCCGCCGTCGCCCTCGCCGTCGCCCTCGCGCTGAAGGACAGCCTCGGCAGCCTTGCGAACGGCGTCATCATCATCTTTTCAAAGCCTTTCAAGAAGGGAGACAGCGTCAAGATCGGCGACTACACGGGCAGCGTGCAGGAGATCCGCCTCTTCAATACCAAAATTCTGACGCCCGACAACGACACCGTCATCATCCCCAACAGCGACGTTTTGGGGAGCGAGCTCGTCAATTACAGCACCATGCCCATGCGGCGCATCGCCTTCGGCTTCTCCGTCGCCTACGGCGAAGACCCCGAGACGGTCAAGCGCGTCGTGCTCGAAGGGGTGAAGGCCATTCCCAACGTCGTGGATACGCCCGCGCCCTCCGTCGTCATCACCGACTATCAGGCGAGCGCCGTCGGCTATTCCGTGCGCGTATGGACGCCCAACGAATTTTACTGGACGACGCACGCCGCCATCCGCGACACCGTGCTGAAAGTCCTCAACGAGAACGGGCTCGAGATCCCCTACGACCGCCTCGAAGTCACGATGCGGCCCAACGCTTCCTATGAAAGAGGTGACAGACAATGAATGTATTTCTGCTCCTGACCGAACCGGCCGCCGAAGCCGCCGGAACTTCGGGCGAACTGCTCCTCAATTACCTCATCTACGCCGCCATTATCGTCGTCGGCATCCTCATCCTGCTGTTTTTGAGGAAGGCCTCTCGCCTGCCCTCTCATGCGGAGATCAAAGAGAACATCACCGCCTTCTCTTCCGCCCTTGCCGACGCAGACGAGAGCGCGCCCGACCGCCTCGTCGAGCGCATCAACCGCGCCAACAAGCTCCTCGGCGACTGCGATAAGCTCGTCTACGCGACGAGCGCCGTCGCCCAGAAGGAACGCGACAGCGATATGGACGGCGTCTGCACCCTCCTCGAGGGAGCGCGGGAAGAGCTTTCCGCCTTCCGGAACGGCGGCGGCGCGGAAAATTGGCGCCTTGCGGAGGCGCGCACCCGCGCCGAAGGGAGCCTCGCGCTCATGGAACGCATCCTCGAGCGCGACAAGGCCCTCAAAAAGAACAAGAAGCGCGCATAAAATACGCGTACGCCTGAGAGGCGCAGCCGCCCCCGCAAACCGCGGGGGCGGCTGCGCCTCTTATTTTCGGAAGCTTCTAAGTACCCGCCCGTACGGAGCGCCCCGAGCGCAGTTCGGACGGGGCGGAACGCTCCCCGAAAACAGCTCAAACGAGGTCTGTTCGTCCGCGGGACGCAGCGGGAGATCGGCAGAAAAGCAAAGCCCTTCTCCCTGCCCCTGACGGCGGGGATCGCCCCCGAACCCGCCCGTGCGGAACAAAAAGTAAGCGGTGCATCGTTTGATGCACCGCTTGTTGACGAATATGAAATTTATTGATCCGACCGCTGATTCCGAAAAGTATTCCTCATTGATCGAACTTACAGGCTTTTCCCTACTTTTTTCTTTCGGTCAAAATCTCGATCCGGAAAAATTTTTCTTTCCCTTTTACGATCTTCCCGCTCTTTTCTTCCCATCCATTCCGTGTCGTTTCTTATTTTTCAGAGCCTCCGATCGTTTCCCTATCTTTCTTCCCAACCAAGCTTTCATCTTGCCTGTTCCGAAAAGACAATTTTGCGATCTCTCTGAAATCTTTCTTTGACCCGATCTGAAAAGTTTCTTTCATTGGATCTTGAAAAAATGCTTTTCAAATTGCCAAAGACTTTGTTCCCTCTGAATGCGATTTGAAGGGTTTCGAGCAATAAATTTGATACTCGTCACAACAATTGGTAACTTTCCATCGGCTTTCCCGATCTCTTTCTGCGCCGGAAACAAACCGTCTGTGGAAGGAATCCCTGTTCTCTTGCAAGAGGTTCTCCAAACTTTTTCTAACCGATTTGGGGGAAGGCATATCTTCTTGGATACTTCGTTCTTGCAAAGGTCCTTGGTTTCAATTCCGTTTCGGAACCGTCCACAGATCAAACTTATGTTCCTTTGTTCAAACGACTTATCCTTTCGGAATGCATCCTTTGACCGGGAAGTGAAATTTGGCTGTTCCTTTTGTTCGATTGAGGTTCGCCGTGTTGGTTACTTCCTTGTTGTGCCCTTATTATAGCACACATTTTGTTTTTGTCAAGCGTTTTGGTGAAAATTTTTTCCCGTTTTTGCAACTTTTTTTCGGAAATATTTTTCCCGCTCTCAAAGTCACTCTGCCGCCCCTCAGAAGGGCTTGGCGTTGTAATTTTCGAGATAGCGGTTGATGCGCGGGAAATCGGAGGGGGTGATGATGGAGAGCGCCTTTTCGCCGAAGGTGCCGTTCTCCGTGACGATGACGGCGGTGAGATCGCGCTTTTCCTCGAAGGCGACGAAGACGTCGAAGACGGTCGCCTCCCTGCTCACGATGAGATAGCGCTTCATCTCCTCCTCGTCCACGAGCTCGCGGCAGGGGGTCGTGAGGAGAAAGTCGGTAACGCTCTTGCCGGAGGCGGCCACCTGCAAGATCTTGGAATAGAGAAGATAGGTGTTGACCGCGCCGATCATGGTGCCGTGGTCGTAGACGAGCAGCGTCTTCTGGCGGTAAGCGGCGAACGTTTCCACGGCGGAGATGGCGGGCTTATCGGCAAAGACGGAAGTGACTTTTTTGACCTTGATCGCATCCATGAGGCGGGGCGGGTGGCATAAGAGCTTTTCGATAAACTCGATGTGGCGCACGACTTCGTCGCAGGGAACGGCGATGACCGTCTCGCCCGCGCCCCCGTCCGTGCGGTGGACGATGGCGTTCCTCAGTTTGCCGTAGTCGATGAGCTCGCTCTCATAGCGGCGCACGGTGATGTCGAGGTCTGCGCAGCGCTTGACGAGGTCGGTAAAGTTCTGCGTCGCCTTGGCGTTGTACACGAGCTTGAGCTGCGCTTCGATGCGGTTGTAACTGTTGATGAACCGCGAGGCGTTGGAGATGTCCATAAGATCCTCCTTGTTGTTCCTGCCCTTAGTATAACATATCTTTTGAGAGATTTCAAGGGGGGATTTTTGCCTTTCGCCGCGGCCGCCGCCGAGCCTTCCGAGGCCGATCCGCCGAGTCTCTTTTCCCCTCCCCCTCGCCTCCCCCCTTGGAGAGAGAGAAACGGAGCGGACAAAAGCGCCGCCGCGCGGGCAACTGCCCGCGCGGCGGCGCCGAAAAAACGCTTTATTTTAGCTTGATCGTCTTTCCGCCTTTTACAGTCATTTTACATTACATCTTAAACTCTTTCTTTTCACTTTTCTTTTCTTGATCATAATAACAGTTGCGATAAGAATTGCCAAGACGACAACAATTGTCAAAATCGACCAAGGATAAGATGATGTTGCAGCTGCCTCACCAGATGGTATTTTTGTCATTAGTGAGGTCTGCCCCCACGCATCATACCAGATCAAATCATTGCCATTATCGTCTTCTTCCGCTGTTATTGTCGTTAACCGATAACTGCCGTCTTGATAATATATCTTGTAGATTATCTCATATTCTCCATCGTCTACATATGAAACCGAGAGCACTTCATACTGTTCTATCGATTTGCTTTCATCCTTTGTTTGTTCACTGCGCGATTTATCAAACGCGACGCTTGTGACAACGCCTTCCGCATCAAATCGCACTTCGATGTATTTATATTCTTCCGTCTGCAATTTCTGCTCCAGCTCCATTGCTTCGTTGAAGGCATCCTCAAAGTCGCCCCAATCCTCGATGTCGTCGGAATCGAAGCTGTCATTCTTTTCCAAAAGCTTCAGATAATTGTTACTGTAATAGGTGAACACCGATCTGCTTTCCTGATAGTCGTATGGTTCGCCCAAAAGTTCGATGACGCTCTCGCGGCTGTCGCCGATCCCGATCTTTTCCACCACGCCGATGCGGAACTTGTTGGAGAGCACGGAAACAAGCACAATGATCGCGATGACAACGAGCACGATCGCCGCGATCGCCGCCCACGCCTTCTTCGGCACCCTTTTGACGGCCTCCGCCGCCTTCGCGCCGAAACTTACGCCCTCCTTCCGATCGGAACGCGCAAAATCGTAGCCGCATTTCGGGCAATAGCGGTCGCCCGCGCCCCGTTCCTGCCCGCACTTGGGGCAGACGGTCAGCTCCTTTTCTGCGGGCGTACCGCACTTGGGGCAGAAGTTGCCTTCGAACTTCGCGCCGCATTTCTTGCAGATCATATCCCTCACCCTCCAAAAAATTTTATTTGCAGGGCAAAAAAAGAGCGTGCCCCCAAACCGAGGACACGCCCTGCATTCAGTATCCCCGATTTGTTGTCACGCAAACTCCCGAAAGGTTACCATCGTATTGACGCAAACATGGGGATAAAGAGGATACGGAATACCATATTCCGATCCCCAATTTGCGTCAATTTTAACCCTTGCTATTCAGTTTGCGTGACAAGAGCAGTATAACACAGAACGGAATAATTTGCAAGGATTTGCCCGAGAAAAACTTTCTTGCGCCGCCGCGCGGGCAAATGCCCGCGCGACGGCGCTTTTATACTCCTTCCGCCGAACCATCGGCGCATGCGCCGATGGCTCGGCACCTCCCTCAAAGAGGGAGGCAAGGGAAAAGCACTAAAAATGTTCTTTCTCACGCCCTCCCTGTGCAAGGGGCGAGCAAATGCTTTCTTGGCAACGCCACAGTGTGGCGTTGACCATTTACGAGCTTGGGGATGCCCCATTGTTCGGGGCATCCCCTGACCGAGCGCGGTCTCTACCGCGCGAGATGCTGCCGAGCGAAGCGAGGCGGAAGGGTTGTAAAGGTCGGAACTACGCGAGTAAAACAACCCTTCCGTCAGGCTCGTTCCTCGCCTGCCACCTCCCCTTACACAGGGGAGGCTATATTGAGGAGGCCTTGGCAAGCCACCGTCTCGGCGGCGCAAGGGGAACGCCGCCTCAGTCACGGTTTTTGCCCACAATGGCAAAAACCTCAGTTCGCCGCGCGCGCACGCCACACCGTGGCGATGCGTATCATGCGCGGCTCACCCCCTTACACAGGGGAGGCAATAAAACAAACAAAGAACGCCCCACGCTTTTCTTCGCACAATTTTAACAAAAAACACATACGGCGATAACGCTATCTTCCATTTTTTTGGGTATAATCAAATACGAAAAAAGAGCAAACGGGCGCAGCGGCGAAAACCGCGCCCCGCGGCGAAAACCGCGCCCCCGCGCGCAGGAGGATATTATGAAGCAATTTGCAAAGACGGCCGCCATCTGCACGGCGGCGGGCATCCTCACCTTAGGGCTGGCGCTCACGGGGTGCTCCACGGGCGGCACTTCCAACGAGGTATATGTGACTTCTATCTCTCAGACGACGGCATCGGACGGCACGCCTCAATACACCGTGTTCTATTCGGACGGCACCTCCGCCGTCCTTTCGGGAACTGCGTCCGAAAAAAACAGCAACACCGTAAAAGTGAAGTGAGCCCCAAAGTTTGGACAAAAATTTAATCAAATAGTTTGGCAATGAGTTCGGTACCCAACCGGACTCAT
>CALVPY010000004.1 GCA_944354535.1 uncultured Clostridia bacterium
TCGTGCTTGTCGAGCCCTTCGATCTCCTCGATCCTGGAAGCGCGGATGCCGCAGGTGTGTTTGAGGATCTGGAAGAGTGCGATCATGCAGACGATCGTCCATGCGGCGATGCAGACGATGCCTAAAAGCTGTACGCCGAGCATATTCAAACCGCCGCCGTAGAAGAGGCCCTTCTGCGCCGAATCGCCCACGGGGTTGATGCCCGTCGAGAAGAGCCCGACGGCGATGGTGCCCCAGAGCCCGTTGACGCCGTGCACCGCGATGGCGCCCACGGGGTCGTCGACGTGCAGCTTCTTATCGATGACTTCGACGGCGACGTCGACGAGGATGCCCGCGACGAGCCCGATGAAGAAGGCGCCGACGACATCGACGTTCGCACAGCCCGCCGTCACGGCAACGAGCCCCGCCAAAGAGCCGTTGAGCGTCATGGAGACATCGGGCTTCTTGTTTTTGATCCAGGTAAAGACCATCGTCGAGATGGTGCCCGTCGCCGCCGCGACCGTCGTCGTGACGAGGACCTGCGCGAGCTGCGTCATGCCCGAGGTCGCCGCGCCGTTGAAGCCGTACCAGCAGAACCAGAGGATGAACACGCCGAGCGCGCCGATGGGGATGTTGTGCCCGGGGATGGCGCGGACGAACTTCGCCTCTTTGCGCTTTAAGGTGGGCTTGCCGTCCTTATCGAGGTACTTGCCCCAGCGGGGGCCCAAGATGAGCGCGCCGATGAAGGAGGAGATGCCGCCTACCATGTGGATGAGCGAGGAACCCGCGAAGTCGACGTAGTAGACGCCCGCGATCTCGTTGGTGAGCCAGCCGCCGCCCCACACCCAGTGCGCCTCGATGGGGTAAACGACGGCGCTGATGACGAGGGAGTAGATGCAGTAGGAGAGGAACTTAGTGCGCTCTGCCATCGCGCCCGAGACGATGGTCGCCGTCGTCGCACAGAACACAAGGTTGAAGAAGAAGGTCGACCAGTCATACGTCTCGAAATTCGAGAACAAGTCTAAATTGGGGATGCCGACGAGCCCGAAGAGGGCGTCCTCTCCCATCAGAAGCCCCGCCCCGAGCAGCACGAACACGATGGTGCCGAGGCAGAAATCGAGCAGGTTCTTCATGATGATGTTGCCCGCGTGCTTTGCGCGCGTGAAGCCCGTTTCCACCATGGCAAACCCTGCCTGCATGAACCAGACGAGGATGGCGCCGATCAGAAACCAAACGCCCGTCGATCCGAAAATTTCCATAGATTACCTCCAAAATTTGTTCATAGTCTCAATAGCAAGTTTTATCCGGGGAAGGCGGCGGGATACCGCATGGCGTCTCTTCCGCCTGCGCCGCTTCTCCCATTTTTTAAGTCACGCTGAACAGCAGATCGCCGTACGTCGGGAAGGGCCATGCCTTTTCGTCGGTGAGACTTTCCGCTTCGTCTGCGGCGGAGCGCAGCTGCTGCATGACGGGGATCACTTTCTCCGCAAAGAACGCGGCCTGCGCCGCCGTCTCGGAAACGGTCTGCGCCTTATTAAGCAGCGCCTCGAGCTCCTTCGCCTTTGCGGCGATCTCGGTGCTTAAGGCAAGAAGCTCTCTTGCCGTCTCTTCCTCGGCGGGCGTCTCCGCCCCGGGGAGCGCCGCTTTCACTTCGGCAGCCGTCTTTGCAAGCTCGCGCACATAACCGCTGACGGCGGGGAAGATGTCGCGCCGCGCCATGTCGAGCATGGTCAAGCCTTCGATGCCGAGTACTTTGGAGTAATTTTCCAGCATGATCTCGGTGCGGGTGACGACTTCGCGCGCCGTGAACACCTTCATGCGCTCGAAGAGGGCGATGTTCTTCTCGTCCGCAAAGTGCGGCAGCGCTTCGGCGGCGTTTTTGAGGTTGCACAGCCCTCTCCTTGCCGCTTCCTCCGTCCATTCGGGCGAATAGTTGTTGCCGTTGAAGATGATGCGCTTGTTTTCGCGGATGGTGCGCACGACGAGGGCGTGGAGCGCCGCCGTAAAGTCGGGAGCCTGTTCCAGCTCGTCGGCAAACTGACGGAGGGTATCCGCGACGATCGCGTTGATGGTGATGTTGGGCCCTGCGAGCGAGAAGGAGGAGCCCACCATGCGGAACTCGAACTTGTTGCCCGTGAAGGCGAAGGGGGAGGTGCGGTTCCTATCCGTCGTATCCTTGGGGATGACGGGCAGCGAATCGACGCCCAGCTTCATCACCTTGCGGTCGGAGCCCCTGTACGTCTCCTCCTTTTCGAGCGCCGCGAGGATGGCTTCGAGCTCTTCACCCACGAATACCGAGACGATGGCAGGCGGGGCTTCGTTCGCGCCGAGGCGGTGGTCGTTGCCCGCGCTCGCCACGGAGAGGCGCAGAAGATCCTGATGGTCGTTGACCGCCTTGATGACCGCCATCAGAAAGAGCATGAACTGACCGTTTTCGGCGGGCGTCGTGCCGGGGTCGAGCAGGTTGAGCCCCGTATCCGTGCCCATCGACCAGTTGTTGTGCTTGCCCGAGCCGTTGATGCCCTCGAAGGGTTTTTCGTGCAGCAGGCATACGAGCCCGTGGCGGCTCGCGACTTCCTTCATGATCTCCATCATGAGCTGGTTCTGATCGGACGCCACGTTGATGGAAGTGAAGATGGGCGCAAGCTCGTGCTGGGCGGGCGCGACCTCGTTGTGCTTGGTCTTGGCGAGGATGCCGTACCGCCACAGTTCTTCGTCGAGCTCCTTCATGAACGCCGAAACGCGCGGCTTGATGGGGCAGAAATAGTGGTCTTCAAGCTCCTGCCCCTTGGGCGCTTTCGCCCCGAACAGCGTCCTGCCCGTGAAGATGAGGTCCTTTCTCTTTTCGTAGACGGCGCGGTCGATGAGGAAGTATTCCTGCTCCGCCCCGACCTGCGCGATGACGCGCTGCGCCGTCGTGTTGCCGAACAGCCGCAAAATGCGCAGCGCCTCCTTGTTGAGCGCTTCCATGCTCTTTAAGAGCGGCGTCTTTTTGTCGAGCACTTCGCCGCTGTACGAGAAGAACGCCGTGGGGATGTAGAGGGTGCCGTCCTTGACAAAGGCGAAGGAAGTGGGGTCCCACGCCGTGTAGCCGCGCGCTTCGAAGGTGGCGCGCACCCCGCCCGAGGGGAAGGAAGAGGCGTCCGGCTCGCCCATCACGAGCTCCTTGCCCGAAAACTCCATGATGACCTTGCCGTCCTTGGTGGGCGAAATAAAGCTGTCGTGCTTTTCCGCCGTGATGCCCGTCATGGGCTGGAACCAGTGGGTGAAGTGGGTCGCGCCCTTCTCCACCGCCCAGTCCTTCATGGCGTTGGCGACGACGTTTGCAACGCTCATGTCGAGCGGATGCCCGAAGCGGATGGTCTTGACGAGCGACTTATAGATCTCCTTGGGGAGACGCTCCTGCATGACCTGACAGTTGAAGACGTCGGATGCAAAGATCTGGGGAACATTCATCATACATACCTCCAAGTGCGCAAACAAAAAAGACGCCGCAAAGCCCCTTATTTACGGGAGCTTTGCAACGCCTTTGTTGCCTGCATTTGTTTGATAGTGCCATTATAGCTTCGCAACACGCGGCTGTCAATCAAACGAAAGCCCTTTCAATATCACGAATTTGAATATGAACTATTTGTCTCACTTATGGAAGATGTGCAAATCCGCAAAAATTGAGCGTTATTTTATTCGTCTGTATTATGGGAAGGCGTTTTTCCTGCTGCAAAAAGCCGAGGTGTTTCCCTCGGCTTAGTATTTCAAGGCTTTCCGCAAAAGCTTTCATCCGGTCATAGGCATTCTCCTTTCGCAGGCATAAGGCGGCTTTGCGCAAAGGAATCACCGCATTAGAAGCGGAGCGAATTGCCCTCCAACGCCTCCTCTTCCGCCTCGCCGAGCGCTATGCGGTACGGCATGAGAAGGGGCACGGATCATGAAAACATTTCGCGGTTTTTGATGAAATATTGCTTTTGCGGTCAAAGTTTGGTATAATATAGAAAAAGCACAACGAAATAACATTGTATAGGAGATAATTTATGTTACAGGAAGGAATGCAGGCGCTGGCGTTTACGCTCGCGGATAAAGACGGAAAGATGGTATCTCTGTCCGATTTTCTCGGTAAAAAGGTGGTTTTATACTTTTATCCGAAGGACAACACGCCCGGATGCACGCGGCAGGCGTGTGCTTTTGCATCTGCGTACAGCGAATTTGAAAAGAAAAACGCCGTTGTCATCGGCATCAGTAAAGACAGTGTCTCCTCGCACGAAAAATTTGCGGAAAAGTATAATTTGCCTTTCATTTTGCTGTCCGATCCCGAATTGCAGGCGATCCAAGCATACGGCGTGTGGCAGGAGAAAAAACTGTACGGAAAGACAAGCATGGGTGTTGTCCGCACGACATTCCTCATTGACGAGCATGGCAAAATCATGAAAGTCATGCCTAAAGTCAAGCCGGATACGAATGCTGCAGAGGTGTTGGAAATTTTGAGAACAATGTAAGGGAGAGATATAACAGAGAGAAGAATCTGTTAGACTGTTTGGCGTGAGGGATATTTTTTTAAAATTATCCGGGATGGAACAGTGTGGGGGCGCCTGTTTTCCGCTTTTACCCAATCCAAATCATACCGTTCACTACCA
Organism: uncultured Clostridia bacterium; assembly: GCA_944354535.1. Lineage (GTDB taxonomy): Bacteria > Bacillota > Clostridia > Christensenellales > Borkfalkiaceae > Gallimonas. The sequence goes on from CALVPY010000004.1 coordinate 4,608, forward strand.
AAACACTACTTGCTCATAGGATAGGAAAAGACAGCCTTTACGGCTGCCTTTCTGATGATATGAAATTGGAACCTATTGTTATCCGTAGATAACCATGTATCTTGCGCGTATCTTCTCGAAGTTGCATCAGCCTGTATCTTTTGGGCAACATTGGATTTTATCGCCCTGCGGTTTTCTTTCCCGGATATGTACAGGAAGTCATCCAAATATTCTCCGCAATGGTCGCATAAGAACAATGCCACGTTCTGAAGGTGAAGTGCCGCCTGCGGTCGCGGATTTTGCACTGATTAAGCAAAATCCTTAGTCCAAAGCGCGCGCACAACACACTGTGCAGTTGCACACAACGCGCGTCTCACCTTCTTTCCAAAAAATCTTTGCGTTGCAAATCTTTTTCGGGAGCCCTGCTTTATTTGGTTTTTCTGTCATTTCTTTGGTTACTTTTCCGAGGGTGCCAAAGTCGATGAAGTTGCTTGTGCCGTTGGAGTCTCCGAATTCCATCTGTCGCGAGAATTTCACCGCTGTACGGGCATTAACATTGCTGGTACCATTGCGGATGTGCGGTTTGAGCGCAGCAAGGCGCTGCTTGCCGACGGCGCGATGAACGTGATACAGATTGCCGAGGCGGTCGGCTTCGGCTCAGTGCAGGCGATGATCAGGATGTGCGGAAACGGCTCGGCACGACGTCCTCCGCCTATCGTAAGTATATCGATCATGTATGAAATGCAATTGAAAGCGGCGGGGCGCGCTCTGCAATTTTGCAGAGCGCGCCCCTTTTCTTTTTGCGTAAAGTTCATTGTGTCCGGTAGCTCACCTGGACGATGATGTCCTGTTCGGTATCCCCGCTGTTCTTTCCGAAGAGATTGATGCCCCCGATGTATCTTGCATTTTCCTTGATGCCGATGCGCAGGGTGGTAAGGTCGTAGCGGTTGAGCTCGAGTTCGGGAAGTGTGACCATGCTGACGAGCGTCTCATCGATGTATGTGCCCATATCGTCGATGCGGATCTTTTTCAGCATACCGTACTGCGTGGAATTGGCGGGCCAGTGGGGGATGGGAAACCGCCCTCTCCTGTCGCCGTAATCGCCGGGGCTTCTGTAAGTGCAAACTTCTTTTCCGTTGATCCAGAACGTGATGTCCGATTTCCAGTTGTTGTTGTAGTTGGGGCATTCGGAACAGAGCTCTAAGGAAAACGTAAAGCTTGAGATGGTTTTGTTTTTGTATTCAAATGCGGGGATGGTATATTCGACATAGCCCTTGGAAAGCGAGAGCAAAATGGCGCCGAAGCGCTCGGGCGTGCTGAATACGTTCGGGTTATCGTGCATATAGAGCATCCCGTGTTCGTTGACGAGGCCGCACGGGGGCTTGATATCAAAGGCCGTATAACTTCCGATGGGGATGTTATAGATAAATTCGGCGCTTTTGTATTGCAGAGGCGAGCGAAAGTCGATCTGCACATTGGCAAGCCCCTGCGTCACGATCTTCTCGTTTCCCCGTTTGTTGGGGTTGGGAAGCACTTTGATCAGATTTGCTTCTTTCAGGAATTTTAAGTGGAACGCGGTGGTGCTGACAGAGAGATTGAGCGTTTCCGCAAGGGACAAAACGCTGTAGCTGTTTTCCCCGAGAAGGCGCAGCATTTTGCGCCTGACGGTGGAGTTGAGCGCCGCGGCGAACCTGTCAAGTTGTAATTCATCGTTCAGATCGTAGCTTGCAGATGTATCCATGTCACAATTATATATCGATATTATCATTTTGTCAAGGGTTTTGAAATTCGAGAAATCTTGTAAAAATAACCCATGTTTCGGATTTTCGAAAATTGAGGGATTGTATTTTGCAAGGCGCTGTGGGATAATGGTATCGAAGGAGATCGTTCAAGCCGATCTGCTTCGATCAACGATCTTAAAGTATAAGGAGGAACTATGAAGGCAATCGGAAAGATCGTGGCGGCAGTCATGCTCTCGGGTATGCTGGTATGCGGTGCGGCGTGTGCGCCGGGAGAGGGAGGACCCTCCGATCATGAAGGGGAGTCTTCGGGCGTGTTTCACGAAACGCTGACCTGCACCGAGCCCACAGTCATCTCGCACGATGCGAACCATGCGTATGCTCGCATTGTGGAGGCGGATGACGGGACGCTGGTGGCGACGGGTGAGGACTTCTCCGACAGCGGCATCCCCATCTACAGAAGTACGGACAAGGGCAAGACGTTCGTCAAGAACGATGAAAACGTCCACGACCCCAACTACGAAGGATACGCATTCGACGCGCGCTGGCAGCCGACCTTGTATGTGCTGCCCGAGGATGTCGGAACGGAGATGAAGAAGGGGGATATCCTGCTCGTGGCGACTTCGCTGGACGGGAGTGCGGAGACCTTCTATCAGACGGTGCTCAACCTCTATATCAGCAAGGATGTCGGGCTCACCTGGTCGTTTATGTCCGAGATCACCCGCTCTCAGAATGCCGCAAATTCGGGCGGCAATGAGAACGGCTGCTGGGAGGGCAACCTCTATGTGAACGGAGAGGGGATGCTCACCTGTATCTTTGCGGATGAGACCGATCACAATAATCATTCGCAGCGCATCGCCATGAAGACGACGGCGGACGGCAAGGCGTGGAGCGAGCTTCAGGAGGTCGTCGCGCTCGACAGCCCCACACAGCGCCCGGGGATGCCCTGCGTCACCAGGATCAAGGACGGAAAGTACCTTCTCACCATCGAAATGGTCGGGGAGAACGGCGTTCCCATCTATTGGAAAACTTCGGAGGACGGCATCGATTGGGGTCCCGTGACCGAGAAGGGGAACAAGATCCAGGCGGAAGTCACGGTGGTAGACGCCATTTCGGGCAAAGAGCGCAAGACGACGGCATTCCCCGGGAGCAGCCCCTTCTGCGCCTGGACGCCCTACGGCGCCGATGAGAACGGTACCATCTTCGTTACGGCACAGCGCACCGAATATTCGGGCTCCCGTCCTGCCGACGGCGCGATGATGGACTTTTTTGTCAGCTACGATCTCGGCGCAACGTGGTCGTTGGTCGATCATCCGCTCGCCTATTTTGAAAACAACAACAATCGCCCCGCTTACAGCAATTCGATGCACCTTTCGCGGGACGGCAAGCATATGTACGTTGTCAACACCATTCTTGCGCTGCAAGGGTCGCCCAACAACGTCCTTACATTCACCGATGTCGATCTTGAAAGCAGCCGCGGCTGAGCAAGATGACGATATGACCCAAATAAAGGAGGAAAATCATGAAACATATGACGAAGATCTTTGGCGTGGCGCTCTCTCTGGTGCTGGGCGCAACGATGCTGGCGGGCTGCGGCGGAACGGGCGGCTCGGCGAATGTCGATCCGTTCGTAAACGACTACGATCCGAACAAGGAATACAACATCGAATTTCTCGGCTGGGGGGATGCCAAGGAGCAGGCGATCTATCAGCGCATCATCAATGACTTCATGGCAGAATACCCCAACATCCACGTCACATACGATGCAAGTTCGGCGGGCGAGTATCTCACCAAGCTGACGGGCGAGATCAACGATCTTCCCGACGTGTTCTATCTGCCCGATACCGAATTTTTGCAGTGGGTGGACGGCGGTCATCTTCTCAACTTGCTCGGCGAGAACGGAGAGGGCGCAGACCTTGAGGCGCTCTCCAACGTCTGGGACAATGCCGTCAATGAGTACTACTACAATCCCGAGACTTATACCCTCGGCAAGAGCGAGGGCGCGGGGCTCTTTGCCCTTCCCAAAGATCAGGGACCGTTCACGCTTGCATACAACATCGATCTCGTGAACGAGCAGATCGAAAAGAACGATCTGCAAAACGATGAGGAAGTCACCGCGCTCTTTTCGGGCGAGCCCGTCACTTGGGAGGTGTTCCGTTCCGCGATGAAGAAGCTCCTCGTCGGGGCGGGCGAGAACGTGTACGGCATCCCGTATTACGAACTCGAACATGCGGTCTATTCCAACAATGCCACTTTCTTTGACGAGACGGTCACGACTTCTACGCTGACGTCGACCGCCATGGTGGATGCGGTGCAGTTCATCGGGGATCTGTGTACGGACGGCATCACGCCTAAGGACGGGCTTGCGGGCAACGGCGACGGCGCGGACAACGCCTTCTATCAGGAGCGCGCGCTCATGACGTTTGTCGGCCCCTGGGACTTTGCGACCATCTGGGAGATGGACGGCTTCAACGTAGACATCCTGCCCGTTCCCTACGGCCCCGGTCCCGACCGCGAATACGGCACGGAGGACGACGGCAAGAGCACGGCGTTCATCGGTTCGATGGGGTACTGCGTCGCCGCCAAGACGAAGGAGCGCGGAACGAGCGGTGCGGCGCTCATGCTCGCGGAGTATTTGTGCTTCGATGAAAGTGCGCAGCGCAAGTTCTACAGCTTCGGGCAGTGCGTTCCCAACCTCAAGGACATGGCGTATAACGAGTATATCCCCGATTCGCTCGGCATCATGGCTGACGAGGGGCATACCGCGCCCGCAAGCCGCCATATCTTCATTGACATCGTGGACGGATTCAAGGACGAGAACGATAAGATCGGCGGCAAGACGAGGATCCTCTACTACACCTATCTGACTTCCTGGAGGACCAATCTCGAAGATACCATCAACCAGTCGGGGCTCTATACGGGCGAAAAGACCGCGCAGGAAGTCCTCGAAGCGTTCGAGCCTTCCTTCCAGGCATCCCTTGACGAAATGAACGAGTATTGGAAAGGCTGAGGGAGGGCGCGATGGAAAAGCATAAAGACGGAAAGTTGGTCAGGCGTGAAAAGATCACGGCACTGGCGTTCGTCTCGCCGCTGATCATCGGCTTTGTCGTGTTCACGCTGATCTGCATGATTGTCTCGTTCGCATGGAGCTTCACCAACTTCAATCCCATTTCGGGGCGCATGAAGTTTGATGGGCTGGAGCGCTATGTCGAGCTGTTCACTCACCCGACCTATAAGAAGGCATTCCTCGATTCCATTGTGAATACGCTCTTTCTGCTGCTCTCCACGCCGCTGTGCATCGTCATCTCCGTGCTGATCGCATCGCTCATGAACAGCAAAAAGTTCAAGGGAAAGACCTTTTTCCGCGTCGTCATCTATTTGCCTGCGGTGACCAGCGTCGTGGCGGTCAACTACATCTGGCGGTATATGTTCGAGGAGAATTACGGCCTCATCAATGCCTTTTTCCATGCGAATATCCCGTGGCTGACCGACAATACGCTCATCAAGGTCGCCATGATCATCAAGAACGTGTGGGGCGGCATCGGGACGCAGGTCATCCTCTTCATGGCGGGGATGCAGAACATTTCGGATGAATATTACGAGGCGGCGGAGTTGGACGGCGCGGGCGCCGCGTATAAGTTCTTTCACATCACGCTCCCGCTCGTGACGCCCGTCCTGTTCTACACGATCATCACGGGGCTCATCGGCGGATTCCAGCTCTATGCGGACGTCGAACTGTTCGCGGGCGGACAGTACGGCTCGCGCACCATCGTCCACTTTATCCGCAATTACGGCGTCGGACAGAACCTCTACGGGCTTGCGAGTGCGGCGTCCTTCCTGCTGGCGGCAGTCATCATGCTTATCACGGCGCTGCAGTTCAAGTTCAGTAAGTGGGTCCAATATACCGATTGAGGAGGGCTTTATGGAACAGACGATCAAAAAAACCAATCAAGTGCTCTCCGCGGTCGTTCTCGGAGCGATGTATGCCGTCATGATCGTGCTTGCCTTCACCATGATCTTCCCGTATATCTACATGGTGCTTACGACTTTCAAGCCTATGCAGGAGACGGTGCAGGCGGGGATGCATCTCTTCCCCGTACATTGGACGGCGGAAGCGTATGCGGAAGTCTGGGAGCTCGTGCCGTTCGGGAGGGGCATCCTCAATACGATGACGGTAGAGATCCCCGTCATCCTCGTGGGGACGTTTACTTCCGCGCTCGGGGCGTTCGCCTTTGCCAAGATGCGGCTGCCCTGTTCGCGGGCGCTCCTGCTGACGCTGATGAGTTCCATGATGGTCCCGTTCGCGGCGCTCTTTCTGCCGCAGTATCAGATCTGGAGTTCATTGAACCTCACCAACAATCTTCTGCCCCTCATCCTGCCCGGGCTGTTCGGGAACATCTCCATGGTGTTCTTCTTCATCCAATTCATGGGCGGGATCCCCAACGCCCTTCTCGAGGCGGCCAAGATCGACGGATGCGGATATTTCAAGAGCTTTGTCCATATCATGCTGCCGCTCTTGTGGCCTGCGATGGCGGCGCAGGGCGTGTTCTGGTTCCTGGGCATCTGGAACGACTATTTCGCTCCGTCCATCTATCTCACGCGGGAGGACGTCATGACGCTCCAGCCCCTCATCAACCGCCTGAATGCGACGCAGGGCGGCAGAGATTTTCCGCTCGTCATGACGGGCGCATTTCTCTCGAGCATCCCGCTCATTGCGGTGTATCTCATATTCCAAAAATATTTTATGAGCGCGTTGTCCATTACATCGGGCATCAAATAAACGCCAATAAGGAGGAAAAAGCATGAAGAAATTTGCAAAAGGGGCCGTTTGTCTCGGCCTCGCGGTGCTGATGTCGGTTTCCTTTGCCGCCTGCACAGATCCGGGTACGGAGGGCCCCGGCAACGGCGGAGACGATCCCCCTGTCGTTACGGTAAAAGATCCCGTCGTGGTAGGGGAAGCGCACGGCTACTATTATGCCGCTTCGCCCGCCGATCTTGCCTTCAATATGCGCCTGAACGGCGGGGAATTTCAAAGCCTTGCGGTGAACGGTACGGCGCTTACCCGGAACGAAGAGTATAAATTCAATATCGGCACCGAAGTGCTGACCATCTTCGAGACCTATCTTTCCACGTTGGCTTCGGGGGACTATACATTCACCTTTGCGACCGATGACGGCAGCTGCGACATCGTCGTCACCGTGGGCGGGAGCGACCTCATCGAAGGATACAACATGGAATTTGCGATCCCGGATGCCAACGCGGGAGTTGCAGACCACTTTTTTGCCAAGGCGGCAAGGAACGGTGAGTCGGTCACCTTCGACTTCCGCACCTTCGGCGATTTCACGACGGAGGGGACTTCCCTCAAATTCATCAACCTGCTCATCGACAACGCTCCCTATGACGACACCGGCCTCAACTGGCGGCTCGGGTCGGAGGATGTCAACGTCCGTCTCTACAGCGACGGCGAGGTCATCTACCGCAAGAACTTCACGGGGACGGAGATCAAGAACGGCGTCGCCAACGGGTTGGACAACATCTGGTGGAAGACCAATCGCGATAACCCCATCCATCAGTCGGGCGAGATCGGGGACGTCGCTGTCACCCGCGAGGACGGCGTGACCTCCTTCTCTTTGGAACTTCCCTATGAATTTTTGGGCATCGAGAGCACGGATGACTTCCGCTTTGCGCTGATGGAGTGCTCGGATGCAAGTTCCTATGACTTCAATCTGTATGAGCGCGGCATCGTTCAGCTCGACGGCAAGGCGCTCGGCGATCCTGCGCAGCTTTCCAACTGGCCCATGTTCACGGCGGAAGGGGACATCCTTCGTCCCGAAGAGATCCCCGTCGCACCCGTCGAAGGCGTGCCGGAAGGGTACGATCTTTCCTTCGCCACGACGCGCGGCGATAAGTTCTTCTCCAAGATCTCCTACGCCGAAGGAACGGGCGTTGCCTTCCATTTCTGGACGAAGGGCGATTTCAATACCGACGGCACGGCGCTCGAATTTGTACAGATCTATCTCGATCTTCCCCCCTTCAATATCCCTTATTCGGGGAATTGGAAATTCAACGCCGAGGACGTTGCCATCCGTCTCTACAGCGACGGCAGCGTCTACTTCCTGACCGAGTTCGACGGGACGGTGGACAATGTATGGGGCAAGCTCGATCACGATGCGGTGACGATCACGAAGACGAACGCGACCCTCACGAAGGCGGATACGCCCCTTTCCATCACGAGAGAGAACGGCGTTACTGCCTTCGACCTCACCGTGACGCTCGAAGATCTCGGGATCGGTGCGGGAGAGACGCTCGAAAGTTTCCGTTTCTATTTTACGGAGTGTTCGGATAATTCCGCTGCCGATTTCAATCTGTACGGGAGCGATCTCGCCTATCTGGAAAAGGCGGCGGGTGACCCCGCAAGATTTGAGAACTATCTTCTCTTTACGCTTGCGACGCAGGAGATCTCCTTCCCCTCCAACGAGACGGAGCCCGCGCCCGGCGTCGACGTCCCTGCGGGGTACGATCTTTCCTTTGCAAAGGCGTCCGATGATATGTACGCCAGGATCTCCCTCGCGGAGAACGGCGCGGGCGTGACCTTTGATTTCTGGACGAAGGGCGATTTCGCGGGAGCGGATGAGTTTTTGAACATCTATCTCGATATGCCCGAATATAACAACACGCCCACCAACTGGTGCTTTGCCCGGGAGGATGTCAATATCCGCGTGTATGCGGACGGCACCGTCTATCTGCGGACGGAGTTCAGCGGCGAGGGAGAAAACCTCTGGTATCCCCGTACGCAGCTGACGGATGAGAACAAACTTGCAGCCGCGGCGTCCATCGTCAGGGACGAGGAAAAGGGTACGACGGCAGTCGGCGTGACGGTCTCCTTTGCGGAGCTCGGCGTGACGAAGGAAACGTTCGAAGGGTTCCGTTTCTGGCTGGCGGAATGTGTTGACAATGCAGGCAACTTTGCGTATTTCGGCGCAGATCTTACGCTCGGCGGTACGGCGGCAGGGACGGATGCAAGGCTGGAAACGTGGCCCATGTTCACGGCGGAAGGGGAAATGCTCCTCGCCAAGGATATCCCCGCCGAGGGGATCCCCGAAGGGTACGATCTTTCCTTTGCCATGGGGCGCGATCAGATGTATTCCAAGATCTCCTACGCCGAGGGAACGGGCGTGACCTTTGATTTCTGGACGAAAGGCGATTTCAATACCGACGGCACGGCGCTCGAATTCGTACAGATCTATCTCGATATGCCCTCCTTCAACCTCGATCAGACGGGCAATTGGCAGTTTCGGCAGGAGGACGTCGTCATCCGCATCTACAGCGACGGCAGCGTCTACTTCCTGACCGGGTTCAACGGCGACGCCGATAACGTATGGGTCAAGCTCGACCACGAAACGCTGACGGTGAACAAGCCGGATACCGTCGTTACGAAGGGCGCTCCGATCGCGATCGCCCGCCGGGACGGCGTGACGACGTTCAGCCTCACCGTGACGCTCGAACAGCTCGGCATCGGCGCGGGCGAGACGCTCGAAAGCTTCCGCTTCTACATGGCGGAGTGCTCGGATAATTCCGCGAACGATTTCGCCCTGTATGCGAGCGATCTTGCATATGACGGCACGGCGGCGGGCGATGCGGCTTTCTTCAGAAACTATCTCCTGTTTACGCTTGCGGCGCAGGAGGTCTCCATCCCTTCCTGAGGTAGGACAACGGTAAAAAGAGGACAAGACAGTGCAGCACGCAAAATGTTATATTGAAAATTATCCCCGTCCGCAATTTGTCCGCAACGACTGGATGAGCCTGGACGGCAGATGGGATTTTGCGTTCGATGAGGGCAATGAAGGCGAGAAAAGGCAGTTCTTCGGCGGCTTTGAGAGGACGCATGAGATCGTCGTCCCGTTCACGTTTGAGTGCGGGGCGAGCGGGATCGGCAGGGAAGAACCCTGCAGCAGCGTCTGGTATCAGAGGACGTTCGTGCTCGGCAAAGAACGGGCGGGAAAATGCTGCCTTCTCAATTTCGACGGTGTGGACTACACGGCAAAGGTATGGGTGAACGGCAATTTCGTCGGCACGCATTCGGGCGCATATGCAAGGTTCTCCTTCGACATCACCAACTATGTGAAGGAGGGGGAGAACCTCCTCATCGTCAAGGCGGAGGACCGCTTCGATATTTCGCAGCCGCGCGGCAAACAGCGTTGGATGAATTACAATTACGGCTGTTGGTATGTGCAGTCGACGGGGATCTGGAAGAGCGTCTGGCTGGAGTTTGCCGACAAAGCGGGCAGGCTGGAGCGGGTCAAGATCACGCCCCGCATCGACGAGTACGCCTTCGAGCTGGAGTGCGAGACGCTGCTTGCGGAGACGGACGGCTACGAGCTGCTGACGCAATTGGAGTTCCGCGGGAAACCCATATGCAGCCTGCGGTCGAGGCTGGACGGGGAGATCCTCAAGCAAAAGCTCTTCATCGAAAGCAGTTCTGTCGACAATCAGGTGTATTTCTGGTCAACGGGCGACCCCGCCGTTTATGATTTTACATTTACTCTCCTGAAGGACGGGCTCCCCGTCGACAGGGTGGGGAGCTACTGCGGGTTCCGCGATTTCCGCGCGAAGGACGGCAAGGTACTCCTGAACGGCTTTCCGTTCTATCAGAAGCTCGTCCTCTATCAGGGCTATTGGGAAAAGACGGGCATCACGCCTCCCGATGAAGGGTCGATCGTTCGCGACATCACCCTGATGAAGGAGGCGGGGTTCAACGGGGCGCGCCTGCATCAGATCGTGGAGACCGATCAGTTCCTCTACTATGCGGACATCATGGGCTTTGCCGTCTGGTGCGAACTTCCCTCGCCGCATACCTACAATGCGCGTGCGTGCAGCCGCGTCATGCGCGAGTGGGAGGAGATCGTCCGCCAGGCGTACGATCATACCTCTGTCGTCACCTGGGTCATCTACAATGAGAGCTGGGGGATCCGCGAGGTCTCCTGCAACCGTTCCCAGCAGCTTTTTACCGAGGCCATGTATCTGTTTACCAAGTCATACGACGCCATGCGCCCCGTCATCGCTAACGACGGCTGGGAACATACGCTCTGCGATGTGCTGACCATCCACAACTATGCTCAGGATGCGCAGGTACTGGCCGAGACGTACAGGGATGTCGGCGATCTGCAGAGCAGGTATCAGAAGATGGCGCCGCATCTGCCCTTCGCATACGGATACCGCTATGAAGGACAGCCCGTCATCTTCAGCGAATACGGCGGCTGTGCGTTCAGCGACGATGTCAAGGCGGGCTGGGGGTACGGCGAATCGGTGCGCGGCGTCGATGCGTTTTACATCCGCTTCTCCTCCCTCGTGCGCGCGATCAAGTCGTTCGGGTACTGCGCGGGGTACTGCTATACGCAGTTTACCGACGTGCAGCAGGAGAAAAACGGACTGTTCACGATCGACAGACAGTGCAAGGTCGACATCGGACGGCTGCGCACGATCAACGAGGAATAGCGATGCGGAAGCGTTGGACAAAGGAAGAAGCGTGGGAATGGCAGCGTTCCGTGCAATGGGTGATGGGCGTGAATTACGTTCCGTCCGTCACCTTTCACGGCGCGGAACTGTGGCAGCCCGATACGCATGACGAGGTCATGGTCAGCGTCCGCAGAGAGCTTGCGCTCATGCGCGGCATCGGCATCAACGGCGTGCGCATGGGGATCCCGTTCGATCTTTGGTATCATGAACGCGATAAGCTGCTCGACAGGGCCGAGGCGCTGTATCATGAATTTGCCGCTTCCGGCATCGGCGTCATGCCCGTTTTGTTTAACGACTGCGTCGGGTTCGGAAAGCCTGCGGACATCGCGCCGAAATTCGGCAGGGGCTGGCGGACGTATGAGATCGGGCATCACGGCGGCGCAAAGGATAACCCGTTCACGGGCGAAAAGGAGAGAACGGGCTGGATCTATTGGGACGAGGCGGAGTGGAGACCCGTCATGGAGGAATTTCTCCGTGCGGTCATCGGGCGGTTCCGCACTTCTTCGGATGTGATCGCATGGGATCTGTGGAACGAGCCAGGAAACAGCAACCGCTTCGGTATGAGTATCCCTTACTTGAAGCGTGCTTTTGAGGTCGCGCGCAGTCTCGATCCCGTGCAGCCGTTGACGGCGGGCGTTTGGCGGTACCCCGATGACTACGGCGTTTGCAAAGACGCGGACGTGGATGATATTCAGCGGCTTGCTTTGGACGAATCGGACATCATTACCTTTCATCAGTACGACGGTTTTGAGCGCGTGAAACGCGTCATCGGAAAGCTGAGAGAGGAGGGGCGTCCGATGATGTGTACGGAATGGCTCAACCGTGTGCAGGATAATCTCATCACGGATATTCTCCCGTATTTTCATGACGAGGAGATCGGCAGTTTCAGCTGGGGGCTTGTGGCGGGCAAGTCGCAGCACTTCCTTCCGTGGGACGAATTATGGAAGAAGAGGGATCTTCCGCTCAACCGCTGGCAGCACGATCTGTTTGACGTATTCCACACGCCCTACGACCGCGCGGAGATCGAACTCATGCAGTCATACGCTAAGAAACGTGCAGACGGGTACCAAAAAGATGAGGAATGATCAGGAAACATAGCCCAATACGCGGCGCCGTGGTAAATGTTAATGAGATAAAAAAGACGGCGGGGTATTTCCTCGCCGTCTTTCATCTTCGATCGGCGTGTATAGTGCGGAAAACTGCGATAAGGCGAAAGTGCATAAGATGATGCGCGAGGGCAGGATCCGCTATTATGCTCCCGCCGACTATTCGGAGGGCAAGGAGCTCGATGTGCTTGTCAAGTCGATCATCGACCGCACCGTCGTGGAGTATGAACTCAATAACACATTCTTCCGATGCAAAAAGGAGACGGAGGCGTTTGACCGGGAAAACAGCGAAGAGGGAAGGCGCAAGCTCGACCTTATCGGTGCATTGAAAAACAGCCGCAGCTTTACATCGACGCATACGGTCATCGCGCAGATGATGAAGATCGATCGGGGGGATGACGACGAAAGGGAGGAGCTGTTTTCCGTTGCGCTCCAAAACGGACAGGTGTTTTCGATCTTACGGGATGAGGACATGGAACTGTTTTACAAAACTCTTCTGAAAAAGGGAAAATCGTTGAGCAAGGCCGCGCAGGAAGTAAAGAAATTGCTCGAAGAATGAGCATCGCCCGCTGCGTGCTTCGATCGGCCTTTATCGATCGGCGAACGCGGGAACAACTTGATATCGGAAAAAGGGGAAGCAGCTGCGATCGTAACGGATCGCAGCTGTTTTTCTTGCTGCTGCGGGTTTTTCATGAAAGCTCGCTCGGCTGCCGAAAGCAAAGCGCAGCCGATGGTAAGTGCGCGGCCGGATGAGTTTCTTCAAAATGGCATATAACATACTTTGCTTCCGAAAAACGTGAATCAAAGCGGAAGAAACAAACATCGAAATGGTATTTATTTTCAAAAATTGAGATGCTATAATAAACATGAAATGGCGGAACAGATCATCGCCGAAAAAAGGAGGAAAAAATCATGAAAAGAGCAAGCAGAGCGATCGGCCTCGTGCTGGCGGCGGCGCTGGCGATCGCGTGCCTCGGCGGATGCAGCAAGGAAGACCCCAATCAGCCGGTCGACGGCTTTACGGTCATTCGGTTTTGGAACGGCTTTACCGGAACGGACGGGGAGACGATGGATGAGATCGTGGAAGCGTTCAATGCCGAATATGAATCGGAGAAGATCAAAGTCGTGGCGGACAAGATCCCCTGGGATACGCTGTTCACCAAATTGACGACGACGAGTTCCAATCTTCGGTCGGCGCCGCACATTGTGGCGATGTCCGCCTCCAGGATCGCGGGGATGAACGAAAGGGGCATCTTTACCGATATGGAGGGGATCGAAGAATTTATCGGCGCGGAAGCGGATGATTATATTCCTGCGGCTTGGGAGGGCGGCATCATCGACGGCACCCGTTTGGGCTTCCCGCTCGACGTGCATCCCACGGCGATGTATTATAACAAAAACCTGATCTCGGAAGAGGAACTCCCCACGACTTGGGATGAGTTTTTGGACGTCTGCATCGAAAAGACGGGCGACGGGATCTACGGCTGGGCGGTGCCTTCGATGTATTCCATCGCAAAGGATGTATTTTTGAATATGCTCTACAGCGCGGGCGGTTCCATGTTCGATGAAAACGATGAGCCGATCTTCAATTCTAACGTCGCTGTGGAGAAGCTCGAATACCTGTACGACCTCGTACGCGGCGCCACGCCCGTTGCACCGGAAAACGTCGGCGCGGGCGGCGATTTCACGTTGTTCACACAGGGCAAGAGCGTGTTCTATTTCGACGGCCCCTGGGTCATCAATACCCTCGGACTGTACGATGACCCCGATTCCCCCTATGCCGTCGCGCCCTGCCCCGAGTCGATCGGAGAAGGGGAGACGAATTTTGCGGGATCGCATCAGTTTACGCTGATGAAGAATACCGTTACCACGGATGCGGTGCGGGAGGCGTGCTATACCTTTATCAAATATGTCAGCGAGCATTCCTTCGACTGGGCGAAGGCGGGTCAGGTGCCTGCGCTCAAAGCCATCCATGAGACGGAGGAGTATCAGGCGCTCGAACCCATCGCGGCATTTACGCAGATGGCATATACCGCGACGCTGGGCGAGATCGACTATCAATATTGGTATGAAGGCTACAACAACATGGGCGTCGCCGTCTCCAATGCCATTTCGGGCGTCTACTCGCCGAAGGAAGCGCTCGATACCGCCGTTGCCGACTTCAAGGCATGGGTCGAAGACGAGGAGCTGTGAGGGACATGATGAAAGAGCCTGGCAAAACCGCTTCTATCCATCGCTTCTCTGCCCGGGCTGTGATCCCATACCTGTTTGTTGCGCCGTTCATGCTCATGTTCCTCGTGTTCGGGCTGGTCCCCTTGGTCATGAGCGTCGTGATCAGCTTTACGAAGTGGGATTATGCTTCCCCGATGGAATGGTACGGGCTGGGCAACTATAAACTGATCTTCGGGCTGATCGGCTCGGGGAAAGTCGCGTCGGATTTTTGGAACGGCGTCCTGCATACGCTGTTGTTCGTCGCCGTGGAAACGCCCCTGCTCATCGTGATCCCCATGATCGTGGCGCTTCTGATCTCGAAGTGCAAAGCGGTCAGAAAACTTTCGATGGGGTTTTTCTATTTCCCGTCCATCCTTTCCATCACGACGGTGTGTATCCTGTGGAATTTCCTGCTGGATACCAACGCGGGCGTCATCAACCATTATCTGGGCATAGAGATCCCGTGGATCACGCAGATGCCGTATGCCTGGATCTCCATCTTCGTGCTTTCGGCATGGTGGGGGATCGGCGGCAACATGATCCTCTACATCGCGGGGATCGCCAACGTCCCGCCGGAGATCCTGGAAGCTGCCGAGCTGGACGGAGCGGGCGCCTTCCGCAAATTTTTCTCGGTCACCCTCCCCTGTATGCGCCGGACGCTGTTCTATACGCTCATCATGACGACGATCGGCAGCTTCAATATGCTCGGTCAGGCGCAGGTGCTGACGGCGGGCGGCCCCAATTTCGGCACGACGACCGCCATGATGGTGATCTACAACACTGCATTCGGCGGCACGAACAATTTCGGGCGAGCCTGTGCGATGGCGATCGTGTTCGGGGTGCTGATGTCGCTCTTTACCGTGCTGTCCTTCAAATTGCAGGTTTCCGACGAGGAGGAAATGTGATATGGGCGCGGCAGAACGGCTTCGGCACTACTTCAAAAATCATAGCAAAAAGCAGATCCTTTCCGGCGTGCTCCTGTATGCGGCATTGATCGTATGCGCGCTCGTTGTGCTCGTCCCTTCGCTGTGGGCGGTCGCGACTTCCTTCAAGTTCGAGACGGACGTTTTGGACGCAAACGTCACGCTGTTTCCGCGCCGCGTCACGCTCGAGAACTATGCGCACATCCTGAACAACAGGAACGTTCCCATCCTGCTTTGGTTCTGGAACAGTTTCAAGATCGCCGTGACGCACGTCGTGCTGTATCTTCTGATCTCTTCGCTGGCGGCGTTTGCCTTTTCCAGGCTGCGCTTCCGCGGGAGAGAAGTGCTTTTCTGGATCTGTATGTCTTCGATGATGATCCCGGGCGTCATCAATCTCATCCCGAATTATATCATCATCGATTCGCTCGGCCTGGTCGACAATATGTTTTCCATGGTCCTGCCCGGTCTCGGCGGCGTTTTCGGCGTCTTCATGCTCCGCCAATTCATGCGCGGGGTGCCGATGGCGTACGATGAGGCGGCAAAGATCGACGGCGCGAGCGAGTTCCGAATCTATTTCAATGTCGTACTTCCGCTCTGCGTGCCGGTCCTGGTCACCCTTGCGATCTTTTCCTTCCAGGGGTGCTGGAACGACTATGTATGGCCGCTGATCGTCACCAATTCGGCGGAAACGCGTACCCTGACGGCGGGGCTTGCCACGTTTTCGGGCAGTTATTCGCACCAGTACGGCAAGCAGATGGCAGGAGCCGTGCTCTCGGCGCTGCCCATCTTGCTGATCTTTCTTCTCGGACAAAAATATTTTATCAAAGGTATTTCGATCGGCGGGATCAAAGGGTAAACAATGCAAAAAGATCATTTCGGCGGATATTATCCGAATCCGCAATTTGTCAGAAAAGAGTATCGGTCGCTGTGCGGCGAATGGAAATTTGCCTTTGCCGACGACGGGGAGGTCCCCGAATTTTCGCGCACGATCGTTGTGCCGTACAGCTATGAATGCGCGGCGAGCGGCATCGGGGACGAGAGCGTCCATCGGTGCGTGTGGTATGAGCGTTCATTTGATGTCCGTCCGCACGGCGGAGCGGTGCTCCTGCATTTCGAAGCGGTAGATCATCGGGCAGACGTCTTTATCAACGGGAAAGCCGCGGGAAGCCACTGCGGCGGGTTTACCGCGTTTTGCCTGGACATCACGGAGTTTGTGCAGACAGGGGAAAACGTGCTTACCGTGCGCGTCTTCGACAGCCTCGACAAGTCGCAGCTCCGGGGAAAACAGCGGGCGAAGGAAGAAAGCTATGACTGCTGGTATGTGCAGACGACGGGGATCTGGAAGCCCGTGTGGCTGGAGTATGCGGGAGACGTCTATCTGACTTCTTTCCGCGTACAGCCGTCGCTCGGCGGCGAAGTGTCCTTATCCCTTCGGCTGAGCGAGCCGGAGGCCGTCCGTTACTTCGTGTACGACGGCGATACCGAGGTCGCGGCGGGCGAAGTTCCCCGCGGGGGGCGGGAGGCGGAGACGTCCTTTTGTATCCCCTCTCCCAAGTTATGGAGCAATGCGTCTCCTCATCTCTACCGCATGAAGCTGGTCGTCTGCGGAGAGGCGAAGGATGAAGTTTTTACCTATTTCGGGATACGGGAGATCTCCGTGCGGGAGGACGGCGTCTATATCAACGGCAGGCGCGAATTTATGCAGATGGTCCTCGATCAGGGGTATTGGAAGGACAGCGGCCTGACGCCTCCCGATGCGGCGGCCCTGGAAAAGGATGTCGCTCTCATCCGCGAAATGGGGTTCAACGGCGTGCGCAAGCATCAGAAGATAGAGAGCCATATCTTTTACTATCTCTGCGATCGATACGGGCTGTATGTCTGGGCGGAGATCCCGAGCCCTTATCAGTTCGACGAGCATATGCGCACGGAGTTCGCCCGCGATACGGCGGATATCCTGACGCAGCTTGTCAATCATCCATGCATTGTGTGCTGGCTGCTGTTCAACGAGACCTGGGGCGTCTACGGGATCAAGGACGACAGGGAACAGCAGGCGTTCGTGGAAAAGATGGCGCGCTTCGTGAAAGAGTCGGACAGCCGTCCCGTCATCACCAACGACGGCTGGAGCCATCTGAACAGCGATATCCTTTCGCTGCACGAGTATGAGCAGAATGCGCAGTCCTTTGCCGACGAGTACAGGGAGAGGTCGTATGTCGTGACGCGGAAGAAGATCAACCGCAATCATTACGGCTATGCCTTTGCAGACGGCTATGCCTATGCGGGACAGCCGATCATGATCTCCGAATACGGCGGGATCTCCATTGCGGGCAGCGGCGGATGGGGATACAGCGAAGCGGAAAGCGCGCAGAAGCTCGAGGAACGGCTGCGCGGGCTCGTGCAGTCGGTGGAAAACATCCCGTATATCTCGGGATGCTGCTATACGCAGCTGACGGACGTTCAGCAAGAAGTCAACGGCCTGCTCACGACCGACCGCGAACCCAAACTGCCGATCGAGACGATGCGCCGCATCTTTGCGGTCGGCAAGCAGTAACGGAGAGGTGGAAAGATGAGAAATAAGCTCGGCGGATATACTTTGACGGCTCTTCTTTTCGCGCTGTGTGCGATGCTCTCGGGCTGCGCGGGAACGGGGTCGGGAACGGAGCCTTACGACCGTTCTCTGACGGTGAATATCGCCGCGGACGGGGAGCGCAAGGAGGTCAGTCCGCTCGTGTACGGGCAGTTCATCGAGCACATCGAAACGTGCATATACGACGGCATCTGGTCGGAGAAGATCCTCGACAGAAAGTTTTACTATGAAGTCGGGGACAGCGGGCTGTCTCCCTGGACGGCGGCGGGCAACGTGGCGAGCGATGAGGCTTATACCTATTCGGGCGGCCATTCCGTCGTGATCTCGGCGGGCGGCTCCATCACGCAGAAGGACATATCGCTCGAAGAAAAGGGCTATACGGGGTACTTTTACTGTGCGACGGACGAGGGATGCACGGTCAGGATCACGCTCATGAGCGGCAGTTCGGTCTCTTCGGCCGATGTCACCGTTCCCGCCAACGGAGGGACCTTTCAAAGGGCGGAATATGAGCTTGAAAGCGCGAATAAGACCATCTCTTCGGGCGAATATACGCTCGAGGTCACGCAAGGGGAGGGCCGTTTCGACAGCCTCTCTCTGATGCCGGAAGACAACTACATGGGGATGCGTCTCGATACGCTAAAAAAGTTAAAGGAGCTGAACAGCCCCATCTACCGCTGGCCGGGCGGGAATTTCGTTTCGGGATATGATTGGCAGGACGGCGTCGGCGACCGCGATCGGCGCCCGAGCCGCCGCAATCTCAATTATATGGGGCTCGAGAGCGATTTTGCCGATGAGGATGCGATGATCGCTTCCGACATCGTCAAACTTCGGCAGCTCGGCTTTTACGGGGGCATCGAGCCCAATGACTTCGGGCTGCACGAATTCATGGCGATGTGCGAGTATCTGGGCGCGGAAGCCTTGATGGTCGTCAACGCGGGGTTGGGTACGGCGGAAGGAGCCGCCGCGCTGGTCGAATACTGCAACGGCGCTGCGGATACGAAGTACGGCGCCGAACGCGCGGCGAACGGGCGGGCGGAACCGTATTCCATCCGCTATTGGAGCGTCGGGAACGAGATGCAGGGCGATTGGCAGCTCGGACATATCCTGCTGGGCGAATATACGCAGCGGCACGATCTGTTCGCTGCGGCGATGAAGGAGAAGGATGCCGGTATCCGTATTATTGCCTGCGGCGACAACGCGAGCGTGTGGTCGGACGGGATGTTCGCTTCCTGCGGAGACAGCATGGACTTCATCGATGAGCATATGTACGCCGTGCAGGATAATACCGATGTTTTCTCCCACCTGAACAATATGCGCTCCAACCTCGAATACCGCATCGGAAATCACCGCAAATTGCAGCAGAAATATCCGCAGTACGCCGATGTGCGCATTGCGTTCAACGAATATGCCTATGAAAACGTGACTAATCCCTCCCGTCTGAAGGACGGCATGGGCATCGGCGTGTTTTTGAACACCGTGCTCGACAATGCGGATGTGTTCGAGATGTGCTGTTATTCCTCCACCGTGAACGCCACGCAGGGCTGCATCACGACGGAGGCGGACGGCGCGGTCATGCAGGGGGCGGGATATGTGCTCTCTTTATACCGCAGATGGATGCAGCCTTACAATGTGACTTCTGCCGTCCGTTATGCGGCGGATATTCAGCTGGATGTCTCGGCGACCGTGTCCGAAGACGGAAAGACCGTCTCCGTTGCCGTCGTCAATCCGAGCGAGTACGCCGTCCTTCTGGACTGTGCGCTGTTTGAAAATGCTTCCAAGATCGAGCGCCATACGCTGACGGGAGATTATTACGACTCCTACAATACGACTTCGCGGGAGGAGATGTATCTCGAGGATGCAGACGGGCTGAACAATGCCGTTGCGCCCGCGATGAGCGTGAGCGTGTTTGTCGTGGAGAGGGGGTGAGCATGAGGGGAAAGATGCGTGCGGCGCTCTTCGCCGCGGCTGCCGTTCCGTTCTGCTTCGCGGGCTGTGCGGAGCAGCTCCCGCCTCCCGTTCGGGAACCCGAATACGATCTCGAGTACACCGTCAGTCTGCCCGATCTGACGCCCGGCTTCGAGGTCTCTCCGCTCATTTACGGCGAGTTTCTGGAACATATCCCGGGCTGTATCTACGGTACCATCTGGGCGGAGCTCCTGGAGGACAGGAAATTCTACTATGCGCCCGGAGAAGAGGGACTGTCGCCCTGGACGGTCTTCGGGAAGGTCGCAGCGGCAGAGGGCGGATGTTCCGGGAGCGATCTTGCGGCAAGCCTCAGCGACGGCGCAGGCATTTCCCAGCAGGTCACGCTGCGGGAGGGGCGCCTGAACGGCTCGTTCTATGCGGGCGGCGAAGGGACTCTGACCGTGAAGATCGCCGATCGGGAGCAGACGTTCCCTTTGGAAGGGCCGTTCAGTAAATATACTTTCTCTGCGGAGATCGCCGAAGGCGGAGAGCATACGGTCTCCTTCACGCATACGGGAGGAGGGATGCTGCTCGACAGCGTTTCGCTGATGCCGTCGGACAATTTCTGCGGGATGCGGCGCGATACGCTGGATGCGATGAAAGCGCTCGGCGGGACGATCTACCGCTGGCCGGGCGGGAATTTCGTTTCGGGATACTGCTGGAAGGACGGCATCGGCGATCGCGATCTGCGTCCCAGCCGCCGCAACGAGGCATGGTTCGCCGACAGCGGCGATCTTGAAGAAGATCGGCGGCGGATGGCGGAAGCATATTCGTTCTACGATCTCATCGAACCCAACGATATGGGAACGGATGAGTTTTTGGCGATGTGCGGGTATATCGGCGCAGAGCCGTATATGGCCGTCAATACGGGCAGCGGCTCCGTTGAGGATGCGGCGGATCTCGTCGAATACTGCAACGGGGATGCGGAGAGCGAGTACGGTTCTCTGCGCGCCGAAAACGGGCATGCTCTCCCGTATTCCATCCGCTATTGGTGCGTCGGGAATGAGATGCAGGGCGATTGGCAGATCGGCCATGTGCAGATCGGCGAATATGTGCTGCGCCACAACGCCTTTGCGGAGGCGATGAAGGCGGTCGACGATGATATCTTTCTCACGGGCTGCGGCGACAACGCGAGCTTATGGTCGGACGGGATGCTGGCTTCCTGTGCGGAACATCTTGATCTCATCGGCGAACATCTGTATGCGGTCAACGATCCTGAAAAGTCCAATTCGTCGCACATGGTCTCGATCACGGGAAATTTCGACCTGAGACTGAAAAATCACCGCAAGCTATTGGAAAAATATCCCGAGGCGTCCCATGTCAGGATCGCGTTTGACGAATATGCCTTTGGATGGAGCGCACAGGCGACCATGCGGGATGCGCTCGGGATCGCCGCGGCATTGAATCTGTTCATCGAAAACGCGGATATCGTCGCCATGGCAAATTACTCGGATGCGGTGTTTTCCGCATCGAGGGAGGATGCGCCCGCCGCGCTCTATGCGGATGAAGGCGGCTGCTCCTTTTCACCCGTGGGGCTCGTTTTGCAGTCCTATGCGCAGTATATGCAAAAGTACGCGCTCACGGCGTTCATCCGTCAGACCGACCGGGATACCGCGCTCGACTATCAGGCGACGATCTCCGAGGACGGGAAGACGGTCTCGCTTGCGATCGTCAACCCTTCCGAACGGACCATCGCCGTCAGGATGCAGGATGAACGCAATACGATCGAAACGTCGGTGAGCATCGCGGGCGATGCCGAAGAGGCGATCGGGGATATCGGGGCGGATGCCGCCGGATGCACGGTGGAAAACGCGCCCGATACGGCGCTGATCCGGCCGCAGAGCGTTCATATCCTGGTCATCCGCATCGGGTGACGGGCGGCTTGAAAGTCTCGGCAGCGATGCGGGCGGGCTTACGGCGCTTCGCCGACCGTGCGGCGTAACTTACGGAACTTGGAAAGCGCAGTTCATGTGCCGCGCTTTCTCGGTCAAATACATCATATCAGGAGGAAAATCTGATGAAGGCAAAGTTTTTGTATCTTCCCGCCCTGCTCACGGCGGGGCTGGCGGCCTGCGTTTTCCTCGTCGGGTGCGACGAGGGGAACAAAGAGCCGGAAGTTCAGGAGCCTGAGGACCCCGTTGTCGAAACGGTGACGGACAAGGTCTATGACGGCTGGGGGACGTTTACGGGAACGGTCACGGACGGCGTTCCCACCGAAGGAACGGTCGTTGCGGAAGCATTTACCTATTCGGGGACCTTTGAGGACGGCTACAAGATCACGGGAACGGGCTCCATGACGCATTCCGACGGCACCGTCACGGAAGGAAGCTATGTCAACGGACAGCTCGACGGTTACGGCAAAGTGGAATATGCCAACGGCTGCCTCGGCATCGGCGAGTTCAAAGCGGGGCAGATCGACGGCAAGGCGTTCTTTGTCTGGCCGCAGGGCGAGGGCGCTTACGATTGGTACTACGGAGACTGGGTCGGACAAAAGCGCATCGGACAGGGCTTCTATCAGTTCAACAACGGCTGCTACTATCACGGCGAATTCGCCGAAGATTGGATCAACGGAGAAGGCACCTTCCACTGGACGGGCGGCAATTATTGGACGGGCACTTTCGTGGGCGGAAGCCCCAAGACGGGCTCTTACGGCTTAGGGCAGATGGACGGCGTTCAGGGCTATATCGCGATCGGCGAAGACGGCGCCTGGAGTTGGTATAACGGCACGCTGGAGGACGGTACGGAAGTCGTCGACGGGCAGGTCGTGAGTGAGTGAAACGACAAGGAGTGAAACGTATGAAATTGCTGAAAAAAAGTATTGCGGCGGTCGCACTCTGTGCGCTGATGGCGTTCGCTTTTGCGGGCTGCTCGGAAAAGGGCGGAGATCAGACGATCACGCTGGAGGACGGCAGCACCTATGTCGGGGAAGTCGCGGACGGCGTTCCCAACGGGGAAGGCACGCTCACCGATCTCATGGGCAGCACCTGGACGGGTACCTTCGTAGACGGGAAGCTCAACGGCTACGGCACCTATCTCGGCTACGATCTCGTCGAATACGAGGGGTTCTTCAAGGACGGGGTATTTGAAGGCTACGGGCATTGGATCGGCTCCAACGGCGACGAATACAACGGGATGTTCCAAAACGGCAAGCAGAACGGCGTGGGCCGCATGGATTACACTACCGAATGTGACTATGAAGGCGGCTGGGTAGACGGATTGATGGAAGGGTACGGCTGGATGACCTGGCCGGTCGGCGACGCATACTTCGGCGAATGGAAGGCGGGCAACCCGAACGGGTTCGGACTCAAGCTCTTTTACGATGCCGCCCTCGGCACGATGGAGATGCGCAACTATCAGACGTACAACAAGTATGTCGGCGGCATGAAGGACGGCCTTCCCGACGGCAGGGGGATCATGCACTTTGCAGGCCCCGGCGATCTTTACATCGGGAATTGGACGAGCGGCGCCCGCAACGACGAAAACGGCATCAACTACTTCGGCGAAAACCAGGAGTGGGTGAAGTTCGTCGGTACGTTCGATAAGGATTACAGCGGCGGCTGGATCAACGGCGAAGGCACCATGTGGTACAGCGACGGCCGCGTCGTGACGGGCATCTGGGAAGGCACTACGCTCATCGAAGAATTCTCTTCCGAGCAGACCGATCCCGCCCTGATCCGAGCCGAAGCGGAAGCCGCAAGGGCAGATTTCTTTGCCGATCCCATCTTCGGGGAGGCAGGGCTTTAAGCGATGCTGCGGGAAGGGGCGGCAGATCGGCTGCCGCCCCGGGCCGTATGCAATAGGCGGAGGATCATATGAAAAAAGCAGTGCGGATATTTTGTGCGGTTTGGGCGCTCGTCCTTGCCTTCGGCGCGGCGGCGTGTTCCGAGGGGAGCAGCAGCACGCAGGAACAGCCCGAGCCCGAGAAGAAGGAATATATGCTCATGATGGGCGATTCTCTCTTCGATTTCTGGAAAAACACCTGCAAGGAAGATCTGGGTACGGAGGATCTTCTCAATGTCGCCATCGGCGGCACGACGAGTGAATTCTGGATGCAGAACAGTTCGATCGCCGATCGGGCGATCGAACGATTGAACAGGCTGAATATCGATGTCGATCGGATCGCCATTTCGCTCGGCACCAATGATGTTTATTTCCAAAAGGACGGAAAGAGCGTTGCGGAAGGGGAGAACGGCTTACAGGATCTTCTCGAATTTCTGCACGGCAGTTATCCCGATGCGCATATCTATCTTCTCACGATCAACATCTGCGGGGAGACTACGCGCTGGGATCTCAGGGAAGAGGTGCGCGAGTGCAACAACATCATGCGCGAATACTGCGCGCAGCTCGACTGGGCGGAAATGGTGGAGACGGAGACGGCGTTCTATAACGACACAAATTATGAAGAAAAACCTGCCGCCGAATATTTCACTTCAGACTATCTGCACTTCTCGGAGCAGGGTTATGAGCTGCTCGCGGAGATCATGTGCGAAGCGATAGGACTGTAAACCGCAAACGGTGCGCCCCGTGCGGTCAAAGGAGAAAAATATGAGTACATTTGTCAAAACGATCTGCTGTATGCTGGCGCTTGCGGCGGGGGCGGTCGGATCTTCCGCCTGCGCCGAGGCACAAAACGGCCCCGAGGAGCAGCCCGCGCAGGAAAAAGTGCTGATGATCGGCGATTCGCTGTTCGATCTGTGGAAGCCGACCTGCAATGCCGATCTGGAGGGCGCAGAAAATCTGACCAACATCGCCGTCGGCGGCACGACGAGCAATTATTGGGTGAACAGCATCAAACTTGTGACCGTTCAGGAGCCGAGCGACATCGTCATCTCCATCGGCACGAACAACATCGCCGACCTGCATCAGACGGGGCGGGAGGCCGCGGAAGGGGAAAAGGGCATACAGGAGCTTTTGGAAGTCCTCCACGAAAATTGCCCCGACGCACACATCTATCTGCTTACCGTCAACATCTGCGGGGAGACCATCCGTTGGAATAACCGCGAAGAGATCCGCACCTGCAACCGCCTCATGCGCGAATACTGCGCTCAGCTCGACTGGGCGGAAATTGTGGAAACGGAAACGGCGTTCTATAACGACACAAATTATGAAGAAAAACCCGCTGCCGAATATTTCGTTGCCGATCATCTGCATTTTAGTGCAAAGGGGTATCAGGTCCTCACGGGGATCGTTCGCGCGGCGCTGGGATTGGATGCCTGAATAAAGAACGATGAGAAAACACTTGAAAAAAATCGGAGCTTATGGTTTAATATTGGTATCTTTTTGTTTCGGGATGTTCCCCATGGCGGGGTGCGCGCCCGGAAGAGAGGATACTGCGGGAGGAGATGCCATGTTAGAGGAAGCAGATCGCTATATTGCGGAGAACGCCTCAAAAACCGACCCGATGTACCGCGGCGAATATCATTTTACGCCGCCCATCGGCTGGATCAACGACCCGAACGGGTTTACCTATTTCCGGGGGGAATACCATATCTTCTATCAGTTTAACCCCTACGGGAGCACCAATGCCGCGCCCATGTTTTGGGGGCACGCGAAGAGCAAAGACCTCATCCGCTGGACGCATCTGCCCGTCGCGCTGGCGCCCGATCGGAGTTATGATGCGGACGGCTGCTGGTCGGGTTCGGCGATCGTCGTCGGCGAAAGGCTGTATCTGTTCTACACGGGGCATTACGATCGGGACGGCGTGCGCGTACAGACGCAGAACATGGCGTATTCCGACGACGGCATCCACTTCACAAAATACGAAAATAACCCCGTCATAGGGCCCGAACAGCTTCCGGAAGGGACGAGCGCAGCCGACTTCCGCGACCCGTATGTTTGGGAACAGGACGGGAAATATTATATGCTGATCGGGACGATGGAGACGGGCGCTGCCAAAGTGCAGCTGTACGAATCGGACGATCTGTTCGGCTGGCGCTACAAGAGCGATTTCCTGCGCAGCGAGGAGGCGGGCTATTGTTGGGAATGCCCGAATTATGTCGATTTCGAAGAGGCGGAACTGTTCGCCTTTTCTGCGGTAGTTTTTCCTGCGGGAGACTATGCCTTCCACAATTACAATTCTTCCGTTTATGCGCTGGGGGAATTCGATCGGGAGAGCGGCACCATGCAGGCGGGCCCGTTCCTTGAAATGGATGCGGGATTGGATTTTTATGCAGAGCAGATCCTTGACCGCGGAGAGCAGAAGATCATGACCGCCTGGATGAATATGTGGGGGAGGAGCTATGTGACCTCGCAGCTCGGGCACGGCTGGTCGGGTTCGCTTGTTTTGCCGCGCCTCCTCTCCGTGAAGGACGGAACATTGCTTCAAAAGCCCGTTCCTACGATCGCGGAATACTATAAAAACGAAGTGCGCATCGAGGACAGGCTGTCCGGCACGAAGGAGTATGAAGGGGTGAGCGGCTCCGTCGTGCATCTGAAAGTGACTGCCGATGTGTCCGCTTCCGACGTGTTTACCGTCTCCGTGTTTTGCGCGGACGGCGTCCATACCGATATCACATATGACAAAACAAAGGGTACGATCTCATTCGACCGTTCAAAAAGCGGCATCGCCGTGTCGTACGAACCGAGGGAAAGATCGAAGGCCCGGGTGCGCACTATGCCGTATGCGCCGGAAAACGATACGCTTGTTCTGGAGATCTTTTTGGATCGGAGCAGCGCGGAAGTGTTTTTAGGAGAGGGCGAACTGACGATGACGTCCCTTTCCTACAATCCCGTAGGGGCGGACGGCATTCACTTTTCGAGCGTGGGCGAGACCGCACTCGTCATCGAAAAGCAGGATATTATCGTCGGGTGACAGGCTTTGGAAAAGAATTGTACCATCGCATACGGCGAAGACGAAGCGCTGCTCCGCTTTGCTTCGGCGCTCGCTTCTCCCCTCCGCATCGCCATCCTGCGCGAGCTGTCGGCCAATTCGATGAGCGTGAAGGAGCTGGCGTTCAAACTCAATATCCCGCTCTCGACGGCTTCCGCAAACATCAAAGTGCTGGAGGAGAGCGGGCTGCTGAGGACAAATTTTCAGGCGGGGAAGCACGGTTCGATGAAGCTTTGCTCGCTCTGTTATGAAAAATATTTCGTCGAATTTGCAAAGGCGGTCGAGGATGATCGGCTGAACCACTATGTCGTGGATATGCCCATCGGCAGCTATTTCGATCTGGATATCGTGCCGACGTGCGGCATGGCGGATGAATTCAGCTATATCGGGAAGGACGATGATGTCCGCACCTTTTACAGCGCGAAGCGGTTCCAGGCGCAGCTGATCTGGCTTCGCGCGGGATTTTTAGAATACCGCTTCCCCCTTGAGATCGATCGGGATGCCATCCGTGCCATCCACTTTTCGCTGGAATGCTGTTCGGAAGCGCCCGGGTACCGCAACGAATTTCCTTCCGACATCACGTTCTGGATCAACGGGTTCGAGGTCTGCGAATGGACGAGCCCGGGCGATTTCGGGGGCGTACGCGGAAAATACTCCCCCGAATGGTGGCCCATCAACTCGACGCAGTTCGGCATCATGAAAAAGCTGTCCGTTACCGAACGCGGCTGCTTTCTCGACGATGCGTTCGTCAGTCAGGCGGGGCTGGAACAATTGAAGATCGGAAGGGCGGGCTTCGTCTCCTTTCAGATCGGGGTAAAGCCCACGGCGAAAAATGTCGGCGGGATCAATATCTTCGGCAGAAAGTTCGGCAATTACGCGCAGAACATCATGATGACCGTCGATTACGACGGGCTCAAAAAAGGATAGGCATACATCGGGAGGAAACGCGAAAATGAAGCAGCTGATCGCGATCGGCGAAGCGCTGATCGACTTTACGGCATTGGAAAGAGGAGATCTTTCTTCGGTGAGCCGTTTTGAAAGGAATGCGGGCGGGGCGCCTGCCAATGTGGCTGCCTGCGTCGCCCGTCTGGGCGGACGCGCCGCGCTGCTGTCTAAATTGGGGCGGGATGCGTTCGGAGATCATCTCATTGCCGTCCTGTCCGGAAACGGGGTGGACGTCACCCACGTCCTCCGCACCGATCGTGCAAATACCGCGCTTGCCTTTGTCGCGCTGGACGAAAAGGGCGAGCGGAGTTTTTCCTTCTACCGCAATCCTTCCGCCGATATGCTGCTTTCAGAAGAGGAGATCCCGAAGCAGCTGTTCCAAAGCGGAGATATCCTGCACTTTTGCAGCGTCGATCTCGTCGACGCTCCCGTCCGCGGCGCGCACAGAAGGGCGATCGAGTATGCTGCCGAGGCGGGCGCGACGATCTCGTTCGATCCGAACCTCAGGCCGAATTTGTGGGAAAACGAGGGGAAGATGCTCGCCGCCGTGAGGGAGTTCCTGCCGAACTGTCATCTCTTGAAGGTGAGCGAGGAAGAACTGCTGTCGATCGCGGGCGAGCGGACGGAGCAGGCGGCGCTCGGGGCGGTGTTCTGCGGGAATGTCGCGGCAGTCCTTATTTCGCGCGGAAGCAGGGGCGCGAGCATCGCCTTGCGGGACGGGACGCTGTTGTCCGCACCGGGAGAACGGGCCGAGCAAGTGGATTCGACGGGCGCGGGCGACGTGTTTATCGGTACATTTTTATTTCAGCTGCTGGCGGACGCGGTCACGGCGGAGTCGCTGTGCGATTCTCCCGAAACGCTGCTGCGGTATCTGCGGTACGCCAACCGCGCCGCCGCCATTTCGGTCACGCGGAGGGGAGCCATCCCTTCCATGCCGGTCTATGAAGAGGTCTTCGGGGCGCCCTGAGCGCTTGGGAAGCGCACTTTGACCTAACATATAACAATGTCCTCCAATCGTTCGCCAAAGATGAAGTGATTTATCCGCGGCGTCTACCCGGATCCCGATCTTTGATCGGGATCTTTTTTTGAAGTCTGAAAGGGGCGGCTTGGGGATCGCCGAGGCTCAGTCGGACGGCAGGCAATGAAATTGCTCGCGGTAGTTTCTCAAAAAGGTCGAATAGTTGCTGTAACCGAGCGTCCTGGCCGCCGCTGTCGCCGGCATACCGTCTTTCAGCAGGCTGTGCGCGGCGTACATCTTTTTCATGCGGACATATTCCATGATGCCGATGTGCATGGTCTCGGAAAAGAGATGGCTCAGGTACGACCGCGAGACGAACAGCTCCTCCGCGAGCGAGCGGATGCAGATCGGCTCATGAAGTCGGGCGGCGATCGCTTCGAGCGCCTGTTCTACGAGAGGGGGGATCTTCCCCGCGGCGATCTGGTCGGCGGGCGAGCAGGTCAGAAGTACCATCACTTCGGTCAGGAAAGAGAGGAAGAGCTGTCTGAGCGCCTCCCCCCGAAACATATCGATATACTCGTCAAACTTGATAAAGAGGGAGTAAATGTCGTCGCCGAGGCGGATCTGACGGCTTTCCGCGGTACGGAGCGCGGGCGGAAGGAGGTCTTTCGAAAATTGGATGAGAAAGCGCTCGTAGTTTTCTGCCGGGGGAGAGATGACGTGATAGACCCCGGGCGGGACCAAAAAGAGCGTGCGGTCGCTGTACTCGTAAGTGGCGTTCCCGCTGAGAAAGGTGCCCTGCCCTCTGACGACGAGGAGGATCTCGTAAAACGTGTGCTGATGATCGAAAAAATCTGCGGGATCCGTCCGCCTGGTGATCACATGATGAAAATAGGTATCTTCGTCGAGCCGATACAGATTGAACATATTCTCATGATAGCATATCTGAGCACAAAATGCAATATGGTAAGCGTAAATTGCGCTTGAATGTATGATTTTATGTGCTATAATAGGAGGAAAAAACAAATGGAGGCAACGATGATAAAGGTACGGATCTGTGCATTTGCCGATGAAGCGTCGCCCGATCTTATGGGACAGATCGCGGCGCTGAAGGAAGAGGGGATCTCGCTGATCGAGCTGCGCGGCGTCAATGGGCGCGGCGTCGCCGAGCTGACGGAAGAGGAGGCGCGTGCGGTGCGGAGGCGGCTGGACGAAAACGCGGTCTCGGTATGGGCGCTCGGGTCTCCGATCGGGAAGATCGCGGTCGGGGATGACTTTCAGTCGCATCTCGCGCAGGCGGAACACCTGTTCCGCCTCGCCGCGATCCTGGGAACGGAGCGGGTGCGCATCTTTTCGTTCTATACGTCCGCTCCCGAGCGGGACGAGGAGACGGTCTTTGCGCGGCTTGACCGCCTTGCAGAGCTGGCTGCGCCCTATCGGGTCAAACTGTATCACGAGAATGAAAAGGCCATCTACGGCGATACGGCGGAGCGGTGTGTCCGCTTGCTGAATGCCGTTCCCCGGCTTGGCTGCGTGTACGACCCCGCGAACTTCGTACAGAGCGGGGAGGATATCGACAAGGCGCACCGCCTGCTCTTTGATAGGGCAGATTACTTCCATATCAAGGACGCCCGCTGTCGGGATGGCGCCGTGCTTCCCGCAGGGGAGGGGGATGGCGGCCTTCGTCGGCTCATCGGGTCTTTGGCGCGCGATACCGTACTCACGCTGGAGCCCCATCTCGCCGTATTTGCGGGCTATGAGAGGCTCGACCGCACGGAACTGCGCGGTTCGTTTGTCTATCCCTCTCAGCGCGCCGCCTTTGCGGCGGCTGCGGAGGCGCTGCGCGTTCTTTTGCGCGAAAATGCATTCAGGGAGGTCAACGGAACATGGATAAAGTAAAATTCGGCTTGATCGGCGTCGGCAACATGGGAACCAATCATCTCGGCTTCTTCTGCGGCGGGAAGATAAAGAACGCTGTCTGCACGGCGATCGCAGACTTGAACGAGAGCAAACTTCGGGCCGCCCGGGCGGCGCACCCCGGGGATTATGCCGTGTATCGCTCCGGGGAGGAACTCATCGATCGGGCGGAGGTAGACGCCGTTCTCATTGCGGTGCCGCACTATGCGCATCCGCCCCTTGCCGTGCGTGCGCTCCGAAAGGGGCTCCATGTGGTCCTTGAAAAGCCGGCGGGCGTCTATACCAAGCAGGTGAAGGAGCTCAACGCCGTCGCGGAACAGAGCGGGAGGCTGTTTACCCTGATGTACAATCAGCGCACCGATCCGCTTTACAGGGAGATGCACCGCCTGGTCGCGGCAGGGGAGATCGGCGAAGTCCGCCGCGTCAACTGGATCATCACCAACTGGTTCCGCACGCAGTTTTATTACGATTCGGGCGCCTGGCGCGCGACCTGGAAGGGGGAGGGCGGCGGCGTGCTCATGAACCAATGCCCGCATCAGCTCGACCTTATGCAGTGGATCGTCGGCATGATGCCGCATCGCGTGCGCGCGTTCTGCCATTTCGGAAAGTGGCACGCGATCGAGACGGAGGACGACGTCACCGCCTATCTCGAATTCCCCAACGGCGCAACGGGAGTGTTCGTGACGAGCACGGGCGATTCCCGCGGTACCAACCGTTTCGAGATCCTCGGTTCGCGGGGCAAGCTCGTCTGCGAGAAGGATACCCTGACGGTATATCGCCTTTCTTCCGACCTGCAGCAGTTTTTGAAGGAGGCGCGGGAAGGATTTGCCGAGCCCGCCTGCTCGGTCGAAGTCATCCCCCAGAAAGGGGAGAATCCGCAGCACGTCGGCATCCTTAATAATTTCACCAATGCGGTGCTCGGGCTCGAGCCGCTGTATGTAGACGGCCGCGAGGGGATCCGATGCGTGGAGCTCATCAACGCCATGCTGCTCTCGTCGTGGCAGGACACGGCGGTAACGCTTCCCATCGACGACGATGCGTATCTTGCAGAGCTTGAAAAGCACATCCGCTCTTCCAAAGAAAAGCGCGGGGAAGATCTGCTCATCGACAATACCATGTCCTTCGGCGGGACAAAATAAACGTCCAAAAAAAGTACAAATTCTGAAATTTTCTTTCTAAAAACTGTTGACAAGGCAACAATTGTGTGTTATACTATGCACAGTTAATCGTTATCGATAACGGAATTTTATTTATAGGATATTGAAATCATGCTCATCCGCACCAAGATCACGAATATCGGCGATCCGTTCATCCTTCGCCGGGGCAGCCGCTATTATATGTACGCGACGTCCGCGCCGGACGGGTTCCTCTGTTTCTCCTCCGACGACCTTCTTGATTGGAAAGAGATCGGCTATTGCTATCGGGGGAGCGCCTGGGGCGAGAACTGTTTCTGGGCGCCCGAGGTCTACGAATACCGCGGCAGTTACTATCTCCTCTATACGGCGCGGCGCAGGGCGGATCACAGCCTGCGCATCGGCCTTGCCGTCGCTCAGTCGCCCGAAGGGCCCTTCCGCGATCTCAAAGAAGGCCCGCTGTTCGATCCCGGCTATGCCTGCATCGATGCGACGCTGCTCTTCGACGAAGGGGCGGTCTACCTCTATTATGTGCGCGATTGCAGCGAAAATATCGTGAACGGCGTGCATATCAGCGAGATCTACGGGGTGGAACTGACCGACGATCTGCTGCACTTCAAGGGGACTCCCGTTCGCCTGGCTGCGCCCGAACTCCCGTGGGAAACGTCTCTCGATCCCCATTGGCAGTGGAACGAGGGCCCTGCGGTGCTGAAGATCGGCGCGGTGTATTATCTCAATTACTCCGTCAATTGTTTTTCTTCTCCCGACTACTCGGTAGGATGTGCCACTGCCCTTCATCCGCTCGGACCGTTCGTCAAATACGATGAGCCCGTCTTAAGGAGGGCGGAGGGCGATTTCTCCGGCCCGGGCCACAACAGCTTCTTTACCGATCGCAAGGGGGAACTCTATACCGCCTTCCACATCCACACCGATCCCGCTCATCCGAGCGGAGACAGAAGGGCGTGTATCGCCCCGGCGGGAGTGGACGGGACGGGTAAATTTACGATCAGACTGTAAAATATCCGCATTTTCGGCGGAAACAGGGAGGGAAACGCATGGAAAAGAAAAAACGGGTCACGATGTACGATGTGGCGCGTGCCGCAAACGTGACGCCGCAGACGGTCTCCCGTGCCTTCCGCAATACGGACGATATTTCAGAAGAGACGCGCAAAAAGATCTTAAAGATCGCAGAGGAGCTCCACTATGTCGTAAATACCACGGCGAGCTCGCTGCGCGCGGGCAACAGCCGTCTCATCGTCGTGGTCTACGACAATCTCAAGAACGTTTACTATTCGATCATGATCGATCATTTGCAGACGCATCTGCGCAGGCTCGGATATTCTATCCTGATGCTCTCCGTGCCGGACGCCTACTTCGGCAGCATGATCTACAAATTTGCCGTATCTCACAATGCCGCGGGGGTCGTCAGCTTTCTGGAGCCCAAAGCGGAGATCGAAGAGATGGTGAACGACTTCAAGATCCCCATCCTGCTTGTCGGCAGGCGCACTCTCCTTCCCAACGTCGATTACATCCGCACGGATGATGAAGAGGGCGGCCGCCTTGCCGCGGCGTGGCTTGCCGAGCGCGGCGTCAGGCGCTTTGCTTATCTTTCGATCGAGGACGACATCTCGTGCGCGCAGGACCGCTTTTCCGGCTTTTCGCAGGAGATCGCGCGGCGCGGGCTGGAGCCGCCCGTTGCGGTCGGCGTCAAGGATGACTCCCGACGGGACAGCATCGTAAAGATCTTTTCCGATCCCGAGACCGCACCCGACGGGATCTTCTGTTTCAGCGATATGATCGCGTTCGAACTGCTCTATTACACCGAGGCGCTGGGGCTTCCCCCCGTGCAGATCGTCGGGTTCGACTGCGTGCAGCGGGAGATCCGCATCCCGGGGCGGTTCATGTCGCTCGGGTGCGATAAAAACGTGTTCGCACAGCACGCTGCGGAGATGATCGTCTCGGCGATCGAGTCCAAACGCATGGGCGGCAGGGGCGAAACGATACGCGTCAGCCTCATGGAGGGCTTCAAAGGATAAGCCCGCTCTTGTGAAATTAACATTTTGCCGTTATCGATAACGGTTTTCGGAAGGGGCGCCCCTTCCGTGTTACTCCTTCTTGAAAGGAGTAACAACAAATATTTATTTGCTTTGGTTTTTGCGCCGTAAGGCGGAAAAATAGAAAAAAGATAAGATGGAGGAAATTTTATGGCAACGAGAAGAAAGACGCTCGTCACGGTACTCATGGCGATCGCCTGTGCCTTGTCGCTGATCGCGGCGGTCGCCTGTGTCGAAGGCGAACAGCACGATCCGCAGCCGCACACCGTCACATATGCTCCGGGCGCTGACGATGCGGAAGGCAGCGTCCCCGCCGAGACCTATGTGGAAGGAACGCCTTTTGTGCTGCGCGACATCGATACGTTCACGCGGCCCGGCTATACCTTTACGCAATGGAGCGACGGAACGGCGCTCTATGATGCGGGCGAAATGTACACCATGCCGGCGCACGACGTTACATTTACGGCGCAGTGGGAGCCTGCAGCCGCGCAGCCCGTACCGGAAGGCGCGGAAAAGATAGATTCGGTTCCTGCGGGCGCGCTTGTGACGAAGAACGGCTCGGCTGCCGCCAATTGGTTCGCTTCCTATGCCGACGAAGGCATCTGCGTCACCGCATATGTGGCAGATACCGCAGTCTATGCGGAGGACAGCGTGTATGCGAGCGACGGCGTCGAAGTGATCTTCGCAAAGGCGGTCAATAAGAACGGTTACAGCGATCAGACGATCTCCGTCAGTGTGACGGCGGGCGGCGTACAGCTCGTCCGCAATATGGCGGAAGGCAAGGAAGCCGTCATCGGCGGGCTCTCGGCGGAAGCCTCTTACCTCACGATCGACGGCGAGACGGTCGCGGGCTACCGCGTGACCGTTACCATGCCCTATGAAGCGGTGGGGGTCGACCGCGAGGAAAAGGATGCCGTGCTTGCGCTCGGTCTTACCAACGCCTCCAATGCGGGCGATGCGGTCGTCGTGTATGAGGAGAGCCTCGGCACCGATCATACGCGCGTCAACACCTATATCTCCCTCACCGACGACGATACGTTTGAGGCGAACGTGCTCGAAGATGCTGCCGTCTGGGGCAGCGCGGGTGCGGCGCAGGCGGCCGACAGCTGGGATCTCATCGATGACAACGGCACGGAAAACGCCGCCATTGAAATGACGAGCACTTCGGGCGATAACTTTATTTATATGCGCCCGACGGGAGAGCTTACGACTTATTATGCCGAAGTCAAACTGACCGTGCTCTCCGTGGAGAAGAAGCCGGACGGCAATTACGACGGTTATCCCAAATTCGGCATGACGCTGTTCTCTGCCGATACGACGCGCGGGCTGTTCTACTATGTCGATGCCATCGACGGCGATAACGCCGACGGCGTGATCAACGAAGATTCCATCAACATCGGTTACAATATCCGTTCGAACAGCGCGTGGGGCGGCGCATGGACGACTGCGGGCAATCTCGGCAGCGGCGCGACGTCCGCCGATTATCAGCAGGGCAATTACATCACGCTCGGGATCTACCGCCAGGGCGGCGCGGTGCGTCTCGTCCTTGACGGCGAATCGGTCGCCGTGCTCACCAATACCGGCATCAGCGATACCGAGACGGCGTATATCGGGCTCGCTTCCTTCAATCTTCGCCTGCGCGCGACGGGCTATTCTGTTACGACCGATCCCGAAACGCTTGCGAAATACGCCATCGCGATCGAGGAGGAACGCCCTCCGCTCAAGACGATGGACGGTTCGATGGAGGATTGGACGGCAGAAGAGAAGGCAAATCCCTTCATCATCCCTTCTTCGGACGGCAGCAGCGTCACCGTGTATGCGTCTAAGGATGCAAACGGCGTCAACATTTTCTACGACGTCTATCATAAGGATCACAAGACGACGGAGAACGAGTGGTGGATGAACACCAACGTGGAATTCCGCCTTGCGGGCGATGCGGAGAAGCAGTATGCCGTTGCCGCAAACGGATTTACCAACAACATCGAGTATTCTTACATGAATACGACGCAGGAAGAGAACGGGCTCTATCACACCGTTGCGGAGATGTTCGTGCCCTATTCCGAACTCGGGACTTATAACGCATCGAGCGCATCCGTGCCTGCCAACTTCTATTTCAAGGTGGGCGGGATGTACGGCAATCCCTGGTACACGGGCGACTGGTGGAGAGCAGAGGACGGCAACGAAAAGCAGGGCATCCTCATCACCAATGCAGGCATCAAGGGCGGTACCGCCAAGGCCATCGACGGCAGCGCCGACGATTGGGGAACGGGTACCGCATGGCATAAGACCAACCGTTCGGAATGGGCGGCATCCCTCGAAGAGGACGGGCTCTATGTCATCGTCAGGCTCGAGCAGGCGAGCATCTCCCCCGACCGCGTGTTCGTTGCGGGCGCAGACGGATCGGGCGATATGTGGTGGCTCAATCAGAACGTGGAAGTACAGGGAACTGCCAACGTACGCCCCGGGAAGATCATCTTCATGAACGGCGCGGCGTATCATACGGGCTACATCAACGATGCGGCGGCCGTCTACACCGACGGGGCGGAGACCGATACGCTCGTCTTTGAGTTCTTCATCGCAAGAGAGAATCTGATGGGCGTCAATGAGGATGCGGGTTCGCTCACTCTCACCTTCGGCGGTCAGCTCTTTGCCGATGCGACGTCGACGCAGAACGTTTGGGAACAGTATGCGCAGGGCGAAGTCCTCGTCTGGGGATCTGCCTACATCCTCACGTTCGTGGACGGCGATCAAAGCGTAGAGGTTGCCGTACGCGAGGGCGAAGCCATCGGCGCGGCGCTTCCTCAGCCGGCGGGGATGGCGGGATGCACCTTTGACGGCTGGTTTATCGGCGATGTCAGGGTGGATGAGAGCTATGTCCCCACCGAAGACGTGACGATCGTCGCAAAGTACACTCCCAATGAATCCAAGCCTGAAAAGGTGATGGACGGTTCGATGGAGGACTGGACGGCGGAAGAGAAGGCAAATCCCTTCATCATCCCTTCCTCGGACGGCAGCAGCGTCACCGTGTATGCGTCTAAGGACGAGAACGGCGTCAACATCTTCTACGACGTCTATCATAAGGATCATAAGACGACGGAGAACGATTGGTGGATGAACACCAACGTGGAATTCCGCCTTGCGGGCGATGCGGACAAACAGTACGCGCTCGCTGCAAACGGCTTCAAGACGAACAACATTCAGGGCTCCTATATGAATACGACGCAGGAGGAGAACGGGCTCTATCACACCGTCGCGGAGATGTTCGTGCCCTATTCCGAACTCGGGACTTACAACGCATCGAGCGCATCCGTGCCTGCCAACTTCTATTTCAAGGTAGGCGGGATGTACGGCAATCCCTGGTACACGGGCGATTGGTGGAGAGCGGAGGACGGCAACGGAAATCAGGGTATCCTTATCACCGATGCGGGCATCAAGGGCGGCACCGCCAAGACCATCGACGGCAGCGCCGATGACTGGGATGCCGATACCGAGTGGCATAAGACCAACCGTTCGGAGTGGGCGGCATCCCTTGAAGAGGACGGGCTCTATGTCATCATCAAGCTCGAGCAGGCGAGCATTTCTCCCGACCGCGTGTTCGTTTCGGGCGCAGACGGGGAAGGCGTCCAGCCCGGGTGGTGGCTCAATCAGAACGTGGAAGTACAGGGAACTGCCAACGTGCGCCCCGGGAAGATCATCTTCATGAACGGCGCGGCGTATCACACGGGCTACATCAACGATGCGGCGGCCGTCTACACCGACGGGGCGGAGACCGATACGCTCGTCTTTGAATTCTTCATCGCAAACGAGAATCTGATGGGCGTCGATGAAAATACAAATTCGCTCATCCTTCGGTTGGGCGGTCAGCTCTATGCGGATGCCGCGACGACCGATCAGTCGTGGGAAGTGTATGCCGACGACGTGACGATCTTGCGCTGAGCCGATCGGAACAGACAGATCCGATCGCGGAAATCTTGGAACAAAGGGCCCCCGCCCGCGATCGGGCGGGGAGACCCGCAGTAAATAACAGAATTCAGGAGGGAAAAAATGATGAAGCAAAAGACCATTAAGATCGCTTCGCTCGTACTTTCGTCTGCGCTGATGCTTTCGGCAGCGGCAGGTCTTGCGGGCTGCAAGACGGGCGGTTCGAAAGCAAAGGTCGAGATCGTGTTCTGGGGCAACGGCGATGACAATGAACATGGCGTGTTCCAGGAGCTCGTACAGCAGTTCAATGAGATGTATGAAGGGGAGATCTTTGTCAATTACGAACTCCAGCCGAGCGACAACTACGTCGACCGCGTCAATGCGGCACTCGGCAGAACGCGCGCGACCGTCGACGTCCTCTACATCCCCGACGAATTGATCAAGAGCTATGCGACGGAAGGATTTCTCGCTCCGCTTGACGAGTATATCGAGAGCAGTACCGAGATCCGCCTCGAAGATATGTGGGAAAGCGCCGTCGAACGCTATCGTTACGATGTGGATACGACGACAACGGACGGCCCCAATGCCCACTATTACGGGCTTCCCAAAGACATCGGCCCTACGGTCATCTTCTACAATGAGGATCATTTCACGGCGGCGGGGATCAAGGTCATCTCCGTGGCGGAAAGCGATCTTGAGGCATTCAATGCGGGTACGCTGAAGGACGACCGCGGCCGCAGCAAGACGGAGGCAGGGCTTCCCGCAGACTTCGACGTCAAGCCCATGGGCTACTTCGAGGACAGCGCCGGGCAGAAGTGGTTCAATAATCAGATCCCCATGAGCTGGGATGAGTGCCGCGAACTTGCCACTCTCGTGCAGAACAAGCAGCGCGAGCTGCACGGCGGGAGCACGCAGTACTACGGCTACTTCACCGAGTGGTGGTTCAACTATGGCTGGACGGTCGGCGGCGACTGCATCGAATATGTCCCGACCGACGATGCCGAATACAACGGCGGCTATTGGGAATTCACCATCATGGAGGATACGCCCAACTATATCGTTGCCGACGAGGCGCAGCCCTTCACGATCAACGGCAATACCTATCAGCCCGGGGAGATCCTCTCCTGGAACGACAAGCTTGCCGATGTGGCGGCCGAGAACAAGACGATCGCCGACGAAGTGACGGCTGCCGCCGCTGCGGGACAGCTCAACGAACTTCCCTCTCAGCGCGATGCGTTCGTCGAATTCGTGCGCGTCGGTCAGAACGCCAACACCGTCGTCGACAGACAGGACGGCGAGGAGCTGAAGGGATACGGCATCTGCCCCGCACCTTCCACCATCCAGGGCGACGCCGGAAAGTCGACCTACTTCAAGAACGGGTACCTTTCTATGCTCGTGGACGGCAGATGGAACGTCGTCGATTTCCGCAAAGACCTCTGCGAAGTCCCCGGCGAGCCCAAGGAGGGCGGCTTCGAGTGGGATGTCGCGCCGCTCCCGATCTATAAGGAATATTACGAAGAGGGCGACAGCATCCCTTCCGGCAAGGAAGTCGGGGATGTCAAGGTACACGGCGTCGAAGCGGGTCACTCCGGTTCCGTTGCGCTCTCCATCAACAACCGCTCCAAGAAGAAGGAAGCTTCCTGGAAGTTCATCGAATTTATCGCAGGGGCAACGGGGCAGACAGCGCAGGCACAGTCCGGCTTTGCCATTCCTTCGCAGAAGTCGCTCGCCGCTGAGGACGACATCTTCATCCAGCCCGGCAAATGCCCTCAGAATTCCGAGGTCTTCCTGCGCGCCGCAGAGGTAGAAACGCCCGGCGACTGGTGGTATCTTAAGGACAAGCTTTGGATCAACCCTTGGGCAGGCGTGCTCAACTCCGATGTCCGCAACGGCAGAAAAACGCTCACGGACTTTGAAAATTCCAACGAATTCAAGAGTACGAACGCAACGCTCCGCGGATACACGAAGGCCACCTGATAAGGAGGGAAGACCATGGATCAAGAAAACAGGGTCTTCGGGAACGAGGAAGCGCTGCCCGCAGAAGGGGCAGCCCTCCCGTTCGGGGAAACGGCAGGGAGCCTGACGGCTGCGGCTCCCGTCCGTCCTCACAGAAAACGCAGGGTCGACCAGGAAGAGATCTGGGGAACAGCGTTGGCGGCCATCCCGCTCATCGGGTTCTTCCTCTTCGGCTTCATTCCGCTCATGATGGCGTTCGTCATGGGATTTATGGACTTCTCGGAAGCTTATGGCTGGTCGTTCGACGGAGCGGTGCTGTGCGGATTTGATAATTTCATCTTTGTCCTCACCGATCCCCAATTCTGGCAGGCAGTG
The DNA here is from genome assembly GCA_944354535.1 of uncultured Clostridia bacterium. Lineage (GTDB taxonomy): Bacteria > Bacillota > Clostridia > Christensenellales > Borkfalkiaceae > Gallimonas. The sequence goes on from CALVPY010000004.1 coordinate 44,719, forward strand.
CTGAATACGCTCATTTTCGGCATCTCTACCCTGATCAGTCTCGTTCTGGCGCTCATCATCGCCTATCTTTTGACCCGCGATGTCAAAGGGCTTGCCGTATGGCGGATCATCTTCTTCGTACCTTACGTCTGTTCGACGATCGCCCTCACGCTGATGTGGAAGGAGATGTTCAACCCCGCCTGGGGCATCATCAACCAGATCCTCGGCAATACCGATCTCGCCAACGGGGCGATCAACTGGACGGGGGAACCCACGGCATTCTACTGCATGGTCATCATCATGTCGGTCTGGTCGGGCATGGGGTACGGCATCCTGCTGTACTCTGCGGCGCTCACCAACGTCGACCAATCTACGGTGGAGGCGGCGACCATCGACGGCGCGGGACCCTTCCGCATCTTCTTCTGCGTCGTCCTGCCCACCATCTCGCCCACGACGTTCTATCTTCTCATCACGGGCATCATCGGTCTGCTGCAGTCGTTCGCCACGACGTTCACGCTCGGCAGCTCACTGACCACGCAGAGCCTCACCATCGTCTATTATATGTATAACTACATGATGGCGTATGATCTCGGCGTTGCAGGCGCTGCGGCGTGGGTGCTGGCCATCTTTATCCTGATCGTCACATTGATCCAGTTCATCGGATCGAAAAGGTGGGTGAAATATGACTGAGATATGCAATGTTGTATCGGAACAGCCCGTATCCTCGCTCTCGCAGGAGCATATGGAGCGTGAGCGCCGTGCCTACGAGGAGCGCAGGAAGGGAAAGATGCGCAACCGCAAGGTGCGCGCGGCCGCAGCCAAGACGATCATCTATGCCATCCTCGCGCTGTATGCCGCAGTCATCATTTTCCCCTTCCTCGTCGTCATCACGACGTCGCTCAAGACCTATCAGGACGCGACGCACATTCCCTTCCAATGGATCCCCGAAATGGGTTTCACGGGCGTGAATTATAAGACAGTATTCGACTATAACCCGCAGATGAATGCGGAGATGTCTTCCATCATTCAGGGCTTTGTGAATACGCTTCTGTACATCATCCCGCCCACGGTGATCGGCCTCTTCACTTCGTCCATCTCGGCATATGCGTTCAGCAAGCTGCGTTTCCGCGCCAAGAACGTGATGTATGCGATCCTGCTCGGCACGATGATGATCCCGGGCATGATCATGATGGCGCCGCAGCTCTCTATCTACGATATGATCGGTTGGATCGATACGCCGCTTCCCCTCATGATCCCCGGTATGTTCGGCGCGGCTGCCTGCGTGTTCTTCATGCGGCAGTACTACGTCGGCATTCCCGATTCCATTATCGAAGCGGCCAAGATCGACGGGCTCGGCTTCCTCGGCATCTTCTTCCGGATCATGGTGCCGCTCTCCGTACCCGCTCTGCTCGCGCAGGGGCTCCTGGGCTTCATCGGCGGTTACAACGACTTCATGGGCCCGCTGCTTTACCTCGGCCCTGCCGAGTTGCAGACCCTGCAGCTTGCCCTGCGCACGCTTTCGTCCACCTTCGGCAAGGAACCGAACGTCGTCATGGCGGCCTGTATCGTGGCGCTCGTACCCATGCTGATCGTGTACTTCGTCTGTCAGAAATTCTTCATCAACGGCATCATTGCCGGCGGACTCAAAGATTGATCAAGGAGACTTTTTCATGAAAAAACTCACCAAAATTGCGACGGTCGCACTTGCCGCGTGCCTGAGCGTCTCTGCTGCGGGCGTCCTCAGCAGCTGCGGAGGGGGAGATTCTTCCTTCTGGACGGCGGAAAAGCTCAGCACGATGGAGGACACCGCGCGCGATTACAATTCCAACCTCTTCTACGTGAACTCTCTCGAGTTCGAGGTCGCCGACCCCTCCGTGATCTATGTCAGCGAGGGAAAGGGGCAGGGCTGGTTCTATGCCTACGGTACGAGCGATGAGATCGGCGGACACGGCATCCAGACGTGGCGCAGCAAGGATCTTTCGCATTGGGAGGCAAGGGGCATTGCGCTCTATCCCGACTATTCGATCACCTGGGCAACGGACAACTATTGGGCGCCCGAAGTCATCTACGACAGCGAGACCAAGCTCTATTATATGTTCTACAATGCCTACAATCAGTACGATCTGCACAACGGCGCGCAGAGGCTGTGCCTCTCCGTTGCGCAGTCGGAGAGCCCCGAGGGTCCCTTCGTCACGCCCGAGCGCTATAACCTCGACGGCGACTGGATCTCTCCCGAAGAGCCCGTCATCGATCTTTCGCCCTCCAACTCGGCGATCGATCCCGCCATCCTCATGCATCACGCACTCGATGCCAGCCCCTTCGTCGACCCCGAGACGGGCACGAAGTACCTCTACTTCGGCTGGTATAAGGACGGCGGCGACGGCACCTGGCTGTACGGCATGGAGATGAAGGACTGGTTCACGCCCGTCTACTCGACGCTCACGCCCCTCACGCGGCCGCGTTACAGCACGCTCGACCGTGCGGAGCAGGGCCTTCCCCCCGACCGAGACAGCGAATCGCACATCAACGAGGCGCCGCACATGATGTATCATGACGGCAAGTATTACCTCACCTTCAGCGTCAACGACTACAAGCAGGCTTCCTACCGCGTCATCCAGGCGATCGCCGATGAGCCTCTCGGAACGTACACCAAGGTCTCGGAGGAGGACGGCGGTAAGGTCGTTTCTACCGATTTCGACTGGACGCACATGGTCAGCGCGGGGCACCATGCTTTCATTCAGGTGGGGGATGAAACGTTCATCGCTTACCACACCTTCCTTGACAGGCTCACCATTGCCAACGGCCGTGCTCTCGCCGTCGATAAGATCGTCTGGACGGAAAATTCCGAAGGGACGCCCGTCATGCACACCAACGGGCCGAGCTGGTCGCTGCAGCCCCTGCCCGAGGCGATCTCCGGGTACAAGAACATCGCCCCCTCCGCAGCCGTGACTTCTTCGGACGAGGCCGGCGACACGAGCCTTCTCAACGACGGCCTCATCAAGTATCAGTTCGGCGATCTTGTGGAGGAGTATGAGGCGGATGCGGGCGAATACACCTTCACGCTCACCTGGGATGAGCTCAAGACGGCGCGCGCGATCATGGTCTACAATTCGATCGATTACTTCTATGCGTTCGACAGCGTCAAGTCGATCAAGATCGAATATGCGCGTTCCAACGGCAAGCTCACCACGGCGACGATCAAAGATGTCGATTTCGATCGGGAGTGGTTTGTCGACGAGGAGTGGGAGTACATGACGCCGGGCGGTTCCGCGATCGTGGAATTCGGCGAATTGCCCGTCAGATCGATCGAGATCACGCTCTCCTCCAAGGAGGACGCCGAGGCGTTTGCCCTCAACGAGATCGTGGTGCTCGGCAAGGACGAGGCCTGTGCAGGGGTCGATGAACTGAAAGAGTATTCCTACGCGAATGCCTCCTACGGTTCTTCGCACATCGTCACGGAGAGCGATACGTTCGGCACGGTCGTGGTGGACGGGGAAGAGTCCTCGCTTTCCACGATGTACGGGTATGACCTTTCGCACGACGACGGAACGGAGGACGCCTACATCGAACAGACGGGCGCGCGCGATCAGTATGCTTACTTCAAGGATGTCTACTCCACCTCCTTCTATGTGGAGGCAGAGTTCTCCGTGACGGTGGATACCGCATTTGCGCTCGACGACTTCCCCAAGTTCGGCATTGCCATCAGCTGTGACGATTCCGTCACGAGTACGCTGTTCTATTACGTCGATGCGCAGAACGGCTACACGATGGGCAGAGTCGGCTGTGCGCCCCGTGCGCTCGGCAGCGATGAATGGGATTGGTCGAACGAAAATCTCGCCGATGTTCCCGGGATCTCCTACAAGAACGGCAATACCGTCAAACTTGCGATCATCCGTCAGGGCGCGGACTTCTACTTCCTGTGCGATGACGAGGTCGTCCTGAAATCGAGCGACTTCGCGATCTTCAACGATCAGCAGCGTGCGGGGGTGGGCTTCCTCTCCTTCAATACGCCTATGATCATCAGCAACTACTATGCGACGGCCGACAGCGCCGTGGTCGCCGAGAAGCTCGCTCAGTACGCGGGCTGATCAAAGAGAACGCAATGTGCGCGGCGGCAATGCCGCCGCGCATCATTCTGAAAAGATCGTCTCTTTCGGGCAGCATTTGCCCGTGACATAAGGAGGAATTATAGGTTATGATCCAACGGACAGAATATCCTCGTCCGCAATTTCAGAGAAAAGAATGGCTCCCCTTAAACGGCGAGTGGGAATTCGCCTTCGACGATGCCGGGGAGGGGACCGCAAAGGGATACGATACGGGCAGGGTTTCCCTGCCGTTGAAGATCAACGTCCCGTTCAGTTATCAGGACGAGGCGAGCGGCATCGGCGATCCTTCCGTCCATGATACGGTATGGTACCGCAGGACGTTCTCCGCTCAGGCGGGGAAGCGTGCGCTCCTGTGCTTCAACGGGAGCGATCACACGACGGATGTGTGGATCAACGGAAAGCACGCGCTTTCGCATACGGGCGGCTACGCACCCTTCTCGGCGGAGATCACGCAGTATCTTGCCGAGGGAGAGGAAAACACTATCGTCGTGCGCTGCGTCGACCCGACCGATCCTACCATCCCCCGCGGCAAGCAGAGCTGGACGGGGGAACGGTTCGGCTGCTGGTATGTCGCCAATACGGGCATCTGGCAGAGCGTCTGGATCGATTATTTCGGCGACGACTGCATCAAAGAGCATTCGCTTGTGCCCGATTACGACACGTTCAGCATCTCAGGTGAGATCGTGACGCTGCGCGGTACGGCAGAGGAAGCCGAGATCGCCGTCTTCTATCGGGGAGCGCCCGTCAAATGCGTGCGCTTCGCGCTGGACGGAAGAAGAACGCGTTATGCGATCAAGCTCATGGAGCTTGATTTTGTCGATCCCGTCTATGCATGGACGCCCGAACAGCCCAATCTCTTCGACACGGTGTTCCGTCTCTATCGGAACGGGGCGTGCGTCGATGAGGCAAGGACGCGCTTCGGACTGCGTAAAGTCTCTATGGACGGAAACAGCGTGCATCTCAACAATGCGCCGCTCTATCAGAGGCTCATCCTCGATCAGGGCTATTGGCCGGAGAGCGGGATCACGCCGCCGAGTGCGGAGGCGCTCAGAAAGGATATCGAGCTCGCAAAGGCGATGGGCTTTAACGGCGCCCGCAAACATCAGAAGTTCGAAGATCCCTATTTTTACTACTACGCAGAGGAGCTCGGCTTTCTTACCTGGTGCGAAATGCCGTCGGCGTACAACTTCTGCGCGGAGGAGATGGACGCTCTTTCGCGGGAATGGTATGAGATCGTCTCCGCGGCACGCAATTTCACGAGCAACATCTGCTATGTTCCCCTCAACGAGAGCTGGGGCGTACGCAATATCGTCGCACGGGACGATCAGAAAGACTTCGCCCGTTCGCTCTATTTCGGCACCAAAGCGCGTGACGGGAGCCGCCTTGTGAGCACAAACGACGGGTGGGAATATCCCGAGGCGACCGACATCATCGGGATCCACGACTATGCCTATGACAGCTCGGAATTTGCCGGGAAGTTCCGCCCCGAGCGCTACGATACCCTCTTCCCTGCGCGCAGAAGGCTGATGGCGTTCGGCTGCCGTTACGGCGGGCAGCCTGTGCTCCTGACCGAGTTCGGCGGCATCGCTATGCAGAGCGAGTGCGGAGAGGACGGCGCCTGGGGGTACAACAGCGGCGCCAAGGACGAAGCGGAGTTTTTGACGCGCTATGAAGATCTGATGCGCGGCATCCATGCACACGCGGAGCTGAAGGGCTTCTGTTATACCCAGCTCACCGATGTGCAGCAGGAGGTCAACGGCCTGCTCACGCCGGATCATCGTCCCAAGTTCGATTTGGAACGCATTCGTGCCGCGACGGTCGGGAATAAGTAAAAGAACGCTGCCCTCCGTCGGGGCGAATATGGCACAGAAAAAGCGGGCACCGCAGGGTTTGCGGTGCCCGCAGGCTTTTGTCGGGGAGATGATGCGCTTAAACGGGCGGCATCTCCTTTTTTGAGGGCTATCTGTCCTCGCGGAAGTAGGAAAGTCCCAAACTTGCGGGGGGCTGCGTTTCGCGGCGGCCGACGATGCTCGTTGCGATGAGAACGAGGATGGTCACGGCATAGGGGATGATGTCGAACAGGGGGATCGTCATTGTAGGGAGGTTGAAATCCGGGTCGATTATCATGAGGATGGAATTAAGATAAGGATAGAGGATGTACAGCGCGCCAAAGACGATGGAGCCGAGGATAGCGAACGCGGGTTTCCACATCGCAAAGATGACGAGCGCGATGCACAGCCAGCCGATGCCCTGGATGGTCTGATCGACGGTCGAGCCGACGATGCCGCCCATGTAGTCCATGACATAGCACAGCCCGCCGAGACCCGCGATGGCGGCGCCGATAAGGATGGCGATGTACTTATAGCCCGTCACGTTGATGCCGACGGCATCTGCCGTTGCAGGGCTTTCGCCGACCGCGCGCAGGCTGAGGCCTGCCTTCGTATAGCGCAGAACGACGGCCGCGATCACGGCGATGACGATGGCAAGATACACGAGGATGCCGTGGTCGAGAAAGAGCGAGCCGAACCAGCCCAGACTGTCCGCGCCCGGCAGGGGGGCGTCAAAGAAGTTATTTCCCGCCTGTGAAAGCTGCGCAACGACGCCCTCCGTGAGGACGGCGTTGTTGAGGAAGAAGGAGGTAAATCCCACGCCGAAGATGGTGCAGGCAAGACCTGACACATTCTGATTGGAGCGGAGAGACACCGTCAGAAAGCCGTAGATAGCGCCGAGGGCAGCCGCAAACAGCATCGCGAACAGGATGCCCATGAGTACGACGAGGAAGGCGTTCGGGGCAGGGGAGGCGAGATAGCACAGCTTGACGCCGAGGCAGCCTCCCGCCGCGCCCATGCACATGATGCCGGGGATGCCGAGGTTGAGGTGGCCCGACTTTTCCGTCAAGATCTCACCTGCGCAGCCGAAGAGAAAGATAACGCCGAAGTCGATGGCGCTTGTTAGAAACTTGATGAGCGTTGTGAACATTCAGTTTGCCTCCTTTTCGCCCGCGTCTTTGGAAAGGGGCGCCCGTTTGCGTTCGCCGTCCTCGGGGGGAGTTGGCGTTTCTTCGCCCCGCTGCTTGTTCTGCCTGCCTGCGAAGTGGACGCGGTAGCGGATGAAGAACTCACAGCCGATGAAGAAGAAGTACACGAGGCCGACGACGGTATCGGAGAGCGCTTCGCTCGTGAAACCGAACTTGGTGCAAACCTGCGCCATGCCGCGCGTAAGGAAGTTGATGAAGAAGGAGACGCCCGCCATGATGAGGGGATCGAGGTTGCCCATCCAGGCGACCATGATGCCCGTAAAGCCCATGTTGTTGTCCATCGTGTCGTGGATCATGCGATTGACGGAACCCGTCAGGACGAACCCGACGAGCCCGCACAGCGCGCCCGAGAGGATGAGCGTGCGGATGATGACTTTTTTGACGTTGATGCCCGCATAGCGCGCCGTGTTCTTGCTGTCGCCGATGAGCGCCACTTCATATCCGTGCTTGGAGAAGCGCAGATAGAGGTAGATCGCGGCGGTGACGACGGCGAAGAGGAGGATGGGGAGAAGGCTCTTGCCCATCTGCCCTTCTCCGAGGGGAGGCAGCACGCCCTCCGTCAAAGGCGGCATCGTGGCCGTGCCATTCGGGTACCAGTAAGAGATGAAGAATGCCACGAGGTTCATCGCAATATAGTTCATCATCAGGGTAAAGAGCGATTCGTTGGTGTTGAAGAACGCCTTGAAGATCGCGGGGATGACCGCCCAAAGCGCGCCTGCCGCCAGGCTCGCCACAAGCATGATGAGCCAGACGAGGGGATCGGGCAGCTTTCCGCCGAGGTATTTTAAGCAGATGGCGCAGGCAAGGCAGCCCATGAGGATCTGTCCGTTGCCGCCGAGGTTCCAGAATTTCATCTTGAAGGCGACGACGAGCGCGACCGCGACGCCGAGCAGCAGGAAGGTATCCTGGAATAAGAGCCAGATGCGGCGCTCGGTGCCGAAGGCGCCCGAAAAGAGAGCGCCAAAGAAGCCGAAGAAGCCCTGCGATCGGGGCGCCGCTGCCGAGATGACGATATCGCTTAAAATGAGGGCGATGAGGACGGCTGCCGCGCGGATGAGAAGCCCTTTCCAGAGGGGCATCCCTTCGCGGCGCGTGATGTGGATGAACGGTTCTTTGGTGTTTTTCATGCCTGATCCTCCCCGATCCGCGTATCTTTCGCAACGCCCATCGGCTTGCCCTTCTCTTCTTCGAGGTCAAGTGCGCCCGCCATCATGAGGCCGAGCTGTTCTTTGGTCGTCTTTTCGGCGTGTACGACGCCCATCATCTTGCCGTGGCAGAGCACCATGATCTTGTCGCACAGGGCGAGCATGACATCGAGGTCTTCGCCGATGAAGAGGATGCCCGTCCCCGCCTCCTTCTGACGGTTGAGGATGTCGTAGATGAGATAGGAAGAGTTGATGTCCAGCCCGCGCACGGGGTACGCCGTGATGAGCACGTTGGGCTCGATGAGGATCTCGCGGCCCAGGAGCACCTTCTGCACGTTGCCGCCCGAAAGCCGCCTTACGGGTGTCTCCGTCGACGGTGTGACGATGTCGAGCTCTTTGATGATGCGTTCCGCCTCCGCGCGCGCCTTCTTGCGGTCGACGAAGGGGCAGTGCCTGTTCAAAAACTCCGTAAAGCGGTTGCGCGCGTTCTTTTTCTTGGCTTCCTCGGGCGTGTCCTCGTCCGAAAGGGGAAGGGGCTTGATGCCGTAGCCGTGGTCCTGATAGTTTTTGAGCATCATGTTGTCCGTGACGGACATGGAGGGCGCAAGGCCCATGCCGAGGCGGTCTTCGGGGATGAAGCTCATCGCAACGCCGCGCGCGCTGATGGCGCGGGGGCTGAGCCCCACGATGCTCTCGCCCTCGTGGTAGATGCCGCCCGATTCGATCTTCCTCAGCCCCGCGATCGCCTCGCACAGCTCCCGCTGCCCGCAGCCCGCGATGCCCGCGACGCCCAAAATTTCGCCGCCGCGGATGAAGAAGTTCAGTTTTTCAATGGCATGGCTCCCTTCGTCGCTGTTGACGGTGAGATCCCTGATCTCAAGCAGGGGCCTTTCGGCATGCGCTTCGGGGCGGGAGATGTTGAGTGTGATCTTCTCGCCCACCATCATCTCGGTGAGGGAGGCGGGGTCGGTGTCCGCCGTGTCGACGCAGCCGATGTATTCGCCCTTCCTGAGCACGGCGACGCGGTCGGAGATCGCCATCACCTCGTTGAGCTTGTGCGTGATGATGATGATGGACTTGCCGTCCTCCTTCATGGCGCGCATGACTAAGAACAGCTTTTCCGTCTCCTGCGGGGTGAGCACCGCCGTGGGCTCGTCGAGGATGAGGATGTCCGCGCCGCGGTAGAGCACTTTGACGATCTCCACCGTCTGCTTTTCCGAAACGGACATATCGTAGATCTTCTTTTTGGGGTCGATCTCGAAGCCGTACTTTTCGGCGATCGCCTTGACTTCCTCGTTGATGCGGGCAAGGCCGCTTCCCTTGGTGCCGAGCACGATGTTCTGGGCGGCGGAAAAGATGTCGATGAGCTTAAAGTGCTGGTGCACCATGCCGATCTTATAGCGGAAGGCGTCCTGCGGGGAGGAGATGTGCGCCTCTTCCCCGTTCACGAAGATGCGCCCGTTGTCGGGGTAGTAGATGCCCGAGATCATGTTCATGAGCGTCGTCTTGCCGCTGCCGTTCTCGCCGAGGAGCGACAAAATTTCGCCCTTTCTGAGGGTGAGGTCGATGTTCCTGTTCGCCGCGACCGAGCCGAAGTACTTGCTGATATTTTGTAGTTGCAGGGCGTATTCGTCCACGTTGGTACCTCGCAAAAAATGTTCCGAAAAAGGACAAGCGGCGGAGAGGATATCTTCGCCGTCTTGCCATAATGGTTGCTGCTCTAAAGAGCGTTGATGTTAAGATTCCGAAAGCTCCGTGATGCCGTCGATGCGCACGTCAAAGTAGGGTGCGGAGCGATGCTTGGATTCGTAGAAGATACCGTTTTCGATCGCCTCGTGGTCGGGAGTGAAGTTGTCGTCGGTGTCGACGTCCGCCATGTAGGAGGTGAGGTGCTCGCCGTTCACGGTGAACTTGGAGCAGTCGAAGACGTGAAGCTCGCCCGATTCGAGCTGAGCCCTGACCTCTGCGACTTTCTCTGCGGTGCCTTCTGCTGCCGCTGCGCCGAACTCGGTGAGGGCAACGGATTCCGTTGCAAGCGTACCCGTCCAGTCGGCAGCGATCTCTTCGCCGTTCATAACGCAGTCGATCATGTACTCAAAGTAGGGCTCCCAGTTGACATAGGAGGAAACGATGAAGGTGTTGGGGCAGGAAGCTGCCGTGCTGCCGTTGTAGGAGACGTTGGGAACGCCTGCTTTTTCGCAGGCAGAGGGAGCGCCCATGGAGTCTGCGTGCTGCGAGATGAGGGCAGCGCCGCGGCTGATGAGGGTATTTGCACCTTCGCGTTCGGCTCTTTCATTGAACCAGCTGCTCGTATAGGTGACTTCCATCGAAACGCTGATGTCCGTCTCTTCTTCGACGACGGACTGCGCGCCGAGGAAGAAGGAGGTGTAGCCCGAAACGACTTCCGCATAAGGATATGCGCCGACGTAACCGATCTTGATGTTGCCGTCTGCATCGAAGTTATTGGCTTCGAGCTCGTTCGCTTCATACATTTCAACGAGCTTCATGCCGGCAGCGACGCCTGCAAGGTATCTGCCCTGATAGATGTGAGCGAATGCATTGTGATGGTTGGCAACGCCCGCGGTGTGGGCAAGCGTACCGGTCGCATGGCAGAACTGCACATCGGGGAAGTCTTTTGCGGCCTGTAAAATGAACTCCTCGTGGCCGAAGGAATCGGCGAAGATGACGTCGCAGCCCTGGTCCACAAGGTCGGCGGCTTTATCGTAGCAGGTGTTGTCCTCGGGAGTGTTCGTCTTGATGATGAGGTGGTCTTCATCGATGCCCTTGGCGGCGCAGGCTGCCTTGATGGCGTCGAGGAAGTTCTTGTCGTACGTCGAGTTGTCGTCGTGGAGGGCAATGAAGCCGACCGTGATGCTGTCGTCGCTGCCCTCATTGCAGGAAGCGAGCAGGCATGCGCCCGTGACCGTCATGGCCGCGGCAAGACCCAAAGCCAAAAGTTTCTTCATACTATTCTCCTTTTGCATAATAATGCATTAAAAATTGGTACCGAGGGAAGAAAAAACCGCGCTGTTTTACTGCGCGCGGAAGGTGACGCTCTCGTCGGTCATGGCGTCGATGATGGCAAGGGAATCGATGCGGACGCCCTCTTTTCTCAGCTGGTCGCCTGCTTCCTGGAATCCTTTTTCGATGGCGATGGCGCAGCCGACGAGCTCCGCCCCCGCCTCCTTGATGATGTGCATGAGCCCGCGCACGGCGTTGCCGTTGGCGAGGAAATCGTCGACGATGAGCACCTTTTCGCCCGCAGGAAGGTATTCCCTTGCGACGGCGATCTCATACGTTTCGTGATGCGTGAAGGAATAGACGGGCGCCGTATATACCGATTTGGGCATATTGGCGCTTCTATGCTTCTTGGCAAACACGGTGGGAACGTGCATGGCGATGCCCGCCGCGACGGCGAGCGCGATGCCCGAAGATTCGATGGTGAGGATGCGGGTGACGCCCGTGCCTTCGTAGAGGCGGGCGATCTCCTTCCCGATCTCCATGATGAAGTCGGAATCCATCTGCTGGTTCAAAAAGCTCCCGACCTTGAGGACGTTCCCGGGGAGGACGGTACCTTCTTTGACGATCTTTTCTTCGAGTGCCTTCATTGCGTTTCCCTATTGTAAAGATAGTTTCACTATATCACATTGCCGCGAGAAAGTCAAATCATTCGCCATATTTCGTCATTTTTCTTGCCTGCACGTTTTTTTCTTGCCGCGATGTTCGTTTATTACATTTTTATTACAAAAGCGGGGGAGGATTTATAAAACTTTTTGCTATGCTGGATCCATCAAATCATAGGAGAATACAATATGAAAAAGGTAAAACGGATCGCCGCCGCGGCGATGGGCGCCGCGCTCTGCTTCTCGGTATGCGGCACGGCATTCCCCGTGATCGCCGGGGCGGAGACGCTTACGGGTACGCCCTATGCCGAGGACGGCAGCTACGATGTCTCCGTTCCCCACGTCGTCGTGGGTCAGGTGTTCGGCGCTTCGGACGACGCGGAGGTCGTCAGCCACAGCTTCATCGAACTTTATAACCCCGCAAAAGAGGCAGTCTCTCTCGCGGGCTGGCAGCTTTCCTACCGCTCGAGCGCGGACGGCAAGCACAATGAAGAATGGCTGTCCCTTATGCTTGAAGGCAGCATTGCCGCCAAGGGGCACTATCTCGTGCGCTGCGGGCAGACGGACCAAGTTTCCGCGGGTGCTCTCCTCGTCCCCGAAGGGGATATGGAGTGGGACGTGCAGCTGCACAACAAGGGCGTCGCGGTGGCGCTTTTCGACCGCGCCGTCACGCTGACCGACTCTTTTGCGGGCGCCGTTACCGACGAAAACAGGCCCGAGGGCTATGTGGACGTGCTCGCCGTGCAGGGGAACGATGCCGAGGATGCACAGATCCCGCCCGTCTATGAGGGCGCTTACGAGGACATACAGTCCAAGAAAAAGGCGGTGCGCCGCGTAAACTTCGCGGATACCGACGACAACGCCGCCGATGCGGACGAGCTTGATTATTCGGAAGTGATGCCCGAAGATAAGCCTGTCCTCAACAGCAAGGGCGAAAGCGTCACCCGTCAGACGGCATATGAAGTGAAGGAAGACAGCTTCGAAAAGGACGCCGCGCTCACCCTGAAGAAGGCAGGCGGCATCAAGCTGGGCGAGGTGAATGCGGACGGCGGCGTCGCCGAGATCGTCTCCTACAACGCCGACAACGGCAAGGCGTACGTCGTCAACGGGCAGGAGTCCATCCTCAACGTCTTCTCCGTCAACGCAGACGGCAGCTTCGGCACGGCGGAAAAACTCGATGTCAAGGCACTCATGCAGGAAGAGGACGCTTCCTTTACCTACGGCGATATGACGAGCGTTGCCGTCGATCCCGTTCACGACCGCATCGCCGTGGCTCTGCAGGATGCCGATTACACCAAAAGCGGCCGTATCGCCGTGCTCAACTACGACAACGAGATCGTCGCTGTCTATAAAACGGGCGTGCAGCCCGATATGATCGTCTTTGCCGCCGACGGAAGATACATCCTTACGGCGGATGAGGGCGAGCCGCGCGAGGGGTACGGCGAAAGCGCCGTCGATCCTGCGGGCAGCGTCACCGTCGTCGACACCGAGACGGATGCCGTCAAAGTGGCAGACTTTGCGGGCTTCGACGCCGCAGAGCTTGCAAAAGAGGGCGTCGTATTCAATAAGATGGACGGTGAGATCGTCTCCGCCGCGCTCGATCTGGAGCCCGAGTACATCGCGGCCTCCGGTACGACCGCTTACGTTGCACTGCAGGAGGCCAACGCCGTTGCCGTGCTCGACATTGCATCGGGCGAGTTCACCGATATTTTCCCGCTCGGCTTTAAGGACTACGGCAAGGAAGAGAACGCCGTCGATCTCGACGATTCGGACGGCAAATATCTCCCCAAGACTTATGAAAACACTTACGGCGTCTACATGCCCGACGGCATTTCCCTCTACGAGGCGGACGGCAGGACGTACCTTCTCACCGCCAACGAGGGCGACGCCCGCGAGTGGGGGGAATTCTGCGACGAGATCAAGCGCGATCTCACCTCCGCGGACGGCAGCGTGACCGCCGAAAAAGTGCGCGTGCTCGACAACTCGGTCAAGGCGGGCATCGGCGAGGGCAATTATCTCTACGGCGCGCGTTCATTCAGCCTCTTCGAGGTGACGGAGGCGGGCCTCAACCTCATCTTCGACAGTGCCAACGACTTTGAGAGCAAAACGTACGAGTATCTTCCCGAGTATTATAACGTCTCCAACGACGATATCGAACTCGAGAGCCGTTCTGCCAAGAAGGGCATCGAGCCCGAAGCGGTCACGGTGGCGGCGGTCGCAGGCAGATCATATGCCTTCATCGCCCTCGAGCGCATCGGCGGCATCATGGTCTACGATATCACCGATCCTTCCGCCGTCTCATACGTCAACTATATCAACACGCGCGATTTCAACGGCGCCACCGAGGGCGACGTCGCTCCCGAAGGGCTTGCGGTCGTTGAGAACGGGGAGGGGGTATATCTTCTTGCCGCCTTCGAAGTATCGGGTACCGTCGCTTCCTTTGAATTGACGGCAGCCGAGGAACCCACGCCCGAGCCCGAACCTGAACCCGAGCCGGAGCCCGAACCGGAGCCCGAACCTGAACCCGAGCCGGAGCCCGAACCGGAGCCCGAACCCGAGCCCGAGCCCGAGCCCGAACCCGATACCGAGACGCCCGTCGTCTGGATCGTCGTCGGCTGTGTGGCTGCCCTCATCGTTGTCGGCGTGCTCATATGGGTGCTTGCCCGCCGCAAAAAGTAATATAACTTAACTTCTTCATACTTCTCCCTATCATTGGCGGGCGCCGTGAGGTGCCCGTCTCTTTTATTGCCTTTTGCAGGAGGATGTGCTACAATATAGGAAAAAGCGGACGGCGGCCTGCGGGAGGGGATATGACGGAAGTTGTGGCGGCGCTTTTATGGCGCGGGGAAAGGTTTTTCATCTGCCAACGGCCCGAGGGCAAGGCGCGGGCGCATTTGTGGGAGTTCGTCGGCGGCAAAGTGGAAGCGGGGGAAACGCGTGAGGAAGCTCTCGTGCGGGAGTGCCGCGAAGAACTCGGTATAGAGGTGCGCGTCGGGGAGAAATTCATGGAAGTGACGCACGCCTATCCCGATCTTATTGTGCATCTGACGGTGTATCACGCCGAGATCGTTTGGGGCGAGCCGCAGCTTTTCGAGCACGAAGATGCGCGCTGGATCGCGCCTTCCGAGATCGGGGAATACGCATTCTGCCCTGCCGATGAGGACATCCTGCGCGAGATCGAACGGGTTTTCGGCAAAATCTCCTGAGATCCGACATTTTTCGCCCCTTGACGAACCGAAGAAGCGTGATATGCTTGTGACAGGATAGATCGGGTATTGCCCGCAAAACAAGGAGGCTTATATGAAGGGAAAGACAAAATGTTTTGCCGTGTGTGCGCTTGCGTGCGCACTGACGGCGGCGGCAGGCACGGCGATGCTCCCCGCGGATGCGCATCGGGTGAGCGCGGCGCAAACGGAAGCGGTGGAAGCGCAGGCCGATCCCCGTGCGCTGTTTGCTTTCGTCTCTCTGCGGATGGAGGGCTCGGATGGCGAGGTGCGCGCCATCGCGAAAAATCAATTTACCTTCCTGCCGGGTATCGTCGAAGTGCAGATCGAACTGTATTCTTCCGCCGAGTATCGGGAGAGCTATGAGGGGATGACGCTGGAGCGCCGCATTTACATCAGCGACCTCAACCAGGGGCAAGAGCTGGTCGCAAGGGCATCCACGAACGGCGAAGAGCGCTATTGGATCGCACGCATGACGAGCGAGGTCGACGGTTCGGGCAAAGAGGAGAAGGTGATGGGTCCCAAACTCTTCAGCGGGAACGGCGATCTCATTGCTTCCTGGGGCGACTGACCGCGCAAAACATTTTTCGCGCTATTTATATTAAGGAAAAAAGCTTTCGGAAAGGCCGCCTTCGGGCGGCCTTTCTGTGCCTCTTTGGGCTGCCGTTTAGCCGATGAATTATTGTATATTGAATAACATCAAGGGAAGTTATCGAAAATATCATAAAAAACGATAGCACGCGGAGCGTTTCCTTTCACAATGTGTTTGACAGAGTACCCCCTCCGCGCTATAATAGAGGGCGATTTTCGGGGACTGCGCCCTTTGGCGCTTTCCGCGGAAGGAGGAACTATGAGCAAAAAAAAGACAGCGGTCTTTCTGATCGTCGCTGCCGCCGTCATCGCGGCGCTCGTTGTGGGCATCGTCCTTACGGACGGGCTCTACGAAAAGGCGGGCTCCGTCAACGAGACGATGCAGGACGCCGTGCTGCACGAGGGCGATAAAATAAGCTTTTTCGGGCTTGCCGTCAATCCCGCCGTCCTCTCGGCATTCGTCGTCACGGGCATCCTGCTTATTTTTGCGGCTATCGTGCGCATCTTTGTCATTCCCAAGTTTTCCTATATCCCAAGTAAGTTCCAGCTGCTTCTGGAGCAGGCGGTGGGGATGTTCGAAAACCTTGCAAAGACCAACAGCCCGCACCGCAACAACTTTTTGGGGGCATACCTCTTTGCGGCGGGGGCGTACATCAGCATCGGCACCCTGTTTGAGCTCGTCGGCATCCCGTGGATGACGGCGGCGGGGGCTTCCGTTTCGCTGCCCGCGCCCCTTTCCGACATCAACGGCGCGATCATGATGGGGTGTCTTTCCTATCTCGTCATCCTCTCGGGCGGCATCCTTTCCAACGGATTCCGCGGCGTGGGGCGGACGCTGAAAGAGTTTTCCCTGCCTATCTCCATGAGTTTCCGTCTCTTCGGCGCGCTTTTGTCGGGGCTGCTCGTCACCGAGCTCGTCTATTCCTATCTCGCGCTCTCCTTCGTGCTGCCCGTCGTCGTGGGCGTGCTCTTCACCATTCTGCACGCCCTCATCCAGACGTATGTGCTCACCATGCTCACGGCGCTCTTCTACGGCGAAGTGAGCGAGCCGCCCGTCCTCAAACCCAAGACCAAAAAACAAAAGAAAGTTCCTTCGGAGGTCACATCCAAATGAAACAGCTCACTTCTATGAAAAAGATCGTCTTTGCAGTCTGCATCGTCTTTGCGCTCCTTTCCGCGGCGCTCCTCATCACGGGCTTTGCGATGAACGCGAACGAGCCCGCCTTTACGGATCCCGTTCTCGTCGTATTCGCCGAAGAAGCGGCGGGGGAGACGGCTGATGAAACGCAGCCCGCCGAAGAGACGGCGGAAGAGGCGGAGGATAGCTCCATCGGCGCCAAGGCGATCGGCGCGGGCATCGCGGTCGGGCTTGCGGCTGCTGCGGGCGCCGTCGGCATGGGCATCGCGGTCGCCAAGACGAGCGAAGCAACGGCGCGCCAGCCCGAAGCGGAGGGCAAGATCCGTTCTTCTTTGATGCTCGGCCTCGTCTTCATCGAGACGGCGATCATCTACGCCCTCATCGTCGCCATCCTCATCATCTTCGTCCTGTAACGGAGGGCAGCCATGCTGTACAATATCGCGGCAGTGCCGCTCAACATCGATTGGCAGCAAATTTTGCTGCACCTTCTCAATTTCGTCATCCTCTTTGCGGGGCTGTATCTCCTTTTGTATAAGCCCGTCAAGGCGTTCATGCAAAAGCGCAGGGAACACTACGAGAAGATGGACAAAGACGCTGAGGAACAGTCCAAAAAGGCGGACGCGGCGCGCGCGGAGTACGAAGAAAAGCTCTCTTCGTGCGACCGCGAGATCGAAGAAAAGCGCGCGGCGGCAAAGAAGGAGCTCGACCATTACGAACAGATGAGAAAGAGCGCCGCCGAAGAGGAGGCGGACGCCATCCTTGCGGAAGCGCGCAAGAAGGCAGCCGAAGAAAAGCGGCACGCCCTGCGCGCGGCACGGCGGGAAATTTCCGCGCTCGTTTCGGATGCGACGGAAAAACTCGTCTTGAAAGAGACGGCGCAGGAAGCATACGATCAGTTCCTCGACGCCGCCGACGATAAGCATGAGGAGCCCCGCGCATGAGCCGCACCGCCTATCTCTACGCCGCCCTCCCGCCCACAAAGGAGCAGGAGGAGCGCTTTTTGGCCTTTCTGAAGGAGCGCTATCACGAAGAGTTCACGCTCGAATACCGCGAGAGCAAGGCGTATCCGGGCGGCTTCCGCCTCGAAGTGGGGGCGGAGGTCTTCGATTGGAGTCTGAGCGGCAGGTTCCGCCAGCTCAAGGACGCCCTCATGCAGGCGATCAGCGAGAGCGGGGACATCATCCCCCTTCTTCGCACCCGCCTCGACGAGTGGACGCCCAAAGCGATCGCCGAAGAGATCGGCACCGTGATCTCGGTGGGCGACGGCATCGCCGAAGTGAGCGGGCTCGAACACGCCGAATACGGCGAAATTTTGCTCTTTTCCGCGGGCATCCGCGGCATGGTGCTCAATCTGAAGCGTGAGAGCGTGGGCTGCATCCTCTTCGGCGACGAGAGCGCCGTTTCGGAGGGGAGCGCCGTCCGCCGTACCAAGCGCCGCGCGGGCATGCCCGTCGGCGAGCGCTTTTTAGGGCGCGTCGTGGGGGCGCTCGGCGACCCCGTCGACGGTTTGGGCGAGATCATGGCGGAAGGCTACCGCCCCGTTGAAGCGCCCGCGCCCGGCATCATCGATCGTCAGCCCGTCAATAAGCCTTTGGAAACGGGCATCCTTGCCATCGACAGTATGTTCCCCATCGGCAGGGGGCAGCGCGAACTCATCATCGGCGACAGGGGCACGGGCAAGACCGCCATCGCCCTCGATGCCATTTTGAACCAAAAAGATAAGAACGTCGTCTGTATCTATGTCGCGATCGGGCAGAAGGCGAGCTCGGTCGCCCGTCTCGTGGAAACGCTCCGCTCGCACGGCGCGCTCGATCATACCGTCGTCGTCAACGCTTCGGCGGGGGAGTCGGCGTCGCTGCAATACATCGCCCCGTACGCGGGCTGCGCGCTCGGCGAGTACTTCATGGAGCGCGGAAGGGACGTGCTCATCGTCTATGACGACCTTTCCAAGCACGCCGTCGCATACCGCGCTTTGAGCCTGCTTTTGGGGCGTTCCCCGGGCAGAGAGGCGTACCCCGGCGACGTCTTTTACCTGCATTCCCGCCTTTTGGAGCGGGCGGCGCACCTTTCCGAGGCGCGCGGCGGCGGGTCCATGACGGCGCTTCCCATCGTGGAGACGCAGGGCGGCGACGTCTCGGCGTATATCCCCACCAACATCATCTCCATCACGGACGGGCAGATCTTCCTCGAAAGTTCGCTCTTCTTCGCAGGGCAGCGGCCCGCCGTCAACGTGGGACTTTCCGTCTCGCGCGTAGGCGGCGACGCGCAGACCGGGGCGATGAAGCGCGCTTCGGGTACGCTGCGCCTCGATCTTGCCCAATACCGCGAGATCGAAGTGTTCACGCAGTTTTCGAGCGACCTCGACGAAGCCACCCGTCTGCAGCTTCGGTACGGCCACGGGCTCATGCTGCTCCTTCGGCAGAAGCAGGGCTGCCCCATCCCCCGTCACAGGCAGGTGTTCACGCTCATCGCGGCGCTCCGCCGTGTGATGCAGGACGTCGAGCCCGATGAGATCCCCGCCTTCACCGAAGAACTTCTCACATATCTCGAACACGCCGCGCCCGAGATCGCAGAGCATATCCGCCAGGAAGGGAAACTCTCCCCCGAAGACAAGGCGCGCATCGAAGCGCTCTCCGATCAGTTCCTTGCCGACAGGAAGGCGCGCAGGGAGGCGTAAATGGCGGGGCTCAAGGAGATCAGGTCGCGCATGGACAGCGTGCGCGACACGCAGAAGATCACGCAGGCGATGTACCTTATCGCCTCCGCCAAGATGCGCAAGGCGAAGGAGGAGCTCGACCGCACCCGCCCCTTCTTCAACGCCGTGCAGGCGGAGATCAAGCGCATCTTCCGCACGGACGCCAAAGTGGAGGACCGTTACTTCTATCCCCTCGAAGGGAAGCTCCCCGAAGGGACGGTGGGGTGCCTCGTCATCACGGCGGATAAGGGCCTTGCGGGGGCGTATAATCAGAACGTCATCAAGGCCGCCAAAGAACTTTTAGACGAATACCACGGCAATACCGAACTCTTCGTCGTGGGGGAGTACGGGCGGCAGTACTGTATGCGGCACGGCATCCCCATCCGGAGGAGCTTTTTGTACACGGCGCAGAACCCCACCATGCCGCGCGCGAGGGAAATTTCCACCGTGCTCCTCGAAGGGTTCGACGAAGGGCGGCTGAAAAAGATCTTCGTCGTCTATACCGACATGAAGAACGGCATGGAGGCGGAAGTGCGCGTCACGCGCCTTCTTCCCTTCCACCGCTCGCAGTTCTCTTCCGACCGTCCCGCCGAAAAGACGGAGTTTGAATTCCAGCCCGATCTTCGCACCGTGCTCGACAGCATCATCCCGAGCTATTTGTCGGGCTTTATTTACAGCGCGCTGCTCGACAGCTTCTGCTGCGAACAGAACGCGCGCATGACGGCGATGGATTCGGCAAACCGCAACGCGCAGGAGATCCTGGATACGCTGCGCGTCCGCTTTAATCATGTGCGCCAGGGGGCGATCACGCAGGAGATCACCGAAGTCTCCGCGGGCGCCGCGGCGCAGAAGGGAGACAGCTTATGACAAAAGGCGTCATCGTGCGCGTCGAGGGCTCCGTCGTCGACGTCGCATTCGAACAGGGGAAACTTCCGCGCATCCGCGAAGCGCTCACCGTCCAAGCGGGCGGAAAGCAGCTCGTCATGGAAGCGGCGCGGCACGTCGAAGGGAACGCCGTCCGCTGCATCATGCTGGGCGGCAGCGAAGGGCTCGCCCGCGGCATGGAAGTGATTGCCGAGGGTCGCACCATCGAAGTTCCCGTGGGCGAAGGGACGCTCGGCAGGATGTTCAACGTCCTCGGCGAGCCCATCGACGGCGGAGAGCCTGTTGAAACGGAAGAGCGCTGGTCCATCCACCGCAGCGCGCCCTCCTTCGAAGAGCAGTCTCCCGCCGTGGAGATCTTTGAGACGGGCATCAAGGTCGTCGATTTGTTGGAGCCTTACGCCAAGGGCGGCAAGATCGGCCTCTTCGGCGGCGCGGGCGTCGGCAAGACGGTGCTCATCCAGGAGCTCATCCACAACATCGCGACGGAGCACGGCGGATATTCTATCTTCACGGGCGTCGGCGAGCGCAGCCGCGAGGGCAACGACCTCTGGCTGGAAATGAAGGAGAGCGGCGTTCTCAATAAGACGGCGCTCGTCTTCGGACAGATGAACGAAGCGCCCGGCGTGAGGATGCGCACGGCGCTCACGGGGCTCACGATGGCGGAATATTTCCGCGACCGCGAAAATAAAGACGTGCTCCTCTTCATCGACAACATCTTCCGCTTCGTGCAGGCGGGCAGCGAAGTCTCGACGCTCCTCGGGCGCATGCCCTCCGCCGTCGGCTATCAGCCCACTCTCGCGCAGGAGATGGGCTCGCTGCAGGAGCGCATCACTTCGACGAGGAGCGGCTCCGTCACGAGCGTGCAGGCGGTGTACGTGCCTGCGGACGACCTCACCGACCCCGCGCCCGCCACCACCTTCTCTCATCTCGACGCGACCACCGTTTTGAGCCGCCGCATCGCCGAGCAGGGCATCTATCCCGCCGTCGATCCGCTGGAATCCACTTCGCGCATCCTCGAAGAGGACGTCGTCGGCAGAGAGCACTATACGATTGCCCGCCGCGTGCAGGAGACGCTGCAAAAGTACAAGGAATTGCAGGACATCATCGCCATCCTCGGCATGGAGGAACTGAGCGAGGAAGACCGCCTCACCGTCGCGCGCGCGAGGAAGATGCAGCGCTTCTTATCCCAGCCCATGCACGTTGCCGAAAAGTTCACGGGGATGCCGGGCGTCTATGTGCCGCTCAAGGAGACGCTCAAAGGGTTTGCCGCCATTCTGAGCGGCGATGCGGACGGCCTGCCCGAGGCGGCGTTCTTCAACGTCGGCACGCTGGACGACGTCTACAAAAAAGCGGAAAAGCTCCGCACGGGAGGCAAGTGATGTTCCCGCTCCATGTGCTCACGGCGACCTCTCCCTTCTACGAGGGGATGTGCGAATCGCTCATCATCCCCACGGTGGACGGGCGGTACGGCGTCTTGTCCGGACACAGCGATACCATCTGCGCCGTCGTCCCGGGGGAGCTGTATATCCGCCTTCCGAGCGGGGAGATGCGCGTTGCCGCCTGCGCCGCGGGCATCATGAAGGTGGAAAAGGGGGATGTCCTCGTCCTCGTCGACTCCGCCATCCGCCCCGAAGATATCGATATCGACCGCGCCCGCCGTATGGCGGACGACGCAAGGGAACAGCTTTTGCAGAAGCAGAGCATCGAAGAATACCACGCCGCGCAGGCGCGCCTTGCCCGCGCGCTCGCCCGCCTTTCGGTGCGCGAAAAGTATATCGGAGAATGAATAAGAGCCCCGACAGCCGTCGGGGCGCCCTTTTCCTGCTGAAATTCAATAAGTTGTAATTGACAAGAGCGGGGAAAAGGTGTATAATCTCTTTAACGATTTTTCAGGCATGAAGCGGAAGGAAATCATATATTTTTACCACGATTTTGCAGCTTTGTGCAGAGTTTGTTACAAAAATGCCGTAAAATAAGAGAGACGGACGCCGCGCGCCCGCGTCTTTTGGCGGCAAAAACGTGCGGCGCTTTTGCGCCCGAGGAGGAGACAGTATGAAGATCGGTATGCTGACAAGCGGCGGGGACTGCCCGGGGCTCAACGCCGTCATGCGCGCCTTCACGAGGTACGCTTTTTCCAATCTGCCCCGCCCCGAAATTCTGGGGTTCAAGGATGGCTACACGGGGCTCATCGAAAATAACTTTATTCCCGTAGGCGAGCATTTCTTCGACGACCTTCTCTATGCGGGCGGCACTATCTTAGGCAGCATCCGCCAGCCCTTCAAGAACATGGCGGATCCTGCGGAAGACGGCGTCTCCAAGCTCGATAAAATGGTGGAAAACTACCGCCGTTTAGGGCTCGATTGCCTCGTAACATTGGGCGGCGCGGGCACGCACAAGACGGCGGCCATGCTCTCTGCCGAGGGCTGCAACGTCATCGGGCTTCCCAAGACCATCGACAACGATATCTGGGGCACGGAATTTACCTTCGGCTTCGACACGGCGGCGGAAGTCGCCGCAAAGTGCGTGCGCGATATGCACGCCACGGCATACAGCCACGGCAGGACCATCCTCGTCGAGGTCATGGGCAACAAGACGGGCTGGCTCTCTTTGTACGCCGCCGTTGCGGGCGGGGCGCACGCCTGCATCCTGCCCGAATTTCCTTACGATGAAACGGCGCTTGCCGAATACATCGCCCGCCGCCGCGAAAACGGGGCGCGCTACGACGTCATCGTCGTCGCGGAGGGCGCCATGACCAAAGAGGAGAGCGCTTGGAAGCGCAAGGAGATGCTCCTGCGCCGCAAGGAGCTCGGCTATACGACGGCGGCTTCCCGCATCGCCCGCACCGTCGAGAACCGCACGGGTGCGGAGGCGCGCGTGCAGGTCATCGGGTATCTGCAGCGCGGGGCGGAGCCCAACGCGCACGACAGGGCACTCTGTACCATGATGGGCGCTTACGCGGGCGAGCTCGCAAAACAGGGGAGATTCGGCGTCACCGTGGCGGTCGAGGGCGGCAGGGTCACCTACAATTCCCTTGCCGACATCGCCGGCCGCACCAAGTTCATCACGCCCGAAAATCCTATGTATTTGGCGGCGAAGTCGACAGGGATTTATTTTGGAGATTGAAAAGGACGGTCCTTATGAGATATGCAGTCATCGACATCAGCGCGAGCAGCCTTTCTCTGCTCGTTGCCGACATCAACGGGGAACTTTCTGTGCAGTTCACCGACCGCGAGACGCTCTCCGTTCTCCACTATGCGGAGGGGAGAAAGCTTTCGGAGCGCGGCATCCGCAAGATCGCGGAGGGGTTGAAGCGCCTCAAGGGCGTCGCCGCAAAGTATGGCGCCGAAAAGTGCTACGTCATTTCGACGGCGTCCGTGCGCAACTTTGAAAATTACGAGGAAGTGGAGCGCGAGCTCAAAGAATATGCGGGTGTCGAACTCAACCTCTTAAGCGGCGAAGAGGAGGCGTTCTGCGACCTTACTGCCAACAGCGGCGCGCCCGAGAAGAGCCTGCTCGTCGATATCGGCGGCGGTTCCGTCGAATTGTGCGACCCCGCAGGCACGGGCTCTTCTTCCTTTCTCGATTTCGGCACCGTTGCCCTGAAGCGCAAGTTCGTGCGGCATACGCACCCGAGCGAAGGGGAGGCCCGCCGCATCAAAAAATACGTCAAAAAGTCGCTCGAAAAGCTCGCATTCGGCGCGCCCGGGGAGTACGAGTCGGCGCTCCTTTTGGGGCCCGCCGAACGCGCCGTCGCCGAAATGTATGCCGACCGCTACGGGATCAAGGGGGAAGCCGAGCTGGAATACAAAAAATTGAAGGAGCTGCGCAATTTTCTGCTCGCTTCTTCGAGGCGCAGTCTGCTCATCGTCAGGATCGCGCCCGAGCGCATGGATACCTTCGTCACTTCGGTGGTCGCGCTCTGCGCCGTACTCAAATATTACGGCATCGAACGCGCCGTATGTTCGCCGTACGGCGTCAAGGAAGGGTATCTCCTGCTCGTCGCCAAGGGCGGCAGGGAGGATAAGGAGACGCCGCTTTTGTTGGCTTCGGCAAAGCCCGAAGAAGGGGAAAATTCCTGAAAGGGGGAAGTATGGCAAAGTCATCCGAATTGCCCATCAAGGGCATCTACTGCAACCGCGAGTACAGCTGGCTGCTTTTTGACCGCCGCGTGCTCGACCAGGCGTCCGATCTCACCAATCCGCTCCTCGAACGCTGTAAGTTCCTTGCGATCTTTCAGAGCAATCTCGACGAATTCTTTATGGTGCGCGTGGGGAGCCTGCTCAACGAGAAGCGGCTCGCCCCCGATGCGCGCGAAAACAAGACGCAGCTCACGGCGGAAGAGCAGCTCGACATCATCCTTGCCGAGGTCAAAAAGCTGTATAAAGAGAGCGCTTCCGTCTATCAGACCATCGCAAAGGAGCTGAATGCGCGCGGGGTGCGCCTCATGCGCCCGCACGAACTCTCGCCGCGCAAGCGCACGCTCTGCCTCAACTACTTCCTCTCGGCGGTGCTGCCCCTGCTTTCGCCCATGGTGCTCGATGCGAAGCACCCGCTCATCCGTTTCGAAAACCAGCACATCTATCTCGTCTACGAACTGCTCCGCGACGGCAGGCCGATGATCGGCGTCATGGCGGTGCCGTCCTCTGCCGAGCGGCTCTTCCGCATCCCGGGCGGCAGGAAGGTCAACCTCATCACGCTCGAAGATCTCGTCTCCGAGTTCGGCACGCTCGCTTTCCCGGGCTATACCGTCGTTTCCAAGACGCTCGTGCGCGTCACCCGCAACGCCGATTTCGACACCCGTGTGGACGATACCGACCTCGAGTATGACTTCGACTTTTCTTCCTACATGAAGCACAAGGTGGAGAATCGTTCCCGTCAGGACGCCGTGCGCGTGGAGATCGATAAAAACGGCGGGGCGGTCAAATCCTTCCTGCTCGAAAATCTCGACCTCAAAAAGCAGTACTGCTTCAAGCTCGAAGGGTATATGGACTATAAGTTCCTCTTCTCTCTGGAACGCTATTTTGAGGAAAAGGAGCTCTCTTCGCTGCGCTATGCTCCCTTCAAGGGGCGCGTCGCGGAAGACCTTCTGGCCCCGCAGAGCCTCATTGCCCGCGTCAAGGAAAGGGACGTGTTCCTCTCCTACCCTTACGACAGCATGGAGCCGCTCATCCGCCTTCTCAACGAGTGCGCGGAGGACGAGCGCGTCGTCTCGATCAAGATCACCATCTACCGCCTCGACCGCCATTCCCGCATCGTGGAGGCGCTGAAGCGCGCCAGCGAGAACGGCAAGGAAGTCACCGTCGTCATCGAGCTGTGTGCCCGTTTCGACGAGGAGAACAATATGTACTTCGCCTCCGTCCTGAAAGAGGCGGGCTGCACCATCATCTACGGGATGCAGAACTTCAAAGTGCATTCCAAGATCATCTCCGTTCTCTTGTCCGAACAGGGGAAGATCGGCTACATCACCCACCTCGGCACGGGCAACTACAACGAAAAGACGAGCAAGCAGTACACCGACCTCAACATCATCACGGCGGACGAGGAGATCGGCGAGGACGGCGCGGCGTTCTTCCGCAACGTCGCCATCTGCAACACGGAATACGACTATAAGCGCCTTCTCATCGCGCCCGAAGGACTCAAGAAGGGGCTCATCGAGCGCATCGACGGGCAGATCGCCCTCGCGCGGGAGGGGAAACCTGCCTTCATCACCGCCAAGATGAATTCGCTCACCGATAAGGAGCTCATCGTCAAACTCGTCGAAGCGGGCAAGGCGGGCGTCAAAGTGCGGCTCATCGTGCGCGGCATCTGCTGCCTCGTCGCGGGTATCGAGGGAGAGACGGACAACATCTCCGTCATCTCCATCGTGGGAAGATTTTTAGAGCATTCCCGCGTCTACTGCTTCGGCGAAGGGGAGGAGATGGAGATGTATATCTCGAGCGCCGACCTCATGACGCGCAACACCAACAAGCGTGTGGAGATCGCAACGCCCGTCCTCGACAAGGCGATAAGACGGCGCATCTATAATATCTTAGAGACGATGTTTTCGGACAATGTCAAGGCAAGGAGGCTCCTGCCCGACGGCAGCTATGCGCCCGCCGAACGCGAAGGGGACCCCCTCGACGCACAGGATTATTTCCTTCATCATGTGATGTAACATACAAAAAACAGAGGAAGCGCACGGCTTCCTCTGTTTATTTGTTCGGGCGCGCCGCGAAATAAATCGCGGCGCGCCCGTGCTTTTTTGTGCTTTGAAAGCGGGTTCAGATCTTCATTGCGACGTCCCACGCGCGCCAGATGACGGTGCGCAGATTCCCCACTTCCTTGCAGTCGCCCACATACTTCGCGCCCTTGAGCTCGAGCGGGGCGGGCGTATAGCCGACGGAAGTCACCACGGTGTCTGCGGCGATCTTCACCTCGTTGCCGTTCTTTTCTTTGAGGATGACGTATCCGTCGCCCACTTCCGTCACCGTGCTTTCGAGGTGTACTTCCACCTTGTGAAGGGCGAAGTATTCGCGGAGATAGGAGGAATTGGCAAGGCATACGCCTTTGACGGCGATGAGGTCGTCCTTCATCTCGACGATGACGGGCGTCTTGCCTTTGAGGTGCGCATCCAGCGCGATCTCGCAGCCCGTGAGCCCGCCGCCGATGACGACGATCCTGTCCCCGACGGGTGCGCCGCTCAAATAGTCGCACGCCTCGATGCACTTGTCGGCGCCCTTCACGGGGACGCGTTTGGCGGAGGCGCCCGTTGCGACGACCACTTCGTCAAAGCCGGTCAGAGCATCGGAAGGCTTCACTTCGGTGTTGAGGCGGATGTCCACCTGCAAATCCTTCATCTGCTTTTCATACCATCTGAGAAGGGCTTTGTCGGCGCTCTTGAACTGCGGGGCGGCCGCCGCGACGAACACGCCGCCGAGTGCGCCCGATTTTTCGAAGATAGTGGGCTTATGCCCGCGCAGGGCGAGCACGCGCGCCGTCTCCATGCCGCCGATCCCGCCGCCGACGATCGCCACCTTTTTCCGCTTTTTGGCGCGGACGATCTTGTATTTCTTTGACTGCATCGTCTCGGGGTTGAGGGCGCAGCGCGCCATGCCCGCGTTGTCGTGCAGGGTCTGATCGTTGGCGACGCCCTTGTAGTGCGCCATATTGAAGCAGCCGTTGTGGCAGTGGATGCAGGGGCGGATATCGTCCTCGCGCCCTTTGAGCGTCTTGGTGATCCACTTCGGATCGGCGAGGAACTGCCGTGCGACGCCCATGGCGTCGATCTCACCCTTTTCGATTGCTTTTGCTGCCGTCAGCGTATCCATCTTGCCCGCGCAGACGACGGGGATATCGACAAATTTCTTGATGTGCTTGACCTCTTCGAGGTTGCAGTTATCGGGCATATATGCCGGCGGGTGCGCCCAATACCAGGCGTCGTAGGTGCCGTTGTCGCAGTTGAGCATATCATAGCCCGCATCCTGCAGATATTTTGCGGCGCGCTCGCTCTCCTCCATATCGCGGCCCACTTCGGTATATTCCTCGCCGGGCAGCGCGCCTTGACAGAACCCCTTCGTCTTGGAGACGACGGAGTAGCGCAGCGAGACGGGGAAGTCGTCGCCGCAGGCATCCTTGATGGCGATGACGATCTCGGCGGGGAAGCGGTAGCGGTTTTCAAAGCTTCCGCCGTACTCGTCCGAGCGGAAGTTGGTGTATTTCATCGTGAACTGGTCTAAAAGATACCCTTCATGCACGGCATGGATCTCCACGCCGTCCACATCCGCATCTTTCAGAAGTTTTGCCGTCCTTGCAAAGGCGTCGATCATCTCTCCGATCTCCGCCGTCGTGAGCGGACGGGACATACACGATTCATCCCAGCGGTTGGGAGTGGCGCTCGCGCTCGCGGTGAGGTAGGAGACGTCCAAGACGGGCTTCAA
This sequence comes from uncultured Clostridia bacterium, assembly GCA_944354535.1. Lineage (GTDB taxonomy): Bacteria > Bacillota > Clostridia > Christensenellales > Borkfalkiaceae > Gallimonas. The sequence goes on from CALVPY010000004.1 coordinate 73,058, forward strand.
GACGGCTGCCAACGCTCTATTGTGCAGGGCCTTCACCATGATGTCGTTGATGGCGAGCGATCTTCCGAAGCCCGCCGTCAGCTGGACGAAGAGCTTTGCGCCCGTCTTGTGGAATTCCTTCATGAATTCCTTGAGTTTTTCAAATTTCCCCGTCCCCTGATACAGCCATTTGCCGAGCAGGATATCGCGGATGGGGGCGATGCCGGGCAGGATGAGGCCCACGTTCTCTTTGGCGCGGTCCAGGAGGAATTTTGCGGCCTCCTCGTCGAAGTGGTTGGGTTCCATCCATCCGAAGATGGAGGTGCCGCCCATCGAAGTCATGACGAAGCGGTTCTTGATCTCGCATTTGCCGATCTTCCAGCTCGTCAGAAGGGGTGCGTATTGTTCGTTCATGCTCATAAGCTTCTCCTTGCGATTTTCGTAGCCTTAGTTGCGTTCGGGAATGCCGCTCAAAGGATATTGATGGTGCCGTCTTCGAGCACTTCCAGCGTATCCCCCGTTTTCACGGTATTCAAAAATTCTTCGCCAAGTTGATCGACGGCGATGACGTCGCTCCCTTCCCACACTCTTGCGAGCACGATGCCGCTCGCGGCGAGCGAGTCGACGTGCTCGGAAAAGAGGAAGCAGGCGGGGGCGATCTTCATCGAACACACCGTCTGGATAACGAGGCCGCCCGTCGTCGAGCCGATGGTCACGGGCAGGCACAGCGCCTTCCCCGTGAGGCATTTCCCGAACAGGTCTGCATTGTTCTGATCGGAGGCGATGACCTCCTTCGCGTTCTTCAAGGCGCTCTTCTGGAAAGTCGCGAGCGTATTCACGCCCTGATGCGAGACGATCGCCTCGCCCTTCCACTTGCCGCCCGCGAGCACTCTTCCTCGGAATATCTTCATCTCAGACGCCCTCCTTTCCCGAAAGGATATTTACGATCTTCTCGTCTTTACAGTAGCGCGCCACCGAATAGGTGCGCAGTTTATTCGAGTTGGTGAGGATGGCTTTCCCCTTGGTGACGGGGTTGTTGGTGTACATGAGCGGGCAGATGCTTGAAAGCTTCACGCCCATCGCGGTGAGCTGCCCGTATTCGGGCGCCGCGCGGAATTTTTCCGCAACTTCGGGGGCGGCGGTCATCACCCTGCGCACCTTCACCTTCTTTCTGCCCGCCTCCTTGAGGGCGGCGGAAAGGGTATGCGTCCAATCCATGAGCTGGTCGTAGGTAAGGTGCGGGCAGCCGATGAAGCAGAGCGCGGGCTTTGCGTCCTTGTTTTTCCACATCACGGGGTAGCTCTTGTAAACGCGTTCGAGCTCTTTGTCGTCGATGATATACTCCTTCGCGTCCTCCGTGATGAGGCGTTCGCCGAGTTCCTTTGCTTCGGGGGTGAGGCGGTCGATGTGATAGAGCCCGACCGCGCCGTTGGAGGCGGTCGCCGCGCCGAAGTCTTTGAGATAAGCGCACGTCTCTTCGTTGAGCTCTTCGCCTAAGAAACGGTCGAGGCCGAAGACGTAAGGCACGTCCTCCGTCACCTTCATGCCGATGGCGCTGCCCAAAATTTGCGCTTCGGGCTTCTTCGTGGTCTTAACATACACCTTCCACGTCGCCTTCCTTCCCTCGTCGGTGACGAGCCCGAAGTAGGGCACCCAGCCGACGATGCTGCCGAAGAGGTCGATCATGCCGCTGTTGCGGTTGCAGCGCGCGCCCAAAACGGAATTCGCATACACGACGGCGCTGCTCTCCGCCCATGAAAGGACGTCTCCCTTTTTTGGAACATTCCCGACTTCGGGCAGATACGCCGTGCAGGTGAACGCCTTCCTGTCGCGGAGGCCCACTTGCATGAGCTGCTGTTCGTACTCTTCCTGTTTTCCGTACATGACGGCGAACACGAGCTTTTCAATGGGGCTGCATTTGACATTTTTGTAGTCGAGCGGGCGGGGATCCACCGTGAATTTGCCGATCGTGTGTACGTTCGCGCGGATGAGTTCTTCCATCGTCGCAAAGAGCGGCTTCATCAGCGAGATGCGAAGCTCGTGACGAAGTGCCCTTCGGGGTGCGTCACGGGCACCAGCTTTTCCGCGCCGAAGATGTCGCCGTACATGACGATGGTCTTCATTACTTTGGCAAGCGTTTCGCCCTTCTGCCCGTCAAGCACGGCCTGCTGTTCGGGGGTCAGTTGCATATCCATCCTCCTTCAATTTACTTGCAAGAGCAGTTCAAAAAAGTGTGATTATATCACAAATCAAGTATAGCACAATGTGAAGCTCTTTTCAAGGGGGAAATCGAAAATAGTTGCGGAAGGGGCAAAAATTTCACGCAAAAGGCTTGACAGAACTGTTAAAGCTGTATATAATCAATATACACAGTAAGGAGGCAGACGTGTTTATCCGCATCGACAATCAGAGCAGCGACCCCATCTATTTTCAGATCGCGGAAGCCTTCAAGCGCGAGATCGCGCGCGGCGGGCTCCAAGCGGACGAGGCGCTGCCCTCCATCCGCAATCTTGCAAAAGATCTGCGCATCAGCGTCATCACGACCAAGCGCGCCTACGAGGAGCTCGAAAAGGAGGGCTACATCTACACTTTGGCGGGCAAGGGGTGCTTTGTTTCGCCGCGCAACGAAGAGCTCGTGCGGGAGGAACGCTTGAAGGAGATGGAAAGCCATCTTGCGCGCGCCGCCGATCTGGCGCAGCTGTGCGGGCTTTCCAAAGAGGAATGCAAAGAGGCTTTGGAACTGTTTTGGGAGGAAGAACAATGAACGCCATCGAACTTCGCGGCTTAGAAAAACATTATCGGGGGTTTACGTTCGGGCCCATTGACCTGACGCTCCCTTCGGGCTGCATCATGGGGCTCGTGGGGGTGAACGGCGCGGGCAAGACGACGCTCTTCCGCCTGCTTTTCGGTATGGCGAAAAAGGAGGGCGGCACGGTGCGCCTTTTGGGGCAGGACGCGGAGGGGAACGCAAGCCTCAAAGAAGAGCTCGGCGTCGTGTTGGAGAGCGCGGGCTTCCCCGCCTGCCTCACCCCTGCCGAGATCGGGAGCTTTCTGAAGGGCTGCTATTCCCGCTGGGATGAGAAGAAGTATGAGGAACTTCTTGCCCGCTTCCGGGTGGGGGAGGTGAAGTATTCGGCGCTTTCGCGCGGCATGAAGATGAAGCTCCTGCTCGCGGCGGCGCTCTCGCACGAGCCCAAGCTTTTGCTTTTGGACGAGGCGACGAGCGGGCTCGACCCCGTAGCGCGGCAGGATATTCTGGATATGCTGATGGAATTTACGCGCGACGAGGCGCATTCCGTGCTCTTTTCTTCGCACATTGCAGACGATCTGGAGAAGGTGTGCGACTATGTCACCTTCTTGCACGGCGGCAAGGTGCTCTTGTCGGAAGAAAAGGACGCGCTCTTGGAACGCTACGGCGTTCTGAACTGTCCGGAGGAGGAGTTTTCGGCGATCCCGCGGGAGGGCGTCCTCTCCTTCCGCCGTTCGCCCTACGGCGTCACCGCCGTGGTGCGGCAGGAAGCGCTCCCCATAGGAGTGCAGGTGCAGCGCGTGGGGCTCGAAGAACTCTTCCGCGCGCTCGTTCAAGAGGAGGTCGTATGAAAGGGCTGTTGAAAAAGGATATTCTGCTTGCCGTCAAGACGTATAAATTCATCCTCATCGTCTGTATCGTGCTGTTTGCGGTGCGCTTTTTTGCGGAGGAGGTGTCCGTCGCCGTGCTCCTTCCCGTGATGTTCGCGGGGATGCTGCCGACCTCCCTTCTCGCGGTGGACGAGCGCGACGGCTGGGACCGCACGGCGGAGATGCTTCCCGTCACGCGGGCGCAGCGCGTGGGCGCCAAGTTTTTGCTCGGCTTTTTGTTCTGGGCGGGGATGGCGGCGCTCTCCCTCTTTGTAGAGGCGGGGGCTTCCCTCGTGCAGGGGAACTTCGACGGGACGTCGTTTCTGACGATGGCGGCGCTCTTTGCCGTCGCGGGGCTTGCCTGCCCTGCTATTACGCTCACGTTCGGCTTCCGTTTCGGCACCGAAAAGGCGCGCTATCTCTATTTCCTCCTGATGGCGGTGATCTTCGCGGCGGGCGCGGCGCTCTTCATGTTTCCGGCCGAGGGCTTCTCCTTCCCATGGTGGGGGAGCGTGCTCACGCTTTTGGGCGCGTTTGCCGTTTACGGGCTCTTATATCTCCTTTCCGCGGCGCTCTACAAAAAGAGAGAGCTGACATAAGCGGGCTTGGGGGGTGATGGGATGGATCGGAATACGCCGACGCTCTTGACGGAGCGGCTTGTTTTGCGAAAATTTACCGAAGGCGATCTCGGGGCGCTCTTTGCGCTTCTCCGGGATGAAGAAGTGAATACTTTTTTGCCGTGGTTTCCGGCCGAAACGATCGGGGACGCGCGTAGGTTTTATAAAGAGCGCATCGAGGCGGTCTATGAGAAAGAACAGGGCTGTTTTTATGCCGTCTGCCTGCGGGAGGACGATATCCCCGTCGGCTACATCAACGTCGGGGCGGAGGAGAGCCGCGATCTGGGCTATGCGCTGCGCAAGGAGCTTTGGCATCGCGGGATCGTGAGCGAGGCGGGAAGAAAGATCTTGGAACAGCTGCGCCAAGAGGGCGTTCCGTATGTGACGGCGACACACGACAGGAACAATCCGCGCAGCGGCGGCGTCATGCGCAGCCTCGGGATGAAGTACTGCTATTCCTATGAAGAACAATGGCAGCCGAAGGATATCCCCGTCGTGTTCCGGATGTATCAGCTCAACCTGGACGGCAAGGAGCGCGTCTTTCGCAGGTATTGGGATGCTTCCAAGGTGCATTTTATCGAAACGGGCTTGACGTGAGCCGCGTTCTCTTCAAAGAGCGCGGGCATAAGCGCGATGTGCGGCGCATATCCTATCTCGGCGGACGTTTGGGCGTTCCGCAGCGCGTTTTTGCGCAGAGGAGGGGGATATGCGCCTCAAATTTTGCAAAAAAGCATGGGTCTGTCTGCTGGCGGCGCCCTTTTTCGTCGTGTTTTTGGCAGGGCTTGCTTCCTGCAAGCGTGAAGAGGCGCGGCCCGCCTATCATATTTCCGCCGAGTACGTTCCCGCAGCGGGCATTTTATACGGCGAGATGACCGTCGAAGTGCCCAACCTTTCCGAAGAGCCGAAGGAAGAAATCGGGTTCGCGCTCTATCCCAACGCCTTCCGCGAAGACGCGCCCTGCCCGCCTTTGCCCGAGGCGTACTTTTCCGCCGCTTACTATGAGGGCGAAAGCTTCGGCGGCATCGACGTGCGCGAACTCACGGGTGCGAAGGCGTGGGAAGTTTCGGAGGGCGGCGAGGCGCTCACCGTCACCCTCTCCGCGCCGCTTGCGTCGGGCGGGAAGGCGCAGCTTTCCATGAAGTTCGAGGTCATGCTGCCCAAGATGGATTTCCGCCTCGGCATCGGCGAACACACTGTCAATTTATCGCACTTTTTCCCCGTGCTCTCGGAAGAGCCGCCCGCCTTTTCCTCCGTCGGCGACCCCTTTCCCGCAGAGCGCGCCGATTACACGTTCTCGCTCACCGCGCCCGCCTCGTACGACATCATCTGCGGCTTTGAGGGCGAAACGACCGAAAATAACGGCAGAAAGACGCTCTCGGTGCAGGCGGAGAACGTGCGCGAGGTCGCATTCGTCCTCGCCGAGGGCATGACCTGCACGAAAGGGGAGGCGGACGGCACGCCCGTCGAATATTGGCACTTCCGCAAAGACGCCTCCGCGGAGCTTTCTGCTGCCGCGGGCAGCCTTTCCTATTTTGGGGAGCAGTTCGGGGAATACGTCTATCCCAAATACGTCGTCGTGGAGACCGACCTTCCCTTCGGCGGCAGCGAACAGACGGCGCTCTCTTTCGTCTCGTCCTCTCTGCGCGGCGACGACCTTATAGCCGCCGTCGTGCATGAAACGGCGCATCAGTGGTGGTATGCGATGGCGGGCAGCGACGAAGTCCGCTCTGCATGGCTGGACGAAGGCCTTGCAGAATATAGCACGGCGCTCTATTTCGGGGCAGCGGAAGGGCGCTATCGGGAACTTGTCTCGGCGGCGGAAGGCAGGTACCGCGCCTTCGTTTCCGTGCGCGAACAGCTTTCGGACGGCGTCGATACCTCGATGGATCGTCCGCTTTCCGCATTTTCGGGCGCCTACGAGTACCGCAGCATCGCCTACGATAAGAGCGTCATCCTCTTCGACCGCCTCTGTGAAGTGCTGGGCGACAAGTTGATCTCAGGCCTTCGCCGCTGCTTTTCGGCGGCAAAGGGCAAAACGCTCACTCCCGAAACGCTCATATCCTCTCTTTCTTCGGGCATGGATGTTTCCGGTATTTTCACTTCTTTCCGCGAAGGGACGTGCATCATCTGAGGGGGGAAATCGTCTGCCCCGAGGCCTCGCCGTCCTCTGCCGAAAATTGCGGGCAAAAATTTTTTGTAAAACGGTTGCCAAATCGCCGCCGATGGTCTATAATAAGGATGATGGCATGGGGAAGCCCCGTGCTGCAGTCTGAAAGGAGAGCAAAAAATGGACGACCCAAATAACCGATGCGTTATGACAACAGGTCACACCTCTGTGCGTAAAGTCCGCAGGAAGCTTTCTATGTGAGCGTTTTTTCGCCCGCATCCATTTGCATTTCCAAGACGCACAGATGGTTTTTCTGTGCGTTTTTTGCTGCCTTCTTCGGGGAGACCCGAAATCTAACGCAAGGCGGAAATGCTTATGATCAATTACTTCAAGACTGTTCAAGGCCGTATGGAGCGCCTCTCCGCGTACGAGAAGGCGTGCTGGATCGACATGGTCAACCCTTCCGACGACGAGGTCGAAGACATCGCAGCCCTCACGGGCATCGACGAAACGCTCTTAAAGGCCGCCCTCGATGAAGAGGAGTCCGCCCGTCTCGAGCGCGACGATAACGTCATCATGTGCCTCATGGATACCCCCGTCATCACCGATACCGACGAGGGCGACATCTACGAGACCATCCCTCTTTCCGTGATCTCCAACAAGGAGTGCCTCGTCACGGTGTGCCTGCGCGGCAATCCCGTGCTCGGCGGGTTCGTTTCCAACCGCGTCAGCGCCGATACGACGAAGCCCACTTCCTTCCTCCTTTCCTTCATGATGGGGAACGCCAAAGTGTTCCTTTCCAACCTCAGGCAGATCGATAAAAAATCGCTGCGCGTTCAGGCGGAACTGCACCGCTCCATGAAGAACAAGGAACTCATCCAGCTTCTGGCGCTCGAAAATTCCCTCGTCTATTTCTCGACGGCACTGAGCGCGACGTACAGTGTGTACACCAAGGTGGGCAGGCTCCCTTCCATTGCCGAGAACGAGGAATATCAGGAACTGTTTGAAGATATCCTCATCGAGGCCAAGCAGGCTGCCGAAATGTGTAATATCTACCGCGACATTTTGTCGGGCACGATGGACGCCTACGCTTCCGTCATCTCCAACAACGTCAACAGCGTCATGAAGCTGCTCGCGGTCATCACCTTCGTCATCGCCGTGCCCACGCTCATCGCGAGCCTCTGGGGCATGAACGTCCCCGTTCCCTTCGAAGGGAATGTGTGGGGATTCTGGATCGTCATCGGCATCGCCGTCGTCATCAGCATCGTCGCTGCCGTGTGGATCGTACACGCCACCAATTCCGTGCGCATCAAGACGCCGCGCCAGGTCAAACGCAAACGCCGCGGCGGAGGAGATCACTGATGCCTTTGCTTCAATATATCTGCCCGTCCTGCGGCAAGCAGTTCGACGAGCTCGTGAAAAAATTCGACGAAAAGGTCTTCTGCCCCGCCTGCGGAAAAGAGGCGCGCCGCTCGTATTCGGGGGAGATGTTCTCCGCAACGGGCAAACCCGTTAAGCATTGCAGCGGCAACTGCAAGACGTGCTCGGGTTGCCGCTGAGGCGCACGTCCGCTCCCGTTCGGGGCGCTCGGGCGTATCTTTCAGCATCGCTATAATATATGGTATAGAGAGGGGAGGGGAAAACCTCCCTTTTTGCGTATCTTGTGCAAACAGCGGGGAAGATGCCCTCATCTTGTGGAGAGAAAGGGGGCAGAAAAACTTTCCGAAAAAATTTCCGAAAAAAGTCAGATTTTTTCCGAAAAACGCTTGACGAATCATAAGAGACGTGCTAATATATGTAAGCTGTCTCGCGAGGGTATGCCCTCAAGGGAAATACAGCGTTCCGCCGCTTGCGGAACTTCCGAAGATTGACAACTGAATTGCAAGAAAGTAAAAACGAGTAAAGAAAAGTAAGGCAAAAGGAAATTCTTAAAGAATAAGAAGGTTAATACGATTTTGCGAAAAAAAGACGATTAAGTCGGACTTTTTTGTGAGAAAGGATTGACGAGTGAAGTGATAGAATTTTCGTTTTGAGAGACGAGTAGAAAGATCAAGCTACGAAGGGCTCACGGAGGATGCCTTGGTATATGGCGCCGAAGAAGGACGCGGTAAGCTGCGAAAAGCTGCGGGGAGGAGCAAACATCCTGTGATCCGCAGATATCCGAATGAGGGAACTCAGCGCGAGTAATGTCGCGTTACCGTACGGTGAACACATAGCCGTACGGGGGGAACCCGGGGAACTGAAACATCTTAGTACCCGGAGGAAAAGAAAGTAAAAACGATTCCGAAAGTAGTGGCGAGCGAAATCGGAGAAGCCCAAACCGTCTGTAGAAATACGGGCGGGGTAAGGACCGCAACAAGATACGAAGTTTTGATAGCCGAACTGTATTGAAAGACAGACCATAGCGGGTGACAGTCCCGTAGGCGAAATCGAAACGAGTGCGAGCGGTATCCGGAGTACGTCGGGACACGTGGAATCCTGACGGAAGAAATGGGGACCATCCCAAAAGGCTAAATACGACCATATGACCGATAGCGAATAGTACCGTGAGGGAAAGGTGAAAAGAACCCCGGGAGGGGAGTGAAACAGAACCTGAAACCGTGAGCTTACAAGCAGACAGAGCACCATACGCGTGTGATGTCGTACCTTTTGTAGAATGGGCCGGCGAGTTACGATGAGATGCGAGGTTAAGTGTCAAAGGCACGGAGCCGAAGCGAAAGCGAGTTTGAAGAGAGCGGAAAGTATCTTGTCGTAGACCCGAAACCTGATGACCTAACCATGAGCAGGTTGAAGCAGAGGTAAAGCTCTGTGGAGGACCGAACACACGCCTGTTGAAATAGTCGGTGATGACTTGTGGTTAGCGGAGAAATTCCAAACGAATCGGGATATAGCTGGTTCTCCTCGAAATAGCTTTAGGGCTAGCCTCGTAAGAGAATACCGCAGGTAGAGCACTAAATGGCCTAGGGGGCTTCACGGCTTACCGAAGCTTATTAAACTCCGAATGGCGGATATTTGATTTACGGGAGTCAGACTGCGACAGACAAGTGCCGTAGTCAAAAGGGAAACAGCCCAGATCCACAGCTAAGGTCCCAAAGTACAGGTTAAGTGGGAAAGGATGTGAAATTGCACAGACAACCGGGATGTTGGCTCAGAAGCAGCCACACATTAAAAGAGTGCGTAATAGCTCACCGGTCGAGTGATTTTGCGCCGAAAATTAACGGGGCTCAAACCTGACACCGAAGCTTGGGAATACACGGAGTGTATTGGTAGAGGAGCAATGCGTACGGGCAGAAGCCATACCGGAAGGAGTGGTGGACTGTACGGAAGAGAGAATGCCGGCATAAGTAGCGAGAGGGGCGCGAGAAACGTCCCCGTCGAAAGTCTGAGGTTTCCTGGGGAAGGTTCGTCCGCCCAGGGTAAGTCGGGACCTAAGCCGAGGCCGAAAG
>CALVPY010000005.1 GCA_944354535.1 uncultured Clostridia bacterium
CGCCCTTCATGATCCGTGCCGGCGGCGTTTCGGGCGTCATGAGCTTCGAAGAGATGGACGGCATGATGTATAAGAGCGAGGGCGAGGACCTCTACCTCATCGGCACGAGCGAGCATTCCATGATCGGCCGCTTCATGGGGCAGACCATCGACGAAAGCAAGCTCCCCTTGACGCTCACGAGCTATTCCCCCTGCTTCCGCAAGGAAAAGGGCGCGCACGGCATCGAGGAGCGCGGCATCTACCGCATCCACCAATTCGAAAAGCAGGAGATGATCGTCATCTGCAAGCCGGAAGAGAGCGCAGAGTGGTACGATAAAATGTGGCACTACACCGTGGAGCTCTTCGTCTCGATGGGCATCCCCGTGCGCACGCTCGAATGCTGCTCGGGCGATCTTGCCGACCTCAAATACCGCAGCGTGGACGTCGAGGCGTGGAGCCCCCGCCAGAAGAAGTACTTCGAAGTGGGCTCCTGCTCCAACCTCACCGACGCGCAGGCGCGCCGCCTCAATATCCGCTACAAGAGCGGCAAGGGCACCGCTTTTGCACACACCCTCAACAACACCGTCGTTGCGCCCCCGCGTATGCTCATCGCCTTTGTCGAGAACCACCTGCGCGCGGACGGCAGCGTCGAGATCCCCGAAGTCCTTTGGCCCTACATGGGCGGGACGAAAGAGATCGCGCCCAAGAAGTAAGCTGTTTGGATGAAATACGTTTTTTTCGACATCGAATGCGCCTGCGTCTTCAAGAACACGGCGAAGATCTGCGCCTTCGGGTATGTGGTGACGGATGAAAACTTCAACGTCCTTCAAAAAGAGGACGTCCTCATCGACCCGAGGGGCAAATTCCACCTCACCGACCGCAAGGGGAGTGAGGGTCTCGTGCTCCCCTATAGGTACGAAGATTTCAAAAAGCATCCCGCATTCCCCGCCGAATACGCGCGCATCAAGGCGCTCCTTGAAGACAAGGAGGCGATCGTTCTGGGTCATGCGACCATGAACGACGTCAACTATCTCAATTTAGAGACGCGCCGTTATCATCTTCCCTCCTTTGAATTTGATTTTTACGATACGCAGTTTTTCTATATGAACACGCGTTCGGAGTACAACCGCCAGGTGGGGCTCGGGGCGATGGCAGAGGAGCTGGGCGTCGACTTCGTGCCGCACCGCGCCGCCGACGATGCCTACGCCACCATGCGCGTGTGCCGCGTGCTCTGCGCCGAGGAAAAGACCGGCGTCATGGGGCTCGTGCGCCGCTACGGCATCCGCGCGGGCAGGCTCTCGGGACATCAGATCAGGCCGCTCACCTCGATGGGGCTCAAGGCGTACATCCGCGAGCGGGACGAAGCGCGCGAGCGCCACGCGAAGGCGCACGAAGAATTTTACCGCTTCGTCAACAAGAAGATGCATCAGCGCCGCCCCGGAGGCGGGTCGCTCGAAGGCAAAGTGTTCTGCTTCGCGAAGGACATCGAGGACGACGTAGACATCTCCCGCCGTCTCGTTGCCGCCATCTACGATTCGGGCGGTAAGTACACCTCGCACCCCACCGAGTGCAACGTCTACATTGCCCGCGGCGAAGGGGGGCTGCGCTTTCAGAATGCGCTCACGGCGGGGGCGGCGTATATCCCGCTCGAGAGCCTCACGGGAGCGCTCGATATGTAACTGCGGGCAGCCAAGCGGCTGCCCTTTTGTTTGCGGCTGAAAGCCGCGGGAGGACGTCATGGACCTGCCTAAGCCTTTTCTAAAGCGCATGGAAGGGGAACTTCAAGAGAAGTTCCCCGCCTTTGTGCGCTGCTATGAGGAGCCGCCCTTCAAGGGCGTGCGCGCCAATCTTCTGAAATGCTCGGCGGAAGAATTTTCCCGCCTTGCGCCCTTCCCGCTCGGGGAAAGCGTGCCGTGGGCGGAGGGCGGCTTTTATATCGGGGAAGAGCGCCCCGGGGCGTATCCCGAACACTTTGCGGGGCTATACTATTGTCAGGAGCCTTCTGCGATGTGCGCCGCGCCCCTCCTCAACGTGCAGCCCAAAGAGCGCGTTCTCGACCTTTGCGCCGCACCCGGGGGCAAGACGACGCAGCTCGCCGCCGCGATGGCGGGGGCGGGCGTGCTCATCGCCAACGAATATGTGTCCGGCCGCGCGAAAACACTCTCGCAGAACGTCGAGCGCATGGGCGTCAAAAACTGCGCCGTCGTCAGCGCCTCCGCGGAAGAACTTGCGGAAAGTTTGCCCGCGTTTTTTGATAAAGTGTTGGTGGACGCGCCTTGCTCGGGCGAGGGGATGTTCCGCAAAGACCAAGAAGCCATCGGGGAATGGAGCGAGGAAAATGTTGCCCGCTGCATTGCCCGCCAGCGGGATATTCTGGACGCGGCGGCGCTCCTCGTGCGGGCGGGCGGGCGGCTCGTGTATTCGACCTGCACCTTCGCGCGCGGGGAGGACGAGGGGCAGGCAGAGGACTTCCTTGCCCGCCATCCCGAGTTTGCGCTGTTGGAGCAGCACCGCCTCATGCCGCACGAGGTGAAGGGGGAAGGGCACTTTGCCGCCCTCTTCGAAAAGCGCGGCGAGGACGAGGCTTGCAAGGCGCGCCCCTTCCCCGTGCGGCGGGACCGCGCCGCAGAGAAGGCGTGGAGAGAGTTTGCGGCAGACTTTTTTGCGTCTCCCCCCGAGGGGACGGTGACGGCGCTCCCCGACGGCAGGCTGTTCCTTTTGCCCGAAGGGCTGCCCGCGCTTTCGGGGCGCGTGCTGCGCGCGGGGGTGGAGCTCGGCGAGTACAACGGCAAGCGCTTCATGCCCGCCCACGCTCTTGTGATGAGCGCAACGCGGGAAGAAGTCAGACGTTTCGTCGCTTTGGAGCGGGAGGACGCCGAACGCTATCTGCACGGCGAAGCGCTCGCGGGCGAACGGCTCGGGATGCCGATCGGCGGGGCGGGGATGCAGCAGGAGGGATGGTGCATGGTCGGGTACAAGGGCTATCCGTTGGGGCTCGGCAAGCTCGCGGGAGGGCAGCTCAAAAATCATCTGCCCAAAGCCCTCCGCGCCGCAAAGCTTTCCTGAACAAGACATTGCGCGGCGGGCGCCCCGATAAAGGGCGCCCGCCGCGCTTCTTTGTTTTGATACCTTAATATAAAATATCAGGGCTCCCCCGAATAAGAAAAGAGGCTTGTACCATAAAACAAGAGGCTCCCGAGCGGGAGCCTCTTCGTGTTTTCAGCCCTTAGTTGTTGTAAGGATCGTTCTCATCCTCGGGGACGGAAGGCTTTTCTTCCTTCTTTGCCGCGGACTTCTTCACCTGAGGGGGAAGGGGACGCACGACGGGCGTGCTCTCTTTTTTGATGCGCTGCTTGCGGCTGCGCTTCTCGAGCTGCCGCCTCACGATGACGAGCACGATGACTGCCACGAGCACGATGGCAAGGACGCCGGAGGAGATGAGCAGCCAGACGTTCATATCCGAAGTGGTCTCCGTGGTATCCTCTTCTTCTTCGTCGTCGGCGGTGCCGAGGTCGTCCTCCTCCACTTCGACATCGGAAGCGGAATAGTCGAGGAAGAAGGTGTACGCAGGCGAGCCGGTCGCCTCACCCTTGCCGTCATCCCAGAAGAGGGAGACGAGCTGTTCTTCGTAAGAGGACTGCGTGTACGAACCGTAGGGATTCCCGAGCTCATCCTCGTCCTGCGAAGCGTCATAGCGGAGGTAGCTCGTCGCGTCGTAGAAGGTGAAGGTGTAGTAGAGGGCGATCGAGGGATCGGTGATGTTGTCGTCCTCGCCGATCTCGTTTGCATCCTTCACTGCGGCAAGCGCCTCGTCGCGGAGGGTCGCAAAGTCGCTCGACGTCTCGTTGGCGTAGTTGTCGAAGATGACGTAGCTGCCTGCGGGGTTGGGCGCGGAGCCGTCGCGCGAGCCGCTCCACACTTCGAGGCGGTAGTTCTTCGCTTCGCTGCCTGCATTGACATAGAAGCTTACCGTCACCCATTTGCCGTCCGTCTCGGCGCCGTCCACTTCGATGACTGCGGAGGGAAGCGTCGTGCTGCGGAAGTCGTAGCGGGTGATGGTCTCGCCGTTCACTTCGGTGGGCAGGCAGGTGACTTCGGTGGAGTAGGTATCCGTCTCGAGGTCGTAGTAGGCATAGGTCTTGCCGTCGTTCACATAGAAGGCGATGGTGCCGTCGCGGGTGACGTAGTTGCCCTCGTCGTCGGTATCGTAGTTGTAGAGGTTGGCATACAGCGTATCGTCGGAGCCGTCCGTACGGGTGTAGAGCCCGTTGTCGCCCAGCGTGAAGAGGACGTCGCTGTGACGGTCGAATTCGTCGGAGGAAGGATCGATGCGGCAGATATCGCCGTTGTCGTCATACCAATAGGTGACGGCGGGGGTATTCACCTTCATCGCGCCGCCGGACGTCTTGGAATCGGACGTATCGGTGAGGAGGATGTACGCCTTGGCATTTGCGGAGAGGCGCACGCGCATGGAGATGCGCTGTGCGGAATTTGCCGAGACGGTGAGATCGTCCGTGATGAAGCCGTAGGAAGCTTCTTCGCCGTTTGCGATCACGAGCGGGCGGTTGGCGTTGCCGAAGAGGCCCGTCCACCACTCGTCGCCGTTTGTTGCGGCAGAGGTATCGAGGATGCTCCTCCATGCCTCATCGGAAGCGTAGTAGTTATCCGCATATTCCGCATCGAGAAGGCCTGCATAGACCTGCTCGGGCTTGACGTTGGAGACGCCGTCGGGATCGACCGCCAGGCTGCCGCCGAGGGTGCCCTTGAAGGAAGCGGGAAGAGCGGGGCGCTCTTCGATGTCCTTGCGTGCCGTGACGGAGACGTCGTCAAAGGCGCTCGAATTCGCGGCCTTTCCCGTCAGGGAAACTTTCACCGCGCGCTCGCCCGTCGAGGCATAGCTGTATTCCGTGCGCGTCAGAGACTTGGTCTCGAAGTTGGTGAAGGCCGCATAGCCGTCCGCATAGTCGTAGCGGTCGGAAGAGACGATGCTCGTGGGGCCGTAGGTGAATTCGATGTGGCAGGTCTTGTCCTCCTCCGTTTCGTTTTCGAGGAAGAAGAAGCACTGTACCCAGCCCGAATAGATGTCCTTGTTGTCGTCGTCGATGTCAACGGTGTCGACGGCGGTGGAGTCGAATGCGGTGAGCGAAGTGCGGTTCTCGCCGTCCACGAGGATGGCGTTCGCGCCCGTCAGCCCGTCTGCGATCTCGCTCGTCTTGACGAAGAAGGAGACGAGCATCTTCTCGCCCGCGGGAAGGGTGATGTCGTCCGACTTCGCGGTGTAAGCCGCGCCGTTCGCGGAGAGGAGCATCAGGATCTCGCCGTTTTCATCGAAGGGGTACTTGTCTTCGAGGTCGTTCTTGTGGACGTTCTGAAGGTAGCGGTTGGAGCTTGCCGCGATCTCCGCCATCGTCATGAGGGCGGTCACGTTCTCCTCGTCCTTGCCGAGGGAGGGGTGGATGCTCTCGGAGGTGTACGTCTTGCTGCCCGAAACTTCGCTCGTCAGATCGAAGGTCATGCCTTTGAGCAGCGCCGCGTCGGCTTCGAAGCCCGCATAGAGGTCGAGCGCGAAGGTGTCGCCCGTCACGGTGTCGGTATCGAAGATCTTCTCGTCCGCAAGGGAGTTGACCGTACACTTGTTCACGTCGTCCGTCACGGCCGCTTCATAGTCCGCCGAGGAGATGATCTCGCACGCGACGTCGTCGAAGAAGGCATAGCCGTTGACGTGCTCATAGCGGTCGGAAGAGCTGCCCTGGCCGAGGCCGAGCACCACGGTGAAGGTGGTGGAGGCGAAGGTGCTCGCACGCACATACACGGTGTACTCCTTCCATTCGCCCTTCGTATTGATGTTCTTGATCTGCATCTGGTCGAGCGTCGTGCCGCCCACCGTGTTGGTGATGCCGATGTATGCGCCGCCGCGGCGGGTGACTTCCGTCTCGTTCTCCTCATCCGCATAATAATGGGTGAGGGCGTCCGTACGCACCCAGACGGAGACCTTTGCCGCCGTGCCCGCTTTAAGCGTGATGGTCGTGCCGGAAGTATAGCGCTGCGCGGTACCGAGGACGTTCTCGCTCGTCCTCCTGTTGTGGATCATGAGGACGCTCGTGTCGCCGTTTTCGCGCTGGGCGGCGTCGTCATGGAGCGTAAGGCTTTCGCCGAGATCCTCTGCGAGGTATTCCACATCCTCGAAGTCGACGGAGTAGCTGTACTCGTCGAAGAGTTCCGCCGCTTCGGAGCCGCTGTCAAGGTCGTCGATCTCGTCCTCATAGATCTCGAGGAACTTGAGGCGGTCGTAGGCAGAGACGTTGTCGTCCTCCCAATGCTCCGCCGCTTCCTCGATGGAAGCGAAGGTGGTCACTTCCTCGTCGTCCTTCGTATAGGTCGAGAAGTTGTAGCCGCCCGTCTTCGTGAAGTACGACCAGTCCGCCGTATCGACGATGCCCGAGGCGGTGTCCGACGTGGGCGAACCTGCGCCGAACGTCCAATTGTTGGGCGAGTTGACGACGCCGTACTTTTCGATGACGTCCTCCACGTCCTTGTCGGAATAAAATTCGAAATTGCCGTTGCGGATGAGCTGGGTATCCGTCGCGGAGACGGTGGTATCGTCGTCATCCGTATCCTGCGTATCGTCCGTGCAGGCAGTGAGGATGCCCAAGGAGAGCGACGTCGCGACCGTGAGCGAGAGCACGGACAGGACGTATTTCCTCCAGGTTTCCTTGCGATTGTTTTTAGCCATAAAACACCCTTTTTATTTGATCTCGGCTTTCCGAAGGGCAGACTGCGCCCCGCGTGAGCCAATTCTTGCAATAGCACTATTTTACAAGAAAACGCGCCGAGAGGCAAGCATTTCTGCATGAAAACCGCGAAAAAAAGGGTAATTTTTTTTGAAGGCGGGCAAACTGAGAAAAAACGGGCGCGAACGCCCGCGGGAGGAGGAAAAATGCAGAAAATAAGCAAAAAAGCATATCTTGCGGGGGGAGCCGCAGTGGGAGCAGTCAACGGGCTTTTGGGCGGCGGAGGGGGGATGCTCGCCGTGCCCGTCCTGGAGAGGGCGGGGCTCAAAGAAAAGAACGCCCATGCGACGGCGATCGCCGTCATCGCGCCCGCGTCCCTTCTGAGCGGCGCCGTCTATCTCCTGGAAGGACTGGTGCCGGCGGGGCTTTGGGTGCCCGTCCTGTTGGGGGTGCTGCTCGGCGGGGCGCTGGGCGCCCGTCTTCTGAACGTGCTGCCCCTGAAGGCCGTCTCCCTTCTCTTCGAACTCGTCATGCTGGCTGCCGGCATAAAGCTCTTGCTGCCGTGAGCTTCTATCTGTTTTTCCTCTGCGGGCTCGCGGGCGGGATCCTGGGCGGCATGGGGATGGGCGGCGGGACGGCGCTCATCCCCCTTCTGACGCTGCTTTTGGGCGTTCCGCAGACGGCGGCGCAGGGCGCCAACCTCATCTCTTTCTTTCCCATGGCGGCGCTGGCGCTTACGATGCACGCAAAGAGCGGGCTGCTCAAAAAGGAGGGGCTGCTCTGCCTCATCCTGCCCGCGCTCGTGCTCTCCGTGTCGGGGGCGCTGCTCGCGGCGAGGCTTCCGGGGATGCTCCTCCGCCGCGCCTTCGGAGCCTTTTTGATCGCGCTTTCGGCGGCAAAACTGCTTTCGGAAGGCGGGAAGGGGCGCGGAAGAGGTGAAAAACGCCAAAAAACTTGGTGAAAAGGAAAAATATTTTCCAAAAGGGTATGGACAAATCGCGCCGCGTGTGTTAAAATGGGCACAGTAAGATTTGGAATAAGAATGGGTCGAATTTTATATTCCGTCGTAGTCCGTGCGGGAATGCCCTGCACGGCGCTCTTACGATTTTACATGGAAAGGACGGAACCAAATGGAAAAATTGGGTATCATCGATCTGGGCTCCAACTCCGCGCGGCTCGTCATCGTCGACCTCTTCCAAGAGGGCTACTTCATGGTGGAGGACGAGATCAAGGAGAGCGTCCGCCTCGGTCAGGATATGGATCGCGACGGCTTCCTGAAGCCCCAACGCGTGGCGGAGACCATCAAAACGCTTAAAATGTTCAAGCGCCTCTCGGAGGCGTCTCATGTAGACCGCATCATCCCCGTGGCGACGGCGGCAGTCCGCCATGCCAAAAATCAGCGCTCCTTCCTCGACGAGATCCAGGCGACCTGCGGCATGCGGGTGCGCGTGCTCTCCGAAGAGGAGGAGGCGACGCTCGTCTATCGCGGCGTCATCAACTCGATGGACGTGCCAAAGGGCATCATCCTCGAGATCGGCGGCGGCAGCACCAAGATCGTCTACTACAACCGCCGCACCATTTTGCACTATGCGACGCTCGGATTCGGCGCCGTGACGCTCACCGACCTCTTCGCGGACGACGGCGTCTCCCCCGAGGAACAGACCGCAAAGATCGAGGAATTTTTCACCGAGCAGTTCAAGAAGATCGACTGGCTCTCGGAAGTGGAACCCGACGCGCAGATGATCGGCGTGGGCGGTACCTTCCGCAACCTCTATAAGATCAACCGCCTCGTGAGGAAGTATCCGCTCAACATCGTGCACAACTACTCCTTTGCGACGGACGATTTCCGTTCCGTGTACGAGACCATCCGCGTTCTGGACGTCGAAAAGCGCAAGCGCATCCGCGGCCTTTCGCCCAACCGGGCAGACATCATGCCCGCGGCGCTCGCCATCGTCAAGGCCTTCCTCGATTACCTTCACTTCGAACACTTCCACATCAGCGGCTGCGGCCTCCGCGAAGGCATCATGTTCAATCAGGCCGTCCCCATGACGGAGGAACGGCCGCTTTCCGATGTCCTCGGCTATTCTCTGAGCACCCTTCTGAAGTATTACGGCTGCGACGAAGCGCACGTCGAACACGTCGTCAAGCTCTCCATCCAGCTCTTCAAGCAGCTGAGGGTGCTGCATAAGTTCCCGCGCGTCTATCTGAAAGTCTTGAAGATCGCGGCGAGCCTGCACGACTGCGGCAAGCGCGTGCGTTTTTACAACAATCAGCAGCACAGCCGCTATATCATCCTCAATTCGCCCATCTGCGGCGCCACCCACCGCGAGATCGTCCTCGCCGCCTTTGTCGCGGGCTGTCATACCAAAGAGGATCTCGCCTCTTCCGACTGGGCGCGCTATAAGGATATCGTCAACGAAGAGGACGTGGAAGTCGTGAGGAAGCTCGGGGTGCTCCTGCGCATCGCCGAGAGCCTCGACAGGAGCGGCCAGGGCATCGTCACGGGCATCAACTGCGACGTGTTGGGCGATTCCGTCATCATGAAGACGGAGGTCACGGGCGACGCGACGCTCGAGATCAGCCAGGCGCTCAAAGCGAACACCGACTTCAAGCGCACGTTCAAGAAAAATCTGGAGATCCTGTGAGATTTTTGCTTGCGAGCAATTCCCCGCGGAGGAAAGAGCTCCTTTTGAAGCTCGTTCCCGCCTTCGAAGTCGTACCCTCCCGGTTTGAAGAGATCGCGAAGGAGGGGGAGAGCGGGAAAGCGCGCTGTCTGCGCTTTGCCGAGGGGAAGGCGCGGGAGGTATTTTCCCGCTTTCCCGACGCGGCGGTTCTGGGTGCGGATACCGTCGTCTGTCTGGACGGCGCGATCTTAGGAAAACCAAAGGACGAGGCGGACGCCTTTGAGATGCTCCGCCTGTTGAGCGGAAAGACGCACTCCGTCTATACCGGGGTGTGCTTTGTCACGCCCGAGGGGGAGAGGAGCGGCGTCGAAGAGACTTGCGTCACCTTCCGTTCCCTTTCGGACGAGGAGATCTTATCGTATATCAAAACGGGCTCCCCGCTCGACAAGGCGGGCGCCTACGGCATACAGGACAGCGGCTTTGCCGCCGCGTTTCAGGGCAGTTATTCCAATGTCGTGGGGCTTCCCCTCGAGCGTGTGTGTGAATATCGAAAGGAGTTGCACTTATGTTAAAACTTGCGATCGACTTCGGCACTTCGGTGACGAAGATCTACAAACTCGGCAGCGGCATCGTGCTCGCCGAAGCGACCTGCGTCACCGTGCAGAAGGATACGGGCGAGATCCGCGCCTTCGGCAATGAAGCGAAGCGCCTCCTCGGCAAGACCGCCGAGCAGACGGACGTGTGCTTCCCCGTGTATGAGGGGGAGATCGTCTCCGAACGGCTCGCGGGGGCGCTCCTCGAATTTTTCCTCCGCAAAGTGGTAAAGCGGGGAACGTCCGTCGAAGCGCTCTTCTGCGTCCCCTGCGGCTATAAGGTGGAATCGCGCGAGAAGGTGTACCGCGTCGCAAAAGCTGCGGGCATCGGCAGAGTCAACTTCGCCGAAACGCCCTTTTTGAGCGTTTTGGGCCAGGATGTGCCCCTTTCCGAGAGCAATCCCGTCTTCGCCATCGACATCGGCGCGGGCGTCACGTCCATCGCGGCGTTCTCGCTCGACGGCATCATCGCGGGCCTTTCCATGAACGTGGGCGGCAGCAACATGGATGTACATATCATCGACCACATTGCCGAGACGTTCTCGCTCAAGATCGGCTCTTTGACGAGCGAAAAGCTCAAGAACACGGTGGGCAGCCTCATCGAGGACGACAACCAGAGCACCATCATCAACGGGCGCGACCTCAAGTCGGGCCGCCCGCGCTCTGTCTCCGTCTCCTCGGCGGATATCGTCTTCCCCATCAAGGTGTATGTCGATAAGATCGCGGAGTACGCCGATCTCGTCTTAAAGAAGCTCCCCGCGGAAGTGTCGGCGGCGATGCTCAAAAACGGGCTGTATCTCTCGGGCGGCGTATGCAACATCGCGGGGCTTGCGGAGTATATGTCGCGGAAGCTGCAGATGGAGGCGCACCTTTCGGGCGACCCGCAGATGGCGGTCGTCTTAGGGGGCGGAAGAGCCGTGGGCAACGCCGCGCTGCTTCGCCGCATCCGTCTGGAATAACGTGGATATGTAGTGGAAATTTCCCTTGGCTGGCACAAGATTTTGTGGTGAAAAATCTTTTCATCGGAAAATCTTGTGCTTTTTGCTTGACAGAACACAAGTTCTATGCTATAGTGATAGCACCTTACGGCGACTGACGAATTGGCGGAGCACCGCGTGAAACCGTAGGGGCGGAGAAGCCGTTTCGTCTGGGCAGTACCTCTTTGAGTAGGGTGCTGTCCTTTCCTGTTTTTTGAGGGGTTTGTGCACAAATTGCACAAACTGCGGAAGGGCGAACGAGCGGGCGGCAGAACAAAAAAAGGAGGGCGGCATGACGGGGCGCATCCATTCCTATGAATCATTCGGCACGGTCGACGGCCCGGGCATCCGCTTTGTCATCTTTTTCCAGGGCTGTCCGATGCGCTGCAAGTACTGCCACAACCCCGATACCTGGGAAGCGGGGGGCGGCAGGGAAGTTTCGGCGGAAGAGGCCGTCAGGGAAGCCCTCAAATACAAGAGCTATTTCGGGCAAAAGGGCGGCGTGACGGCGACGGGCGGCGAGCCCATGCTGCAGCTTCCCTTCCTCACGGAACTCTTTTCGCGCCTCAAAGCAAAGGGCGTGCATACCTGCCTCGATACCTCCGCCGCACCCTTCCCCGCAGAGGCGGATGCGGACAGAAGCGCTTTCGACGAGCTTCTGAAGGTCACCGATCTTGTGCTCCTCGATATCAAGCACATCGACGAGGAAGCGCACAGGGCGCTCACGGGGCGTTCGGGGGCTCACGCAAGGGCGTTTGCAAACTATCTTTCCGAACGGGGCAAGCCCATGTGGATCAGGCACGTCCTCGTGCCCGGCATCACGGACGACGACGGCGCGCTGCTTCGGCTCAAAGAATTTATAGACAGTCTGAAGACGGTGGAAAAGGTGGAAGTGCTGCCCTATCACACGCTGGGCATCGAAAAATACCGCGCGCTCGGTATCAAATACCCCTTAGAGGGGGTGCGGCCGCCCGAAAAAGAGCGCATCCAAAACGCCCGCGCGATCTTATGTAGGGGCATCAGAGGGAAAGATGGCGAACATTGAACTGTTGGAAGTGAGCGGCGAGGGCTGCGCGAACTGCTTTTCGCTGCTGCCGCTTTTAAATAAGCTAGCGGCGGAGCGGGGCATCCCCCTTCGGCACCTCGAAGTGACGGAAGAAAACGCCGAAGAGGTGAGAAAGTACGAAATAGACCGCGTTCCGACGGTGCTCGTCTTGAAAGACGGCGAAGTGACGGCGCGCTGTTCGGGCTATCAGCCGGAGGAGATCTTGTCTCTTTGGCTGGATGCTAAGATTTCGGACGCCCGTCTTTGAAAAATTCTTTCGCCCAAAACCGATATATCTGCAACTATAACGAATGAGAGGAGGTCAAAGCCATATGACGGCAAAAGACTTTGCACAATATCACTTCGAAGGGGCATGGCATTCCTTCGAGCCCGGCAAGTGGAGCCAAGACGAAGTGGACGTGCGCGATTTCATCCAGCGCAACTACACTCCTTACGAGGGCGACGGCGCCTTTCTCGCCCCCGCCACCGAAGCGACTAAAAAGCTTTGGGAGATCGTCATGGAGTATTCCAAAAAGGAGCGCGAACGGGGCGGCGTGTACGACGCCGATACTTCCATCGTCTCCACCGTGGCAAGCCACAAGGCGGGGTATTTCGATAAGTCGCTCGAAAAGATCGTGGGGCTCCAGACGGATATGCCCTTCAAGCGCTCGCTGCAGCCCTTCGGCGGCATCCGCATGGCGGAAGAGGCGCTCGAAATGTACGGCTATCACATCGACCCCGAGGTCAAATATATCTTCACGCATTACAGGAAGACGCACAACGACGGCGTGTACGACGCATACACCCCCGAAATGCGCCGTGCGCGCTCCGCGCATATTTTAACGGGTCTTCCCGATACCTACGGCCGCGGCCGTATCGTGGGGGACTACCGCCGCGTGGCGCTCTACGGCGTCGATTACCTCATCCAAAAGCGTGAAGAGGATAAATCCCGTATCGACGGCGACATGACGCCCGACCGCATCCGCGACCGCGAGGAAGTCGCCGAGCAGGTCAAGGCATTGAAAGCGCTCAAAGCGATGGCGGCGGAGTACGGGTTCGATATCTCCCGCCCCGCAGAAACCGCGCAGGAGGCCATCCAGTGGCTGTACTTCGGCTATCTCGCCGCCGTCAAAGATCAGAACGGCGCGGCGATGAGCATCGGCCGCAATTCCACCTTCCTCGACATCTATATCGAACGCGACCTCCGCGAAGGAAAGCTCACCGAAGAGGAGGCGCAGGAGCTCATCGATCACTTCGTCATGAAGCTGCGCGTCGTCAAGTTCATGCGCATCAGGGAGTACAACGAACTCTTCAGCGGCGACCCGACCTGGGTCACCGAGTCCATCGGCGGCATGGGCGTGGACGGCAGGACGCTCGTCACCAAAAACAGCTTCCGCACCCTGCACACGCTCAAAAACCTCGGCCCCGCGCCCGAACCCAACCTCACGGTGCTGTGGTCGAGAAGGCTCCCCGAAGGCTTCAAGCGCTTCTGCGCGGAAGTCTCCATCGAGACGAGCGCCATCCAATACGAGAGCGACGATCTGATGCGGCCCGAGATGGGGGACGATTACTGCATCGCCTGCTGCGTTTCGAGCATGCGCGTGGGCAAGGATATGCAGTTCTTCGGGGCGCGCGCCAACCTTGCCAAGTGCCTGCTTTATGCCATCAACGGCGGCAAGGACGAGCTCATGAAGGATAAAAAGACGGGAAAGCCCATGCAGGTCTCGCCCGAATATGCGCCCATCCTCGGCGACGGGCCCCTCGACTTTTCCGAGGTCATGCGCAAGTACGAGCAGATGATGGAGTGGCTCGCCCGCCTCTATGTCAATACGCTCAACCTCATCCACTACATGCACGATAAATACTGCTACGAAGCGCTCGAAATGGCGCTGCACGATGTGCAGGTGCGCCGCTTCTTCGCAACGGGCATCGCGGGGCTCTCGTGCGCGGCAGACAGCCTTTCCGCCATCAAGTACGCGAAAGTGTATCCCGTCAGGAACGAAGAGGGCATCGTCACCGACTTTACGATCGAGGGCGATTATCCCAAGTACGGCAACAACGACGACAGGGCGGACGAGCTCGCCGTGTGGATCGTCAAGACGTTCATGAATAAAATAAAGTCCTGCTACACCTACCGCGATTCGGTGCCGACGATGTCCATCCTCACCATCACTTCCAACGTGGTGTACGGCAAGAAGACGGGCAACACGCCCGACGGCAGGCGCGCGGGCGAACCGCTCGCCCCCGGCGCCAACCCCATGCACGGGAGAGATTCCCACGGCGCGCTCGCTTCCCTCGAATCGGTCGCCAAACTTCCCTACGATTACGCCCGCGACGGTATCTCCAACACCTTCTCGGTGACGCCGCAGTCGCTCGGCAAAGATGAAGATTAAAGGAGGAACATTTTATGAGCAAACAGCAGACGGAAAACCTTGTCAATATGCTCGACGCCTATGTTGCGGACGGCGGGTATCATCTCAACGTCAACGTGTTCAACCGCGAGACGCTGCTCGACGCGCAGAAGCACCCCGAAAAGTATCCGCAGCTCACCGTCCGCGTGAGCGGGTACGCGGTCAACTTCATCAAGCTCACCAAGGAACAGCAGGACGACGTCATCGCACGGACGATCCATGAGAAGATGTAATGAAGTTCACACTTTTTTGTGCAGGCACAAAAAAGTCGTGAGAAAGTTTCGCCGCAAATCTTTCCCTTCGGGAAATCTTCGCGGCGAGTTTAAGCACAGGTATGTGCAAATTGAGTGCGCTGGCGCAGGGCAACCCTGCTTGCGCCATGATTTAGAAGCAAAAGCGTGGTTTTGCTCGCGGAAGAAATTCAAAAGAAAAGGGTTCCCGCAAAAATCGCGTAGCGAGTTTTGTGGGAAGAGGAGCAGCGAGCATCGGAGCAAAGCCGCGAGGAACACAGCGGCTTGCGAAATTTGCTCCGCTGCGACGAGGGCTCCCGCAAAGATTTTGCGAAGCAAAAGATCTGCGGGAATGAAAATGCAGCGGCGCCGACTCAAAGTCGGCGCCGCTGCGCGTTCTCTTTTATGCCGCCGCACGTTTTCAAGGCGGCGTTTTATACGATGACCTTCACCGTCTCCCCGTCGGCGGTCTCGATGTCGACGAGGGCGAATTTCCCGCATTTTTTGCGGCATGCTTTGAGGATGGCGCGCATCTCCCGCCCGTGCTCTTTCAGAAAGCGGTGCAGCTCCTCGTCCTTTTTCTTCAGCATCGCCGGAGCAAGGCGCAGGCACACCCCTACGGGGAAGTGCAGGGAAAGGCGGAAGCCCTCCGCCCGTATCACGATCTTTGCCATCACTCCACCCAGATCTCGATGACGTCGCCGTCCGAACTCTCAATGTCGACGAGCTTGCCTAGAACGCCCGCGTGTACGAGCTCTGCAAGTTTTGCAAAGTCGATGCTCTTCATCGCCTCGCCCGCCGAGCCGTCTGCCGAGAAGGGGAGCTTGCCGTCCTTCAAAAAGACTTCGACGAGCGCGAAGGGCAGATTGAGGTTGACTTTGTCGCCGTCATCCGAGAGGATGCGGATGCGCAGCATGAGTTTGCCGAAATCGACGTGCTCGGGATCGACGGCGACCGCCGCTTCCTTTTTGACGCCGAGAAGCTCGTCGACGGTGACGGAGAAAAGTTCCGCAAGGCGGGGCAGAAGGGAAATGTCGGGCGCGGTGAGGTCGTTCTCCCATTTGCTGACGGCCTGCGCGCTCACCGAGCACAGCTCGGCTAAGGCTTCCTGCGTGAGCCCCTTTTGTTTGCGGAAGTATGCGATGCGCTGTCCTAATGTGTTCATAGATGATCTCCTTATGGTCGGGAATTTGCGGATGGTTTCCGCGTTTCGTGCCTTCATTTTAGCGCGTTTTTTGCCGAAATTCCAGCGACGAAAAGTTGAAATCGCCCAACCATGTGTTGATTTTCCCTCAACCGTCGGTTGAATGCGGGGGTTACGCCTTCCGCCGCGCGCCCTTTTACTCCCTCCGTCATAGTGCCGGGCTTAACAACCCCTCCGTCTTGCCTTTGGCAAGCCACCTCCCCTTACACAGGGGAGGCTATATTGAGGAGGCCTTCGGCAAGCCACCGTCTCGGCGGCGCAAGGGAAACGCCGCCTCGGTCAGGAAATGGCACGCTCCATGTGCCATTTCCAAGTTCGCAAGTGGCAAAGAGCCCACCGGGCTCTTCGCAAGAAAGCACTTGCTCACCCCTTACACAGGGGGAGGCTGTAATAAGGATTTCTAAAAATAACTTCCGCGAGCAAAACCACGCTTTTGCGCTGCGGGACTCAATTTGCCTCTTACCAGAGGCTTATTGTCAGAGAAGGACAAAATGGTGGGCGGGCGATAACGTCTGTTAAAATCAACAAACTTCACCCCTCACGACTTTTTTGCGGTACGCAAAAAAGTGTGAACTAAAAATCACTTCCGCGAGCAGGGTTCCCCTGCGCTGGCTCACTCAATTTGCATATACTTATGCTTGCTGTTCTTAGAATGACATAGGGCTCCCGCAAAGATTTTGCGAAGCAAAAGATTTGTGGGAAAAGGAGGAGCAGGCATCAAAGCCCTGCCCCGACCTAAGGAGGGGCTGGCAAAGTTTGCCTTGCTCCGACGCGCTCGCGGGCGATAGCGTTTGTTGAAATCAACAAAGTTTACCCCTCGAAGCGAAGATTTCCCAAAGGGAAAGATTTGCTTCGAAATTTTATCAGAGCTTTAGCGTCAGATCGCCGTATTTTACGATGTTTAACTTGCGGAAGAGTTCGCAGACGGCGAGCGTCAGAAGGGCGGGGAGGACGAAGCAGAAGAGGACGACCCACAAAATGGTCAGCCCCACGTTGCAGCCCTGCGTGCCGATCATCTCGAAGAGCATATCGATGGGTCCCACGAGCCCCGCCGTGCCCATGCCGCTGCCCGTGCGCGTCGCAAACAGTCCGATGCCCGTGCCGTTGGGAAGAAACACGGAAAGGGTCCCCAAAATGGCGGAGGAGATGATGGGCGGCACGAAGAGGACGGGCTTTTTGAAGACGTTGGGGATCTGCAGCATGGAAGTGCCTAAGCCCTGCGCCACAAAGCCGCCCCAGCGGTTCTCGCGGAAGCTCATGGCGGCAAAGCCCATCATCTGGCAGCAGCAGCCGACGACCGCCGCGCCTGCCGCCACGCCCGAAAGCCCGATGGAGATGCCGATCGCCGCCGAGGAGATGGGAAGGGTGAGCGCCACGCCCATCACGACGGAGACGATGAGCCCCGTGACGGCGGCGGACACCGTGGAAAGGGAGGCCGCCCATGCGATGAAGTTGCCGAGCTGGGTCAAGGCCAGCGAGACGGGATACCCCACGCCGATGCCGAAGAGCGCGCCGCCCGCAAGCCCTACGAGGGGGGTGACGAGGATGTCGACGCGCGTTCTGCCCGAAACGAGGGAAGCAAGCGTCATGGCGGCAAACGCGCCCACGAACGCGCCCATGGGATCGCCCGCCGATGCAAGCGAGATCGCAAAGGCATTGCCGCTCTCCATTGCGCTTTGGATGCCCGAGATGACCGCCTGCGCGTACGAGCCGATCATGCCCGCGGCGACTGCCGAGGCGACGACGAGCGGCTGCGTCTTTTTGAGCTTTAAGCACACGCCCACGCCGATGCCCGCGCCCATCGCGATCTGCGCCACCTTGCCCACCGCCTCGAGCGCGAGCCCGAAGGGGTTGTTGCCCGCTTTGTCGATGAGGCTGCCGAGCTGCCAGAGGATGGTGCCCGCGATGAGCGTCGCAAAGAGCCCGAGCGCCATGCCGCTCATGCCGTCGATGAAGACGTAGTTTAAGAGCCATTTGAGCTTTTCGCCCGCGCCGCTGCACTCTTTGAAGGTCATTTCGGAAAGCTTTTTCTTTCTCTCGGGCGGCAGCTGCGCCGCATTGTCTTGCTTCAATTCTTCCATCTTTTCTCCTTCGGGAAAAGCAAAGCCCCCGAAGCGGTACGGCTTCGGGGGAAAACGAATGTTGTTTTTAACAAGCCGTACATTCTACGCTTTTCTCTGTTTTGCATTATGATAGCGCAAGGCGGGGGGAATGTCAAGCGTTTGCGCAAAAAAAACCCGCGTGCGCACAAAATACCGAAAAGAAGTTGCAGGATGAAGGCCGCCGTGATATAATTTCCTTTGTGAACGAATCCGCCGCGCGGGAAGGGCGTTATTTTACACGATTATTACCTTTCCGTGACGAAAAATGCGCAATTTTCCGCGCAGAACACGTTATACTATAGAGGCACTACGGAGGATACCATGCCCGCGGCTTATGCACACATCTCGTTCGGGAGGGAAGTATTGAACGCCCTGCCCGCGCCGCTTCAAACGATCGTCAAAGAGCACTTCGACGCCTTCGCGCTCGGCGTGCACGGCCCCGACCTGCTCTTTTACTACCGCCCGCTCTTTGCCAATCAGACGAGCGCAGTCGGCTACCGCCTGCATTTCGAACAGGCGGCGCCCTTTTTTGCACGCGCAAAAACTGTTTTCACCGCGCGCGGCTGCCGCCCCGAGGACGCGGCGTACCTTTACGGCTTCCTGTGCCATTTTGCGCTCGACAGCACGGCGCATCCCCTCGTGAGCGAAAAACTCGAACGCTCACCCGAGGTGACGCACACCGAGACGGAGTCCTCCTTCGACCGCCTCCTCCTCGAAAAAGAGGGCAAAGACCCGCTCTCCGCCGACCTCACGGCGCACATCCGCCCCTCTTCGTGGCTTGCGGACATCGCCGCCGCCTACTACGGGCTGCCCGAACGCAAACTGAAGAAGGCGCTTTTGTCCATCCTCTTTTACAACCGCCTGCTGCGCGCCCCGCGCCTTGCAAAGCGCCGCCTCGTTTGCGCCGTTCTGCGCCTCACGGGAAATTATCGCGAGATGCACGGCATGATGATCCCCTATAAAAAGGACGAGCGCTGCGAAGACAGCGATAAGGAGCTCATGGACGCCTTTGAACGGGCGGTCCCCAAGGCGTGCGAACTTATCGCTTCCTATGAAAAGCATCTGCGCGGCGAGGGGGAGCTGAGCCCGCTGCTCAACAGAAACTACGAATAAAGCAAGAATCGAAACAGGAGAATATGGTATGAGTGAAGCTCGGGCCGCCAAGGCGCGGCAGGCAAACCCGAACAGGAAAAAGGAGATCGCCTGGATCTTGTACGACGTGGGCAATTCGGCGTTCACGCTGCTCGTGAGCACGGTGCTGCCCATCTACTTCAACTATCTCGTCACCTCGGCGGGACTTGCGGAGACGGACGCCACCGCCATCTGGGGGTATGCGGCGAGCGCGGTCACGCTTTGCGTCGCGGTGCTTTCGCCCATTTTGGGCTCGTTTGCCGACGACGTGGGCAGGAAAAAGCCGCTCTTTTTCTTCAGTGCCGTGTTGGGCGTTCTGGGCTGCGGGGCGCTCGGCATCCCGATGGGCTGGATCGCCTTCCTCGCCGTCTTCATCGTCGCGAAGATCTGCTATTCGGTCAGCCTCGTCTTCTACGACGCCATGCTCACCGACGTGACGACGCCCGAACGCCTCGACGACATCTCCGCCAAGGGCTATGCCTTCGGGTATGTGGGCAGCTGCATCCCCTTCCTCCTCGGCATCTATCTCATCAACTTCACCGACCTTGCGATCACCGTCTCCATGCCCGTCGCCTGCCTCATCAACGCGCTGTGGTGGTTCGGCTTTACGCTGCCCCTCACAAAGGAGTATGAGCAGACGCACTTCATCCGCCGCGCCAAGAACACGGTGCGCGGGAGCTTCAAGCGCCTCTTCTCGGTGTTCGGCAAGAAAAAAGGGCTTCCCAACCGCAAGGGCATCATCCTCTTCCTCGTTGCCTTCTTCCTCTACATCGACGGCGTCTATACCGTCATCGATATGGCGACTTCCTTCGGCACGGCGCTGGGCTTCGATACGACCTCGCTCCTTTTAGCGCTCCTTTTAACGCAGATCGTCGCCTTCCCCGCCGCCATCGTCTTCGGGAAGCTCGCCTCCAAAGTACACAACGACCTTCTCATCTTCATCTGCGTCGTCGCCTATACGGGCGTGGGCATCTTCGCCGTCTTCATGACCGAGAGCTGGCAGTTCTGGGTGCTCGCTTCCATCGTCGGACTCTTTCAAGGGGGCGTGCAGGCGCTCTCGCGCTCCTATTTCGCGCAGATCATCCCCGCCGAACAATCGGGCCTTTTATTCGGGATCCTCGATATCTTCGGCAAGGGCGCGGCGTTCATCGGCACCCTCCTCGTCGGCATCGTCACGCAGGCGACGGACTCTGTCAACATGGGCGCGCTGCCCATCGTGGCGCTCTTCGTGCTCGGGCTTGTCGCGCTCGTCTTCGCCGCGCGGGAGAACAGGAAGTTCCTCTTTGCGAGGAAGGCGGCTGCTCCCGTAGATGGGGAGAACACCGAAGGTGCACAAAACAGCGACATCGCTCCGCCGGAAGAAGGATCTGAAGGCTGAGCCGAGTCCCCGTCCCCCGAAAGGACGTTTTAGGGAAAATATGGGGAATGCGCTCCTCTGCGGAAAAGCGGGGGAGCGCAAAACTTTATTCAAGGCTTTTTTGCGTGCCGCAAAAAAGCCTTGCAAAGAACGGCGCCGCGGCTCGAAAGAGCCGCGGCGCCGCCGTTTGCCGAAAATTTACGCTTTTGCCTGCTGAACGGCCTGAAGCACGCTCTCGGGCGCCTGCTCATAGCGGGCGAAGCTCTCCGAGAAGCGGCCTCTGCCCTGCGTCATCGAGCGCAGCGCCGTCGCATACGTCAGAAGTTCGCCCTTGGGCGCTTCCGCCGTGACGATCTGCATATCGTCCTGCGTGTCCATGCCGAGGATGCGGCCGCGGCGCTTGTTGAGATCGCCCATCACGTCGCCCACGAACTGTTCGGGCACGGCGATCCTGAGCCTTGAAAGCGGCTCGAGGAGCACGGGCGAAGCGTTTTTGAGCCCTTCCTTGAAGGCGAGCTCGGCAGCCGCCTTGAACGCCGCTTCCGACGAGTCGACGTCGTGATAGCTTCCGTCATAGAGGACGGCTTTGAGTCGGATGACGGGATAGCCCGCGAGCACGCCGTGGGGCAGGCACTCCACAAGGCCCTTCTCGACGGCGGGGATGTACTGCTTGGGCACCGTGCCGCCCACGACCTCTTCCGCGAATTCGAAGTCTCTCTCGCAGGGTTCGAAGCGGATCTTGCAGTGGCCGTACTGCCCGTGGCCGCCCGTCTGCTTCTTGTACTTGCCTTCCGCGTTGGCGGTCTTTCGGATGGTCTCCTTATACGCGATGGCGGGGGTGCGGAAGTCTGCCTCCGCGCCGAATTTCGCCTTCAGCTTCTTGTTGATGACGTCAAGATGCACTTCGCCCTGGCCGCCCGCGAGCGTTTCGCCCGTGTCGTGGTCCTTGACGACGACAAAGCTCTTGTCCTCCTCCGCAAGGCGGGCAAGACCGGAAAAGACTTTGTCTTCCGTGCCGCGCACTTTGGCGTAGACCGCCATGTAGAGCACGGGGTGGGGGAAGGGGATGGGGTCGAAGCGGACGGGCGCGGAAACATCGCACAGCGTGTCGCAGGTGCCCGTGTTCTGCAGCTTGTTGACGGCGCCGATGTCGCCCGCGCGCAGCTCGTTGACGGGGACCTGCTTCTTGCCGCAGACGAGGTAGATGGTATTGATGCGCTCTTCGGTGTTCGTGTTGGGGTTGAGGACGGTCATGCCCGTCTTTAAGACCCCGCGGCACACGCGAAGATAGTTGAGCTTGCCCACGAAGGGGTCGACGGCGGTCTTAAAGACCTGCGCCGCGAAGGGAGCGTCCTCGTCGCAGGTGATGCCGATGACGGAGTCCTTTTCAAGGTCGGTGGCGGGCACTTCGGCGCGCTCGGCGGCCTCGGGCAGGTACTTCACGATCTCGTTCATCAGGTTGATGACGCCCTTATTCTGCTGGGCGCTGCCCGCCATGACGGGGATGACGTTGATGTTGTAGATGCCCTTGCGGATGCCGTGGATGATGTCCTCGCGCGAGAGCTGGCCGTCCTCGAAGTACTTTTCGAGCAGCACGTCGTCGTTCTCGGCGGCGGCCTCCGTCAAGGAAAGGCGCATCTCGTCGAAGTCGCGGCGGTACGCATCGGGCACGCTGATCTCTTCGGGGCCCGTATTGGTAAAGCGGTACGCCCTTTCGGTGAGGGCGTTGACGTTGCCCGTCATCTTATTTCCTTCCATCATGGGGATCTGGATGGGCGCTATTTTATTCTTATACTTTTCCTGCAGCGCGCGGACGGTGCCGTAGTAATCGGCGTTGTCCTTATCCATGCCGTTGATGAAGATGATGAGGGGCTTTTTCGCCCTTAAGCACTGGTTGATCGCCTTTTCGGCGCCGACGGTGAGCGTGCCGTTTGCGCCCATGACGACGATCGCCGCGCCGCAGGCGCGCATCGCCTCGTTGACTTCGCCCTCAAAATCGTAAAAGCCGGGGCAGTCCAAAAGGTTGATCTTGACGTCCTTCCACGTCGTGTAGGCGGCGGAAAGAGAGACGGACATCTTGCGTGCGATCTCCTGTTCGTCGAAATCGGAAACGGTGGTGCCGGTATCTACCCTGCCCATGCGCTCGATGGCGCCCCCGTTGAAGAGGATGGCTTCGCAGAGGGTGGTCTTGCCCTCGCCGCTGTGGCCGACGATGGCGATGTTGCGGATATTTTTTGCAGATACGCTCATGGGTATCATCTCCTTGTGAATGATTCGGCGTCTTCCCGCTTGGCGGAACGCCGTCTATTCCATTATACCTTACTTTTTGGAAAAATCAAGAGGGATAGGAAAAATAATTTCCCGTTTTGTAAGAAAGTTGCAGCAAAATCGCCTGAAAATGCCGATTTTTTGCTTTCCTCTTGACAAATTTCCTCCATTGTTCTATAATGAGCATAGTCAGGAACAAAGGAGAAACGTGCGTGAAGGGACGGAGCATTGCATTTTTTCTGGCAGCGGTATTATGCCTTTGCGGCGCTGCCGGGTGTGCCGGTGAGGGGGAACCGCAGACGCACAGGCATGAGATCTTCTATGTCGAGGAGCGGCGCCCCACCTGCACCGAGGCGGGCATGGAGGGGTATTGGATCTGCCGCATCTGCGGGGCAACTTTTTCGGATGAAGGGGGCAAGGAGCCCTGCGAGCCCGAAGCGTTCCCAGCGGAGGGGCATGATTTTTTCAGGGAAGCTTTGAAGGCCGCCACCTGCGAAGAGGCAGGGCGTATCCGCCTGGTCTGTACCAAGTGCGATTATGAGGAAGAGGAGACCGATCCCGCAAAGGGGCACATTTGGGGGCCGTGGCTGACGACGAGGGCGCCCTCCTGCCTGGAAGCGGGGGAGGAGACGCGCTTTTGCGCAAACTGCAGGGAACAGGAAACACACAGCATCCCCGCATCGGGGCAGCATAAGTTCGGGACGGACAACGTCTGCACGGCGTGCGCTTTTGTGTGCGAGCCGACGCCCGGCCTCTCGTATGCGCCCGTTACGGGGGAGGACGGCAATCTTGCAGGCTATGCCGTCTCTTTGGGAACGGCGGAGGCTTCTCAGGTCGTCGTCGCGCCCTATTACGAGGGAGAGCCCGTCATCGCCGTTGCGGAGAAGGGGTTTTGCGACTGTAACGGCATCAAAACCTTCACCTCCTATGCTTTGCTCGTCCGCATCGGCGCCGAGGCTTTCCGCGGCTGTACGGGGCTGCGCGCGGTCGAACTTGCCGACAGCGTAGAGGAAGTGGGGGAGATGGCGTTCTATGCGTGCAGCAAAGTCGTCTCGCTCCGCTTAGGGAGCGGCACCGAACGCATCGCTTCCAACGCGTTTTACGGCCTGCAGGCGCTCGAGAGCATCACGGTGAGCGAAGAAAACCTCGCCTATTCGGGGGAGGGGAACTGCCTTGTCGAGCGGAAGTCGGGCAAACTCATCCTCGGCTGCGGCAGCAGCGTCATCCCCGACGGCGTCAGGGAGATATGTGACTACGCGTTCCACAACAACTGCCTTATCTCCTGCGTCGAGGTGCCGTCGAGCGTCGTCCGCATCGGGACTTCTGCATTCGACGGCTGCAAGGAGCTCACGTCCTTCACTTATCTCGGAACGGCGGAAGAGTGGGAGCGCGTCGAAAAGGGCGCCCGCTGGAGAGACTATGCGCCGTTCGGCGAAGTACGGTTCGGGGCGTGAACGCCGCGACAGAAAAAGACGGACTCAACTGTCCGTCTTTTTATTTTCGTAAAGTTCGTCGAAGGAATATTTTTTCCCGCCCGCCTTGAGCCCGGGGAAGGTATCCACACACACGGCGTGGAGGGCGGTAAACAGGTTGTCCTCGATCTGCGCGTCCTGCCTTTTCAGCGCGTTCACAAGCTCCTTCACTTCCTGCCGTTTGGAGCAGCCCTCCTCCGCTTCGGTGCGCGCCGTCACGCGGCAGGCGCAGCGGATGAATTGGAGCCCGTTGTAGCGCGCCCAGGCAATGATGTCGTCCTCCTTGATGCAGTAAAGGGGGCGGATGAGCTCCATGCCTTCGAAGTTTTGGCTCCTTATTTTCGGCATCATGCCCTGCAATTGCGCGCCGTAGAACATGCCGATGAGCGTCGTTTCGATGACGTCGTTGAGGTGATGCCCGAGCGCTATTTTATTGCAGCCGAGCTCTCTTGCCTTGGCGTAGAGGTGCCCCCGCCGCATGCGCGCGCAGAGGTAGCAGGGCGATTTTTCCACGCTGTCGGCGGCGGCGAAAATTTCCGAAGAGAACATCGTGAGGGGGAGCTCCAGCGTCTTCGCGTTTTCGAGGATGCGCGCGCGGTTCTCTTCGTTGTAACCGGGGTCCATCGCAAGGAACACGAGCTCGAATTTTTGCTCGCCGTACCGATTGAGAAGCTCCATGAGCTTGGCGAGCAGCATACTGTCCTTCCCGCCCGAGATGCACACGGCGATCTTATCGCCCTCCTCGATGAGCGAATAGCGCTTGACCGCCTCGATGAAGGGGTTGAAGAGGGCTTTTCTGAATTTTTTGACGATGCTGCGTTCGATCTCTTGGCAGCGGGAGAGCGGTCTTGCCATAACGCGAAAAGGATAGCGTATTTTATAAAAAAAGTCAAACTATTTTTCGGGGAGGCCGCGCCGCGCTTGCTTTTTCGGAAATGAAATGCTATAGTATAGCCGTTTTGCACAGGAGAGAGAACTATGGCTGAAAATACGCGCGCAAAGCGCTTTCTGCACATGGCGGGGCATCTCGCCAAAAACAACGTGGTGCTCCTCGTGGCGATCGCCGCCGCGGCCGTCACCTGCTTTTTCGTCCCCTTCGACGCGGAGTACGCGGGCTATTTCGATTGGAGCACGCTCGCCTGCCTGTTTTCGACGCTCGCCGTCGTCGCGGCTTTTAAGAATATCCGCTTCTTCGTGTGGCTCGCCGACATCATCGTGCGCCGCTTCAAAAACATGCGCAACATTGCCTTGGCGCTCGTCTTTGTCACCTTCTTCGGCTCGATGGTGATGGCGAACGACATGGCGCTCGTCACCTTCCTGCCCCTCGGCTATTTCGTGCTCGATTCGTGCGGCAACAAGAAGCAGACGGCGTTCGTCTTCATCATGCAGAACATCGCGGCGAATCTGGGCGGCATGCTCACCCCCTTCGGCAACCCGCAGAACCTCTATCTTTATTCCTATTTCTCCATCCCCACGGGGGAATTCTTCGCCATCATGGCGATCCCCTTTGCCGCGGCGTTTTTCATGATCCTCGGCATCTGTCTCTTTGTCAGGCCCGAGCCCGCAGACCTTCAGGGCGTGCCGCAGAAGACGCCCTCCGTCTGGCGCTCCGTCGTCTACGGGCTCCTGTTCGCGCTCTCTCTTCTCATCGTCTTCCGCGTCTTCCCTTACTATTGGGGGCTCGTCGCCGTCGTTTTGGCGCTCCTCGTCCTCGACTGGCGCGCCCTTGTCCACGTCGATTATTCCCTCCTTCTCACCTTCTGCGCCTTCTTCGTGTTCTCGGGCAACCTTGCCCGCATCCCCGCCGTCGAGGAGACGTTGGGCGCGCTCGTCGAAAAAGACCCGCTCGCCGTCGGCGTCCTTTCCTGCCAGGTCATCTCCAACGTGCCTTCTTCGGTGCTTTTGTCCAAGTTTACGCAAAATTACCCCGCGCTTCTCATCGCGGTGAACGCGGGCGGGCTGGGGACGCCCATCGCCTCGCTCGCGAGCCTCATCACCCTCAACACTTACCGCCGCATGATGCCGGGCGAGACGGGGAAGTATATCGTCAAATTTCTGATCTATAACTTTTCGTTCCTTCTCGTCCTCGTCGGCGTGGGGTATCTGACGCTATTGCTCTTTTAAGAAAGAGTGTGGCGTCATCAGGGCATGAAGGCTCCCCTGTGCAAAGGGAGCTGTCGGCAAGGCTGACTGAGGGATCGTTTTATATTGAAAAGTTACGGATGAACGAAAAAGGCTCCCTTGTGCAAAGGGAGCTGTCAGCAAGGCTGACTGAGGGATTGTTTTACGAGGTCGTCGATATACGCACAAACGCCCCGAAAGTTCTGATGTATTTCCGTATTCGGTATTCTGACGACCGTTAATCCGTACCCTTCCAGAAAGGCCGTCCTTTCTTCGTCGTGTTGCGCTCCTTCTTCGGTATAGTGCCCCGAACCGTCAAGCTCTATGACGAGCTTTGCCTCTGCACAGTAAAAATCCGCAATATACGCTCCGAGAACCTTTTGACGGGAAAAGCGAACGGGATAGGTGCGCAAAAAATCATACCAAAGATGTTTTTCTTCTTTGGTCATATTCTTTCGTAACATTTTCGCGGCGGGAACAATGCCTTTATTATGTTTTCTCTGTATCACAATCCCTCCGTCACGCTCCGCGTGTCACCTCCCTTTACACAAGGGAGGCTCAGGTTGACCCGATCATCGATTTGAAAGGGTGCTCTCATCGGTTTTCAGAGCGGCTTTTTTATCACAATCCCTCCGTCACGCTCCGCGTGCCACCTCCCTTTACACAAGGGAGGCTCAGGTTGAACCGATCATCGATTTGAAATGCCGTCCGCATGATCTTTCAGGGCGGCTTTTTTATCACAATCCCTCCGTCACGCTCCGCGTGCCACCTCCCTTTACACAAGGGAGGCTCAGGTTGAACCGATCATCGATTTGAAATGCCGTCCTCATGATCTTTCAGGGCGGCTTCTTTCTCCTTCACGAAGGCGGCGAGCGTTTCGGCGGCAGTTTCTAAACCCACGGAAGAGTCGAGCACGAGGTCGTAGTTCTGAGGATCTCCCCAGCGCTTGCCCGAAAGGTGGTGGTAGTACCCCGCGCGCGCCTTGTCCGAATGGCGCAGGTTGCGCTTCGCCTCCTGTATGGTGTCGCCGTACACCTCTTTGACGCGCGAGATGCGGAATTCCTCGGGCGCGCCGATGAATACTTTGACGACGTTGGGAAAATCTCTCAGCACATGGTCGGCGGCGCGGCCCACGATGACGCAGCTCCCTTCCTCGGCGATCTTGCGGATGATCTTATCCTGCGCGAGCATGGCGCGGCGCACGGCGTGCGAGGAAAGGTACAGCCCGCGCAGTACGTCGGGGGAATTTTTGTGGATGTTGGAGATGAAGTCTCTGTCCAGCCCGCTCTCGTGTGCGGCGAGGGCGATCATCTCCTTGTAATAGAAGGGGATGCCGAGCTTTGCCGCCGCCATTTTGCCGACCTGCTTGCCCGAAGAGCCGTGCTGCCGCGCAATGGTGACGATGACGCCCGGCTTCGAGGGTTTGAGCGCGAGCTCTCCCGCCTCTAAAAGGGGCGGCTGCCCCGCCGAGCGCACATAGTCGCAGCCGAGGAATTGTTTGTAGCAGACAAGCCCGACGATGGTCGTCACGATTTCGGTGACGGGGTAGGTCATCCAGAACATGGTGAGCCCCGCACGCGAGAAGAGGTACCCGAGCGGCACGAAGCAGACGACGGTGCGCACCACGGTAAGGAGAGTGCTCTTAAGGCTCGCGCCCACCGCCTGGAAGAAGGCGGGGAAGATGAGCGAGGTGACGAGGGGCAGAAAGCTCGCGCCCGTGAAGCGGAATCCGACGGTGCCGATGCGGATGACTTCGGGGTCGGAGGTGAAGACGGAGAGCATCTGAGAGGGGAGCGTCTCAAAGACGATGAGCCCCACCGCCATGAAGACGGCGCCGAAGAGGACGGACGCCCACAGCGTCTGTTTGCAGCGGCGGATATCCTTGGCGGCATAGTTGAAGCTGATGACGGGCACGATGCACGTCTGCATGGCGCCCAAGGGGATGAAAAAGAAGGTCTGCCACTTGTAGTAGAGCCCGAGCGCCGTCACCGCCTGGTCGGAAAAGCCCGAAAGGATGAGGTTGAGCCCTAAAATATAGAAGGTGTAAGCCGCCTGCATGAGGATGTTGGGGATGCCGAGGCGGAAGATGGTGAGCGTGTGGCGGGGATAGAGCCTGAGGGCGGGGGACTTGCGGAAGCCGCCCTTCATGACGATGAGCGCGGCGACGATCTGCCCCGCGACGGTCGCGACGGCGGCGCCCGCGATGCCCATCTCGGGAAAGACCCAAACGCCGAAGATGAGTAAGGGGTCGAGCACGATGTTGACGGCGGCGCCTGCGATCTGCGCGAACATGGGCACCTTCATGTTGCCGACCGCCTGCAATACCTTCGTCCAGACGCTTTCGAGGAAGAGCCCGAAGCTGAATACACAGGCGATCCTGCCGTAGACGATGACGTCTTTTATGACCGCTTCGGAAGTTGTCGACATCCGCGCATAGGCGGGCATGAGAAGATAGCCCAAAAGCGCAAAGAGCGCCCAAAGGACGACGGCGAGCGGCGTGCCCACGCCCGCGTACTCGTCCGCCTCCTCCTTATGCCCCGTGCCGAGCTTTGCCGCCATCACGGTGTTGATGCCGACGCCCGTCCCCACGGCGAGCGCAATCATCAGAAGCTGCACGGGATAGATGATGGAAAGGGCGGTGAGGCCGGAGTCCGAATATCTGCCGACGAAGAGGCTGTCGACCACGTTGTAAAGGGCCTGGATGAGCTGCGCCAACATGACGGGCGGCGCGAGTTTGAATAAAACTTTCCCGATCTTTTCTGTTCCGTAGAGGGCGGAAGCGTCGAGGGTCTTTGCTTTGGTGCGGGTGTTCGGCATAGTTTTTAGGCGGCGCGGGGCGTTTTCGGGGCGGTCATATTTTGCCCCATCCCATAGCCGAACGAGATTATACGCCGCTATCTGCCGCTTGTCAACCGATTTGAGGGCGCGCAAAGCTGCGGCTCCTTTTGCGTGGCGCGCCCGCGCTTCCCCTTGACGGCTGCCGCGCGATGTGCTATCATGGGAGCATGGAACAGAAGAAAGACTTTTTGAGCGCGGAAGCGCTCCTTGCGGCTGCCAAAGAGGCGCTTTGCCCGATGCAGTTCCGCGGCGGCGAGGGCGGGCAGGTCGCCTGCGCTCTGCAAACGGAGAGCGGCGCCCTGTTTACGGGCATCTGCATCGACCTTCCCTGTCAGCTCGGCTTCTGCGCCGAGCAGGCAGCCTTTGCCGAGATGCTGAAAAGCGGCGAACGGCGCGTTATGCAGCTTGTTGCCGTCAACACGGAGGGGCGCATCTATCCGCCCTGCGGCAAGTGCCGCGAGTTTTTGTATCAGATCGACGAGGGCAACCTCCAGACCCAAATTTGGCTCTCTACGGAGCGCTCCGTCCCGCTTTTTGAGCTCCTTCCCGCGCGTTGGGATGAGAAATAAAGAAGAGCGCAGACGGCGTCCGCGCTCTTGGTCAATGCTTTTTCATGTAGAGAAGGGGATAGGGCGCGCCCTGTTCGTCCTTTTCCGACCGTTGATAGACGACAAAGCCCATGTGCTCGTAAAAGCCGACGGCGAGCGGATTTTGTTCGTTGACGGTCAGTTCGCGCACGCCGCATTCTTCCATGCCGCAGCGGAGCAGGCGGCTGCCGATGCCCTGCCCGCGTTGCTTTGCCGCAACAAAGAGCATTTCCAGCCTCTGCCCGTCGATGCCCATAAAGGCGGCGGGGCTGCCGTTCTCGGCGGCGATGAAGAGCCGCGGGACTTCCCGCAGTGCGGCGGGAACATAGCGTTTGATGGCTGCGATCTCCCGTTCGGAGAGGAAGGAGTGCGTTGCCCGCACTGCGCTCTCCCAAACGGCGGTAAGGCGCGCGATCGTCTCTGCCGTGCGCTCTTCGATCTCTGTGATCTGCATATCTTCTTTCCTCTTGAAAATCAAAAAGCCCGCAAGGGGCTTTTTTGGTGGTGCACCCGGCGGGGATCGAACCCACAACCTTCAGCGTCGGAGGCTGACACGCTATCCAATTGCGCCACGAGTGCATAGAATATCAAGTTGTAAAAGCGGCGGGGATACTTCGCGCAAAGGAACGTTGCCGCTTTTTCGGGCTTTGTTCTGCGCTCGTGCGACGCCTTCGGCGTCGGGCGCCCCCACAACCTTCAGCGTCGGAGGCTGACACGCTATCCAATTGCGCCACGAGTGCATAGAATATCAAGTTGTAAAAGCGGCGGGGATACTTCGCGCAAAGGAACGTTGCCGCTTTTTCGGGCTCTTTTCTGCGCTCGTGCGACGCCTTCGGCGTCGGGCGCCCCCACGACCTTCAGCGTCGGAGCGCTATCCGATTGCGCCACGAGTGCATATTAAGTTTTTGTACCCGCCGGGGCTGCTTCGCGGCTTTGCCGCTTGTGCCACCGCAGGCGGCGGACGCCCGTACGAGTGCATATCGAGAGCATTATACCACAACTTTGGGAAAAATGCTTTGTATTTTGCCGCCGATATGGTATAATTTCTAAAAATTTTTCTGCGGGAGGCAGGAATATGTCGAAAAAGACGGTCGTAGTGGGCATGAGCGGGGGCGTGGACAGCTCCGTCGCCGCCCTCCTTCTCAAAGAGGAAGGCTTTGATGTCGTCGGGCTCTTCATGCGCAATTGGGAAGAGACGGACGAAAACGGCGCCTGCACCGCGGAAGAGGACTTCGAGGACGTCCGCCGCGTCTGCGGCCTCCTCGATATCCCCTACTATACCGTCAATTTTTCGCGCGAGTACATGGAGCGCGTCTTTTCCTACTTCCTTTCGGAGTACCGCGCGGGCAGAACGCCCAACCCCGACGTTCTGTGCAACCGCGAGATAAAGTTCGGCCCCTTCAAGCAGCATGCAAAGGAGCTGGGCGCGGACTATATCGCAACGGGCCACTACTGCGGCATTTCGCACGAGGGGAATGTTCACCGCCTCTTAAAGGCCGCCGATCGGAACAAAGATCAGACTTACTTTCTGAACCAGCTCACGCAGGAACAGCTTGAAGGCGTCCTCTTCCCGCTTGCGCCCTATCAGAAGGCGGAGGTGAGGAAGCTCGCGGAAAGAAACGGCCTTGCGACGGCGAAGAAGAAAGATTCGACGGGCATCTGCTTCATCGGCGAGCGCAATTTCCGCAAGTTTTTGCAGGAATATCTCCCCGCGCAGCCGGGGCGCATTGTAACGCTGTCGGGCGAGGACGTGGGCGAACACATGGGGCTCATGTACTACACGCTCGGTCAGAGACGGGGCTTAGACCTCGGCGGACGGCACGGCGAAGAAGGCAGATGGTTCGTCGTCGGAAAAGACCTGAAAAACAACATCCTCTATGTCTCCCACGGCGACGAGAGCCCGCTCTATTCGCGCTCCTGCACCGTCGAGGGCATGAACTTCATCCCCTTCCCGCCCAAAGAGGCGGAGTTTTGCTGCCGCGCCAAATTCCGCTACCGCCAGAGCGAGCAGAACGTCACCGTGCGCCGCACGGGGGAAAAAAGCCTTGAAATTTTCTTCGAAGAGCCCCAGCGCGCCGTCACGGAAGGGCAGTACGCCGTCCTCTACGACGAGACGCAGTGTTTAGGCGGCGGCGTCATCACTTCGGCAACGTGATCGTGCGGCGGCGCAGCGGGGAAAGCCCGCCGCGCCGCCGCTCAAAAGCCGCCCCGAGCCGCTTTTCTTCTCACTGTATAAAAATGCCTTCACGCGTCCATAACCTCTGCGAAGTTTTCGCGGAGGTCTTTTTTATGGAAAAGTTTTGCGTGTGCGCGCTTTTGACGGCGCTTCTCTTTGGGCTCGTCTTCACGTTCGGCAATGCGGAAAGGGGAGCGGAGGATCCCGCTTCCTATCTGCGCCTGCATGTGCGCGCCAATTCCGATTCCGAGGAAGATCAGGCGGTCAAATACCGCGTGCGCGACGCCCTCGTCGAATACCTGACGCCCCTCGTTGCCGAAGCGGAGAGCAAGGAAGAGGCGCTCTCTTTGGTGCGCGGGCAGCTGAAAGAGGCGGAAGCGATCGCCGAAGGGGTGCTCCTTGAAAACGGCTTTTCCTACGGCGCTTCGGCAAAGCTTACAAAGGAGGAGTTCCCGACGCGCGTCTACGAGGGGGCGACGCTCCCTGCGGGCGTGTACGACGCCTTCATTTTAGAGCTCGGCTCGGGCGAGGGGGATAACTGGTGGTGCGTCGTCTATCCGCCCCTCTGCTTTGCGGGCGGCGAGACAAATATCGTCTACAAGAGCAAAATTTTAGAGATCATCCGTTCCTTCTTTGCATAATTTCGGCGCGTTTTACAGACATTGTGCATGGGAGGAACTCATGAAAAAGAAATTACTCATCGGCGCGCTGGCATTGGCGCTCATGGCGAGCGTCTGCCCCGCGGCATATGCGCTTGCCTCGGCGGAAGGAGAGACGGGCGCGGCGGAAGCGGTCGTTGCCGCCGCGGTGCTCCGTCAGGGTTCGACGGGCGGCGAAGTCAAAGAGGTGCAGCGCCGCCTCAAAAAATGGGGCTATTATTCGGGCTCCGTCGACGGCATCTTCGGCTCGGGGACGAAGAAGGCGGTCATCTCCTTTCAGAAGAAGAACGGGCTCACGGCGGATGGCGTCGTGGGCAAGGCGACGTATAAAGCGCTCGGCATGACCGATTCTTACAACGCGCTTGTTAGCGGCGGCTCGTCGGGTGGGGCGAGCTCGTCCGATCTCTATCTTCTCGCCAAGACCATCTACGCCGAAGGCCGCGGCGAACCCTACACGGGGCAGGTGGCGATCGGCGCGGTCATTTTGAACCGCGTGAAAAGTTCGTCCTTCCCCAACACGGTGGCGGGCGTCGTCTATCAGCCGGGGGCGTTCACGGCGGTCTCGGACGGGCAGATCAACTTAGAGCCCAATCAGACGGCATACAACGCCGCGCGGGACGCTCTCAACGGCTGGGACCCTTCCTACGGGAGCCTTTATTACTATAACCCCGCCATTGCGACGAGCTCGTGGATCTTTTCGCGGCCGACGGTGACCGTCATCGGCAATCACGTATTCGCAAAATAAGGAGAATAAGGAGGAAAACATGGAAGAAGATCGGGAACTTTCAAGCGGGGCGGAAAAGGTGGAAAACATCGCCGCGAAGACGGGCGAAGAGCGCGAACGCCTGATGGCGGACGCGCGCGTGGAAGCCGCTAAGGAGCGGGAGCGCGCCGCCATCAAGCAGGCGCAGGAGCAGGAGGAGGCAAAGCGCCTCAAAGAGCGGCAGAAGAAGGAACGTCTTGCAGAGTCCGCCCGCCGCCGCGAAGCCAAGGAACGGGAGCGGACGGAGAAGGCGGAGGCGCGCGAACAGCGCCGCGAGGAACGCGCGAACAGGAGAAGGCGGGGCTCGGGCGTGGGCGGCTGGATCGCCGCCGTCGTCTCGCTCGGGCTTGCCTGCCTCACGCTGGCGACCGTCGTCACCGTGGGCGCGGTGCGCATGAACGAACTCGAAGCGCGCTTCGAAAACACCGCCCGCGAGGCGGTCTACGAGATGGCGGAAGCCTCCGAAGCGATGGACGCGAGCCTTTCTAAGCTCCGCGTTTCGGAAGGGCGCAGCGAACAGCGGCGGCTTCTGACGGAAGTCGCCGTCGGGGCGGCGCTTCTCGAAAGCGCGCTCGAAAAGCTCCCCCTTTCGCAGGAGGCAGCCTTGCGCCTTTCGAGCTTTGTCAATCACACGGGGATGTACGCGCGGGCGCTCCTCGAACGGCTGAACATGGGCGGCTCTCTGGGCGCGCGCGAGACGGGGACGCTCGATTATCTCCACGCCGTCAATCTGCAGCTCCTTCGCGCCCTCAACGAGGCGGAACACCACCTCTCCCACGCCGAGCTTTCCGCCTTTTTCAAGGGGAGCACGGAGGGCATGAACGCCCTCTTTCAGGAGATGGCGGGCTATACCCGTCTCCCTGCGGAAGGGCTCGTCGAGCCGCCCTTTGCGGGAGCGGGCAACGTGGGCAAAAACCGCCTCGCGGGCGGGGAGCTTTCGGAAGCGCGCGCCGTGGAGCTTGCCAAGGAGTATTTTGCAGGCTATCACATCACGGAGGCGCACTGCACGGGTGAAGTGCGCGTGGGCGAGGCGACGCTCTATCACGTCGTCCTTTCGGACGGCGAGACGCAGTTCGACGCTGCGATCGCCAAGAAGGACGGCTCGCTTGTGAGCTTTTCGGCGCAGGGCGCGTGCGGACGGCAGGAGTTCGACCTTTCGGCGTGCGAAGGGCTCGCCCGCGAGTTTTTAAGCAAGGCGGGCATCGAAAACGTCGAAGCGGTGTGGGCGTCAGAACAGGGCGGCGTGGCGGAGCTCGCGTTCGTGCCCGTGCAGGAGGGCGTGCGACTGTATTCCGACCTCGTCCGCGTGCGGGTGTGCGAGAGCCGCGGCCGCGTCGTGGGGATGGATGCCCTCATGTACCGACTCAATCACCACGAACGCAAGATAGGCACGCCCCGCGAAGAGGCGGTCATCGCCGAATATCTCTCGCCCCGCCTTAAAGTGGAAGCGGCGCATCTCGCGCTCGTGCCCTTCGGGAGAGAGGAGCGGCTCTGTTACGCCTTCGAATGCACGTTCGGGGAGGAACAGTACCTTGCCTTCCTCGACGCCGTGAGCGGGGAAGAGCTCGCGCTCTTCACGCTCGTGCACGGCGAAGGAGGAGACTTCCTGCGCTGAAAAGAGGGAAAGAGGGGGCGGCGCCCCGCGCAAACCGCGGGGCGCCGCCCCTCAAAATGTGAGGCGGGCGCAAAGTCCTTGACTTTGCGCCCGCCTTCCCCTATAATAAAAGCCATGAAATATATCGAACTCACCGTACATACCGCCACCGAGGGGAGCGAGCTCGTCGCCGACGCGATGTGGGCGTACTCTCCTTACGGCGTCAC
Source organism: uncultured Clostridia bacterium (assembly GCA_944354535.1). Classification (GTDB taxonomy): domain Bacteria; phylum Bacillota; class Clostridia; order Christensenellales; family Borkfalkiaceae; genus Gallimonas. The sequence continues at coordinate 35,090 of CALVPY010000005.1, forward strand.
CGTCTGCGACGCCGCCGACGCTGCCGCGCTTGCCAAAGATTCCACCGTCTTTTGGGACTATATGGACGAGAATGTCTCTTCGGAGAATCGCGACGTCCTCGTCAAGTGCTATTTGGAGCCTTCGGAAGCGGAGGAGAAGATCAAACTCATCATGGGGGAGATCGCCTCGCGCAAGGAGCTTTCGGAGGGCGCCATCGACTTCGGCTCGCTGGAAGAGACCAAGCGCGAGATCGAGGGCAACGACTGGATCGACGTGTGGAAGAAGCACTTCCGCCCCATCCGTCTCGGGCGCATCGTCGTCGTGCCCGAATGGATCGACTATAAAAAAGAGGCGGGCGAAGAGATCGTCTACCTCGATTCCAACATGGCGTTCGGCACGGGCGAGCACGAGACGACCTCAATGTGCGTCGAACTTCTGCAAAATTACCTGAAAGAGGGGGATACCGTCCTCGACGTCGGCTGCGGCAGCGGCATTCTGGGCATCGCCGCCGCGAAACTCGGGGCAAAGCGCTGCTATCTTTCCGACCTCGACCCTATCGCCGTCGAAAGCGCCGAACACAACTGCGCTCTCAACAACGTCGAAGATATTGCGCGCGTCACCCTCGCCGACCTTCTCACCGATTCTTCGGTGGAGGCAGACGTCATCCTTGCCAACATCACGGCGGAAATTCTGTGCCTTCTCGCGCCCTCTGTTCCCGCGCACCTCAAAGCGGGCGGCACGCTCATCTTAAGCGGCATCATCGAGAGCAGGCTCTCTCTCGTCAAAGAAAAATATTTATCCCTCGGCCTTACCTTGAAGGAAGAGAGGCGGAAGGGCGAGTGGTTCGCGCTCGTCTTTTCGCGGGAGGCGTGAATGGCTGCCCCCAAGCGCTTCTTTGTGCAGGATATCGGGGAGGAAGTCGTGCTCTCGGGCGAAGAGTTCCGCCACGCCTCTCAGGTGCTCCGTTTGAAGACGGGTGATGAAGTCACCCTGCTCGACGGCAGCGGCGCCGAATATTCCGCCGTCATCGCCGCGTGTTCCAAGCGCGAGATGCTGCTCAACGTCCTAAATAAGACGGTCTCCGACAAAGAGCCCGAAACGGAAGTCACCCTTCTCTTTGGCGCGCTCAAAGGGGATAAGTCCGAGCTCGTCGTGCAGAAGGCGGTCGAGCTGGGCGTTTTCAGGGTCGGCATCTTTTTGTCGCGCTTTTGTTCGGTCTCTTTCGGGGAGAACAAGCTCGAACGGCTCGAACGCGTCGCGCGGGAGGCGGCAAAGCAGTGCCTGCGCGCCCGCGTGCCCGAAATTACCCTCTATCCCGACCTCGACAGCGCGCTTTCCTCGGCGCAAACTTGTAAAAACAAGCTCTTTGCCTGCGAATTTTTGAAGACGGGCGAAGGGGACTTTACATCGCTCGAAGGAGCGACGGCGCTCGTCGTCGGCAGCGAGGGCGGCTTCTCGCGCGAAGAATTCGAACGGGCGAAGGAGCTCGGCTTTACGGGCGTTTCGCTCGGGAAACGCATTTTGCGGGCGGAAACGGCGTCCATCGCCCTTCTTTCCGTCGCGATGCACGCTTTGGGGGAATGGCGATGAAGGCGTGCGTGTTCACCCTCGGCTGCAAGCTCAACGAGGTGGAGAGCGCTTCCCTCATGAGCGGTTTGAAGGCGCTCGGCTACGAGACGACGGAAGAGCTCGGCTATGCCGATCTGTATCTTCTCAACACCTGCGCGGTGACCAAAGAGGCGGAAAAAAAGAGCCGCCAGGCGGTCGCCCGTATGCGGAAGTATAACCCCGACGCCCCCGTTATCGTCTGCGGCTGCGCCGCGCAGCATCACGCCGAAGATTTTTGGGGGCGCGAAGGCGTCGTCCTCGTCACGGGCGCGCAAGGCAAGGGCAGGCTTTTGGATCTTCTCCGCGAGGGGAAAGAGGGCATCTTCGTCGAGCCCGAGCAGGGGATTTGCGAGCTCCCCGCCCCGCAGAAGACAAAGACGCGCGCTTATCTTCGCATCCAGGACGGGTGCGACCGCTTCTGCTCCTACTGCCTCATCCCGTACCTTCGCGGCCGTTCGCGCTCGCGGAAGAAGGAAGCCATCGTAAAGGAAGCGCTCGCCTCTTCTTCTAAAGAACTTGTCCTCACGGGCGTGGATATTTCCGACTATCACGACGGGGAGTGCGATCTTGCGGGGCTTTTGCGCCTTTTAAAAGAGGTGCCCGCGCGCATCCGTCTGGGCTCGGTGGAAGAGAGCGCCGTCACGGACGAGCTGCTTTCCGCCATGAAAGAGGGCAACTTCATGCCGCACTTTCATCTTTCGCTGCAAAGCGGGTCGGACGCGGTGCTCCGCGCGATGAACCGCCGCTACACCCGCGCCGAATATCTTGCTGCCTGCCGCAAAATTTACGAAGCGTTCCCCGACGCCGCCATCACGACGGACATCATCGTCGGCTTCCCGGGCGAAACGGAGGAGGACTTTCAGGCATCCCTCTCCATTGTGAAAGAGGCGGGGTTTTCGCGCGTGCACGTCTTCCCCTTCTCCCCGCGGGAGGGGACTGCCGCCTTCAAAAAGCCCGATCTTCCCGCTTCCTTGAAGCACGAGCGCGTGCAGCGGCTCCTTGCGGCAGCCAAAGAGGCGGAAGAGGAATACCTTGCCCGCTTCGTGGGGCGGGAGAGCGAAGTGCTGTTCGAAGCGGACGGCGGCTATACGCCCAACTATCTGCGCGTCTATGCGGAAGGCGCGGAGGAGGGCTCGCTCTGGAAGGTGAAACTTTTGGGGCGCGAAAAGGACGGATTAAAAGCTCAGCTTCTTCATCCCCTTGCGTGAAAAGCATAAACTTCGCAATACTTTGTCGCGCTGCGGCTCATCGGGGCAAGGCATGACGAAAGGAGCTGCCCACATGATAGCCTCCCCTGTGTAAGGGGGTAAGCCGCGCATGATACGCATCGCCACGGTGTGGCGTGCGTGCGCGGCGAACTGAGGTTTTTGCCATTGCGGGCAAAAACCGTGACTGAGGCGGCGTTTCCCTTGCGCCGCCGAGACGGTGGCTTGCCGAAGGCAAGACGGAGGGGTTGTGGAGCCCGCATGGCGCCTTTACAACCCTCCCGCCTCACTTCGTTCGGCACCCTCCCTTACACAGGGAGGGCAAAAAACAAGGCAACTTCCCTCGGTTACTTGCTCGTTTCTGCTTTCCATTGATTTACCTATAATTTTCGAATAAACCCAAACGGAGGTCAACATATGGATAACTGCATTTTCTGTAAGATTGTCGCGGGGGAGATCCCCTCCGCCAAAGTGTATGAGGACGACAAGATGCTCGTCTTCAAAGACATCGAGCCCAAGGCCAAAGTGCATCTTTTGTGCGTGCCGAAGGAGCACTTCGCCTTCCTTTCCGAAGCGGACGACAAGCGCGCGGCGCTCATCGGCAGCATGCTGCAAACGGTGGGTGCGCACTACAAGGAATGGGGGCTCGAAGAGGGCTACCGCGTCGTCATCAACCAGGGCGAGAACGCGGGGCAGACGGTGATGCATCTGCATATGCATCTCCTCGGCGGGGAAGTCTTGGGCTGGTAACGGCGCTCGCTCCATAAACGTCGCAATACTTTGTCGCGCTGCGGCAACCCTCAGTCACTTACTCGTCGAAGCAAGGCAAAACTTACCCGCCCCTCCTTTGTCGGGGCAAGGCTTTGATGCCTGCTTCTCCTCTTCCCACAAATCTTTTGCTAAGCAAAATCTTTGCGGGAGCCCTGTAAGCTCCTTCGGGTTTTCCTCGCTCTCCTCGTCTTGCTCGTTTCTGAAGCGAGGAGATAACCGATAAGAGGGGCTTTCTGCCTCTCCGCGACGGAAGGAATTTTTCTTGTTTCAGTGTATATTCCTCATCAAATTTGTCAAACATCTCCCCGAAGAAGTTCGGGGAGGTTTTTTATGCAGTCTAGGCGTAAAACGGTAGGGGCGGTCTCCGAACGTCCGCAGTCCGGACAAAGCGGCTCTGTCCGCTGCGGGAAGTCCAAACGGGCGGCAAAGCTTGTCGCCGTCCTGCTTTCCTGCCTTGTGTCGGCGGGGGTGCTCTTTCTTTTATGGCACGCGCCTTCCTTCGCGGGCGCGGAGCGCTACACCCTCTTTTTGGGCGAAACTTCCTCCGCGGAGGCGATCGTGCTCGACGGGGACGCGCTCCCGCTCGTGCTCCCGTCCGAGGTGCGCGGCGAGAGCGCCGTCTTTCAAGGCGACCGTGCGGAAGAGCTGCTTAGAGCCTATCGCGCGCGCGTCCTCTTTACAGAGGAGGCTGCGGGTACGATAAGCTACTACTGTTATTCCCCCTATCTCGGCGAGGGCATCTTCTTAGACGGCGAATGCGTCAATCTGCACATCGCGGCGGGGAGGGGGCAGACGGCGGCGGGAACGCCTCTTCTCTTCGGCGGGTTCTGAACCGCTCGAGCCTCTCATTTTCGGCCGGTTTTGAACGTCCGAAAAAAATATCCCGAAGCGAGGTATAAAATTTGAAGATCGGGTCGACTATCCCATATAGACCGGAGGACAATATGAACGAAAAAGAGATGACCATCCAGAAGAAGAAACTGATCTATTCCATCCTGGCGGGCGCGGCGGCGCTGCTGCTCATCGCGGCGATCGTGCTCACCGTCTGTTTCGCAACGCGCGGCGAGCCCACGATCGACACGCCTCCCGTCACCGAACAGCCGGGCGGCGACGAGGACAAGGATGACGAGAACGACAAGCCCGCGGGCGGCGAAGAGGTGCGCTTTGTGCTCCCTTCTTCGGGCACGCCCACCCTGTACGGCGAAGTGTACTATAACGAGACGCTCAACAAGATCTACCGTCATAAAGCGGTCGACTTTACGGCGGAAGAGGGCGAAGAGGTCGTCTGCATCGCGGAAGGCACCGTTCTCGAAGTCAGTCTGTCCGAAGAGCTCGGCAACCTTGTCACCGTCGATCACGGCGACGGGCTCGTGAGCGCTTACCGCTTCGTGGAGCCCGCGGAAGGGCTGAAGGCGGGCGATAAGGTGGAGCAAGGCGACGTCCTCGGCACGGTCGCCGCCCCCTACGGCACGGAGGCACACGGCGGCGCGCACCTTCACTTCGAGCTCATGCTCGACGGCGAAAGCGTCGATCCCGCCGATCACCTCGATCTTACCTACGAGGAAAAGTAAGGAACATCAGGCAAAGCTTACCAAAGAAGATCCCCCTTTTGCGGCGTTCCCCCCTTCGGAGCGCCGCTCTTTTTTCTTTGCCGCCCGTCCGCCCGCCCTTCTTCCGCCGCGCAGGAAAGCGCGCGGTTTGTCTGCGAATTTTCGCAAAATCTCCCATGTTTCTTTCAAAATCGGTTGACAAGCCCATAAAAGTGTGGTAAACTTCCGTTGTATCCTCGGAAGGGGGTAATTTTTTTGTATGGAGTTTATTTCGCATGGCTACCAAATCCACGAGAATGAAGATCACGTTTGAATGCACGGAATGCAAAAACAGGAATTACGACAGCTTCAAAAACAAGCGCAACGATCCCGATCGTCTCGAGCTCAAGAAGTACTGCCCCGTCTGCAAGAAGCACACCGTTCATAAGGAATCTAAGTAAATTTCCCGCGCCCTTTCGCGCATTGGAGTAAAAGAATGCAAAAGTCCAACGACAGCACCGAAAAGCTCGACGCCAAGAAGACCGACGTCAAAAAGCAGGACGCGCCCAAGAAGTCTGCAAAAAAGGGGGATCAGAAGCCCAACATCTTCGTCCGCGCAGGCAGAAAGATCAAGGAGACGTTCTCCGAACTCAAGCGCGTCACCTGGCCTTCCCTTCCGCAGGCGCTCAAATCGACGGGCGTCGTCATCGGCATCGTGCTTATCTTCCTCATCTTTATCACGGCGATCAACTACGGTTTTTCTGCGCTCTTGCAGCTTCTGACCGATCTGGGGGTTTAACGCATGGCAATGACAGACAGCGAGCCCAAGTGGTACATCCTTCATACCTACTCGGGCTATGAATCGATGGTAAAGGACAGCCTTTTAAGGCTGATCGAAAACAACAACTTGAGCGACAGCATCGTTGACGTCAAGATCCCCACCGAACAGACCATCGAAGAAAAGGCGAACGGCAAGAAAAAGGTCGTCGAACGCAAGCTTCTGCCCTGTTATGTCTTTATCAAAATGGTCTATTCCAACCAGCTGTGGTATCTCGTCACCAACACGCGCGGCGTCACGGGGTTCTGCGGCCCGCAGGGCCGTCCCATCCCCATGCGCGAGGATGAGATCCGCCGTATGCACCTTGAAGAATATGTTGCGGACGCCGACTTTAAGGTGGGCGACAGGGTCGCCATCGACAACGGCCCGCTCGAAGGCTTCGACGGCACCATCGTCGAACTCAACAACGAACAGCAGCACGCCAAGGTCAACATCCTCATGTTCGGAAGAGAGCAGGAGGTGGAGGTCGAATATATCCAGATGCGCAAGATGCCCGAAACGGCATCCGAAGCGCAGGAAGCGCACGAAGCGGACTGAGCTTTGTGCGGAAATTCAGGCGAAAGAGCCCACTGCGGCTTTTCGATAACGTGGGAGAGACGGCAAATCTAAGTTTCAGGCCGCCTTGCAGGTACCACGAATACGGAGGAACAATATGGCTAAAAAGATCACTGCGGTAGTCAAACTTCAGCTCCCTGCAGGAAAAGCGACTCCCGGTCCCCCTGTCGGTTCGACGCTCGGCCCGCACGGGATCAACATCCCCGGTTTCACGAAGGAATTTAATGCGAAGACCGCCGGTCAGGAGGGGCTCATCATCCCCGTCGTCATGACCATCTACCAGGATCGTTCGTTCACGTTCGTCCTGAAGACGCCTCCCGCTCCCGTCCTCATCAAGAAGGCATTGGGGCTTGAGACTGCTTCGGCTACGCCCAACAAGGTGAAGGTCGGCAAGCTCACCAAGGCGCAGGTGGAGGAGATCGCAAAGACCAAGCTGCCCGATCTCAACTGCACGTCGCTCGAGAGCGCGATGAGCATGATCGCAGGCACGGCACGCAGCATGGGCGTGACCGTCGAGGACTGAGATATAAGGAGAATGTGGGAGAAGGCTCCGCCTTCGTTTGACCACAAGGAGGTAATTGATGAAATACGGTAAAAAATACGCCGAAAGCCTGAAGGCATACGACAAGACCCGCCCCTATGACGCAGCCGAAGCCGTGAATATCGTGCTCGGCAACGCCAAGGCGAAGTTCGACGAGACGATCGAGCTGCACGTGAGACTGGGCATCGACCCCCGTCAGGCAGACCAGCAGGTCCGCGGCGTGCTCGTGCTCCCCAACGGTACGGGCAAGACGAAGAAAGTGCTCGTCGTCGCCAAGGGCGAACGCGCAGATCAGGCAAAAGAGGCAGGCGCAGATTTCGTCGGCGCAGAAGAGATGATCCAGAAGATCCAGACGGAGAACTGGTTCGACTTCGACGTCATGATCACGACGCCCGACATGATGGGCGTGGTCGGCCGCATCGGCCGTATCCTCGGCCCCAAGGGCCTCATGCCCAACCCCAAGAGCGGCACGGTGACGATGGACGTCGCCCGCGCCGTGCAGGAAGTGAAAGCAGGTAAAGTCGAGTACCGTCTCGATAAGACGGCGATCATCCACTGCCCCATCGGCAAGAAGAGCTTCGGGAATGAGAAGATCCTCGAGAACTTCACGGCGCTCATGGACGCGATCGTCCGCGCAAAGCCCGCCGCTGCCAAGGGCCAGTACGTCAAGAGCGTCTCTCTTTCCTCGACGATGGGCCCCGGCGTCAAAGTCGCCTACAACAAGGGCTGAGCGAGCAATTTCCGCGTAAAATCGCTTGACGAAAGCGCGCGGATGTGCTAAAATCTCAATGTTAATATCGATACCGCAGACAACGGGTGCCGCAGTTCGGCTCAATATCCCGTCGAGGTAACGAACGGCAATGATTTTTCCTTTGCGCTTCGTACCCGTGCGGTACGGAGCTTTTTTTGTGGCTTTTCCCGCTATTGCACGGCGGGGAAGCGGGAAACGGGGCGCGCAAGCTCCCCAAGGAGGTAAACATGTCGGCAAATTTTGAAGCGAAAAAAGCGGTCGTCGAAGAGATCAAGGAAAAGATCAACGCCAGCAAATCCGTCGTCCTCGTGCAGTACGACAGGCTCACCGTGGCGGAAGTCACCGATCTTCGCAACCGGTTCCGCAATGCTTCGAGCGAGTATAAGGTGTACAAGAACACCCTCGTGAGAAAGGCGTTCGACGAGCTGGGCGTGAAGGATTTCGATAACGACCTCAACGGCGCGACGGCATTCGTCTTCTGCCCGGACGAGACGAGCGGCTGCTCCATCCTCGCCAAGGCAGTCAAGGATGCGCCCGCGCTTGAGTCCAAGCTCGTTCCCAAGAGCGCCTATGTGAACGGCGCCTATGTGGATGTAGCGGGGATCAAGAAGCTGGCGTCCATCCCCTCGAGAGAGGTGCTCATCGCCAAGATGCTCGGGTGCCTGCAGGCTCCCATCGCAAATCTCGCCTATGTGCTCGGCGCGATCGCGAAAAACAAGGAATAATTTTCTTAAAAAAACCGGAGGGTATTCAAAATGGATGTTCAGAAGCTGATCGAAGAAGTCAAGGCAATGAGCGTGGTCGAACTCAACGACCTCGTCAAGGCACTCGAAGAGGAGTTCGGCGTGAGCGCTGCGGCTCCCGTTGCAGTTGCAGGCGCAGTTGCAGCAGAAGCTGCTCCCGCCGAAGAGGAGAAGACCGAGTTCAACATCGTCCTTAAGGACATCGGCGCCAACAAGATCGGCGTCATCAAGGTCGTCCGCGAGTTCACGGGTCTCGGCCTTGCAGAAGCCAAGAAGGCAGTCGAAGCGCTCGGCGTGCTCAAGGAAGCAGTTCCCAAGGCAGACGCAGAGGCAGCCGTTGCCAAGCTCAAGGAAGCAGGCGCTACCGCAGAGCTTCAGTAACCCGATCGAAAAAAGACCGTCTCCCGTTCGGAGGCGGTCTTTTTTTGCGCCCGCCGCCCCGCGGAAAGCGCGGGGCGGCGGGCGCGGGAAGGTCGCTTTTCGGCGAAAGAGGAGCGATTTTATGCCCGGGCAGACGCCAACCATCCCCGCACACGCAATTTTCACGCTTTATTTCCCAAAAGCACTTGACGAATGCGCCAAATGCGGGTAAAATATTGGTAATTACCGCACGGGCTTTTGCGCCGTGTACCGGAGGTCTATTTGTGAAAAAGCTTCACCGCGTTCTTTCTCTCGCTTCTGCCGCAGTCATTTCCGCGGCGGCGATCGCCATGTTTACCGCCTGCGACAGCGCAGCGCCCGAGATCACCATCACCTATTCCTTCCTCGGCGAAGATTACGAAGTCGAATACACGCTCTCCCGCAAGGGCGCGCCTCAGACGGTGCAGCACTTCATCGAGCTTGCGGACGCCGGCTATTACGACGGTACCTGCATCCATGACTATGCCGACTCCTTCCTCTACGGCGGCGCCTATACCTGGGACGAGACGGCGAAGAACATCGTCGAAAAAGATTACTACAATATCGTCAAAGATCTCGACCTCACGCAGACCGTCTACACGGAGGGGGAGAGCGGGCAGCGCGGGCAGCCCCTCTACACGGTGCGCGGCGAATTTTCCGCCAACGGCGTGGAGGGCAACAGCAAGACGCTTTCCCACACGCAGGGCGCGCTCGTGATGTACTATACGAGCAAGGGCGACAGCTCCGTGCGCGTCGGCACCGTTCGTTCGGACGGCGACGAGTATCAGGAAGGCGATCCCTATAAGTACAACTGCGCGACGTCCATGTTCTACACCTATACGGGCACGGGTTCGCGCACCGATCTCGACAGCACCTATTCCGTGTTCGGCAAGACGAGCGATTACGACCAGATGAAGGAGCTCCTTGACGCCGTTCAGGAGTACATCGATACGCTCGACAGCTCCGAAGACTTTACCAAGACGGAGAAGTACTACGTCAACGAGCACGATGCCTATGATGCCGTGACGGGGACGACGACCTTCTCGGGCGAAAACATCTCGGCCGAATACCACGTTCCCGTGGAGCCCATCGTCATCAAGTCGGTGAAGGTCACAAAATACTAAACGGCAAACATTTCCCGCTGCCTGCCGGCAGCGGGATTTTTTTATAGTGCAGGGTCATCCCGCCGGCACAATGTTGCACACCCGTTTCCCGTCCGTCTCCACGGTAAAGTACCGCACGTCGAAGACGCGTTCGCGGCGCGCATAGACGAGCCCCACGCAGTTCTCCCGCTCGGTCAGCACCACCGAGCGGAAATCTCCCAGATACTCCCTGAGCGCATCCCCTTCGAGCTCGGGCGAGAGGAAGGGGGAAACGTCGAGGCCTAAGAGCACGCTCTCGAAGAGGGCGAGAGCGAAGGTCGCGGGGGTGGGCGCGCGCGTCGTTCTCAGGGTACAGGCGACGAGCTCTCCCGCTCTCCATTCGCAGGAGGCGACGTGTCCGCGGCTGTCATGGAAGGGCACTTCGGCGCGGAGGACGTCGCCCGTCTCCAGGACGCGCCCCTCCGACTGCACCAGCACTTCCCCCCGCCGCGAGAGCAGGCAGAAGGCATTTTCGCTCACGAGCAGGAAGCCGTCGTCCTGCGCCTTTATGCCGGAGTTTTCGAGGGCGTCGGGCAGCTCCGTGAGGAAAAACCCTTCCTCCGTCTCGAGGTCCAAAAGCAGTTTCCCCTGCCGCAGGAGGGTGAGCCGCGCCGTGCCGAGCACCTCCTGCCGGATCACCTTCAGGCTCTGGTCGCTGCGGCAGAAGCCGCCCACATAGAGGGCGGCGCTCCCTCTTCCGTTCAGGTGATAGACCGTCACCTGCGGAGGGGGAGAGAGGAAGAGGTCCTCGCCGATGCGAAAGCTGACGGGGAGAAATCCGCCGAAGGGCGTGAGCGTACACAATACGTCGTCGGCGGGATCGAGCTCGACGGAACGCTCGAAGCTGTCCACGATGCCGAGCACCGCTCCGCCCAGGGTAAGGATGCACTCCCGCTCTGCCAAAAAATACACCTGCATACCGCTATTAGATGTATAGACGTACAAAATTATGTCAACAACAGAGAGGAAAACGGGCTTCTGCCCGAACGGAGGCAGGTATGAACAAGATCAACGGTTACACGGAAGAGGAAGCGACGGGGCTCATCGAGTATATCTATTCGGGCAGGAACGCAGGAAAGACGCTCTCTTATCTCTTTGAAACATACGGAAGAGCCCACAGCCGCGCCAAGGGAAGCGTGCGCAACTATTATTACGCGCTCCTCAAAAAGCAGGACGACGAGCGCGTCAGGCGCATCCTTGCGGGCAAAGACCTGCACGCAGGGGCGGTGAGACCCTTCACGGAGGAAGAGACGGACGAGATGCTCCGCGCCATCTTCCGCGAGCGCGCCAAAGGCTATTCGGTGCGCCGCGCCATCATGAACGCTGCGGGCGGCGACGAGAAGAAGATGCTCAGGATGCAGAACAAGTACCGCAATCTCTTAAAGAAGCAGCCCGAGCGGCTGGAAAAAGCTGCCAAAGAGGCGGGCGTTCCCGCGGGCAGCGAATTTTTGCAGCGCCGCCTCGAACAGGAGATCGACGCCCTCTACCGCCGCATCGCGGGGGATCTGAGGCGGGAGAACGAGGCGCTGCGCGCAGAACTTGAAAAACTGCGCAAAGAGCGCGGCGGATCGGGAAGCGGCGAATAACGGAGCGCTTTTTTTCACAAGCTGTCTGAGGCGGGGATAACGCCCGCAAAGGAGCCGATATGGAAAAGATGTTCTGCCTCGGGCTGGCGCTGGGCGCGCTCGGCGGCGCTCTGGCGGTCGCCAACAGCTGCAAGATGCGCTCGCTCGTGAAAAAGAGCCAGGAAGACCTTCTCGATAAGATCGACGACGCGGTCGACAAGCGCCTCGAATGCTTCGAGAGGAAAAAGAGAGACCGCGACTGAGCGGGGGGCTGCCTTCGGGCAGCCTTTTTTCATAAGAAACCCGCGGGTCGTCTGCGTGGTCAAGAGGAGTTTTGCCAATGGGTGCAACCGAAATGGGGACAAATCACTGACCCTTGCCCTCCCTGTGTAAGGGAGGGTGCCGAGCGAAGCGAGGCGGGAGGGTTGTAAAGGTCGGGGCTGCGCGGGCATAACGATCTTTCCGTCAGGTTTGTTCCTTGCGTTGTCTCTTCTGCGCCATCGGGGCGGGCGGAGGGCGCCGCTTTCTCATTATTTCAAAAAAAGCTTGCCTTTGCGCGGGAAATATGCTACAATCAAGGCATGACCGAGAGGATCGTCGCATTGGACATCGGGGATAAGCGCATCGGCGTCGCGTTCAGCGACCCGTTCGGCGAGTACGCCGTGCCGGGGGATACCTACTTCCGCACGGGGGATCTCGAACGGGACGTTGCCGCCATACAGGCGCTCGCGGAGCGGGAGAACGCCTCTGCCGTCGTCTGCGGGCTGCCCCTCAACGCCGACGGCACCGAGAGCGTGCAGACGCGCAAGACGGCGCGCTTTATTTCGGCGCTGCGGGAAAGGCTCTTGATCCCCGTCTATGAAGAGGACGAGCGCTACACGACGCGCGAAGCGCGGCGCGACCTTGTCTTTACGGGCGTGAGCTCCAAAAAGGACAAGAAAAACAAGCACATTGATTCGCTTGCCGCGGCGTATATCCTCGAAGGTTTTTTATCAAGACGCAAAAAGGAGAAAACGGCAATGAGCTTCAAGGAAGAGAACAACGATTACGAGGACGGCGACAACATCGTCGAGCTCATCGACGAGGACGGCAACACGCTGCGCTACGAGCACGTCGGCACCATCGAGTACAAGGGCGAATGGTACTGCTTCTTCACGCCCGTTCTCAATGTGGAGGAAGCGGACGAGGACGAGGGCGAAGAGGTCGCAGTCTTCCGCCTGGTGGGCGACGAGGACGACGAACGCCTCGAGACCATCGACGACGACGCGCTCCTCGACGAGGTGTTCGCGGAATTCTGCAATCAGTATGAAGACTTTGAGGACGCCGACGAAGCGGCGATGCTCGAGCCCGACGAAGAGGACTGAACGAAGGCAGCGGCGGGGACATCCCGCCGAGGGGAGGAAAGCATGACGACTCAGCGCCGCACGGCACAAAAGCAAGCCATATGCGACGCTCTCCGTGCGCTCGATCATCCTTCGGCGACGGAGGTATATGCGTATTTGCAGGGCAAAGAGCCCGCGGTCAGCCGCGGGACGGTCTTCCGCGTCCTTTCCGCCTTTTCGGAGTGCGGCAAGGTGCGCCGCCTGCGCCTTTTGGGCGACGATACGCATTACGACTTCAACACTTCCCCCCACGCGCACGCGTGTTGCCGGAAATGCGGCAGGGTGTGGGATATCGAGGGCGTCTCCGTACCCCTCGCTCTCCCCGAAGGCTTCCTGTTCGAAGAGAGCGAGCTCGAAGTTTCGGGCGTGTGCGCCGCCTGTGCCGGCAAGGGGTGATCAAATTTCAAATTCCCCCGAAAAATGCTTGCTTTTTTTGCAGCTATCTGTTATGATAGAACAAATATAACGCGAAGACGCGGAGCAGTACCCCCTTTTTCCTGCTTTCAGAGAGCCGCCGGAAGGTGCGAGGCGGCAGAGGGGAGGGGCGAACTCACCGCCGAGCGGTCCGCCCGAACGGGAGTAAGGCGGAACGGTTTCCCCCGTTACAGGGAGGGGATATGGAAGTATCCCGTGAAGCGGCGGGCGTGAGCCCGCAATAAGAGTGGTACCGCGCGTGTTCCGCGTCTCTTTTCGGAGGCGCGGCTTTTTTATTTCAAGTGAGGAGGGATCTATGGAAACCAATAAGTACCGTAAACAATTCATCCTTCCGCCCGAGCGCTGCATGGACTGGGCGGAAAAAGACATGGTGGAAAAAGCGCCCGTCTGGTGCAGCGTCGATTTGCGCGACGGCAACCAGGCGCTCATCGAGCCCATGTCTTTGGAGACCAAGCTCGAATTTTTCAAACTGCTCCTTCGGGTCGGCTTCAAGGAGATCGAGGTGGGCTTCCCCGCCGCGAGCGAGACGGAGTACGCCTTCCTTCGCGCCCTCATCGAGCGCGATCTCATCCCCGACGACGTCACCATCCAGGTGCTCACGCAGGCGCGCGAGCACATCATCCGCCGCACCTTCGAGGCGGTCAAGGGCGCAAAAAATGTCATCGTCCACGTCTATAATTCGACGTCCGTCGCCCAGCGCGAGCAGGTCTTCAAAAAGTCCAAAGAGGAAATAAAGCAAATTGCCGTCGACGGCGCGAAGCTTCTGAAGCAGCTCACCGAAGAGGCGGGCGAAAATTACCGCTTCGAATATTCGCCCGAGAGCTTCACGGGGACCGAGCCCGAGTACGCGCTCGAAGTCGTCAACGCCGTCCTCGATATCTGGCAGCCCACGGCAGAGAGGAAGGCGGTCATCAACCTTCCCTCCACGGTGGAAAACGCCATGCCGCACGTCTACGCGCAGCAGATCGAGTATATGCACAAGCATATGAAGTACCGCGAGAACGTCGTTTTGTCCCTTCATCCCCACAACGACCGCGGCACGGGCGTCGCGACGGCGGAGTTCGGCCTCCTTGCGGGCGCCGACCGCGTCGAAGGCACCCTCTTCGGCAACGGCGAGCGCACGGGCAACTGCGACATCGTCACCCTCGCCATGAATATGTATTCGCAGGGCGTCGACCCCGGGCTGGATTTTTCCGATATGCCTTCCATCGCGGACGCCTACGAACAGTTCACCACGCTCAAAATTTCCCCCCGTCAGCCCTATGCGGGCGAGCTCGTCTTTGCGGCGTTCTCGGGTTCCCATCAGGACGCTATCGCCAAGGGCATGCACTGGCGCGCCGAGCACGGCGGCGGCGTGTGGGATGTTCCCTATCTTCCCATCGACCCGCGCGACGTCGGCCGCATCTACGATTCGGACGTCATCCGCATCAACTCGCAGTCGGGCAAGGGCGGCGTGGGGTACGTCCTCGAACAGTGCTACGACATCAAGCTCCCCTCCAAGATGCGCGAGGCGATGAGCGCCCTTGCAAAGCACGTCTCGGACGAGCAGCACAAGGAACTCAAACCGCAGGAGCTCTTCAAGCTCTTCTGCGACCAATTTTTGAGCGCCCGCGGCCGCTTCGACGTCGGCGAAGTACACTATAAGCAGGAGAACGGCATCACCGCCATCGTGGAAGTGAAGGACGGCAAGGACGCCGTCACCGTCACCGCGACGGGCAACGGCCGCCTCGACGCCGTTTCTAACGCCCTCAAGCAGTACTTCGGCATCGACTACGTTTTGACGGGCTACGAACAGCACGCCCTCGCTTCGGGTTCCTTCGCGCAGGCGCTCTCCTACGTCGCCGTCGAAAAGGACGGAAAACTTTACTGGGGCGCGGGCGAGAACAGCGACATCATCCGCTCTTCGGTGTATGCGCTCGTCTCGGCGCTCAATAACTATTTTTCAAGCCGCAGCTGAGCTGCAGATACGCTCTTTCCGGCACCGCATATCTCTGCGGTGCCGTTTTTTTATTTTTTTTCTCCAAACCCTTGACAGAGAGATCGGACTGTGATACAATTGATACAGAGGGTACAGATAAAACAGCTCATACGGTGCGCACATGGAAATTCATCTGACCGGGAAAAAGAACATTTACGAAGAGATCAAAGAGACGGTAGAGCGCTATATCGCACTCGGCGTTCTGAAGGACGGAGAGCGCCTTCCGAGCGTCCGCACGCTTGCGATGAAGCTGGGGGTCAACCCCAACACCGTCGCGCGGGCGTACTACGCGCTTGAGCAGGAGGGGATCATCCGTTCCTTCCCCAAGAAGGGCGTCTTTGCCTGTGCGCCGCAAAAGCCCGATCCCGTGAAGGCGGAAGCGAAGGCGCGGCTCGTCGTGTTCCGCGATGCGGGGCTGAGCAAGGCGGAGATGCTCGCCATGATCGAAGAGGTGTACGGCGCATGACCGCCGCATGGAGTGAAGTATGATAACGATCAAGGGTCTCAAAAAAAGCTACGGGCCGAAAAAGGTCCTTCAAGACATCTGTCTGTCGATCCCCGACGCTTCGGTGTTCGGGCTCGTCGGCATCAACGGCGCGGGCAAGACGACGCTCCTGCGCATGATGGCGGACGTGCTGCGCCCCGACGAAGGGACGGTCGAATACGACGGGGAAAACATCGCGGGCAACGCGAAAAAGCGCAAAGAGCTCTTCTTTTTGCCCGACGATCCCTACTATTCGGCGGGGACGACGGTGGAAAAGCTCGTCGAGCTCTACAAGAGCTTCTATTCCTTCGACGACGAGCTCTTTGCCCGCTACGAAAAGCTCTTTTCGCTCGAACGCCGCACGCCCGTCCGCAATTTCTCCAAGGGCATGAAGCGGCAGGCATTCGCGGCGCTCGCGCTCGCGTGCAGGCCGAAATATCTCCTCTTAGACGAGGCGTTCGACGGGCTCGACCCCTTGGCGCGCCTCGAACTCAAGCGCGGCATCATCTCTTTGGAGGGAACGACCGCCGTCATCTCCAGCCATTCGCTGCGCGAGCTCGAAGACATCTGCTCGGGCTTCGCGCTCCTCGACGGCGGGACCGTCGCCGACGCGGGCGACATTGCGGAGACGCTCGGGAAAGTGCATAAATTCCAGGCGGCGTTCGACGGGCCTGTTGCGCGCGAACAGCTCCCCTTCGACTGCCTCACCTTCGAGAGCGAAGGGCGCGTGGTGCGTATCGTTGTCCGCGGCGAGCGTGAAGAGGTCATTTCGGCGCTCAGAACGCTTTCGCCCATCTTTGTGGAAGAGGTCAAGGTCGACTTCGAGGAGCTCTTCCTCTGCGAAGTCAAGAGCAGGGGGTACTTATCATGAAAAAGGCGCTTTTATACGAACTCAAACGCAACCTTCTGCCCCTCGTCATCTTTACGGTCATCGTCGTTGTCGTCTCCGTCAGCTATTCGGCGATGGCAGAGCTGGAGCGGGAATTTTTTGACGGGAAGCTGGAGCCGCGCGATCCCTGTCTCGGCTGCTATACCGCGATCCTCTGCATCCTCTGTACGGTGGTGCCCGTTCTGCAGTTTTCCTACCGCATGAAGCAGCGCAGCGTCGATCTGTGGTACTCGCTGCCCGTCACGCGGAAGCAGCTCACCCTCGTGCGCATCTTAGGCGGACTGCTCCTCACGCTCGTTCCCTTTGCGTTGGGGTATTGGCTGGGCGTTTCGACGGTTGCCATCCGCGGCGCGCACTTCCGCTATCTCTATTATCTCCCCAACTTTGCGCTGCTGCTCCTTTGGGGGGGCTGCCTCTTCGGCGTCAACGCCTTCCTCTTTACCCGCGGCAATTCGGTGTTCGACGGCATCGTCTTTGTCGCCGCCTGGGCGTGTATGCTGCCCATTGCCTGGTCGCTTCTGAACTGCGCGGGGATCGCCTTCTCGATCCCCTGGAGAAACGGCCGCGTCTGGTCGACCGGTTTCGAAGGGTATTTGTTTACATACAGTCCCGTTGTGTCCTGTACCAATGCGTTTGCCAATATGGTACGCGGCGGGAGCACGATCCTTCCGTTCGGCTTCTCCCTGACGGCCGTGCTCGGCTTGGCGGAAGGGGGCGCCGCCTATTTCGGGCTCATGTTTGCTGCCGATCGGGACAGGGCGGAGGACGCCGGCCAGGCCTCCTCTTCCCGCATGGGCTATAAGGTCCTGATCCCGGTGTATGCGGCGATCTCCGTCGCGACCATCCTTCTCAATACCAACTGGAAGTATTTCGACGGGAGTCTGTTTTTCTCCCTCTTCCTGACGGCGGCCTGTTCCTTCGTGGCGTACTTTATCTATCGCCGTACCTTCCGCATTAAAAAATGCGACATCCTCTCTGCCGTCATCGCCTTTGCGGCGGGAGCCCTGCTTGCGCTCCTTCTGGGCGGTGTCGGATGGCTCATTGAGGAGGCTTCCGCGGAGAGCGCGGCTCATGCGCTCTGCGTGCTCGGCATCCTGTTCGGCTGAGCTTTGCCGGCGATCGGCGCCGCCGCGGCTTTGCCGCGGCGGCGCCGTTTTTTCTCTCCGATGTGCTGCAATTGGGCGCAATTTTCACACAACTTTCCCGTTCAGGGGTTGACAACGCTCTGAAAAATGTGTTATGATGGGTCAAAATACCCCTTGCGGCGGCGGGCATTTTGCCTCGGCGTGCGCAAAAAAAGGAGGCAAACTATGGCTTTGAACGCGGAATACATCCAAAGAGAAGTGGAAGAACTTTCTGAAAAGTGCGCCACCTCCAGCCGCATCGATCCCGCCCTCTACACGAAGTACGACGTCAAAAAGGGCTTGCGCGATCTCAACGGAAAGGGCGTTTTGGCGGGCCTTACGGAAATTTCCGAAGTCAACGCGACGAAGGAAGTGAACGGCGTCACGGTGCCTGCGGACGGCGAGCTCTTCTACCGCGGCTACAACGTGAAGGATCTCGTGCGCGGCTCCTTCCGTGAGGGGCGCTTCGGTTTCGAAGAGGCGGCATACCTCCTTATCATGGGCGAACTCCCCACCGAAAAGGAGCTCAACGATTTCTGCGAGCTGCTCGCGGAATTCCACACGCTGCCCAAGAACTTCGTGCGCGACGTCATCATGAAGACGCCTTCCGAGGACATGATGAACACCCTCATGCGCTGCGTTTTGTCCCTCTTCCCGTACGACCCTTCCCCCAACGATACGTCGCTTCCCAACGTCATGCGGCAGTGTCTGCAGCTTCTCGCCGAATTCCCCATCTTCTCGGTGTACAGCTATGCGGCGTCCAGCTTCTACAACAACGACGATTCCCTCGTCATCCACCGCCCGCGCGCCGATTACTCGACGGCGGAAAACATCCTGCACATGCTGCGGCAGGATACGAATTTTTCCCGCCTCGAAGCCAAGGTGCTCGATATGGCGCTCGTCCTGCACGCCGAGCACGGCGGCGGCAACAACTCGTCCTTTACGATGCACGTCGTCACCTCGTCGGGCACCGATACCTATTCCGCGATGGCGGCGGCGCTCGCCTCTTTGAAGGGCCCCCGCCACGGCGGCGCCAACATCCGCGTCGATCAGATGTTCGCCGACATGAAGAAGAACATCGACGTCTCGAGCGACAAGGCGATCGCACAGTACCTTGAAGACCTTCTGGAAGGAAAGGCGTTCGACGGCGCGGGGCTCATCTACGGCATGGGCCACGCCGTGTACAGCATCTCCGACCCGCGCGCCCGCATCTTCAAGGGCTCGGTCGAACAGCTCGCCCGCGAGAAGGGGCTCGAAAAGGAGTACGCCCTCTATGCGAAGGTGGAAGAGCTCGCGCCCGAGATCATCGCGAAGCGCCGCAAGATCTACAAGGGCGTTTCGGCGAACGTCGACTTTTACAGCGGCTTTGCCTACCGCATGCTGGGCATCCCGACCGAACTCTTCACGCCCATCTTTGCGATCGCGCGCGTCGCGGGCTGGAGCGCCCACCGCATGGAAGAGCTCGTGAGCGCGGGCAAGATCATCCGCCCCGCCTACAAGTCCGTCGCGCCCCGCCGCGAGTACGTCCCCATGAAGGACCGCGGCTGAGCGGCAAATCAAGCGGCGAATCAAGCGGCAAATAGTTGTAAAACGCAATAAAGAAGCGCCGCGGGGCTGCCGAATGGCAGCCCCGCGGCGCGTTTTTTTATTTGATCTCTTCTTTTTTGAACTGCCTCGTCATGTTGCGCTTCGCATAGACGACCCGCGCCACCGTGACGAGTTTCGCGCGCTCGTCCACGCGGTAAAAGAGCAGATAATTTTCGATGGGTACCTTGCGGTATTCGTATTTCAACGGCCTGACGGGCAGATAGACGGGGTGAGCGTAAGGGAATTCGCCCAGCTTTTCCGCCTCGCCGAAGAAGCGCTCGGCAAGCAGCTGTGCCGCCTGCGGGTTCAGGAGTTCATCCGTTATGTAGCGCACTGCTTCCGCAATGTCGCTGAGGGCAGATTGCAGCAGCTCGACGCGGTAATTATCCACGGAGCATCTCCCCAAGTTTTTCTTTCGCTTCGGAAAGCGTATAGCGTTTTTGTTCGCCCTCGCTGCGTTCCGTTTCGGCAAGCTTCCAATAGATCTCGCTGTCGAACCGCAGCTCGTCATAACATTCCATGCTCAGAACGACCATATCCCCGAAGCCGTTTTTGGTCAGGAACACAGGCTGCTGCGTCTCGTGCACGGTGCGCGAAATATCGGCAAAATTGTTTCTGAGGTCGGATACCGGCCGTATCATCCGGTGCATCTGTTTCATGAGCCACCTCCTGTCGCTTTGTATTTTAGCACAATTATGCTAATTTGTCAAGGGGCATTTCTCACGGCATTTGTTTTGCGAAGCAAAAGAAATGCGTGAACTTTTTTCGTATGCGATCCGTTCCGTGCCGTCGTCGACGATGACGGTGCCGCACGGCACAAAGCCAAGTTTTTCGAGCGCTCCGCGCATGGGGGCGTTGTTGCGGTGGGTGTCGATGCGAAGATCGTCCGCCCGCGCCGTGCAAAACTCAACGACGCGCCGCACAAAGCCGCCCTTTCCCGCGGAAGCCACGCGGTGGATGACGCCGTAGCTCGCATTGTCCGTCAGCCATTTGCCGTCGATGGCGCGGTAGGCGGGCTCTTCGCCCACGAAAAAGACGAAGGCGCCCAAAAGCTCGTCTCCGTCTTTCATCAGGTGCATCCGCGCCTTTTTGATATCTTCCAAAAGGAGGGCGCGGGGAGGGTAATGCTCGCCCCACTGCCCGCCGTTGCCGTGCGCCCGCATGAACGCCCGCGCCTTTGCATACAGTGCTTCCAACGCTTCCAGGTCTTCCTCTTTCGCCAAAATAACTTCCATAGCCGCTATTTTACGCGCTTTTGCCGGATAAGTCAAGCGCGGCGGCAGATTTGGCGGCACATTCGTTGCGGCGGCGCATTTTTTCGGCGTTCCCCGATCACGAGCGCACCGAGCGCGGTTCGAACCCGAGGCTGATGAGGATGGCGTTGTCGACGCGCGACATGGTGGCGGGCGGCAGCTCGCCGATGCGCGACATCAGCCGCTTCTTGTCGATGGTGCGGATCTGTTCGAGCAGGATGACGGAGTCCTTTGCAAGGCCGAAGGCGTGGGGGAGCTCGATGTGCGTCGGGAGCCGCGCCTTATGGATGCGGCTCGTGACGGCGGCGGCGATGACGGTGGGGGAGTAGCGGTTGCCCGTGTCGTTCTGCACGACAAGCACGGGCCGCACGCCCCCCTGTTCGCTGCCCACCACGGGCGAAAGATCGGCATAGTAAAGTTCACCGCGTTTTACGTTCATCATAGCGTCCCTCTTTTGCGTCGGACTTCTTGCTATCATTGTATGTAGCGCGCTTGGCTCTTGGTCCGCCGCAGCTGATACTGTAAGGGATGATTGCCCGCTGTCGCCCAAAATATACGGGGAAGCGCGGTTTTTTCTTTTTCCCCGCGTGACAGAACGCGTTTTCCGTGTTATAATATGAGATATGGAACTTACTTCAAAGAGTGCCGCACGGGCAAAACGGGGAACGCTGGCGAGCGTCGTCGGCATGGGGCTCAACCTGCTCCTTGCGGGCGCGAAGATCGCCGTCGGGCTTTTGTTCGGGCTCGTCTCCGTGCTCGCGGACGGCATCAACAATTTAAGCGACTGCGGCAGCAGCGCGGTGTCGCTCGTCTCCTTCCGCATTGCGGCAAAGCCCGCCGATAAGGAGCACCCCTTCGGCCATCAGCGGGCGGAGTACGTCGCCTCCATGATCATCGGCTGCATCATTTTGGCGCTCGCCGTCGAACTCCTGCGCGAATCTGCCGAGCGCGTCACGGCGGGCAGCCCCGCCTCGGCAGAGCCCCTCGTCTTTGTCGTCCTCGGCGTGTCCGTCCTCGTCAAGGGGGGCATGTTTTTCTTCTACCGCTTCATGTCCCGCGCGATGGGCGGTTCCGATCCGCTTCTTAGCGCCGCGAAGGACAGCGCCTGCGACTGCCTTGCAACGCTCGCCGCCATCGTCGGTACCCTCGTTTCCATGTATGCCAATATCCCCTCGGCGGATGGCTGGGCGGGCGTTTTCGTCGCTCTCTTCATCCTGTGGCAGGGCGTCGGCGTGCTGCGCGAGGCGGGCTCCAAGCTGTTGGGGCAAGCGCCCGAAGGGGAACAGCTCGACGCGCTCCGCGCCTGCATCCTGCGGGGCGAGGGCGTCCTGGGCGTTCACGACGTGCGCCTCTTCAGCTACGGGCCCGAGCATCTCTTTGCGACCGCCCACGTCGAACGCGACGCGAGCGAGCCCGCGATGCTCTCCCATGAGGCGCTCGACCGCCTCGAACGGGAGGTGCGCGAAGAGCTCGGCATCGATTTGACCAGCCATCTCGATCCCGTCGATCTCGACGACGAGGAGGCGCAGACGCTCGAAGCGGCCGTGCGCGGCAAGGTGCAGGGGCTCTTTGAAGGGCTCGACCTGCACGATTTCCGCCTCGTGCGCGGCGCGAAGAAGACGCTCGTCTTTGAGGCGGCCGTTCCCTTCGAGTGCAAGGCAAAGGACAAGGAGATCGCTTCCGCCCTCAAAGCGAAGGTGCTCGAGCTCGGCGATCTCGACTGTTCCGTCTGGGTGGAGCGGCAGTAAACGCTCCCGCCGCCCGGCGGTTTTTCCCCGAACACATCTTCTCAACGCGAAAAAGCGCGCCGACTCCACACAAGCGGCGCGTTTTGTTTGTCTTTTTCCAAAATAAATGGTATAATTACTTTGTATGACTTTCGCCTTTTTGGCGGGAGAACAAGGAGAAGGATATGGTAAAGATCGTCGTAGACGCGATGGGCGGAGACAACGCCCCCGAAGAGATCGTAAAGGGCGCGCTTTTGGCGCTTCGGGAACGGGAACATTTTTCCGTCCTCTTCACGGGGGACGAGGCGCGCATCCGCGCCGAACTTGCAAAGACCCCGCACGACAGTTCGCGCGTGGAGGTAAGGCACTGCACCGAGGAGATCACCAACGACGACGTGCCCACGCACGCCATCCGTTCCAAGCGCGATTCCTCCCTCGTCGTGGGCATGACGCTCTTGAAGGAAGATCCCGAGGCGGCGGCGTTCGTCTCGGCGGGTTCGACGGGCGCCGTGCTCACGGGCGGCATCATGCTCATCGGGCGCATCAAGGGGGTACTTCGCCCCGCGCTCTGCCCGGGCATCCCCAACGTGCGCGGCTCACGGACGCTCCTTTGCGACTGCGGCGCCAACGCCGAGTGCAAGCCGCAATACCTCGAACAGTTCGCCGTCATGGCGTCCGCTTACGGCAAGGCTGCCTTCCATATGGAGCATCCCCGTGTGGGCTTGCTCACCAACGGCACCGAAGAGCACAAGGGCGACACCCTGCATCAGGAGGCGCATCAGCTCTTGAAAGCCAACCCCAACATCGAGTTCGCGGGCAACATCGAAGGGCGCGACATCATGTTCGGCGATGTGGACGTCGCCGTTGCCGACGGCTTCTCGGGCAACATCGCCTTAAAATCGGTGGAAGGCTGCGGCAAGACGGTCTCCGCCATCTTAAAGCGCGAATTCAAGAAAAATCTTGCCTCCAAGCTCGCATATCTCTGTGCGAGGAAGCAGATCAAGGGGCTTGCGAATATGCTCGATTACGCCAAGCTCGGCGGTTCCGTCTTTTTGGGGCTCAAAAAGGTGGTCGTCAAATCGCACGGCTCTTCCAAAGCCAACGCCATCTGCCCCTCCGTCATCCAGGCGCTCGACGCCTACAATAACCGCCTCGTCGAGACCATCGAGGAGATGCTCACCTCGGGTGCGCTCGAAAAGCAGGATGCGTAACGGCGAAGATCTGAGCGCGGGCGAACTCGAAGCGGCTCAGCAGGCGATCGGCTATCCTTTTCATGACCTCGAACTTCTGAAGGCGTGCTTCACGCATCGCTCCTATTCCAACATCTTCGGCGGGAAGGACAACGAGCGGCTGGAATTTTTGGGCGACGCCGTTTTGGAGCTTGCCATCACCGAAGAGCTCTTCCGCTCCGACGAAAACCGCGAAGGGGTGCTCACCGAACGGCGGCAGCAGCTCGTCTCGCAGTCCGCGTTGGAAGCGGCTTGCGACAGGGCGGGGCTCATGCGCTTTCTGCGCCATTCGGGCGGGGAGAAGAACCTCGGCGGCAAGACGCGCTCCAACCTCTTCGAAGCGGTCATCGGGGGCATCTACCTCGACGGCGGCATGGAAGGCGTCCGCCCCTTCTTAAAGCGCTATCTCATGGTCTGCCCGACGGAAAACTATAGGACGCTTTTGCAGGAATATGTGCAGGAGCGCGAAAAGAGGACGCCCGTCTATTTCACGGAGGAGCGGGGAGAGGGCTATTTTAGCACCGTCACGGCGCTCGGCGAAAGCGCCGAAGGCTTCGGCGAGAGCAAGAAAGTCGCCGAGACCGCTGCCGCCCGAAAACTCTATCAAATTCTCACTGCGAGGGACAGCATTGAATTTTAAGGAAATACAGCTCGTGGGGTTCAAGTCGTTTGCCGACAGGACCTCCATCAAATTCGACGACGGCGTCACCTGCATCGTCGGCCCGAACGGCTGCGGCAAGAGCAACGTCGCCGACGCCGTCCGCTGGGTGCTCGGCGAGCAGTCGGCAAAGTCGCTGCGCGGCTCCTCCATGCAGGACGTCATCTTCAACGGCACCGAATCCCGCCGCGCCCTTTCTTACTGCGAAGTGACGCTCGTCTTCGACAACGCTTCGAGGATGTTCGATATCGACTACGAGGAAGTTGCCATGACGAGGCGGCTGTATCGCTCGGGCGAGAGCGAATATCTTCTCAACAAGCAGCCCTGCCGCCTCAAAGACATCGTCGCCCTTCTGCACGGCGTCGGCATCGGCAAGGAGGGCTATTCCATCATCGGGCAGGGCAAGGTCGAACAGATCATGAACGCCAAGCCCGAAGACCGCCGCGCCATCTTCGAAGAGGCGACGGGCGTCATGAAGTTCAAGGCGCAGAAGGGGGAGATCGAGCGGAAGCTCGAAAGCGCGAAGGATAACCTCACCGTGTTCGTTCAGCGCATGGACGAGGCGGAAAAGCAGCTCCGCCCCCTCGAAAAGCAGGCGGAGACGGCGAAAAAGTACCGCGCCTATTCCGATCAGCTCAAATACGAAGAGGTCAACACCTATCTTCTCCGCTGCGATAACTTCGCTTACGAGACGGGCAAGCACCGCGACCGCATCCAAAAGGCGGAAGCCCGCCTTCTTGCCATCCGCCGGGAGACGGACACCCTCGACGAGGAGGAGCGCCTTGCCCGCGAGGAGATCGCCCGCGCCGACGATGCGCTCCGCGCCCTCAACGAAAAGCTGCGCGATTTCGAAGTGGGGCTCGAGCACAAGAGCGGCGAGGCGCGGCTCATCGGCGAGCGCATCGCCTCCGTCCGCCGCCGCGCCGAACAGGCAAAGCTCGACGAAGAGGCGTCCTCGGGGCGCATTTCGGAGATCGCCCGCCTTCTTGAGGCGGATAAAAAGAAGACGGCGGAGAATGCCGCGCGCGCCGGGGAGATCGAAAAGCAGTGCGAGGAGCTTTCCCGTCAGGTGCGGGAAGCGGAGGCGCATCTCGAAGCGTATGAAAAGATTTCCGACGAAAAGCGCGCCAGCGAGCTTTCTTCCGTCGAAAACTTAGCGGACGTGCGCGCCAGCGCGGGGAGCCTCTCCGCGCAGAAGACGGCGGCAAGCGAACGCATCGAAGAGGTGCGCACCGCCCTCGAGCGCGCGGGCGCGAGGAAGCGCGAATTTTCCGAACAGCTCTCCCTCTGCCGCGCGGAGAAGGAGAAGGTCGAAGCCTTCTTTTCTTCGCAGCAAGAAAAGGAGGAAGAGCTCACCGAAAATCTGCGCGAGCTCGCCCGTTCGGGGCAGAAGCTCTCGCAGGAGTACATCGACTGCAACACCTCCATCGCTAACTACACCAACAACCTCGAATTTTACAAGAACCTCAAAAACCGTTTCGACGGCTACCGCGATTCCGTGCGCAACCTGCAATTGAAGGCGCAGAAGGATCCCGAGCTCGGCAGCCGCATCAAGGGCGCCATTGCCGACATCGTCTCCACCGAGCAGAAGTTCGAAGTCGCCATCGAGACGGCGTTCGGCGGGGCGATGCAGAACCTCGTCACCGCCACGGCGGACGACGCGCGTTATCTCATTGAGTATCTGAAACGCACGGGCGGCGGCGTCGTCACTTTCCTGCCCGTCGCCGCCATCCGTCCCCGCGCCAACAGCGGGGAGATCCGCCGCGCCCTCCGCGAAGAGGGGGCGCTGGGCCTTGCCGACGAGCTCGTCAAATACAATCCCTACTACGGCAACGTCATCGGGAACCTGCTCGGCAACACCCTCGTGTGCGACACCATCGCGAGCGCGACCGGGATCGCAAAAAAATACCCGCGCGCCTTCCGCATCGTGACGCTGGACGGCGACATCATCGCAACGAGCGGCGCCATGACGGGCGGCTCCAAGCGCAAAGAAAGCGGCAACCTGCTTGCGGGCGAACGCCGCATCAAGGAGTGCGAAGACGCCATCGCGCGCAAGCGCCTCACGGCGGAAAAGCTCAAAGCGGCGGCAGACGCCTGCGAACAGGAGCGCGCCAAAGCGGAGGCCGCCATCGCCGCCTTCCGCAGCGAAGTGCAGAAGGAGACCGCCTCCCGCGCCGCCCTCGCGCAGAAGGAGCTCGCGCTCTCCGACCTCATCTCAGACGCCGACCGCGACATGAAGGAGTACGGCGCGCTGCTTCAGCAGCTCGAACAGAAGGTGGCGGGGCTGGAAAGCGAAGCGCTCTCCGCAGCCGAGAGCGAGGACGTTTTGAACCGCATCCGCTCGGAGGCGGCCGCCGAAGCCGCCGCCCGCCAGCAGGAGAGCGGGAAGCTCCGCCGTGAGCGCGATGAACTCAATGCGCGCATCGCCGCCCTCCGCGTGGAGAGCGCGGCGATCGTCTCTGCCCGTGCGGCGGCGGAGGAAAATTTCAGGCGCCTTCAAGACGAGCGCGAAACGCTGCTCGCCCGCATCACGGCCGACCGCGAGGAGACAGAACGCACCGCGTCCGAACTTGCCGCCCTCAAAGAGCAGGCGGAAAAAGTGGCGCTCTCCGACGAAGACCGCGCCGCCATCAACGCCGTCCGCGCCGACATCTCCCGTTCGGAAGAGGAAAAGCGCAAAAAGAGCGCCGAACAGGAAGCGCGTTCGGAGCGCAAGCGCGCCCTTCTTGAAGAGCAGCAGCAGGAGGACGAGAAGCGGCACAAGAGCGAACTTGAGATCGGCAAAGCGGAAGCCGCGCTCGAAAACATGAAACAGCGCATCGACGAGGCGTACGGCCTCTCCTATGAGAGCGCGCAGGATATGCGCGACGAAAATTACGACGTCTCGCAGTCCTACAACAACATCAATTCCTTAAAGCGCAAAATTTCCGCGCTCGGGCCCGTCAACATGAACGCGGAGGAGGATTACGAGCTCCTCTTCGGCCGCTATTCCGAGATGCAGTCGCAGAAAGAGGATCTCGAAAAGGGCATCTTCGACCTCACCACCGTCTTAAACGATCTGCGCGACGCCATGCAGAAGCAGTTCGACGAAGGCTTCAACGAGATCAATCAGAATTTCACCGTCATCTTCAAAGAGCTTTTCGGCGGCGGCAAGGCGGAGATGCAGCTCGACTACACCGACTGCGACGACCCCTTAAACGCGGGCATCGAGATCGTCGCCTGCCCGCCCGGCAAGAAGCTGACGAAAATTTCCCTGCTCTCGGGCGGCGAGCGCGCGTTCACCGCGATCGCCATCCTCTTCGCCATCCTGAAGTCCCGCCCCATGCCCTTCTGTATCCTCGACGAGATCGAGGCGGCGCTCGATGAAGCCAACGTCGACCGCTTTGCAAAATACCTGCAGAAGTTCTCCAAAGAGACGCAGTTCATCGTCATCACCCACCGCAAGCCCACCATGAACCGCGCCGATACCCTCTTCGGCGTCACGATGGAAGAAAAGGGCGTTTCTAAGATCGTCTCCGTCAAGCTGTCGGAGGTGGAGGAACGCCTCGGCGGCGACACCGTCATAGCCTGACGGCAGCTCTTGCGCCCTTTGGCGCTCATCGTCTTTGCAATACGTTCGGTATTGCTGCATCCTCTTCGCGCCAAATCATCCCAAGATCTGCTCGTCAGGAGCGGCATCTCTTGCGCCTTTTGGCGCTCATCGTCTTTGCAATACGTTCGGTATTGCCGCATCCTCTTCGCGCCAAATCATCCCAAGATCTGCTCGTCAGGGGCGGCAGCAACGACCTATCAAAGGAGCCAACCATGAGTTTATTCGGAAAGATCAAAGACGCCCTGAAAAAGACGCGCGAAGGCGTCTCGACCAAGCTGCGCCTGCTGTTTGCCAAAAATAAGCTGGGCGAGGAATTTTACGACGAGCTCGAAGAGATCCTCATCTCTGCCGACGTCTCCGTGCGCACGGCGGAAGAGGTCGTCGAGGAAGTCAGAGAGGAGGCGATCGGCGGCAAGGTCAAAGACCAGGCGTTCGTCACCGACCTTTTGAAGGACATCCTCGAAGAAAAGCTCGAAGAAGCCCCCGTTCCCGAAATAAAATATCCCTGCGTCATCATGTTCGTGGGGGTCAACGGCGTCGGTAAGACGACGACCATCGGCAAAGTCGCAAACTATTTCGTTTCACAGAAAAAGAGCGTTACCGTGGCGGCGGCGGATACCTTCCGCGCGGCGGCGAGCGATCAGCTCTCCGTCTGGGCGGAGCGCGCCAACGTGCGCATCGTCAAGCACGAGGAAGGGAGCGACCCTTCCGCGGTCATCTTCGACGCGCTCTCGTCTGCCAAGGCGCGGGGGACGGACGTCGTCCTCGTCGATACGGCGGGGCGGCTGCATGTCAAGGAAAATCTCATGAAGGAGCTTCAGAAGATGGACCGCGTAGTGACGCGCGAATTCCCCGAAGCGCAGTTCCTGAAATTTTTGGTGCTCGACGCGACGACGGGGCAGAACGCCGTCTCGCAGGCGCGCGTCTTCGACGAAGCGGTGGAACTCGACGGCATCGTCCTCACCAAGCTCGACGGCACGGCAAAGGGCGGGTTCGTGTTCTCCTTGTGCAGCGAGCTTCAGATCCCCGTCGTCTTCACGGGCGTGGGCGAGAAGATGGAAGACCTCGTCCCCTTCGACGCCGAGCAGTTTGTAGAGGGATTCATCTGAGTGGTTTCGCGAAAATCTTTTTGCTGGCGCAAAAATCTTTCCGCGAGTTTTAAGCACAGGTATGTGCAAATTGAGTGCGCTGGCGCAGGGGAACCCTGCTTGCGCCATGATTTGAGAAGCGATAATTCCCTTGGCGCCCTCTTGAGGGAGCTGTCGAGCGCAGCGAGACTGAGGGAGTCGCCTTATTTATGCAGGTTCGTTTCCGATATCAGCAGTTCTTTCCCCCCTCGCCGCCGCATTCAGTCAAACCTATCCGCAAAAAAACATTGCCTGTCAAGTAAAAATGCTTGACAGGCGGGTTCATCTCTGCTATAATATCCCGCGTTTGGAGGGCGCGCATGGATCTTACCATTTCCCGTCTCCTCGACGTCTACGGCCCCTTGCTCACAGAGAACAAGCGCGAAGTCGCCGCGCTGTACTATAATTTCGACCTCTCCCTTGCGGAGATCGCCGAAGAAAAGGGCTGTTCGCGCCAGAGCGTTTCCGATACGCTCGCAAAGGTGCGGCGAAAGCTCGAAGAGTACGAAGAAAAGCTGCATCTTTTCTCGATCCTTTCCGGGCGGGCGAAGGAGCACGAAGCGCTCAGAGCGTTTGCGCAGACGCTCCCTTCGGAGCAGGCCGCCGCCCTTTTATCCATCCTCTCGGGCGAAACGCCCGAGCGTTAAGGAGGAGCTATGGCTCTCTTTGGTTCGCTTTCGGAGCGGCTCAATCATATCTTTTCCAAGCTCACCAAGCGCGGCAAACTCACCGAGCTCGAGATCCGTTCGGCGATGCGCGAAGTGCGCGTCGCGCTTTTGGAAGCCGACGTCAACTTAAAAGTCGCCAAACAGTTCATCGCGAATGTTTCCGAAAAGGCGGTGGGGCAGGAGGTGCTCGCCTCTCTGAATCCTGCCCAGCAGGTCATCAAGATCGTCAACGAAGAGCTCATCGCTCTCATGGGGCCTTCGAACGCAAAGCTCGAAGTTTCCCCCAAGCCGCCGACCGTCATCTTGATGTGCGGCCTTCAGGGCGCGGGCAAGACGACGCTTTGCGGCAAGCTCGCTTTGCAGCTCAAAAAGCAGGGCAAGAAGCCCCTCCTCGTCGCGTGCGACATCTACCGTCCCGCCGCCATCCACCAGCTGCAGGTCGTGGGCGGGCAGGCGCAGACGGAAGTTTTTGAAAAGGGGACGCAGGCTCCCCCCAAAACAGCCAAACAGGCGGTCGAGTACGCCCTCAAAATGGGGTACGACACCGTCGTCATCGATACGGCGGGCCGTCTTCACATCGACGACGCCCTCATGCAGGAGCTCGAAGAGATCGAAAAGGCAGTTTCCGTCACCGAAGTGCTCTTGACGGTGGACGCCATGACGGGTCAGGACGCCGTCAACGTCGCCCAAACGTTCAACGAACGCGTGGGCATCACGGGCGTCATCCTCACCAAGCTCGACGGCGACACCCGCGGCGGCGCGTGCCTCTCCATCAAGGCGGTCACGGGAAAACCCATCAAGTTCATCGGCGTGGGCGAGAAGCTCACCGACCTCGAACCCTTCTATCCCGACCGCATGGCGAGCCGCATCCTCGGCATGGGCGACGTGCTCTCCCTCATCGAGAAGGCGCAGGAGGCGGTCAGCGAGCAGCAGATGAAGGATATGGAGCGCAAGATGCGCGAGATGTCCTTTACGCTCACCGACTATCTCGCCCAGTTCGAAACGCTCAAAAAGATGGGCGGCGCGGGCGCGCTCATGAATATGCTCCCGGGTGCGGGAAAGCTCAGGATGAACGAAGCGGACATCGACGAGAAAAAGCTCGAACGCACCAAGGCGATCATCCTTTCCATGACGCCTAAGGAGCGGGACAACCCGCAGATCATCAATTCGCCCAGGAAACGCCGCATCGCAGAGGGCTCAGGCACGAGCGTGCAGGAAGTCAACCAGCTTTTGAAGCAGTTCGACCAGGCCAAGCAGCTCATGAAGCAGCTCAAGGGCGGCAAGGGCAAATTCCGCCTTCCCTTTTAAGGGCGCGGCAAACAATACGTCAAATAATCGATAATTTTTCGGAGGTCAAATACTATGGTCAAAATGAGATTGGTGAGAATGGGCGACAAGAAGTCCCCCGTCTACCGCATCGTCGTCGTGGACGCGCGCAAGGCAGCCACGGGCGAGTATCTGGATAAGGTCGGCTTCTACGATCCCAGATCCAACCCCGTCACGCTCACCGTGGACGTCGAGAAGGCAAAAGATTGGCTCTCGAAGGGCGTTCAGCCCACCGAGACGGTCAAGTCCCTCCTCGTCGCTTCGGGCGCGATGGAAAAGAGCGATAAGCTTTCTCCCGCCAAGACGAAGACGAAGAAAAAGAAGTAAGCTGCGCTGCGGCTGCAGTCTCTGCGCATGAGCGGCGCGGCGGGTCTTCCCGCCGCGGAGCTCGGATAGGGAACGATCCCGAGGAGGATACAGGGGATGAAACACCGCGGCCTGATTTGGATCTTCGTCGTTTTATTTGCGGGCGCTCTGATCTCGGTCTATTGCGCGGCGCAGATGCAGGGAACGTGGAGGATCGTTTTGTCCGTCGTCGGTGCCGTTCTCGGGGCGGCCGGGCTCGTCGTGCTGTTTTTCTTCGAAAGATACGCACAAAAGGCGCGTCTTGAAGAGATGTCGCAGGACGATGCGGAGCAGCGCGCCGCATTGGAACGGGCAAAGTATCTCCTGCTTCTCTATCTGGGCAAGAAAAAGCGCCTCGGCGCGCCCACGGAGAAAGATCGTTTTTCCTTTGAAGCCTTTCTGACGGAGGACAGGGCGGAGATCGAGAGCTATCTCGACGGCGCCATGTCCGGCGATCGGTACGATCGCTTCTATGAGGAGAATGTCTGCTTCGTCTGTACGCTCAACATCTCTTTGAGAGAGCTTTCCGATCTGCGGGACAAAGTGATCTTTGTTTCCCCGGACGAATATGAAGTCATGCGCGGCTCCGATGCATACCGCACGGTTTTCGCAAACAACGAGGTCGTTCCGCGCTGAACGTGCGCTCGGGACAGGCCTGCACACCTCTTTTTCTAAACACACCGTAATTTACAGGAGGGAACAGTATGCTGGAACTCATCAAGTACATCGTCGAGCAGTTCGCCGAAGAAAAGGATGCCATTTCGTACGACGTCGAAGAGACGGAGGACATGATCACGGTCACCGTGCTCCTCGCCGAGTCCGATATGGGCAAAGTCATCGGCAAACAGGGCAAGATCGCCAAGGCGCTCCGCACGCTCGTGCGCGCGGCA
Organism: uncultured Clostridia bacterium; assembly: GCA_944354535.1. Taxonomy (GTDB): domain Bacteria; phylum Bacillota; class Clostridia; order Christensenellales; family Borkfalkiaceae; genus Gallimonas. Next base: position 67,411 of record CALVPY010000005.1, read on the forward strand.
ACGCCCAAGGGCAGCAAGAAGTACAATGTGGAGATCAAAGAGCGTCCTCAGGCATAAGCCCGCTCTTTGAAAGGCCCGCCCTGCGGCAGTGCTGCCGCAGGGCGGGCCTTTTTTGCTGCAAAGCGCCCGCGGGGCGCCCTATTGAGGGCGCCCCGCGGGCGTTGACTACTCTTATATGTACCGATCAGAACGAAGGCGGGGAGACATACTTGTGCGTTGCGAGGAAATAGACGGCGGCAAACAGGGCGGCAAAGAGCACCGCCGAAAGAGTCATGAGCCCGATCTCAAGAAAGAGGCACAGTTTGCTTTTGGCTCTCAGTCCGGGCAGGGCAAGGGCGAGCACGGAAAACACCGCAGTCCCCGCCCATACGGCGGCGGAAAAGCAGAACGCGATCAGCACGCCCTTCATCTCGGGGAAAAATAGGGACGGCGGATTGGGTCCCGCTCCGCAGATCATCGCAAACAGCGAGCGCGGGGGAAGGAAGAGCGCGGCCGTCATGTCGCCTGTGAAGGTGAGACAGAGCCCGAGGATCACGCAGAGCGCGGGAACGAGGATGCCGCCCGCGCACAGTAAGATGTGCCCCAACTGCTTTTTGTCGATGCGGAGCTGTTTTTTCAAGTCTTCGCGTTCCATCAGCCATTCCTCCTTTACATTGAAATAATTACAGAGCGCCAACAGGTTGCCGTCGTCGGGGAGTCCGAGCCCGTTTTCCCATTTGGCGACTGCACTTCGGCTCACATAGATCTGCTTGGCGAGCGCCGCCTGCGAGAGCCCGTGCTCTTCGCGCAGCTGTTTGAGTTTGTCCGAAAAAGCCATCGTGTCTCCTCCCGTTCCTCTATCGCACTTCTATTATACGGGGAAGGCGGCCTCTCTGTCAAGAGGGGAGGCTGTTACTCTTGCGCGGTGAGTCGTTACTTTGAAGACTGCGCCCGCGGGGCGCCCTATTGGGGCGCCCCGCGGGCGCTTCTCTCTGTCTTTCCGCATCAAAAAGGCGCGCGGCATAAAAGCCGCGCGCCCCGTCATTTTAATTTGCTCAGACGATATAAGCTTCGTCGCTCGCCGCCTGGTCGAGCTCCTTCTTCTGCTCTTGATAGCCGGGCTTGCCGAGGAGGGCAAACGTCGCCTTCTTGCCCGCTTCGACGCCGGGCTGGTTGAAGGTGTTGATGTTGAACATCGCGCCCGCGTAAGCGGTCTGCAGTTCGAAGAGGAACAAGAGCTGGCCGAGGGTGAACTCGTTGACTTCGGGCAGGGTGATGGTGTAGTTGAGCCTTCCCGCCTTGGTGAGGGCATATGCCGTCGCCTTGTTTTCCGCCTGGATGAGCTCCTCCATCGTGTGGCCGCCGAGGAAGCCGACGTCGGGGATATCTTCACAGCCGTGGGGGATAGGGAACTTCTCTTTATAGCTGCCGACGGAGAGGAAGGTCACGACTTTGTCGTAAGGGCCTTCGGTGTAGAGCTGCACCTGCGAGTGCTGGTCGGTGACGCCGAGCGCCTTGACGGGCGTCTGGCCGACGTTGCAGGGCGTGCCGTCGAGGGTGACGTTCTTGCCCAGCGATTCCGCCCACAGCTGCGCGTACCAGTCGGAGACGGTGCGCAGGTTATCGGAGTACGGCATCAGAACGCCGATGTTCTTGCCGTCGTTCATCGCAATATATTGGAGCGTTGCGCAAAGGAGGGCAGGGTTCTTTTTGAGGTCCGCCGTCTTGCACAGCTTGTCCATATAGGCTGCGCCCTTCAGGAGCAGCTTGATGTCGATGCCGAGCACCGCCGCAGGCAGAAGCCCCACGGGCGAAAGCTCGGAAAATCTTCCGCCCACGCCGTCGGGGAGCACATAGCTCTTGACGCCGCCGAGCTCTTTGGAGATCTTCACGAGGTTGCCCTTTGCGGCATCCGTCGTAAAGATGACGTGATCTTTGACGTTTTCGCCCGCCTTTTCGAGCAGGTCTGCGATGATGAGGTATTGCGTCATCGTCTCGCTCGTCGCGCCCGACTTGGAGATGACGTTGAAGCACGTCTTTTTGACGTCGATGACGTCCAAAAGCTCCTTCATGCGCACGGGGTCGACGTTGTCTTCGACATAGAATTTGGGGCCCTTGCGCTTAGACTTGGGCAGGTCGTTGTAGTGCAGGTGGCAGAGCGCGTTGAACGCCATGATGGGCCCGAGCGCCGAACCGCCGATGCCGAGCACCACGAAGTTGTCGAAGCTCCTGCGGATCTTCTTCGCCTCTTCGAGGATGTCCGCGACGATCTCGTCCTGAGTATAAGGAAGTTCCGTCCAGCCCATGAAGAGCTCGTCGCAGCCCCTGTTCTCCGTCACATAGGCGTGAGCCGCTTTGGCAAGCTTTTTGTGCGCATCCAGCGTCTTCTGCGAGATGCCTTTATCGCCGAGATACTTATCCGTCATGTTGGTGTAGTCCACCTTCACGCGGAGCGCCTTGCGCAGTTCATCTGTCATTCTCATTCCGTTTCCTCCGTTTCGGCATGGTCGCCATTTGTTCTTTGGCGTATTCGCCAACCGCCCTATATTGTAGAACACTTTTGCCTTGTTGTCAATAGTACGCCCGCAAAAAGAGCGCAGAAAGGCAAAATTTTTCTCAGATGCGGCCGCTTGCCCGCGATTTTTCCTTGCGCCGCCTGCGGGGCAGGAAGCGCTTTGCGAGCGTTTTGAGGTCGGCGAGGCGGAAGAGCGCGATGAGCCCTCCTTCCGCAGCCGCGAGCAAGAGCAGGGTGAGAAGGAGCGCCGGGAAAAAGCTGAAGTGCAGCATGAAAAAGCTGCGCAGGGGGAACCCGACGAGCGCGGCGGCCGCAGCCGCTGCAAGCGTCTTGAGGCAGAATTTGCCCGAGCGCAGTTTTCCCGTCTTTCTGCGCAGCACGCACAGGGAGAGCAGGGCGGAGAGCGTGTGCTCCGCCGCCATGCCGCAGAGCAGCGCCCCTCCCCCGAGCCTTCCCGTCAGGAGGAGGACGGTGAGGAGCATGGCGCCCGCGCCTGCAAGGAAGATGAGCAGCGTGTGCTTTTCGCAGCGGAGCGAATTGAGGAGGCTCCCCGAGATCATCGAGACGCTCATGGGGAGCAGCAGGAGGGAGCCCGCGGCGATCAGGGCGCCGCTCTTCGGGCTGTCGAAGAGCAGGATGCCGATGTCCTGTCCCAAAACGGCGTAGAGGGGAAGGAGCGCCCCCGCGATGAGCAGGGCGGCATTCAGCGCCTTTTCGGTGAGGGCGGAGAGCTTCTCTTTCTCCCCCCGTGCGGCGCATTCGGAAAATTCCGGCACCAGAACGAGCGCGAGCGAGCTCACGAAGGCGGAGGGGATCATCATCACGGGCATCACCATGCCGCAGACGATGCCGTATTCCGCCATCGCCTCGGCAGAGCTTGCCCCCGCCGAGACGAGCCGCAGGGGGAAGAGGACGGAGACGAGCATCCCCGTGAACGAAGAAAGGACGCGCATGGCCGTCACGGGCAGCGCGGCGGAGAGCAGGGGCTTTAGTTCTCTCTGCGGCGAAGAGAACCTCCCGCCCCGCACGAAGAAATAGCCGAGGGCGAGCATGAAGGAGAGGAGATGGGAGAGGAACACCGCGCCCGCGGCGAGATTTTCTTTGGGCAGCGAGAGCGGCACAAGGACGAGCAGCGCCGTCCCCGTCACGATCATGGCGACCTCTTCCGCAAGCTCGGTGAAGGAGTACATGAAAAAGCGCTTTTCCCCCCAGAAGCTGCCGCGGAGCACCGCATAGACTGCCGTAAAGGGGAGCCCGGGCAGGAGGATGAAAAAGAGGCACTCCGCGCCTGCGTCCGAAAAGATGCCATGAAGGAGGGGGCGTAAAGAGAAGGACAGCAGCGTGAGGGCAAGGGAGATGCCGAGGGCGAGCGCCGCCGCGGCCGTCACGGCGGCGCGGGCAGCGCGCCTTTGCCCGCGCGCATGGTGGGAGGCGAGCGTACGCGAGAGCGTCACGGGCAGTCCGCTTGCGGAGAGCGTGACGAAAACGGAGAAGACGGTGAGCGCCAACTGATAGCGGCCGAGCCCCTCGGAGCCGAGCACGCGTGAAAGGAGGATGCGGTACAGGAATCCGAGGCAGTGTTCGGCGGCGGAAAAGGCGGTCACGAGCGAGGCGGTGCGAACGAGGTCCATACTCCCTATCATATTATCGGGCCGGCTCCGATATGAGCCTGTCTTGCTCGGGCCTTCCGCATTGCCCCTTCCGGTACTCGATCTGCGCCCTTCTGCATATCATAAGAACATGGAATATGTTCTTCGGCTCGTACGTCCCGCTTACTTCCGCCTCAGGCGCGGGCAGACGCTCGATCTCGCTGCTCGTACGTTTTCGCTGCCGCCGCGCGTGCTCGCCGCCGCGAACGCGCTCGATCGGGAACCCGAAGAAGGGCAGGTGCTCTTTCTCCCTGCGGGCGGAAATCTTTATCGGGTGCGGGGCGGGGAAACGAAAAAGCTCCTTTCGGGGAGCGATCGGGCGTTTGAAGAGAAAAACTATACAAAGCGGCTGTATCCCTTACAGGAAGTGCTGCTTTAAGGAGGCTTGCGGGGGAGGGCGGGCTTTTGGCGTCTCCCGCTCCCGTTCGGGACAAGTTGTTCCACGCCCGGGGCGCCGACGGGGTGCCGACGGGGCGCAAAATAACCGCGAAATTACCGCCCGATCCGAGCGTTTTCGGGTTTTTTGGGCAATCTATACAGTCTCATCCGCAAACTTTGTTGCGATTGTCTATTGCAAAATCGGGCGTTTTCGTGTAAAATATCCTCAAAACATGATTTGGAGGAAACTATGTCCGGTCTTTTACTCAAAGGCATCAACAAGATCTATCCCGGCGGAAACCAGGCGGTGTTCAACTTCTGCCTCGATATCAGGGATAAGGAATTCATCGTCTTCGTCGGTCCTTCGGGCTGCGGCAAGTCTACGACCCTTCGTATGATCGCCGGCCTCGAAGAGATCTCCTCGGGCGAACTTTATATCGACGGCAAGCTCGTCAACGATGTCGTCCCCAAGGACAGAGACATCGCGATGGTCTTCCAGAACTACGCACTCTATCCTCATATGTCGGTGTACGACAACATGGCATTCGGCCTCAAGCTCCGCAAGGTGCCCAAGGAAGTCATCGATGAAAAGGTCAAGGCCGCGGCAGAGATCCTCGGCATCACCGATTACCTTTCGCGTAAGCCCAAGGCTCTTTCGGGTGGTCAGCGCCAGCGTGTCGCGCTCGGCCGTACCATCGTCCGCGAGCCCAAGGTCTTCCTTCTGGACGAGCCCCTTTCCAACCTCGATGCAAAGCTCCGTGCTCAGATGAGAACGGAAATTTCCAAGCTCCATGCCCGTCTTGCCACCACCTTCATCTACGTCACGCACGATCAGATCGAGGCAATGACGATGGGTACGCGTATCGTCGTCATGAAGGACGGCTTCATGCAGCAGGTCGATACCCCTCAGAACCTCTACGACTATCCCATCAACCTCTTCGTTGCAGGGTTCATCGGCACCCCTCAGATGAACTTCTTCAAGAACTCCACGCTCACGCAGGAGGACGGAAAGGTCTACGTCAACTTCATCGGCGGCAACAAGATCGTGCTGCCCAAGTCCGTCGTCTCCAAGATCAAGAATGTCGACGAGTATATCAACACCGGTAAGGCCGTGACGCTCGGCGTCCGCCCCGAAGATATCCACGAGGACGATCTCTTTATCTCCAACTCGCCCGAGACCATCGTCAAGGCGAAGATCGACGTCATCGAAAAGCTCGGCGCCGAGACGCAGATCTACTGCGACCTCGAGTACGAGAACGATAAGAACACCATTGTCGACAACGCCGCTCAGATGATCGCGAAGATCAGCTCGCGTGCGACCGTCAGCCTCGGCGAGATCGTCGAGCTTGCCTTCGACGCAAAGCACATCCACCTCTTCGACGGCTACACCGAAGCAACGATGCTCGAGCGCGATGAGCACTACGACGTCATCCCCGAAAATGCAGAGGGCGCGGCATTCGTGCCTCCTACACCTCAGGAGATGCAGGCTCAGATCGACGCTGCAAGAGTCGTCACCAAAGAGATGAAGAAGCTCGAGAAGCAGAACGCCAGAATGGAAAAGAAGAAGGCGGCTGCCGCGGCTTCCGAAGAAAAGAAAGACGAAGAATAATTCCTCCCGGATCATATTACCAAAGAGGCGCCCGAAGCGTATTCGGGCGTCTCTTTTTCTGCGGATGCAAAAGACGTTTTGCAATGCGCCCGGGGCGCGGCCATAAGGGGCGGTGCAGCCGTGTTTGCCCGCAGCCGGCGCGGAGCAGGGAGCGCTGTTATTTTCGCCCGCAGCCGGCGCGGAGCGGAAGGAGAGCGGAAGGGGAGCGGGGCAATTTTCTTCTCCCCGCGCGAAAAAATTGACAAACCGCTGCAAAAGAGATATACTTTTTGCGTTACGGGGGCTGTTTCTGCTCCCCAAGAATTTACGGAGGCCCGCACTTTGCTCGACGTCGCTTTGGATGCCCTTCTCGATACGCTCAAGATGCTGCCCTTCCTGTTCGTGCTCTATGTGCTCATCGAACTTTTAGAGCACCGCACGCGGGTGGGGGTGCCTTCGCGCGCGCTCTCGGGCAAAGCTGCGCCCCTCATCGGGGGAGCGACGGGGCTCATCCCCTTGTGCGGCTTTTCGGTGATGGCGGGCAAGCTCTTCGAACGCGGCCTCATCACCCTCGGCACCCTGCTTGCCGTATTCATTGCGACCAACGACGAAGCTCTGCTCGTCCTCGCCCTTGCAGAACTTTCCTGGCAGCGCAAGCTTCTCTCCATCGGCGTCATCCTCGTCGTCAAACTCGTGCTCGCTGCCGCGGCGGGCTATCTTGCAGACTTTCTCTTCCGCGGACGGGCGGTTGCGGCGCCTCTGCCCGCGCCCGCCCATGAGCACGAACACGGCCACGAACACGACCACGACCACGGTCATGCTCACGGACACGATCACGAAAACGAAGAATTCCACGTCTGCGAACACAAGCACGAAGGGGCATGGACGCTGTATTTTCTCTCGCCCCTTCTGCACGCGCTGCAGGTGGCGGCAGCCATCCTCGTCGTCAACTTCGCCTTCGGCACCCTCTTTTTCCTCGTGGGGGAGGAGCGCGTCGTCGGCTTTCTGGAGGGCGCGGGCTATTGGTTCCAGCCCCTTGTCGCCGTCCTCGTGGGGCTGGTGCCCAACTGCGCTTCGAGCGTCGTCCTCGCCGAAACCTATGCGGTGGGCGGCCTCACTCTTGCAAGCTGTCTTGCGGGGCTCGTCGCCAACACGGGTCTCGGCATTTTGGTGCTCTTCCAAAACGCCAAGGCATGGAAGCGCAATCTGGCGGTCCTCGGCGCGCTCACAGCGCTCGGCATCGCCGTCGGGTATGCGGGCAACGCCTTCATGCTGCTCTTTTAAGGAGGTCATGCCATGAACTTTTTGAGCAAACGGGCGCAGGCCATCGCGCCTTACACGGCGGGCGAACAGCCTGCCGATAAGCAGTACGTTAAGCTCAACACCAACGAAAACCCTTACCCTCCCTCGCCGCGCGCCACCGAAGTGCTCCGCGCTTTCGATGCAGGGGCACTCCGCCTCTATCCCCGCCCCGATGCGGACGGCCTCCGCGCTGCCATCGCCCGTGCGGAAGGGGTGGAAGAGGGCAACGTCTTCTGCGGCAACGGGTCGGATGAAGTGCTGGCGCTCTCCTTCCCCGCCTTTTTCGACGAAGAGGGAAAGCCTGCCTGCTTTGCCGACCTTACTTACAGCTTTTACGAAGTCTTCGCCGCCTTTTTCGGCGTGAAGACGCATATCGTGCCTTTGAAAGCCGACTTTTCCTTCGACCTTGCGGCAATGCAGACTGCCGACTGCGCGGGGTATTATCTCTGCAACCCCAACGCGCCGACGGGCATCGCCCTTCCCATCGAAACGGTGGAAAACTTCGTCGCTTCGGTCGGGGAGCGCATCGTCATCGCCGACGAGGCGTACATGGACTTTTACGGGCAGTCCGCCGTGCCGCTCACGAAGAAATACAAGAATCTTCTCGTCGTCAAGACGTTCTCCAAGAGTTATTCCTTGGCGGGCATCCGCTGCGGCTACGCCGTGGGGGACGAGGCTCTTATAGGCGGCCTCTTCCGCATGAAGGACTGCTTCAATTCCTATCCCGTGGACGCCGTCGCGCAGGCGGTCTGCACCGCGGCGGTGGAAGATAAGGACTACCGCGACAAGACTGCGGCGCTCGTCAAAAGGGAACGCGCCCGCCTCCGCGAAGCGCTGCTCTCTCTCGGCTTCACCGTGCCCGAATCGGGCGCCAATTTCCTCTTTGCGGGAAGGGTGAAGAAAAGCGGCGGCGAACTTTACCGCGCCCTGAAAGAGGAGGGCGTTCTGGTGCGCCATTGGGAAAAACCCATCCTCCGCGATTTTCTGCGCATCACGATCGGCACGCCCGAACAAAACGACGTGCTGCTCGCAAAACTCAAACAGATCTTAAAATAGGGAGTTCCCCGTATGCAGCTCATTTCTGCGTCCGTACCAAAGAGAAACGCGCCCCCGGGCGTTGCAAACGGCCAAAGTGAGCTCTTTTTTTCCGGCGTCAAGGAGTGCATCTCGGCGCAGTTTTCGCGGATCGCGGGCGGAAAGCTGGCGCTCGTGAGCGATCCCGAACGCGTTTGGGCCTTTCGTGAAGTAGCGCTCTCGCCGCGCGCCATCTCTCTCGTTCTGGAAGGCGATGCGCTCCCCCTCTTTTCTTTGCCCGAGGGCGTTGCCTGCATCCTCGCGGCGGGCGGGAGGGAGGTGCTCGCCGCCGCCCGCAGCTTTGCCGAGGTGCGCCGCATCCCCTGCGTGCTCTTTCCTGCCGAGGCTTCCCTTCGGGGGGCGTCGGAGGAGTGTGCGCCGCTCTGCATCGGAGGAGACCGCGCCCTTCACCGCCTTGCGCCCGCCTCCGTCTGCTGCGACAGAGCGCTGCTTGCGCCCACGCTCGGCGAAGCATATGCCTCGCTCCTGCTTGCCCGCCTCTCCTCCTTCGAGGGCCGCGCGCTCGCGGCGTTCGGGATGGGGGAGCCCCGCCCCGAAGTCCCCGCGTTCGAAGCGGACTTCGAATGCGTCCTCCGCGCCGTCTTTTCCCTGCCCGCGGCTCTTTTCGAAGGGGAGGGCTTCACGCTCTCCGCGCTCCTTCAGAAGGACGGCGAAAAAACGCCCCATTGGCGGGCGTATGTGCAGCTTTCGGCTCTCTATGCGGCGTTCTTTGAAAAGGGCAGACCCCGCCGCACCTTCGTGCCGGACTACGCGCGCCGTGCTCTTCATGCGGGTGCCCCGCTCTGCGCCCGTGTGCCCTCGCCCGAAGAGTACGCCCTCCGCGCTCTCACGCTCGAACGCATCCGCGGCAGCTTTCAGAAGGAGGCGGCATCGCTCCTTTCTGCGCGGGAACGGGAGGCGGAGCGCGTCCTATCGCTTTCCGCTGTGCCCGTGTCTCTTCGCGGCGGGGATACCTTCCGTTTGCAGTATCTGCCCGAATTTGCCCCGCGCGGGCTCTCCTCCGTCATCCGCGACTTCGGCCTTCTGGAGCGCGGCTGAGGCGGCTCCCGCGCTTATGACACAACGGGATAAGGAGCCCTCATGACCAAAGAACAGCTTCTCGAATGCACCGACGCCTTCCTCTTCGACCTCGACGGCACCGTCTATCTCGACGAGACGCCCATCGGCGACGTCAAGGGGACGCTCGCCCGTCTCCGCGCCCTCAAAAAGCGCGTCGTCTTTGTCACCAACAACTCTTCAAAGACGGAAGAGGAGTACCGCAAAAAGCTTTCCCGCATCGGCATTCTGGGGGAGGGAGATCTCATCTGCACTTCGGCGATGGCGGCGGCGGAGCACGTTTTGGCGCATTTTCCGAAAAAGAGGATCTTTCTCCTTGCGACGGACGCGGTGAAGGAAGAATTTGCCCGCACCGTGCCCCTTGTGGAGGATAAACCCGATATCGTCATCCTTGCCTACGATACGAGCCTCACCTTTGCAAAGCTCAAACGCTTTAACGAGTTTCTGGCGGGGGGAGCATACTTCATCGCCACCCATCCCGACGCCGTCTGCCCCACGAAGGGCGTTCCCATGCCCGACGTCGGTTCCTTTCTGGAGCTGTTTTACGCCTCCTCGGGGCGGCGGCCCGACCTTGTCGTGGGCAAGCCCGCCGCGGTGATGGGGGAAAGCCTGGAACGCCGCCTGCACATCCCCCGCACCCGCATGTGCATGGTGGGGGACAGGCTGCATACCGACATCCGCTTCGGCAGCAACTGCGCCATGCACACCGTGCTCGTCTTGAGCGGCGAAACGACGGAAGAAACGCGGAACAACTATCCCGACGAGCCAACGCTCGTCCTTCCCGACGTCAATGCGCTCCTTTGAGCGTTTCATCTCCCCCCGGATGCGGGTATATTTATCATAAGAGAACGTAAAAACACGCGCCCCCTTGCGGGCGGCGCGGTGAGCGCCCCCAAAGGGCGCGGAGGACAGCATGAAAGAAGTTCAGATCTTGGCTCTCACGCCTGAAATTCGCATCGCCCTCTCGGGGACGATCGATTCGGGCAATGCCGAAGAGTTCGGCGCCGAAGTCATCGCCGCTTACGACAGCGCCCCGGGCGACATCGCGTTCGAATGCGCCGGGCTCGAATTCATCGATTCGACGACGCTCGGCACCTTCGTCAAAATTTTGAAGCACGTTAAAACGGACGGGCATAAGATGAAGCTTTCGGGCCTCAACGCCCACATCAAAAAGCTCTTCGTCATCTGCGCGCTCGACACCATCATGGAGATCGCATCATGAACGCACTTATCGACTTAAAAGTACCCCTTCAGAGCGATCTTCTGACGACTGTACGCTTGCTTACGGGCGGCGTCTGTTCGCTCGTCGGCCTCGGCCTCGAAGAGAGCGAAGACTGCAAAGTCTGCGTCACCGAAAGCCTGCTCCTTCTGAAGCACGCGGGCTTTTTGTCGGCGCGCCTCGTCTTCACGCACGAAAAGGGCGTGCGCGTTCTCATCGAGGGCGAAGAGGGCGGCGGGGAAACCGTTTCCTCGATGGAGGAGGAGATCTCCGTGGCGCTGCTGCAGGCGCTCGTCAAGGACCTTTCCATGCAGAAGACGCAGACGGGAGCGTCCCGTATTACCTTTGGGTTTGAATGTGACTGATGGACGAGACGGAACTTTTCAAAACATACCGAGAAACGCATGATGTCAAGCTTCGGAACGAGATCGCCGAAAAGTACCTCTTCATCGCCTCCATGATCGCAAAAAAGTTCGTGGGGCGCGGCGTTGAGTACGACGATCTCTTTCAGGTCGCCTCTTTGGCGCTCCTCAAAGGCATCGACCGCTTCGACGAGACGAAGGGACTCAAATTTTCCACCTTCATCACGCCCACCATCACGGGGGAGATCAAGAACTATTTCCGCGACCGTTCCCGCCTCATCCATCTGCCCCGCCGCGTGGCGGAGCTGAGAGTGAGCGTCAAGAAGGCGGAAGAGGAACTCGCCCTTGCAAACGGCAAGAGCCCCACGGCGAAGGAGATCGCCGAAAAGCTGGGCGTTCCCGAAGAAGAAGTGCTGAGCTGCATGGAAGCGGGCAGCGTCGTCTCTCTGGATCGCCCTGTAGACGGCGATGAGGACGGCGCGAGCTTTTACGATGTCTTGCCCGACGGCGAGGACGCCTTCGAGCGCATCGAACAAAACGATGCCGTGCGGCGGGCGCTTTCCTCCCTCGGAGAGACGGAAAAGAAGCTCGTTGCCTATCGGTTCGGGCAGGAGCTTTCGCAGGCGGAAACGGCAAGAAGGATGAATGTCTCGCAGATGTACGTCTCGCGCATGGAGCGCAAGATCATACAGAAGCTGAGAGAAGACTTGAAACAAGGCATGGCAGAATGATGTACTTCGAGATCGGCGATCATGCGGCGCTGCAATCGGCGCTCGACAGGATGTGCGCGCGCCTTTCGGAGGAAAACATTTCCGAGGGCGTCGTGTTCGACAGCAAGCTCGTCGCCAACGAGCTCGTCATCAACGTACTGCGCCACGGCGGCGGCAGGGCATTTTTCCGTGCGGAAAAAAGGGGGAACGAGCTCCTTCTCTGCGTACGGGGAGAGAACGCCTTCTGCCCTCCCGCAGTCAGCCGCTGCTCTTCGGTGAGCGACGAGTGCGGCCGCGGGCTCTTCCTCGTCGACGCCGTCTGCCTGCGCCGCGAATATTCCGAAGAAAACGGCATCACCGTCTATCTCAAGCTGGAATAGTCCGTGCGGAAAGAAAAGGGCGAAAAGATCGGGGAAACGCCTTCAAGGCGCCCCCAAACGCTTGACTTACGAGTATAGATTTGATATGATCGAAGAAAATCAAACCATCCTGCCACCGGGTAGGGAATGCAAGGGCATTCGTCGCCGCATCGTTAGGTCTTGGAAGATGCGGCAGCGGGTGTCCTTTTTTTGAGGTCAGAATGCAGGCTGTCAAATCGTTTTTCCGTTCCTTTTCAAAGGGCGAGCTGCTCCTTTGGGGCGCCTCCGTCCTGCTCATCGTCCTTTCCTTCTGCGTCTTCGACCGCGAGAACTGGCTCACCCTCTTTGCCTCTCTCGTCGGGGCGACTTCGCTCATCTTCTGCGCAAAGGGCAACCCCGCGGGGCAGGCGCTCATGCTGCTGTTCAGCGCGCTCTACGGGGTCATCTCGTGGACGTTCTCCTATTACGGCGAGATGATCACCTATCTCGGCATGACGGCGCCCATGGCGCTCGCGGCGCTCATCTCATGGCTCCGTCATCCCTTCAAGGGCAACCGCGCCGAGGTCAGGGTCAACCGCCTGCGCGCGGGAGAGGCGGTCTTTGCCCTTCTTCTCACCGCCGCCGTGACGGCAGCCTTCTATTTTATTTTGAAGGCGCTCGATACCGCCAATCTTATCCCGAGCACGGTTTCGGTGGCGACGAGCTTTCTCGCCGTCTATCTCACCTTCCGGCGCAGCCCCTACTACGCGCTCGCCTATGCCGCCAACGACGTCGTGCTCGTCGTACTGTGGACGCTCGCCGCCATAGAGGACATCACCTATCTTTCCGTCATCATCTGCTTTGTGATGTTCCTTGCAAACGATCTCTACGGGTTCATCAATTGGCGCAGGATGGAGAAGCGTCAGCAGGAGAGCGATGCGGAGCCTGCCGCATGACGGGAACATAAGAGCAAAAAGCGGCGGGGCGCCTGGGAAAACCGGGGCGCCCCGCCGCGTCATTTATTTTGTTTGCCGCAATTTTCGGCGTTATTTTGCACGTTTCTGCACGATTTGCGCCGCAACTGAGGTGCTTTCGGGGAAAGCCCTCCTTCCTCATTCGATGGGGGAGAGGTCGGCGGAAGAGACGGTGTAGCCGTCCGTCACTTGGAGCGCCCCGTCGCGCTCATAGCGGATGCGGATGCTGTCGCCCGCGCGCACGGTGAGGAGGACGTCGTAGATGTGGAAGGTGCGAAGGATCTCGTGCTCCGTGCCGTTCACGATCACGGCGTCGATGATATCTCCCTCTTCGAGCCCCAGCGTCTTTGCGACCGAGCCCTTCGTGACGGAAGCCGCCGTCACTTCCTCTTCGATGTGCCCGTAGCCCGTCTCGCCGTCATAGACATAGCGCGAGGTTTGCGCCGTCACCGAAATGCCCAGCGTGATGCGGTAGGCGCCGTTCGTCGAATCGTCATTGTCGAGGGAATAGTCGATGATATTGTCGGCAATGCCCGTCACAAGGTCGATGGGCACCGCGTAGTTGATGTTCTGGTCTTCCTTGCTGCCCGCGTTGGTGATGCCGATGAGCTCGCCGCTGAGGTTGAAGAGCCCGCCGCCCGAATTGCCCTCATACAGGGGCGTGTCGATGCGGAGAGTGCGGTAGGAACGGCGCTTCCCGCCCATTTCCAGGGTGATCTCCTCGTATTCGGTGCTGATGATGCCCTGCGTCACGCTGATGCCCTCGCCTTCGGGGTTGCCGATGGCGATGGCGGTCTCGCCCACGTAGTAGCCGTCTGCCACGGTCACCGCCTTCACGTCGGGGTTGAGGGCGCGGAGCGCGGAGAGGGAGCCGCGCAGGACGGCGATGTCGTTCTCCATCGAGCCGCCCACATATTCGAAGGCAATGGCGCTTTCGCCGTAGTCGTACTCGGTGTAGCCGTCTTCGTCGGTGTCCGCCGTGCCGTCGCCGTTCTTATCGACGAGGGTGGGCTCGTTCTCGCTGCCGTAAAGGTAGCCGTAAACGGCGCGGGCGATGGTGCCGCCGTTCTTTTCCGTGTCGGCGTCCTCGTTGTAGACGACGTGATAGTTGGTCACAAGATAGGCGGTGTCCGCCTCCTCGTCGATGCGGTAAATGACGGCTGCGCCCGTCGAGATGACGACGTCGGAAACCTCCGTCGTTCCCCAGAAGGGGTTGAGGGAGAGCTGCGTTTCCACGCTTTCGGCGTAAATTTTCAGGGTGGAGTTGAGGCACGCCGCAACGGCCTGCGCGTTGGAATCGTCCTCCACGCTCAGATATTCTTTGAGAAAGTCGGAAAAGGAGAGCTCTTCCCCCGTCTCTTCGAGGTACGCTTCATACGCGTCTTTTGATATGCACCCCAAAAGTTGGACAGACTTTTGGAGGTGCATAATTTTATGGAAAAAAAGGGAAGTAAGCAGAAAA
>CALVPY010000006.1 GCA_944354535.1 uncultured Clostridia bacterium
CGACAGCCGCCGCCGTTCCAAAGAATTTGCGCACGATACGGCGTGCATCCTCGCAGCCAACGGCGTGAAGGCGTACCTCTTTAAGAGCCTGCGCCCCACGCCCATGCTCTCCTTCGCCGTACGGCACTTGAAAGCTGCGGCGGGCGTCGTCATCACGGCGAGCCACAATCCGCCCGAATACAACGGCTATAAAGTGTATTTTTCGGACGGCTGCCAGATCGTGCCGCCCTACGACAAGCGCATCATCTCCTTTGTCGATGCCGTCTCGTATGAAGACGTCAAGCGCATCCCCGAAGCGGAAGCGAAGGCGCGCGGGCTCCTTATCCCGATCGGGGAAGAGGTGGACGCCGCTTATTTTGCCGCCGTCAAGGCGCTCGTTTTGAGCCCCGAAGCGCTCCAAAAGGAAGCGAAGAACATCAAGATCGTCTACACCCCCTTGAACGGCACGGGCAATTTGCCCGTGAGAAGGGTCTTGAAGGAGCTCGGCTTTGAGCAGGTCTTTGTCGTGCCCGAACAGGAAGCGCCCGACGGGAACTTCCCGACGCTCAAATATCCCAACCCCGAAGACCGCGCCGCCTTCACGCTCGCGCTTGCGCTTGCGAAGGAGAAGGACGCCGACCTCGTGCTCGCCACCGACCCCGACGCCGACCGCCTCGGCGTCTATGTGAAGGAGAAGAGCGGGGAATACCGCCCCTTCACGGGCAACATGAGCGGCATCCTCATCGCGGAATATCTTCTGTCGCGGAAGGCGGAGCTCGGGCTCCTGCCTCAGCGCAGGCAGGACGGCGCGCTCGTCACGACCATCGTCTCGACGGATATGGCAAGAGCGCTCGCCGCGCACTACGGCATCACCGAGATCGAGACGCTGACGGGCTTCAAGTATATCGGAGAGCAGATCTCCCGCTTCGAGGCTGCCAAAGAGGCTAACGGCGGAAGGCTCGACGGGGGCAAGGGGGCATACGAATATCTCTTCGGCTTTGAGGAGAGCTACGGATGCCTTACGGGCAGTTACGCGCGCGACAAGGACGCCGTCTCTGCCGCCGCGGCGCTTGCCGAAGCAGCCTGCTACTACCGCACGCGCGGCATGACGCTTGCGGACGTGATGGACGCGCTCTATGCCCGTCTCGGGTACTTCGAAGAGGGGCAAAAGAGCCTTTCCTTCCCGGGCGCGGACGGCGCGGAGCGCATGAAGGCGCGTATGCAGCAGCTTCGGGAGGTGTTCCCCGATAAGGTCGGAAGCGTCCGCGTCCTTGCGGTGCGCGATTATTCGGCAGGAGTTCGCCGCGATCGGACGGGCGAAGAGCGTGCGCTCGCTCTTCCCAAGAGCAATGTGCTCTATTTCGAGCTCGAAGGGGAGGGCTGGTGCTGCGTCCGCCCTTCGGGTACCGAGCCCAAGCTCAAGCTTTACTGCGGTGCCAAGGGGGCTTCCCCGGAGGACGCAAAAAATAAAACAGAAGAGATCGTGCGCGGCGCTGCGGCGATGCTGCAGGCGTGACGCCGAGAGGATAAATTTGTGATCAAATTAAAATCAGCCTATCAGGACTATATTTGGGGCGGGACCAAGATCCGCGATGAGCTCCACAAAGACACGGGGGAGCTTCCCCGCATTGCGGAAAGCTGGGAAGTTTCCACCCATCCTGCCGGAAGGAGCATCGTTGAAAGCGGCGCCTTCTGCGGCAAGACGCTCAACGAATACTTCGATAAGGTGGGTTGGCTCACGGCAGGAAAATACGCTGCCCGCAATCACCAGCTCCCTATCCTGATCAAGTATATCGACGCCAAGGAGAATCTCTCCATTCAGGTACATCCGAACGATAAGTACGCCAAAAAGCATGAGAACGACAACGGCAAGAACGAGATGTGGTTCGTGCTCGGGGCGGATGAGGATGCATTCATCTATCTCGGATTTTCGCGCGATGTGACGAAAGAGGAAGTCAAGCGCCGCATTGCCGATAATACGCTTGAGGAAGTCCTCAACCGCGTGAAGGTAAAGCCCAATGAGGCGTATTATATCCCGGCGGGTACGGTACACGCCATCGGGGCGGGGTGCCTGATCTGCGAAGTGCAGCAGACCTCCAACGTTACCTATCGTATGTACGATTACGGCCGTTTGGATGAAAACGGCAAAGGCCGTGAGCTGCACGTTAAAAAGGCGCTCGATGTGCTTACTTATCACAAGACGCAGATCGCCGATCTCAAACGGCGCGACACGCTGAGCATGGAGAAATCGATCGGCGGGATGTTCGGCCGCAACGGCAAATGTACGCTTCTGAGATATGAGGCGGAGGGCGATCTCACCATCCTTCTGCCCGTGTCTCATCTCACGTTTGCGCTCGTCCTCGACGGCGGCGGCACTCTCTATGCGGGGGAAGCGGAGGAGAAGTTCCAAAGGGGCGATACCTGGATGATCCATGGCAGGGCGACCCGTATTTCGGGAAAGTGTAAAGTACTGTTCGTCGCCATTTGAAAGGAGGCACCGGATCTTTATGAAGATCGCCATCGATTGCAGATATTTGGGGAGATCGGGTATCGGCAGGGTGACGGAAGGCATCCTCGAAAATCTCGATTTCTCTCAAAATGAATATTGGCTCATCGGAAAGAGGGCGAGCCTTGAAAAGTACGAAGGGGCGCATATCGTCGAGGACGACAGCGACCCTTATTCCGTTCGCGGACTGTTTTCCTTCCCGAAGGAGCTCAATAAAGTCTGCGACGCCGTGTTTCTCCCGAATTTCCTCGTGCCGTTCGGCATCCGCCTGCCCGTGTATGCGATCATGCACGATCTTGCCTTCCTCGACGTGAAGGAGACGACCAAGGGAACGCTGGACCGTCTCATCAAGCGGACGCTCCTGAAACGCTGCATGAAACGAGCGAAGAAAATTTCCTGCGTCTCTGCTTTTACCAAAGAACGCTGTAAGCATTACTACGGCAAACTTGCGGCAAAATGTTTTGTGAACTACAACGGCATTTCTCAGAGCGTCGCCTCCTATGCGCGCAGCCACGCCGTGCCCGAAAAGGCCGATGAGATCGTCTATGTCGGAAACGTCAAGCCGCACAAGGGCTTAAAGACGCTGCTTGCCGCGTTTTCCCGCCTCGAAGGGGAGACGAAGCTCAAGATCATCGGCGAAAAGGAGCACTTTTTAACGGGGCTCGATCTCGACGAGTCCGCTTACCGCAACGTGGAATTCACGGGGAGGCTTTCGGACGAGGAGCTGCTGCCCGCCATCGCGAGGGCGAAATATCTCGTTCTGCCTTCCGTCTATGAAGGGTTCGGCCTGCCGCCGCTTGAAGCGCTCGTCCTCGGCACGCAGCCCATCGTTTCGGAGATCCCCGTCTTCCGCGAAGTGTACGAAGGCCTTCCCGTCGTCTTTTTCCGGGGGGAGGAGGGGCTTACGAGGGCGCTCTCCCGTCCGCCCGAGGCGATCGGCTGCCGCGAGGAAGTACTGTCCCGTTACAGCTATGCGCGCTGCGCAAGGACGATTTTGGAGCATATGGGCGTATGATAAAGGAGCTTGCCTCATCCGGGGAGGAGTCTTTGCCGCAGCCGAAGCCCCGTGCATTCTTCGGTGCAAAGATCGATCTCGATCTCTTTATCCACTTCTTCTGTTTTCTTTCCGTATTGCTGATCGGGGCAGACCGGTGGGGGATCGAGCTTTTCGGCGTAAATTTCCGCGTCGATCAGCTGTTTTTATGTATCTTTGCGCTGCTGCTTGCCGTCAAAGGAGAGTATCGTCTGACCTGCAATTGGTGGGTCGTCGCTTTTCTCGGCTTTTCTTTTCTTTCGACGATCTTTTCCGTCAGCCTCACGCGCGGCATCCTCTTTTTCTGTTCCATCGTCTATAACATTCTTTTTCTCTTCTATGCGTTTGCCTCCTATGTGAAGTATTATGGTTTGGAACGCTTTTTGTCCGTGTTCCGTGCGACCATGTTCGTGCAGTTCTTCATCCTGTTGCTGCAGTTTGCGCTCAAGCTCACTACGGGGTATGAATTTTCTTTCCTTCCCTCTTATGGGGAGTATATGGGCATCTATCGCTTTCAGCTGTGGTTTTATGAGCCGAGCTATCTTGCGACCTATCTGACCGTGTGGTTCGCCCTTGCCTTTCTGCAGTTTTTGCTCAACGGCAGGAAGAACTACCTCTGGGATGTTTTCGCTGCGCTCATCATGTTCCTCATCTCGACTTCCACCTCCGGCTTTCTTGCCATTGCGCTCGTCGTCGGTGTCGTCTATCTCATTTGGCTCTTTCGGGGCGTCACGGCAAAGAAGCTGGCCTTTCCCGTCATTCTGCTCGTCCTGTTTGCGGCGGCGGCCATCGCCTTTTCGTCGATGTTTGAAGTCTTTCTCGGGAGGCTTTTCGATTCCTCGCTCGACGAAGCGTCGGGAGGCCGCATTGCGGGTTGGACGGAGACTTGGCAGGTCTTTCTCGAAAATGTCTTTTTTGGCGTCGGCCCCGGCAATTACGGGCTATATCTCGGTCAGGAAGCGGGATATGTGCCGACGAATGTTACTCTCGAACTTCTTGCAACGCTCGGCATCGGTGGTTTTGTTGCCTTTTATGGGCTGACGGCCGCGCTCGCCGTACAGGCGTTTGTGTTCTATCGCCGCCGTCGGACCGAGCAGACCTTTCTGCTCTTTTCGTTTGCGCTCGCGCTTCTTTTCTTTACCGTCATTCTTCAGATCAACCAGGGCTATCTCAGGCTGTATCATTGGATGATGTTCGGTATCCTTTGGGGTGCGACCGGAAGGGAGCGGGAGGAGTGCCGCGAACCTTTGGAGGATACCAATGAGCAAGTTTGAAAAAAAGATCAGTGTGATCGTTCCCGTCTACAATGCGGATCGCTACATTGCGCAGTGTATCGATAGTATCCTCGCCTCATCCGTGGAAGATCTGGAAGTCGTCGCCATAGACGACGGCTCGCAGGATCGCTCGCTCGAGATCCTGATGATGTATAAAGACCCGCGCATCAGAGTGTACTCCAAGCGAAACGAAGGGGTGTTCCGCACCTGGAAATTCGGCGTGGAACGGGCGACGGGGGAATATATCATCTTCGTCGATGCGGATGACTATGTCTCTCCCGCGCTCTTTGAGACGGTGGAGAGCCTCCTTCGCCTCAGAGACTACGATCTCATCCAGCATGGCTGGGTGGAGGTCTATGAAAAATCGCAGAGAAAGACGTGCGGTTCGCTCGATATCCCGCAGGGGGAATACGTCGGCAAAGAGCTCGAGCGCGTCAAAGACGAGTATCTCTACTTCAAGGGGCAGCATAAAAAGGAGCTGCCCGTTTTGCGTTGGGCAAAGGTGTTCCGCACGGAGCTTTTGAGAGAGATCCTGCCCGATACGATGGAGGATATCTCCATGTACGAGGACGACAGCATCTGCAGGCCGTATCTTTCTCAGATCAAGTCGATGTATTTTCTTTCCGATCATCTCTATTATCATCGCTGTGATGTCAGGGGCTCGATCTGCAATTCTCCCGAAAAGCTGCCGCGCTATCTTGTGGACTGCAAGAACCTGAATGCTTTCTTTGCTGCAAAGCGGAAGCGCTTCGGCTTTCCCGAGGAGACGCTCAACTATTACTATTACTTCTATCATCAGTCGGTGATGGGGGAGGCGGTCCGCTTCAAGAACGACGCGCTCGCAAAGCGCATCCTGAGCGAGCCCAAGTTCCGTTCTCTGCTCGAAACTTACGGGGAGGGGATCAAGCCCTTCCTGCTCAAACATAAGCTTTTCTTTCTCTATCGCATCCTGCGGAAGGGAAAGGACGTTTTGCGCGTCTTGCGCTACGAGGTGACGCGGTGGATAAAAAGAGAGGGATAAAAAACGTCGTCGTATCCATCGTATTCAAGATCCTCATCCTTTTAGGGACGCTGCTCGTGCGCCGTCTGCTCATCTCCGAACTCGGCGATGCCGTCAACGGACTCAATTCTCTCTATACGACGGTCATTGGTTCGATGTCCGTGACCGAGCTCGGTGTGGGGAGCGTGATCACCTATTGTATGTACCGGCCCATCGTGGAGGGTGACGACGATCAGGTTGCAGCTTTGTACCGTCTTTTTTCAAGGCTGTATCTCATCATCGGCGCCGTCATTTTGGTATGCGGCTGTATTTTTATGGCGTTTTTGCCCTATCTTGCCAAGGGATATGCGGAGGCGGATACCAATTTATATCTCTCCTTCGCACTGATGCTCGCCTCTATTCTCGTTTCGTATGCGTTCAGCGCCAAGAGCTCGCTCATCAACGCTTACAAGAACAATTATGTGACGACGACCATCACTTCCGTCGGGATGCTGCTTCAGCAGGGGCTCCAGGTCGCTGTTCTCTTTACGTTCTGCTCGTTTGAGATCTTTCTTGCGTGTGCGATCGTCTCGACGCTCTTTCAATGGCTGGTGACGGAGATCGTGGTGCACAGAGACTATTCCTCCGTTCTGCGCAATCGGCAGCGGGCGGACAGGGCGACGAGGCGCGAGGTCTCCAAGAATGTCAAGGCGATTTTTATGCACAAGATCGGCAGCGTTCTCGTCAATACGGCAGACTCCGTCATCATTTCTGCCTTCATCGGCATCGTGATCGTGGGGAAATATTCCAACTATACCACCATCATGATGGCGATGGTCAGCGTCATTTCGCTCTTTTTTACACCGCTCACCTCCGTTATCGGTCACCTCTGCGTTGAGGAAAAGGATGCTGTCAAGCCCTATTTCGAGTTCTTCCACACCTTTAACTTCGTCCTCGGACTCGTGTTTTTCCTCGGCTATTACGCCATCATCGATCAATTTGTTACGCTCTGCTTTGGCGGCGGCGGGGAACTTGAAATGGCGCGGTCGGTCTCATTTGTCATTACGCTGAACTATTTTATCCAGTTCATGCGGCAGGCGGTGCTTCTGTTCCGCGATGCGACGGGGACGTTCTATTACGACCGCTGGAAGCCCCTTGCGGAAGGCGTCATCAACGTTATCCTCTCCATTGCCTTTGTGCTCCTGTTCGGTTCGGAGGAAAACGGCGTCGTAGGGGTCATCGTCGCGACCATCCTGACCAACATCTTCATCTGCCACATCGTGGAGCCTCATGTGCTGCATAAATATGTGTTCGAGTGTTCCGCAAAGAAGTATTATGTCAAAAATTACGCGTTTATCGCGCTCTTTGCCGCCATGCTCTGCGTCCTGCATCTATGCCGCGTAGAGCTTGCAAGTCCGGTCGCGATGCTGTTTGCCAATGGATTTATCGCGGTGGGGCTGGCGCTCGTTCCGACCGCTCTGATCATCGTTCTCGATAAAAATTTCAGAGAGCATCTCGGCGGGTTGGGAAAGCGTCTGAACGCATTGCTCAGAAGGGTGCGCGGCTCCGGGGCGCATGATGAAGAACAGAGATGATGCGGTTTGTTCTCTGCTGAGGGCGTGAACGTAGGGAAACATAGCTTTGGCCGACAGGAAGGGAAAAGTGTTGAACTCCTGCGGGCGATCATAATTTTCGACAATGTTTTTGAAGAGACTGCCTCTTTGCGGGGCGGCCTCTTTCATATTCCCGCAGCCCGTCCCATACAATAGAGCGATGTTGGAATTTCTCTCTCCGCGGCTCAGGGATGCCGTATCGCATATCGATCGGGAGCAGCTCTATGAACTGCGGGTGCGCACGGGTAAGCCGCTTTATGCCAATTTCAGGGGAAATTATGTGCCGATCGGGCGCTGCGGGATCGTAAAGACGGCGCAAAGCGCATTGCGTCCGACGGCCGAAGAGGTGGAGGAGACATTCTGTGCGGCCTGCGGCTATTCCGTACACGCCGTGGAGAACGAGATCCGCCAGGGGTTTGTGACCGCGGCGGGAGGCGAGCGGGTCGGGATCGCGGGTACCTATGTCTATGAAGGCGGGGGCGTTTTATCCGTACACAGCATCACTTCGCTCTGTATCCGGGTGCCGCATGAGCAGAAGGACTGCGCGAAAGATATTTTTGAAAGCTGTCTGGTCGGCGGGCTCTGTTCGCTTTTGCTGCTTTCGCCGCCCGGTTGGGGGAAGACGACGCTCCTAAAAGACCTTGTCCGCCTTGTTTCCGAACACTCGGCTGCAAACATCCTGGTGAGCGACGAGCGAGGGGAGCTTTCGACGGGGGAAGGGGGTGATACGAGCGATTGTATCCGCTTTGCCGGGAAACTCACGGCTTTTACGGCGGGGATCCGCGCCATGCGTCCCGATCTCATCGTGACGGACGAGCTTCTTCCCGAGGACTACGAGGCCGTACGCCGGGCGATCGCGGGCGGTGTCATGGTATTTGCGTCGGCGCATCTTACGCGCTATGAGGACGTGCCGCAGAAGCTCTTTTCCCGCTATGTTCTGCTGAGCGGACCGGGAAAGATCGGCGCTGTTTTGGACGAGGCGGGCAATGTTTTGGCTTAAAGTGCTCGTGGCGGCGCTGACGGTCGCTTTTTCAACTGCACTCGGGTATTTTCTCGCGGGGAAATATCGTGCAAGAAAGCTGTTCTTTTCCGAACTGCTGCGCTTCAACGAGCGCTATCTTTCCGAACTTTCCTATGAGCGCCGCCCGCTCGGAAGCTTTTTGCGGGAAACAGATCATGCGGGAGAATTCGGAAAGATCATCGCCGCCTTTCGGGAAAAGCGCATCGTCGAGCTCAATTGCAACTTTCTCACCAGGGAGGAGAAGACGGAAATAGAAAACTATTTCCGACAGCTCGGAAGGGGGGATGCTCACACGCAGACGGCATATTTTTCCGCGCAGGCGGGGATGCTCTCCGGCTGGAAGTCGGCAAGCGAAAAGGAGGCCAAGGTGCGGACGGAACTCTATCTGAAACTCGGACTGCTTGCGGGTCTTGCTCTCGTGGTGCTCGTCGTATGACGATCGGGGTGGAACTATGGATATTTCGGTGATCTTCAAACTTGCGGCGATCGGCATCGTCATCACCGTAGTCTGTCAGGTGCTCAAAAAATCTGACCGGGACGACATTGCCACCGTCGTTTCCATCGTCGGGCTCGTCATCGTCCTCACCGTTGCGGTCACGATGATCGGGGATCTCTTTTCCGCCATCCAAGAGATCTTCGGGGTGAGCTGATGCAGATCTTTCAGCTCATCGGGATCGCCTTTGTGACGGCCGTCACCGCGCTCCTTCTCAAGTCAGCGCGGCCGGAGCTCTCCTTTGCCGTGACTGTGGCAGGGTGCATCATCCTGCTCCTCATGATCCTCGATCTGGTCAAAGACAGCCTTTCCGTGTTCCATGATATTGCGCAGAACACGGGGATCGACGCAACCCTCATCAAGATCCTGCTGAAGATGATCGGCGTTGGGTATCTCGTGGAGTTCAGCGCGGGCCTTCTGAATGATTTCGGGCAAAACTCTTTGGCGGATAAGCTCATCTTTGCGGGGAAGATCGTTGTGCTTATCTTAGCCGTGCCGATATTGGAGAGCGTGCTCTCGCTCATCGGGTCGCTGATCGGGTTGATCTAAGATGAAAAGATGTTTGATCTTATTGTGTTTGATGCTTTTTCTCATCGCCTTTTCGGGGCAGGATGCTGTTGCTGTTTCGGCAGAGACGGGAGGGGAGGCAGAGACGGAAGCGGAAGAGGAACTTCAGGAAAATATATCCGATTTATTGGATGAGCTTGATCTGAAAGAATTGCAGGAATACCTCGATACTTTGACGGAATTTCATGGAATCTCCTTAAAAGATAAGCTGAAAGGGCTTATTGACGGCGATCTTTCGCTGGATTACGGCTCTCTGTTGGAAACGATCCTTCATACGTTTTCCGATGAGCTGTTCGTCCTTTTGCCTGCTTTTGCGATCATTTTGGCGGCAAGTCTGCTTTGCGGCATCATGAACTCTGCGAAAAGCGGGTTTTTGCATAGTACCATGTCAGACATAATCGGCTTTGTTGCCTATCTTGCGGTCGGCGCGGTCGTGCTTTCCTGTCTTGTTTCGGTGCTCTCGTCCTGCCTCTCCGCGATGACGGCGCTGGGGAGGCAAATGGAGCTCGTCTATCCCGTCCTGCTCACGCTGATGGCGGCGAGCGGGGGAAACGTCTCGGCGGCCATTTATCGCCCTGCTGTTACTTTTTTGAGCGGCGGTATTTTGAAATTATTTACTTCGGTCGTGATGCCCGTTTGTATTTCCGTGCTTATTTTGGGTTATGTCGGGAACTTGTCGGCGGAGGTGCGCACGGAAAAGCTCGGCGATTTTTTCAAGAGTATCTGCCGCTGGCTCATCGGGCTCTCCTTGGGGCTTTTCGGGCTCTTCCTTACCGTTCAGGGCATTGCGGCTTCCCAATACGACGGCATTTCGCTCCGTACCGTCAAATATGTCATATCGGGCTCTGTTCCCGTTGTCGGGGGCTTCCTTTCGGGGAGCGTCGATCTCGTGCTCGCGGGGAGCGCCCTCATCAAGAACGCGCTCGGCTCCTTCTCTGTTTTACTTCTTGCGGCCGTTGTCTTAAAGCCGCTCCTCCTGCTTGCCGCGACGCAGCTCTTCTTGCGCATTTCTGCGGCGGCGACCGAGCCCGTCGGCGGCAAGGTCCCCGTTCTTCTTTCCCGGCTGGGCGGCGACCTCGGATATTTTACCGCATCGCTCCTTTGCGTCGCCTTTCTCTATTTTCTCACGCTGCTGCTCCTCGTGTGCAGTTCGGGGGTGATCTGATGCAGGCGTATATCCTCTCTGTGGCGGGCGCCGTCCTGCTCTCGGCAGTCGTTTCCATTCTTGTGCCCGACGGAAAACTTGCTCCTCTCATCCGCGGGATGTGCAAGCTCATCACGCTCATCCTGCTTGTATCTCCCGTCGTTTCGCTCTTTCGGGGAACGGCTTTTTCTTTGGATGAGGCGGAATATTCGGAAGATGCCGATTTTCTCGGTGCCTGTGCGGAAATGGCCGAACAGAACAACGAGCGCTCTGTGGAGTCCTGGCTCATGGAGGAGTACGGCATTGTTGGAGAGGCGGACGTCGTGCTTGCGGCGGACGGCACATATTCGGCAAAAAGCGTCACGGTGCGTATCTCGGACTTCGGAATATACGGGGAGGAGTCGCATATAGATATATCGTTGCGGATCGAGGCGGCGCTTGAAAAGCGATTCGGATGTGAGGCGGAGGTCTTCTCGTGAAAGATTGGAAGAAGATTTTTGAAAACAGGACGTTCCGGCTCCTTCTTTTCTGCTTTCTGGCGCTTCTGTTGCTGTTTGCCATCCGGCAGGTCTTTTTTTCGGACGGGGGCTCTGTTTCCTCCTATGAAGAGACGCAATCGGAGGCGCGCATCTCTGCCATGCTCGAACGCGTGGATGGTATCGAGGAGGCTTCCGTCATGATCGTCGAGGAAGAGGGCCGCGCCGTCTCCTGTATCGTCGTCTGCAAAGGGGAGGACAGCATCCTTTCCCGAATGCGTATCCTCGATCTCGCCTCCTCCGCGCTCAGCCTTCCCAAGGAAAAGATCCAAGTGTACCTCTCATAGTCAAGGAAATCATTTTGAAGGAGATAGAAAATGTCAAACACCAAAAAGATCGCGATCATGTCTACGCTCGTGCTGCTGCTTGCCGTGACGGCCGTCTTCAATTTCGTGCTCGCGGGCACGTCTGCGGATGCTGCGGCGGACGGGACGGCGCAGGAAGATTACTTCACGAGTTTCCGCACCGAACGCGTGACGACGCGGAATGAAGAGTTTTTGCAGCTCGACAGCGTCATTGCCGCCTATGCCGCAGATTCTTCGGAATACAAGGAAGCCGTCGCCGAAAAACAGCGCATGGTGGAGGTGATGGAGACCGAGCTCGTCATCGAGACGATGATCAAGACGCTCGGGTTTACCGATGCCGTTGTTGCCATCGGCGCCGAGTCGGACAATATCAATATCTTCGTCAATTCGAGCGAACTGTCGACGGAAAACGTGACGCGTATCTTCTCCATGATCGAGGATGAGCTGGGGATCCGCAGCGGAAATATCGTCATTATGCCCATTTATGCGGAAAGCTGAAAAAAATCGCCATAAAAATGCGGAAAGATAGTGGTAAAATACGGAAAGATGTGCTATAATACTTGAAAAGAGAAGAGATAATACTTCCAAAGGAGGATGTATTATGGCAAGTATCAGATATAACCCGAATGGTCAGAAGGGGCGTATTTCTTACAATACGGACATCGTGAGCGGCATCATCGCGCTCAGCCTTCAGGAGACGGAAGGGATCGAGCTTGTTCCTTCCAAGAGCAAGGGCATCAAAGTCAACTTTGAAAAGGAGGGCATCTTTGCGGATATTTCCGTCATTGCCCACTATGGTTACAGCGTGCCGGAGCTTGCGTTCGCCATCCAGCAGACTGTCAAACAGATGGTCGAATCGATGACGAAATACCGTATTGCCAAGGTGGACGTCCACATCCAGAGCGTGGTTTTCCCGGAGCCGGCGCCTTCCGTGCCGCCCGTTGCAGAGGCTGCGGAACAAAGCGAAAATCAAAAATCGTGAGGAGCCGCCCCGTCCGCCATGCGGATGGGGTGCTTTCCCACAAGAGGAGATACATGAGAAGCCAGGCGAGAGAGGCGGCGTTCAAGATCGTCTTTGCACAGGAGTTCGGCGGCGACTGCGACGGCAGGTTCGAGGCGGGCATCTATCACAAGGAGGGGCTGAACGAGGAGGACCGCGCATTTGCCCACAAGTTGGTGGGGCTCGTAAATGAACATAAAGAGGAATTGCTTGCCGTGCTCGACGAAAAAGTCGAGCGTTTTGCGCAGTACCGCATTTACACGGCGGACCGGGCGATCCTTCTTTTGGCGCTTGCGGAGATCAGGTATATGGACGATGTGCCGCCGGTGGTCTCGGTGAATGAGGCGGCGGGGCTTGCGCGCAAGTATTCTACGGAAAATTCGGCAAGTTTTGTCAACGGCGTGCTGGGAGGGGTGATCAACCAATGAAGCTCATCGACGGAAAGGCCATCGCTGCCGAGATTCGCGCGGAGCTCAAAGTCCGCACGCAAGCATTTGAAGAAAAATACGGCAAAAAGATCGGGCTTGCGGTCGTGCTCATCGGAAGCGATCCCGCTTCGCAGGTATATGTCCGCAACAAGGTCAAGGCGTGCGAGGAAGCGGGCATCCGTTCCTTCCGCCACGATCTTCCCGAAGAGACGACGCAAAAACAGGCAGAGGAGCTCGTTGCGGCGCTTGCCGAGGACGGGAACGTCCACGGCATCCTCGTGCAGCTGCCGCTCCCGCGCGGGCTGGACGAAAAGAAGCTCTTATCGCTCATCCCGCCCTCCAAAGACGTGGACGGGTTTTTGGCGGAAAATATCGGCAGGCTCGCTCTCAAAGAGGAAGGCACCGTCGCGTGTACGCCGCTCGGCGTCATGGAGATGCTCTCCCGCAGCGGTATTTCGGTCGCCGGCAAGCGCGCCGTCGTTGTAGGGAGAAGCAATATCGTGGGGCGGCCTATGGCGCTGCTCCTTCTGAACGCCGATGCGACGGTCACCGTCTGCCACAGTAAGACGGAAGATCTTTCAGAAGAGTGCAGGCGGGCGGATATCCTGGTCGCTGCGATCGGTAAACCGAAATTTATCACGGCGGATATGGTCAAAGAGGGCGCCGTCGTCATCGATGTGGGCATGGACCGCGATGAGAACGGAAAGCTCTGCGGCGACGTCGACTTTGAGAATGTCAAAGAAAAGGCTTCCGCCATCACGCCCGTTCCGGGCGGCGTGGGGCCGATGACCATCGCCATGCTCTTGAAAAATACCTGCGATGCGGCGGAGCGTGCGCAGAAATGAGTGTGCTTCCGGGAAAATACAACGTCTATCTGAGTGCTTTCGAGGGAATGCTCGAAGGGTATTGTGCCGCGCTGTCCTGTCCTCGCGGGCTTGCCGAAGGGATGAGCTATTCGCTGCTTGCGGGCGGGAAACGCCTGAGGCCCGTCCTCTTTTTTGCGGCGCTCGACGTTTTTGGCTGCGATTGGGAGAGAGAGAGTGAACTTGCTCTGGCGCTCGAATGCATCCATACCTATTCCCTCATCCATGACGATCTGCCCGCGATGGACAACGACGATCTGCGCCGCGGAAAGCCTTCCAATCATAAGATGTTCGGCGAGGGCAATGCGATCCTGGCGGGCGATGCGCTGCTGAGCGAGGCGTTCACCCTCTCGGTGACGGCGGCAAAAGACGAACCTCATCGCCGTGCGGCGGAGATCTTGGCGCGTGCCGCAGGGGCGGAAGGGATGGTCGCAGGGCAGTTTTCAGATCTTGCCTGCGAACGCGACGACAATGCCGGCGAAAGGGAACTTGCGTTTATCTATGAAAACAAGACGGCGCAGCTCATCCGTGCGCCCCTGATGATGGCTGCTGCCATTGCGGGAAGGGATGAGGCGCCGATGAAAGAATTCGGCACCGTGCTCGGCGTCCTCTTCCAGATGACGGACGATATTCTCGACGTCAAAGGGGAGAGTGAAAAGATGGGAAAGACGCCGGGTAAGGATGAAGAGGAGAATAAGCTTACCTGTGTGCGCGTGTTTGGCAGGGAAGGGGCGGAGCGCCGTGCGGATGCGCTTGCGTCTGTCTGCTCAAATGCGCTTGCCGGCATGGGCATACAGACGGGGTTCTTTGAAGAGCTTGTCTCCTATATCAGGGGACGGGATCGCTGAGGGGGGATACCAAAGAATGAGGGAGATCTCGGACGGGGAGCTGAAGAGTGCTTCCCTTTCTCAATTAAAAGGCATTTGTTCGGAGCTGCGGGAAGAGATCCTTGCGGCGGTTTCTGCATGCGGCGGGCATCTCTCCTCCAATTTGGGGGCGGTGGAACTCACGGTCGCGCTGCACCGTGTCTTCGATTTTCCGCGCGATAAGATCGTCTTTGACGTCGGCCATCAGTGTTATACCCACAAGCTGCTTTCGGGCAGAGCGGGCGCATTTTGCACGCTCAGACAGGAGGGCGGGCTTTCGGGGTTCCCCAAGCGCAGCGAGAGCGATTATGACTGTTACGGTACGGGTCATGCGGGTACGGCCATTTCGGCTGCGCTCGGCTTTGCAAAGGTGCGCGATCTCAAAGGGGAAGATCATGCCGTTATCGCTCTTGTCGGCGACGGTTCCTTCAACAACGGACTCATCTATGAGGCGCTCAACAGCCTCAGGATCTTAAAGACGTCCATCCTCATCATCCTGAACGACAACGGGATGTCCATTTCGGAAACGGTCGGAAGCATGGCGGGCATCCTCAAGGAGATGCGGGAGTCGGACGGCTTGATCGGGGCGCCCTTCGGACATCGCCCTTCGGGAGAGCTGTGCGACCGGGCGGAGGCTATCCCCGAGGAGGACGTGCGGCTTTTCGAACATTTTGGACTCACCTATATGGGTGTCGTCAACGGACACGATATGGGCGAGCTTACGGCCGCGCTGGAAAATGCCAAACGGGCGCTGAAGAAGGGGAGCGTTCTCCTTCACGTCCATACGCGCAAGGGGTACGGGCATCCCTTCTGTGAGAATGCCCCCACGGAGACGCACGGCGTAGGCGGCGGGGGCGGAGCGGAGTATTCGTCCGCTCTCGGTGAGGAGCTGACGGCTCTGGCGGAGACCGACGGCCGGGTGGTAGCCGTAACGGCCGCAATGACGGACAGTCTCGGCCTGCGCGGGTTTTTTGAACGCTTTCCCGAGCGGGCATTCGATGTTGGGATCTGTGAGGAGCACGCCTCCGTTCTCTGCGCGTCTTTGGCGGCTGCCGGGATGCGCCCTTATTATGCGATCTATTCGACGTTTTTACAGCGCGCCTATGATGAGATCGTTCACGATGTCTGCGTGCAGGGACTTCCCGTTGTCTTCTGTATCGACAGGGCGGGCGTGACGGGAAGGGACGGGGAAACGCATCAGGGCGTGTTCGACCTTTCCTACCTTACGCCTATTCCCGGGATCACGATCGCCGTTCCCAAGGATATTGCGGAATTCCGCGCCATGCTGCGCATGAGCGTCCGTATGAACGGGCCGCTCGCCATTCGCTACCCGCGGGAGGGCTCGGAAGGGGAAAAAATCCCTGAAAACGGTCTCGAAATCGGGAAATTCGAAGTTTTGCATAGTACTATGTCTGACATAGTAATTCTTGCGGCGGGGGAAAGGTGCCTGAATATCGCCCGCCGTGTCCTTCGGGCAGCCAACGCCGAGGGGATGGATGCGGCTCTCGTCAATGCGCGTTTTGTAAAACCGATCGACGAAGAACTGCTTTCTTCGCTGAATGCGCATACGGTGATCACGATGGAGGACAATGTCCTCATCGGAGGGCTCGGGGATGCCGTTGCGCGCTTTTATCGGGGCAGCGGGAAGGAGGTCGTCTCCTTCGGTTATCCCGACGTCTTTATCCCGCACGGGGCGCCCTGCGATCTCATGCGGGAGTACGGGCTGGATGAGGAGCGCATCCTTGCCTGCATGAGGAGAGCGTATGCGCGCCGATAAGTATTTTTCGGGGCGATTCGGTTCGCGCACCAAGGCGGCCGAAGCGTTAAAGCGCGGTCTGGTCCTTCGGAACGGGAGGGCGCTCTCTCCCGATGACGAGGTGAAGGAAGGGGACGATTTCGAGTTCCCCTTGCCTGAAGAGCAATACGTCTCCAACGGCGGTTATAAGCTCGCTCGCGGGCTGGATGTCTTTCGGGAGGATGTCTCGGGCAAAGCGTACTGCGACCTCGGCGCCAGCACGGGTGGTTTTACCGACTGCCTCTTGCAGCGCGGCGCGAAGGCTGTCGTCAGCGTGGACGTGGGGGAAAGCCAGCTTGCTCCTTTCCTTGCCGCCGATCCCCGCGTTGCCGTGATGGATAACACCAACGCGCGCTATCTCAAAAAGCAAGACCTGCCTTTCCCCGTGGACGGAGTCGTCTCCGATCTCAGCTTTATTTCGCTGGAGCTCGTTCTTCCCGTCATAAAAGATGTCCTGCCCGATCACGGCAAGGCGTTCGTCCTCTTTAAGCCGCAGTTCGAGTGCGGGGGCAAAGGACTGCAAAAGCGCGGTATTTTGCCCGTTTCCCGCCATGCAGCGCTCCTCGATGCGTTTTACGATACGGCAAAGTCGTTATCCCTCATGCCGCGGGCCGTCGTCAATGCGCCCGTCCGCCCGCAAAAAAATGTGGAGTATGTCGTCTTTCTGGAAAAGGGGGGAGAATGCATCCCCAAATATCAGTTTTTGGCTCAAGCCGCGCGCCTCGTCTGAGGCGCGTTTTTTATATAAAGCGTATATTTTTGCCTTCCTGCACTCATTCTTTTTTATTTTCATCGTCAAAGATGTGTAAATTATGTAAAAACATTCATAATTTTTCTCTAACCCCTTGCAATTATAAGTTTTTTCATGTATAATATCGGGGAAATGAAGATCGGAGTTTTATACAACAGAGATCGTGTGAGCGAAGGGTCTTTCCCTGCCATTGCCGAGCGGTTTGCCCGCGGCGGTGCGGAATGCGTGCTGTTTTCGTCTCCCGAAGAGATCGGGGGCGTAGACTGTCTGCTCATTTTGGGCGGCGACGGCACCGTGCTTCGTGCAAGTAAGCCCGCTTCTCTCTATGACATCCCCATCGTTGCCGTCAATTACGGCACCCTGGGTTTTCTGACGGAGTTCAGGCGGGGAGAGCTGGATGCGGCGGTAGACTTTATCCTCTCGGGCGAGCACGTCGTCTTAAAACGTACCATGCTCGAGGTCATCTTCCGCGGCAGAAGCACGCATTGCCTCAATGAGCTCGTCTTATCGCGGCCCGTTTCGCCCGAGGCGGACAGCCGTCTCGTCAAGATCTGCGTCCGCATCGACGGGAAAGAGGCGGGCGTATTCTCGGCGGACGGGCTCATCCTTTCGACGCCGACGGGCTCGACGGCCTATTCGCTTTCGGCGGGAGGCAGCGTGATGTCGCCCGACTGCCGCACGTTCGAACTTACGCCCATCTGTGCATTTTCTCTTCGGAGCAGGCCCATCGTCTGTTCGGACGGGAGCACTCTGCGCTTTACGGCCGAACCGCATGGCAGCGGCCTGCTGCTGCACGGCGACGGCGTGTTCCTCGGGGAGCTTGAAAAAGAGGACGAGCTCATCGTCAGGCGCTCCGACCGCGTCGCGACTTTTTGGGTCAAAGACGAAGGGGATACCTTCCGTCGGCTGACCGAGATCATCAACGGATAAAATCAGTATCAGGAGGGGATCATGTTAAGGAATGCAAGACACAACAAGATCTTGGAGCTCATCGAGGAGAAGGAGATCGAGACGCAGGAGGAGCTCTGCAAGGAGCTTGCCGCGGCGAATTTCGCCGTGACGCAGGCGACCGTCTCCCGCGATGTGAGGGAGCTTCGTCTCTTTAAGGTGGCGGGTACCAGGAAGCGTTACCGCTATGCCGCCATCGGCAAGAGGGAGGAGGAGCTTTCCGACAAAATGCGCTCCCTCTTTCAGGCGTGTATCGAGAGCATCCAGACGGTGGGAAACATCGTCGTCACCAAGACGCTCAACGGCAACGGCGCCAATGCGGGCGTCATCATCGATATGCTCAAATATGCGGAGATCGTGGGTAGCATCGCGGGGGACGATACGGTGTTCTCCCTCTGCAAAACGGCGGAGGATGCCGAATCGGTGCGCGCCAGGCTGGAGCGGCTCGCGGGGAATTAAGCGATGCTGAAAACGCTCTATCTCAAGAATATTGCCCTCGTCGATGAAGCGGAGATCGTCTTTTCGGAAGGGCTCAATGTGCTCTCGGGCGAGACGGGCGCAGGCAAGTCCGTTATCCTCGACAGCATCGATTTCGTCCTCGGCGCCAAAGCCGATAAGGGGATGATCCGCTCGGGACAGAGCGAGTGTTCGGTGCGCGCAGAGTTCGCCTGTGAGCCCGAACTTCTGCGCCCCGTCCTCGAAGAGCTCGACCTTGAAGAGAGCGATACGCTCCTTATCGTCCGGCGCCTCAATGCGGACGGCAGGGGTTCGCTCAAAGTCAACGGCTGCCCGATGACGGCGACCATGCTCAGGAAGCTCACTTCGCAGCTCGTGGACGTCCACGGGCAGAGCGAGCATTTCTTTTTGCTCAAAGAGGCCAACCAACTGCGCCTTCTCGATCAGATCGCGGGAACGCGGGAGGAGCGGGCAAGCGTTGCCGAGCTGCTGAAAGAACGGCGTGCTCTGGAGCAAAAGCTTGCTTCCCTCGGCGGAGACGAGGGCGAGCGCGAGCGGCGCGCCGATATCCTGCGCTTTCAGATCGACGAACTCGAAAATGCCGCCCTCAAAGAGGGGGAAGAGGAGGAGCTGACGGCGCTTCGCACCAAATATCAGAACGCGGAGAAGATCTTGGGTGGGCTCAAGATGGTGCGTGACGCGCTCCTTTCGGATGGCGGCGCTTCGGACGCCGTGAATACCGCCCACCGCGGCCTCATTTCCATTGAAAAGTACGGCGACTACGCCGTTCTTTCCGAACGGCTGGAAAGCGTGCTTGCGGAGATCGAGGACATCGGCGAGACGGCGGAATCGCTTGCCGAAGAGCTCGACATCGACGAGAGGGAGGCGGAGCGCGTGGAAAACCGCCTCGACGAGATCAGGTCGCTCAAAAAGAAGTACGGCGGCTCGGTCGAAGAGGCGCTTAACTTTCTCTCCCGCGCAAAAGAGGAGCTGCAGCTGCTGGAAAACAGCGCCGAGGAGTGTGAAAAGCTCAAAGTGCTGCTCGATGGCAACGCGAAGAAGCTGTATTCTGCGTGCGAGGCGCTTACGAAGAAGCGCAAAGAAGGTGCGGAAGGCTTTACGCGGCGGGTCACGGCGGAACTCGGAACGCTGAACATCCCCTCTGCCCGATTCGAGATCGCCTTCGACCCCTATACGGAAGATGACCTTCCGCGCGCCAATGCGGAAGGGCTGGACCGTGTCAAATTCCTCTTTTCCGCAAATGCGGGCGAGCCCGTCAAAGAGCTCGGCAAGATCATCAGCGGCGGCGAGATGAGCCGCTTCATGCTTGCGGTCAAGGCGCAGCTCTCCTCCATCGGTACGATCGGAACATACATCTTCGACGAGATCGACGCGGGCATCGGCGGCAAGACGGCGCGCGTCGTGGCGGAAAAATTCGCGGACATTGCGAAAACTACGCAGATCATCGCCGTCTCGCATCTTGCGCAGATCGCGGCGTTTGCCGACAGGCAGTTCCTCATCGAAAAGAAGGAGGAGGGGGGAAGGACGTTCTCGCACATCCGTGCCCTCAAAGAGGAAGAACGCGCGGGGGAGCTTGTCCGTCTTCTGGGCGGAGATCGGAGCGAAACGGCGCTCAGGCACGCGGAAGAACTCTTACAAAGCGCCCGCGCCTATCGCCCGGAAAGGGCATCCTGAAAATCCGAATAATCTTTTTGCGGCCTGCGCAAAGTAACCTTATGGGAGGACTTATGCGCAGGCTGATTTTTATGAACAGACATCCGCTGCGCGGCGTATTGGGAGTATGTGCCGCAACCGCGCTCGTCTTGGCGGCGGGATCGGGCGAGACCGCTGTCAAGGCATCTGCGTCCGCGGCGGAATATTATATCGGAGGCATGACGGCGGGATTTTCTCTTCCCGCCGGGGGAGCGGAGATCGTGGAGCTGAGCTCTGTTTCGGGAGAAAAAGGGGTGCGTCGGCCGGCAGAGGAGGCAGGCCTGAGAGCGGGCGATCTTCTCTGTGCGGCGGATCGGATCGCCATCGGCAGCATCGAAGACCTTACGGCTGCTCTGGAACGAAGCGGGGGGAAACAGACGGTATTTACCGTTCTTCGCGACGGGGAGCGGCTGGATGTGCCTGTAACTCCCGCCAAAGATAAAAAGACGGGAAAATGGAAGATCGGCGTGCTCATCCGTGATATGCTCTCGGGCATCGGCACGATCACCTATATCGAAAAGGAGAGCCTTCATTTCGGTGCGCTCGGTCATGGGGTGAGCGAAAGGCCGCTTTCCGACGCTTCAAAAGCGAAAGTCTTTGCCTGCAGCGTGATCGGCGTCAACAAGGGAACGCGCGGCAAAGCCGGAGAATTGAAGGGGCTCTTTTTGAACGATCGGACGATCGCCCGGGCGGAACTCTTCTGCGGGACCGGGCTTTTCGGCACGTTTGACGGCTCTTACGATTTCTCTTTGTGCGAGACGGCTCAGATCGCTCCCGTTTCCGAGGCGACGATCGGAAAAGCCGTCATCTATTCGACGATCGACGGGACGCAGCCCAAGGCGTATGAGATCGCCATCGCCAAAGTGGATGCGAACGACCGCGACAACAAAAATTTTGTCATCAAAGTGACGGATGAAGCGCTCATCGAGGCAGCGGGCGGCATCGTGCAGGGCATGAGCGGCAGCCCCATCCTGCAGAACGGGAAGCTCATCGGCGCGGTGACGCACGTCTTTTTGAACGATCCCACGCGCGGATACGGCATCGCCATTGAGCGCATGATGGCAGGGGAGCGGGAGCGTTGAAGCATAATTTGCAAAAGCCCTCACAAAATAAGGGCATGAAGAAAATGATGATCGCGGCAGCGCTTGTGTTTGCAGCGGCTGCCTGTCTCGGGAATGCCGCTCCGGAACAGGAACCTTTTAAGGCGGCATATGTGTGTGAGGCGGAAAGCGGCAGCGAAGTTGCAGCCTTCAACGGGAACAAGCATCTTCCCATTGCAAGTATGTGTAAAGTAATGACGCTGCTCCTCGCTTTCGAAGCGGTAGATGCGGGCGAGCTCTCCCTTGAGGAAGAGATTGTAGTGAGTGAACGTGCGGCAGGCATGGGCGGTTCGCAGGTCTTTCTCGATGCGGGGCTCTCCTATCCCGCGGGGGAACTTTTGAAGAGCATCGCCGTCTGTTCTGCGAATGATTCGTGCGTGGCGGTCTCCGAACGTCTTGCGGGCAGCGAGGAGGTCTTTGTGGCGCGCATGAACGAGCGGGCGCGCGAGCTGGGTGCCGCGGATACGCTGTTTGCCAATTGCACGGGGCTTCCGCGCGAGCCGCAGTATTCCTGCGCGAAGGATGTCGCTCTGATGCTGCGGGAGCTCATCAAACATGAGACCTTCTTTTCCTATGCGGGCGTTCGGCTCGAAGATTTTCATCACCCCGACGGACGGGTGACGACGATGACGAACACCAACAAACTTCTGCGCAAGCTGGATGGCTGCGACGGCGGAAAGACCGGGTTTACGGAAGAGGCGGGCTTCTGTCTTGCTGCGACGGCAAAGCGGAACAACACGCGCCTTGTCTGCGTCGTCATCGGGGCGGACAGCTCGGATGACCGCTTCGATGCCGTCTCCCGGCTTCTCAACGAGACGTTCGCGGGCTATGAACGCAAGATCGCAGCGGCGGCGGGCGAAGCTGTGGGGCGAGGGGTCGCCGTCAAGGGGAGCGCGGTGCGGGAACTTGCCGTAGCGCCCGAACGCTCGCTCGGCGTCTTTCAAAAGAAGGGGGACAGAGCGGAGATGCGGACGGAGCTGATCCTGCCCGATGCCGTCAAGGCTCCCTTGATGAAGGGAGATCGCGTGGGCGAGATCGTCCTCATGAAAGACGGCGTGGAGATCGACCGCTGTGCCCTCGTGAGTTTGGGAAATGCCGCACGGTACTCCTATGGAGAAGCCTTCCGTGAGGGGGCGAGACTTTGGAATTGACACATTAGCGCAGTACTATGCCAGACATAATATAAAAGTTTTACTCAAAATGCAGAAGGATCGGAAAAAAGAGACCCGCAGCGATATGCGGGTTTTTCTTGACGCAAACGCCTTCCCCGTGGTATAATCTTGTAAGATTCTAAGGAAGGAACGCATATGAATACGAGAGATACTTTGAAGATCAACGCGGCGGGGCATCTTGAGATCGGCGGCGCCGACTGCACGGAGCTTGCGAAAGAGTTCAAAACGCCGCTCTATGTCTTTGACGAGGCGTATATCCGCAAGATGATGGCGCTTTACCGCGATACCATCATCGAAGAGTACGGCGGCCACGGGCTCGTTTTGTACGCCTCGAAGGCGTTTTCCTGCAAGGCGATGTATGCGATCGCAAAGCAGGAGGGCATCGGCGTAGACGTCGTTTCGGGCGGAGAGCTCTATACGGCGCTTTCGGTGGGGTTCCCTGCGGAAAAGATCTATCTTCACGGCAACAATAAACTTCCCTATGAGCGGCAGGAAGCGCTCGATGCGAAGATCGGCGGGATCGTCGTCGACGCCTATACCGAAGCGGACGCGCTCGATCGGGAAGCGCAGGAGCGCGGTATGGTGCAGGATGTCCTCATCCGCGTCAACCCCGGGGTGGAGGCGCATACGCACGCCTATGTGCAGACGGCGACGCCCGATTCTAAGTTCGGCTTTTCCGCCGCCGACGGCGCGGCGCTTGCGATGACCCGCCACGTCCTTTCCAAAAAGCATCTGCGCCTTCGCGGCTTTCATTGCCATATCGGTTCGCAGATCTTTGAAAAGCAGTCCTTCGTACTTGCCGCCGAGAAGATGTGCGCCTTCATTGATAAGGTCAAGGCAGAGACGGGCTTTGAAGCGGATACCCTCGATCTCGGCGGCGGGTTCGGCATCTGGTACACGGATGAGGACGCGAAACTCCCCGTAGACGGTTATAAGGGCTATCTTTCGGCGCTCATTTCGGCACTCAAAAGCGAATGTGCGGCGCGCGGGCTCAAAAAACCCTATCTTCTCATCGAGCCCGGCCGCTCCATCGTGGGGGAAGCGGGCATCACGCTCTACACCGTGGGTGCCATCAAAGAGATCCCGGGCGTCCGCAAATATCTTGCGGTGGATGGCGGCATGTTCGATAATCCCCGCTATTGCCTCTATCAGTCCAAATATACGGCGGTACTTGCAAACCGCGCCTTAGAACAGCCGACGGAGCGCGTCGCCATCGCGGGCAAATGCTGCGAGAGCGGAGACCTTATCGGCCTCGATTTCAACCTTCCCGAGGCGAAGGAGGGCGATCTTGTTGCCGTGCTCTCGACGGGCGCCTACAACTATTCGATGGCGAGCAACTACAACCGCAACATGATCCCGCCCGCCGTGCTCGTCAAAGACGGCAAAGCGCGTTATATCGTCAGGCCGCAGAGCTATGAAGACCTCGTCCGCAACGACGTCGTGCCCGAAGATTTCGGAAAATAAAATTTCAGACACCATTTTATCTTGAAAAGCCCGTTTGAAAGCGGGCTTTTTGCGTTTATAAATACGTTGACAAAATTTCGCCGCATCGGCGCACGGCGCGTGGGCGGCCATTCAAGGAGTATTACGGGTTATGGAAAGACAGGGCAATATCAGGATCGCAAGCGAAAACATGATGCCTATCATCAAAAAGTGGCTGTATTCGGATAAGGATATTTTTTTGAGGGAGATCGTCTCCAACGCATCGGACGCTATCACGAAGTATAAAAAGCTCGTCTCGCTCGGCGAAGCTTCGGAAGACGAACACTATCAGATCGTCGTCACGACGGACGATAAGGCGGGAACGCTCACCATTGAAGACAACGGCATCGGCATGACCGAAGAGGAAGTGGAAAAGTATATTACGCAGATCGCCTTCTCGGGCGCGGCGGACTTCCTCGAAAAGTACGAAAAAGCGGGCGGAGAGGGCATCATCGGTCACTTCGGCCTCGGCTTTTATTCCGCCTACATGGTCTCGGACTACATCGAGATCTTCACGAAGTCCTACCGCGAAGGGAGCAAGGGCGTGCATTGGCAGTCGGACGGCAACAGCACTTACACCATCGGCGAGTGCGATAAGCAAACGCGCGGCACCAAAGTCGTCATGCACCTTGCGGAGGGGGAGAAGGAGTTTGCAAGAGAGAGCGAAGTGAGAAAGCTCCTCAATAAGTACTGCTCCTTCATGCCCTATGAGATCTTTTTGAACCCCAAGTCGGAGGAAGAGCTCAATAAGGATCTGAAGGAAGGGGAAGAGCCCAAGAAAAATACGCCCGTCAACACGACGGAGCCGCTCTATCTGAAACAGCCCAAGGACTGCACGGAGGAGGAATATAAAGACTTCTACCGTCATACCTTTGCAGATTTCAACGAACCGCTCTTTTGGATCCACCTCAACATGGAGTATCCCTTCCGCTTAAAGGGCATCCTCTATTTCCCCAAAGTGAGGAAGCAGGTGACGCTCGAGCGCGGGCAGGTCAAGCTTTATTGCAACCAGGTGTTCATCGCCGATAACATCAAGGAAGTCATCCCCGAATTCCTGATGCTTCTGAACGGCGTCATCGACTGCCCCGATATCCCGCTCAACGTCTCGCGTTCCTTCCTTCAGAACGATGCGCAGGTGCAGAAGATCGCAAAGCATATCACCAAGAAGGTGGCGGATAAACTCAAGGAACTCTACCGCGACGACAAGGAAAAGTACGAGAACTGCTGGAACGATCTTGCGACCTTCGTCAAGTTCGGCTGCGTCAAGGACGACAGGTTTTACGATCAGGTCAAGGACATCGTCATCTATAAGGATTTGGAGGGTAAGTATGTGCAGCTTTCCTCCATGTTCGGCGAGGAGGTCTCGGAAGAGGACGCCAAGAACGGCAAAGAGCCGCAGGCGGTCTATTACGTCTCCGATGAAAAGAAGCAGGCGCAGTATATCAAAATGTTCAAGGATGCGGGGCTTGACGCCATCGTCTGCGACACCTACATCGATCCGCACTTCATCAGCTACATCGAGTATAAAAATCCCACCCGCGTGCGCTTTATGCGCATCGACGCCGACATTGCGGGCGCGCTCAAGGAGGCGGGCGAAGAGAATGCCGATGAGACGAAGGAGATCCTGGGCATCTTTGAAAAGGCGCTCGAGGGCAAGCACGTCAAAGTGACGGCGGAAAAGCTCAAGGATGCCGACGTGCCCGCCGTCGTCAACGTCTCTGAATTTATGCGCAGGATGTCCGAGATGAACTCCTTCTACATGATGGGAGAAGAGGCGGCGGATGTGACGCTCGTCGTCAACCTGTCGAGCCCTGCCGTGCAGGCGCTTAAGGGCGCGGATGAGGAGGCGCAGAAGCTCTCCGTCATGCAGATGTACTATCTGGCGCTGCTCGCCTACAAGCAGCTCTCGCCCGAAGAACTTGCGGAATACACGCGCAATCAGAACGAGCTCATCAAAAAGTATCTCGGGAATTAAAAAAATTTCTGTAAGGGTCTTGACATTCCCGCGTGAAACGCGTATAATGGTACACGGCACTGAAGTTTGATACCTGTTTGAACACGAAGCGTGATCGAAAGCGCGACGCAGAAAAGGTCTTTCAGGCGGCGCCACAGGAGGTATTTTTGTGAACGGAACTGTGAAATGGTTCAATGACGGGAAAGGTTATGGGTTTATTTCCAACGACGAGGGGGGTGACGATATCTTCGTTCACTTCTCCGCCATCCAGACGGAGGGATTCCGCACATTGAAGGAAGGGCAGAAGGTCTCGTTCGAGGCGGAGCCCGATCCTAAGGACAGCGGGAAGCTCCGCGCGGTGAATGTTGTACCCCTTTCCTAAGGCAAAAGCGGCGGCACTTTCAAATCAAATTGAAATTCTACTGCGAAAAAACACGGCGAAAAAGCCGTGTTTTTTCATGCTGCGGAGCGGGATGCCGTTTTTGTCTGCACACTTTGCAATGGCGTCGGCATACGATGGGATATGTTTTCCGAACTCTTTGCGGGCGGCGTCTATTTCGTTGGGATCGGCGGAGTGAGCATGAGCGCGCTCGCCCGTCTTCTGAATGCGCACGGCGTCCGTGTGCGCGGGAGCGACGCCGTCGAGGGAGCCTTCCTGTCTGTGCTGAGAAGGGAGGGTATTTCCGTCTCTCTCGGCAGCGCGGAAACGATTTCGGAAGACACTGTGGTCTTTACGGGCGCCGTGGACGGAACGCATCCGCAGGTCGCCGCGGCGAGACGGGCGGGAAAACGCCTGCTGCCGCGCGCGCAATTGCTCGGGCTTATCGCCGAGCAGTTCCCCATGACAATCTCTTTCGCGGGCTGCCACGGCAAGACGACGGCGACTGCCATGTTATCGCACATCCTCCGCGGGCGCAGGCCGTTCACCTGTCATATCGGCGGCGAGGATCTCGATCTTTCCAACTTCTATGCGGATGGGGAAGAGATCTTTGTGACGGAGGCCTGCGAATTTCAGCGCAGTTTTCTGTCGCTGAAAAGCGGCATCGCGGTCGTCCTTAACATCGAGCTCGACCACACCGACTGCTACCGCAGCGTAGAGGAGCTCTTTGCGGCCTTTTCTGCTTTTGCGGGGCGGGCGGAGAGCGTCATCGTCAATGCCGACGATGTCCGGGCGCGCAGCCTGCCTCATGCACTCTCGTTCGGGCTGTTTTCGGGCGATATCCGCGCTGCGGGGCTGAAAAGCAGCGGGGAGCGCTACACCTTCACGGTGACGGAAAAGGGTGTTCCGCTCGTCCGCGTACGGCTCGCTGTCGCGGGCAAAGTGCATATCTATAATGCACTTGCGGCTTTTGCCGCCGCCCGTCTTTTAGGGCTCGCGCCGCAGGAGATCGCCGACGGCCTATCCTCTTTCCGCGGGGTAAGACGCCGCTTTGAACAGGTCGACTTCTTTCACGGCGTTCCCGTCATTTCGGACTACGCCCATCATCCGCGGGAGATCGCGGCGGCCATTCAGACGGCGCAGGCGATCGCGGAGGGCACGGTACACGTCGTCTTTCAGCCGCACACCTATACGCGGACCCGCGATCTTATGGATGACTTCGTCGCGGCGCTGAAGGCGGCGGAAAGCCCCGTCATCTATCGTACCTATGCGGCACGGGAGAAGTTTCTCTTTTCGGGCAGCGCGGCCATGCTGACGGCACGCCTTCCCGACGCTTGCTATGTGCAGTCGCCCGATCGGCTTTGGCGAGTACTTGCGGAGAAAGTGAAGCCCCGCGATCTCATCCTCGTATTGGGAGCGGGGGATCTCGATGCGGCCGTGCGCGGAATGCTCCAAAAAACGCCCTCCCGGGGATAGGCCGGGAGGGCGATACTTTATATTTCGATGGGTTTTTCTTTCTTCTGTCTTGCGATGAGATAATCGACGAGCTGCCTTGCCCTGCGGGGGGAGCGTCCGCCGCGGACGAGTGCCCAGCGTTCGGCAACGGCGTCGAGCGCATCGCCCGAAAGCAGTACGCCGTCCTCCTCGGCCAAAGCGTGTACGATCCTGAGATATTCCTCCTTGTTGGTCGCGGAAAAGAGCACCGTAATGCCGAAGCGGTCGGAAAGAGACAAAAGCTCCTGCTCGTTCTCTTCGCGGTGCATACTGTTCTCGCGGGCGGAGACGCTCTCGTCGACGATGTGGCGGCGGTTGCTGGTCGCCACGATCATCACGTTGTCGGCGTGGCCTTCGGCGCTTCCTTGGAGCGCTGTCTTGAGCGAGGAGATGCGGTCGTCGTGCTCGCTCAAAGAGAAGTCGTCGATGAAGACGAGAAAGCGCAGCGGGATGGCGGCAAGAAAGGACTTGAGTTTGGGAAGATGCCCGACGTCCTCCTTTGCGATCTCCACGAGGCGAAGCTTCTGCGGGAAGAAATTTTTCACCATCGCATGGACGGTGGAGGACTTCCCCGTGCCTCTGTCGCCGTAGAGGAGCATATCGGAGTAGGGCAGCCCGCGCACGAAGTTTTCAAGGTTATCATACACCTGCGCCTTTTCGTGCTCATACCCTTTGAGGTCGCTGAGCGAAAGAGTGGAGGGAGAGCGTACGGGAATGAGCTCGTCTTCCGCCGTCCAGCGAAATTCTGCCGTGGCGATGAACTT
Source organism: uncultured Clostridia bacterium (assembly GCA_944354535.1). Classification (GTDB taxonomy): domain Bacteria; phylum Bacillota; class Clostridia; order Christensenellales; family Borkfalkiaceae; genus Gallimonas. The sequence goes on from CALVPY010000006.1 coordinate 28,616, forward strand.
GCCGCAGCCCGAACTCTGATAAAAAGAGTAAAGGAGATTGGCGGCTTTCTCATCCCAATTCACGAGCGGCGCGGAGGGTTTGCCCATGTTGAAATCGGGCGAAGAAAATTCGAGCGCGCGGCCGATCTCGGCAAGGTCGCAGATATAGGCGCGCTTCAGATAAGGGGAGATGTTTCCCCCCGCGGCACACGCACGGGAGAATGCGTTTTCATCGTGGATAACGAGTTCCTTGACGTATTCGGAGAAGTTGTTCTCCGCCCCGTGCTCAAAGAGTTCGTGCAAAAATGTTGCGCGGGCAGCGATGTCGCCGTTGCGGAAACTGCGGTATGCGGCGAGGACGGGATCCTTCAGGATCCCCGAAAGTACGGTGAGTTCGAGGTATGCAGATCGTTCGTTCATAATTGTTTCCTGTTCTTCGGTTCTCTCGGAATGTATTATAATGCACCTGCGCAAAAAATGCAACAAAAAGGCGTAAATTATTCGCCGTTTGCTTGACGAATTGGGGCGGGGGGCGTATAATATACAGAAAAAGCAAGTTTCGGAGGTAAATTATGGCACACAAGATATATGATCCCGAGACGGAGACGCCCAGGATCTTCCACGAAGCAGACTGCGATCTTCAAAGACTCAACGGCAAGACCGTCGCCATCATCGGTTACGGCAGCCAGGGCCATGCACACGCGCTCAACTTGAAGGACAGCGGTGTGCACGTCATCATCGGCCTGAGAGAGGGCGGTAAGAGCTACCCCAAGGCGATCGAGGCGGGCTTCGAGGTCTATCCCGTTGCTGAGGCCGCTAAGCGTGCGGACATCATCATGATGCTCACGCCCGACGAGCGTATGGCAGACATCTACCGCGAGAGCGTTGCACCCAACCTCAAGGAGGGCAAGTATCTTGCGTTCGCGCACGGCTTTAATATCCACTTCAAGCAGATCGTTCCTCCCGCAAACGTCAATGTGTTCATGATCGCGCCCAAGGGCCCCGGTCACACGGTGCGCAGCGAATATGTCGAGGGTCACGGTGTGCCCGACCTCGTGGCGGTCTATCAGGATCCTTCGGGGGATACGATGGACATCGCTCTTGCCTATGCGCTCGGTATCGGCGGCGCGCGCGCGGGCGTCCTCGAGACGACCTTCAAGTGCGAGACGGAGACCGACCTCTTCGGCGAGCAGGCAGTGCTCTGCGGCGGCGTCACCGCGCTCATGAAGGCGGGCTTCGAGACGCTCGTCGAGGCGGGCTACGATCCCAGGAATGCGTACTTCGAATGCATCCACGAGATGAAGCTTATCGTCGACCTCATCTACAGCGGCGGCTTCAAGAAGATGCGTTATTCCATTTCCGATACGGCAGAGTTCGGCGACTATGAGACGGGCAAGCGCCTCATCACCGACGAGACCAAGAAGGAGATGAAGAAGGTGCTCACCGAGATCCAGGACGGCACGTTCGCTTCCAAGTGGATCTCCGAGAACAAGAGCGGCGGCCGTGCTCATTTCAACGCCTGCCGTGAGCGCGAAGCGGCGCACGAGCTCGAAAAGGTGGGCGAAGAACTCCGTGAGCTCTACTCCTGGAACAAAGAGGACAAGTACAGCGAAGTCAAGTAAACGTTTCGAGATACAGACGCCCCGGCAAAGTGGATCCTGCCGGGGTGTTTTTTCGGTTTGTTCCCGCCGGGGACCTCCCCACGATCATTTTACCTAAGGAGAGATAGAGTCGATGAAGAAGGCGGTCATTTTTGATAAAGACGGAACGCTGCTCGATTTTGAAGCGTTTTGGCTTCCCGTTGCTCGGGGTGCGCTGACGGAGCTTGCGCATCGATCGGGCGTGCCGCTCGGGGCGGTCCGTGCGGCCGAAGAGAAGCTCGGCATCACGGCGGGGCGTGCGGAAAAAAACGGTATTTTGTGTGCGGGAACGTATGCCGAAATGGCTGCGATCGTGCAGGATGTGTTTGCCGCATACGGAATAAAGATCGGTGCGCAGGAAATGTATCGTAAAGTTTGCCGCGCGTTCGGCGATCATATGTACCGCGGGGAAGTCGTTCCCACGACGCCCCGGCTGAAGGCGATCCTGGACGAGCTCAAGGGGAGGGGATGTAAATTGTTCGTCGTTACGACAGACAACAGGGAGATGACCATAGCCTGCCTGAAAGCATTGAAGATCGAGCAGCTCTTTGATGCGGTCTGCACGGATGGCGAGGGGTATCCCGCCAAGCCCGATCCGTATGTCATCGGAAAGCTCGCCGAAGAGTATTCTTTGGAACGGGCATCTTTGGCGATGGTGGGGGATACGCTCACCGATCTCCATTTTGCAAGGCGCGGCGGCATCACGGGGATCGGCTATGCCAAAGACGAGAGCGGAAAGAAGCTGCTTTCGCCCTTTGCGGATCGGGTGATCGGCGATCTTTGCGAGCTTCCACGGCTCTTGGAGCAGATCTGAAATTTGCCGCGCCGAAAACATGACGATCCTTCGAACTTCAACGGAAAAACGACTGAGATCCATTTGAAAATTGCATCAAAGTGCAAAATTTTTGTAAAAAGGGCAGAATAATTCGCATTTGGGTATTGAAATTCGGGGAGGAATATAGTATAATAGTCTTGTGCGATGCAGGAAATGCACCACAACATGCAGTATCTTCGCATTTTATGCGGATGAAGGGGGCCCAATGAGCAAAGAGCAACAAATGATCAAAGAGCAGAGACTCGAACAGGAGACGGATTTCCCGCTCTATCTTTATCATCACGGAAAAAATGACCGGATCTATGAAGTGTTCGGTGCGCATAAGAAGACGGTAGACGGTGAAGAAGGATATATGTTCCGCGTTTGGGCGCCGCACGCCCAGCAGGTCTCCGTTGTCGGCGATTTCAACGGCTGGAATGCCGAAGCCAACGTCATGCAGCGTATGGTGGACGGGGAGACCTTCGAATTGTTCATCCCCGGCCTCAAGCAGTACGACGTCTACAAATATTGCGTCACGGCGGCGGACGGAAGGCAGCTCATGAAGGCGGATCCCATCGGGTTCCATACCGAGACTCCTCCCGCGACGGCTTCCAAGCTCTATGATCTCGAAGGGTATGAATGGAAAGACGGCGCCTATCTCGAAGCGCTCTACAAAAAGAATGTCTATTCCTCGCCGATGAACATCTACGAGGTCAATCTGCTCTCGTGGAAGAAGCACGACGACGGAAATTATTATTCCTATCTCGATCTTGCGCGCGAACTCGTGCCTTATGTCAAGGAGATGGGTTATACGCACGTTGAATTCATGCCCGTGACGGAGTTCCCTTATGACGGTTCGTGGGGATATCAGGTGACGGGCTACTTTGCCGTGACGTCCCGTCTCGGGACGCCCAAAGATTTCATGGCGCTCGTCGACGCATTCCATGCGGCGGGCATCGGCGTTATCCTCGACTGGGTGCCCGCGCACTTCCCCAAAGATGCGCACGGGCTCTACGAGTTTGACGGCCAGCCTCTTTACGAGAGCAGCCAGTGGGACAGGATGGAGCACAAGAGCTGGGGGACCCGCCGCTTTGACTACGGCAGGAACGAAGTCCTTTCCTTCCTCATCTCCTCCGCCTGCTTCCTCTTCGACAAATTCCACTGTGACGGTCTGCGCGTGGATGCCGTTGCCTCCATGCTCTATCTTGATTACGACAAACGGGAAGGGGAGTGGGTTCCCAACATCTACGGCGAGAACAAGAACCTCGAAGCGATCGCCTTTTTGCGCAAGCTCAACGAGGCCGTGTTCCTTCGTTATCCGCACGCTCTCATGATCGCGGAAGAGTCGACTGCTTGGGGGCTCGTCACGAAGCCCGGTTCCGTGGGCGGCCTCGGTTTCAACTACAAGTGGAACATGGGTTGGATGAACGATATGCTCTCGTATATCAGCCTCAATCCCTTCTTCCGCATGAACAATCACAATAAGCTCACCTTCTCGATGATGTACGCCTTCTCCGAGAACTATGTGCTTCCCATCTCGCACGACGAGGTGGTGTACGGCAAGTGCTCGCTCATCAACAAGATGCCCGGCACTTACGAAGAGAAGTTCGCGGGCGTAAGATCTTTCCTCGGCTACATGATGGCGCATCCCGGCAAGAAACTCGGCTTCATGGGCTATGAGTTCGGCCAGTTCAACGAGTGGGACTACCACAAGCAGCTCGATTTCTTCCTTGCGGACGAGTATGAAATGCACAGGAAACTGCAGGGGTACGTCAAGGCGCTCAACGAGTTCTATGCTTCGACGCCTGCCTTCTTCGAGGTGGAAGATTCGTGGGACGGTTTCGAATGGCTCGCCGCCAACGATGCCGATAAGAACATCGTCTCCTTCATCCGCAGGGATAAAAAGGGGAACGAGATCATTGCGCTCATCAGTTTCTCGGGTGCGGACAGCCCCGGTTATTGGATGGGGGTCAACAAGCGGGGAAAATACCGTATCGTCTTCAACAGCGACGACAAGAAGTACGGCGGCGACGGTAAGATCAAGAAAAACGTCTTTACGGCAGCGAAGAAGCCCAGCCACGGTAAGATGTACTCCGTCGTCATCGATGTGCCGAAACTTTGCTGCATCTATTTTGTGAAGGAACCCGATCCGCCCAAAGCGGAGAAGCTCCCTGCGGCAGGAGCAAAAAAGAAGGCTGCGGCGGCAAGCGTAAAGTCGGCGGAAGGGGGAACGGCGAAGACAGCTTCCAAGGCGGCAGCAGCAAAGACTGCCGCCGGGAAGGGCAAGGCGAAGACGGCAAAAAAGCCGGATTTGAAATAAATCAAGGAAATCTGTAAGGGGGCATAAGGCATATGCAAAGAAAGAAAGAATGCGTCGCAATGTTGCTCGCAGGCGGACAGGGTAGCAGACTGTACGCACTCACGAACAAGATTGCAAAACCCGCAGTCGCGTTCGGCGCGAAGTATCGTATCATCGACTTCCCGCTGAGCAACTGCATCAACTCGGGCATCGATACGGTGGGCGTGCTCACGCAGTACGAGCCGCTCGAACTCAACGAGTATATCGGAAACGGACAGCCGTGGGATCTCGACCGTGCATTCGGCGGCGTACACATCCTTTCGCCCTATCAGGCGAAGGTCAAGTCGTCCTGGTACGAGGGTACGGCAAATGCCATCTACCAGAATATGCACTTCATGAAGAAGTACAATCCCGACTATGTGCTCATCCTTTCGGGCGATCATATCTACAAGATGGATTACGCCAAGATGCTCAAAGCGCATATCGAGACGGGGGCAGACTGCACGATCGCGGCCATCGAGGTGCCGCTGAAAGAGGCTTCCCGCTTCGGCATCCTCAACACCAATCCCGACGGCTCCATCTATCAGTTCGAAGAGAAGCCCAAGCAGCCCAAGAGCAATCTGGCTTCCATGGGTATCTACATCTTCACCGCGCAGAAACTCTTTGACTATCTCGAGGCGGATGAGCAGAATCCGAATTCGAGCAAAGACTTCGGCAAGGATGTTCTTCCCGCCATGCTGGATGCGGGAGAGAAGATGTTCTCCTATCGCTTTGAAGGTTATTGGAAGGACGTCGGAACGATCTCGTCGCTTTGGGAAGCGAATATGGAGCTGCTCGGCGAGGAGCCCGTCTTCGATGTTTCCGATCCCGCATGGAAGATCCATTCTCGCAATCCGCTCGCCCCTCCCGAATACATCGGCGACAAGGCGCAGGTCGGCAACTCCATGATCGCGCTCGGCTGTGAGATCGAAGGCGTCGTAGAGCATTCCGTGCTTGCAAGCAACGTCGTCGTGGAAGAGGGGGCGGAAGTCAGAGACAGCGTCATCATGGCGGGGACCGTCATCAAGAAGGGCGCCAAAGTGCTCTATTCCATCATCGACGAGAACGTGACCGTTGAAGAAGGCGCCGTCGTCGGCGATCCCCAGGATACAGGCAAGGGCATCGCCGTGCTCGGCAGGCAGATCACCATCGGCAGGAACGCCAAAGTCGATGGCGGTAAAATTTTGGATCAGGACTATAAGGGGGAATAAACAGAATGGCTTATTCGACGGTAGGAGTAATTTTCTCCAATGTGCATGACGAGAACATCCCCGATCTTTCCCGCCACAGAACGATGGCTTCCATCCCGTTCGGCGGAAGATACCGCCTTATCGATTTCGCATTGTCCAACATGGTCAATTCCGGGATCACGACGGTGGGCATCGTCACGAAAAACAACTATCAGTCGCTCATCGATCATCTCGGCAGCGGCAAGGACTGGGATCTTGCGAGAAAGGACGGCGGCATCATCCTGCTTCCTCCCTACTCCGATGAAACGGATGCCCCCTATACTTCGCGTCTCGAAGCGCTCAAGGGCATCACGGGATTTTTGAACCACCGCAAAGAGGATTATGTCGTCATCTCCGACTGCGACGGAGTTGCCCGCCTTGATGTTGCCGATATCGTGCGCAGCCACGCTGCCAACCAGGCGGACATCACGATGGTCTACACCGAGACGAATGACATCGAGAGCTCTTACTATATCACGCTCGATCCCGATGAAACGGGCCGCATTCAGGGCGTTCAGATCAGCCCCAAGTTCAGCGGAAAGGCCAATCTCTACATCAACGTGATGGTGCTCAACCGGGAGTTCCTGATCGATCTCATCGGCAACGCCGTCACGCGCGGGCTCACCAGCTTCGGAAAGGATATCCTTGCAAAGAGCACGGATACGCTCCGCATCTTCGGCTACAAGTTTGACGGCTATTATGCCGGGATCGATTCGCTGCAGAACTATTTCCGTCACAGCATGGAACTGCTTGACAGAGATGTCCGCAGTGCGCTGTTCGCCAATCGCGACATCTACACGAAGGTGCGTGATTCTGCGCCTTCCAAGTACATCGACGGCGCCGTAGTCAAGAATTCGCTCATTTCCGACGGCTGCACGATCGAGGGTACGGTAGAAAACAGCATCCTGTTCCGCGGCGTCAAGGTCGGGAAGGGGAGCGTCGTTAAAAATTCCATCATCATGCAGGATACCGTCATCGAATCTTCGGTGCAGCTCGACTGTGTGATCACGGATAAGAACGTCGTGATCCGCGACAGGCGTCATCTTGCCGGCTGCGAGGAACTTCCTTACTTTGTTTCCAAAGGCAGAATGCTGTAAGCGCCGTATGGCACAAAATAAGACAAGGGAGAAGAGTTGAACTATGGCTAATACGAAAAGCACATCTAATGCATCCAAGAACAAAAAGACGGCTTCAAAGACCGTAAAGGCGGCGAAAGCGTCTCCTGCGGAAGAGCTCGTAAAAGAGGAGAAGGTACTTGAGGAGGCCGCTGCGGCTCCCGAAGCTCCCGCTCCCGAGGTAAAAGAGGAGGCTCCCGCGGCTCCCATCGAGGTCGTCGCTCCCGAAACGGAAGCGCCCGTGGAAGAACCCGCTCCCGAGGTAAAAGTGGAGGAGAAAAAGAAGATCCTCTTCGTTGCCTCCGAAGCAGCCCCCTTTATTGCGACGGGCGGTCTTGCAGAAGTCATCGGCTCCCTCTCGAAGGCGCTTGCCAAGGAGGACAGATATGACGTCCGCGTCATCGTTCCGCTCTATCAGGACATCAAAAAGGAGTACCGCAAAGATTTCCGCTTTATCGGCAATATCTTTGTGCCGCTCTCCTGGAGAAACCAATACTGCGGTATCTTCGAATATGTCAAGGACAATGTGACGTTCTACTTTGTGGATAACGAGTATTACTTCAAGCGTCCGGGCTGCTACGGCTATTACGACGACGGCGAGCGCTTCGCTTTCTTCTGCCGCAGCGTTATGGAGATCCTCTCCTTCCTCAATTTCTATCCCGACATCCTGCACTGCCACGACTGGCAGGCGGCGCTTGCGGCGATCTATCTCAAGACCATTTACTGCTTCCGTCCGGAGTATCAGTTCATCCGTGCGGTGTTCACCATCCACAACATCGAGTATCAGGGGCAGTATTCGCTCGATATCCTCGAGGATCTGTTCGGCATTTCTTACCGCTATCAGTATCTCGTGGAGTATGACCGCTGCATCAACCTGATGAAGGGTGCGATCGAGTGCTGCGAGCAGTTTACGACGGTCAGCCCGACGTATGCGGGCGAGATTAAGGATCCTTACTATTCGCACGGCCTCGATCCCATCGTCCGCCGCAACGAGTTCAAGCTCTGCGGCATCCTCAACGGCATCGATCCCGATTATTACAACCCCGAGACCGACCGCGCGCTGTTTGCCAATTACAACGCGGAGGATACGGCGGGCAAGGCTGTGTGCAAGGAAGAGCTGCAGCGTATGCTCAATCTTCCCGTCAAGCCCGAAACGCCCATCATTGCGATGATCACGCGTCTTGTCTCGCACAAGGGGCTCGATCTCGTCAAGGAAGTTATCGAACAGGCGCTCCGCCAGGATATCCAGTTCGTCCTGCTCGGCACGGGCGATTCCATGTATGAGAATTACTTCTCCGATCTTGCGAGAAGGTATCAGGGCAAGGTGGTGTCCATCATCTCCTTCAACTCCGACCTTTCGAGAAAGATCTACTCGGGCGCCGACATCTTCCTGATGCCTTCGAAGAGCGAGCCCTGCGGCCTTTCGCAGATGATCGCTTCCCGTTACGGCACGGTCGCCATCGTCCGCGAGACGGGCGGCCTGCGCGACAGTATCACGCCTTACGGGGCGGGCGGAAACGGCTTCACGTTCCGCGATTACAACGCATATGATATGCTCTATGTCATCAACGAAGCGATCGGCGTCTACCACAATAAGGACGAGTGGAAGCGCCTGATGCACAAGGCGATGACGACAGATTTCACTTGGGCAAAGTCTGCCAAGTACTACGAGGGACTCTACCTCGGAATGCTGATGCACTGATTTGAAACCGGATTATTGGAGATAACGTTTAGGCACAATGGGTAATTTAACACAACAGGAAGCACAACAGCTGATCGGCGGCAAGCTCACGCGGTATTTCGGCGTGAGCGCCGCCGAAGCAACGCGGGAGCAGGTCTACAAGGCCGTCGTCATGAGCGTGAGAGACATCATGCTCGAAAAGCGCCAGCAGTTCCATCTCAAGATGAAAGCGGCGCGCGCAAAGCGGGTCTACTATCTCTGCATGGAGTTTCTGATGGGCCGCTCCCTCAAGAACAGCGTCTACAATCTCGGCATCCGCGATGCCGTCGAAGGGGCTCTCAAAGAGCAGTACAAGCTCACGTTGGAGGATCTCTATGAAGAGGAGCCCGATGCGGGGCTCGGGAATGGGGGACTCGGCCGCCTCGCCGCCTGCTTTTTGGACGGTTTGGCGACGCAGAACTATCCTGCCATGGGATTTTCCATCCTCTATCAGTACGGCCTCTTCAAGCAGAAGATCGTGGACGGCTGGCAGATCGAGCTTCCCGATGTGTGGCTCCCCGGCGGCGAATGCTGGCTCACCCAGCGCAGCGATAAGCAGTTCACGGTCAAATTTGACGGCGAGATCGAAGAGCGTTGGACGGATCACGGCATGGAGACCATCTACCGCAATGCGAAGGAAGTGGAGGCGATCGCCTATGACATGATGGTCTCCGGCGCAGATTCTCAGGCGGTGAGCGTGCTTCGGCTGTGGCGTTCCCGCGCGAAGCAGGACTTCAACATGAAGCTCTTCTCGCAGGGCAACTACGATGAAGTCATGCGTGAGGACAGCGAGGCAGAGCTCATTTCCAAAGTGCTCTATCCCTCCGACAATCACTATGAAGGCAAGACGCTGCGCTTAAAGCAGCAGTATTTCCTTGTTTCTGCATCCATCCAGTGTATCGTTGCAGATCACAAGCGTCGGTATGGTTCTTTGGCTCTTTTGCCGCATATGGCAGCGATCCATATCAACGATACGCATCCCGCGCTCGCGATCCCCGAGCTCATGCGTGTTCTTGTCGATGAAAACTTCTTTGACTGGACGGCGGCCTGGAATATCACCACGGCGACGTGTGCTTACACCAATCACACCGTCCTTGCCGAAGCGCTCGAGACATGGCCGGAAGATCTTATTTCGCGGAGGCTCCCGCGTATTTACAATATCTTAAAGGAGATCAATCGCCGCTTCTGCGAAGACCTCTGGCAGAGGTACCCGGGAGATTGGGATAAGATCTCGCGGATGTCCGTGCTTTCGCACAACACGGTGCGCATGGCAAATCTCTGCGTTATGGGGACGCATTGTGTCAACGGCGTTTCCGAGCTGCACAGCAATATCATCAAAGAGAGCATCTTCCGCGACTTCTACGACTATACGCCCGAAAAGTTCAAGAACGTGACGAACGGCATCGCACACCGACGCTGGCTCAACCAGTCGAATCCCGAGCTGTGCGAGCTGCTCAACGATACGATCGGCGAAGGCTATGCGAAGAATGCGGAAAAGCTTGCCGAATTTAAGAAGTTTGAAAACGATAAGAGCGTTTTGCAGCGCCTCGGGGAGATCAAGCGTATCAAGAAGCAGCAGCTTGCCGACCGCGTCAAGAAGGTGCAGGGGATCGACATCGACCCCGAATCGCTCTTCGACGTGCAGGCAAAACGCCTGCATGAGTACAAGCGCCAGCTTCTCAATGTGCTGCATATCATCTCCGATTACAACGCCCTCAGGGAAAATCCCGATCTCGATATTCTGCCCAAGACGTATATCTTCGCGGCAAAGGCGGCAGCGGGTTACGATATGGCAAAGGAGACCATCAAGCTCATCTGTTTCCTCGCGGAAGAGATCAGAAAGCAGCCCAAGATTAGGGAGAAGCTCAATGTTGTCTTCCTTGAAAACTATAATGTGACCATGTCCGAAACGCTCATGCCCGCTTCCGAGATCTCCGAACAGATCTCGCTTGCCGGAAAAGAGGCGAGCGGTACCGGGAACATGAAGTTCATGATCAACGGTGCGCTTACGGTAGGAACGCTGGACGGCGCCAATGTGGAGATGCGCGAGCGTGTCGGAGACGACAACATCTTCATCTTCGGCCTCAATGCCCAGGAAGTGCAGGATGTCTGGAACAAGGGATATTCCTCGAGCGCATACTATAATCAGAACTACAATATGCGCAAAGTTGTGGAGTCGCTCATCGTCGGTTTCAACGGGAACTCTTTCTCGGAGATCGCCAATTATCTCCTGCATCGTTCTCCCGTTGCCGACCCGTATATGTGCCTTGCAGATTTTGAATCTTATCTGCAGACGCAGAATGCGATGTCCGAACTTTACCGCAAGGATAAGCTGAGCTGGAATAAGAAGTCCCTGAACAACATTGCTGCGGCGGGATATTTCTCTGCCGATCGCAGTGTACGCGAATACGCAAGAAATATTTGGAATTTGAAGTCGATCGACAAATAATTGCTTTCGCACACCACGGCCGAAGTGCCGCATCGGAATATAACTTGATAAGAGAATATGGACCTGTACTATAACCCGTTGGATCGGGCGTGTAAGAGCATTGTCGGCGCGATTCCAAGAAAGACAGTTGTAAGGTTAAACGTCTATAAAGAAAAGTACCCCGGCGGAGAAGATTATTTCTCCGCTGAGGTTTGTAATCTAGTTTTGAGGCGGGATGAAAGGAACTATCAATATTACCAGATGACCCGAACGGACTTCGGGTGGACGATCTCTCTGAAGTTTAACGAGTCCGGGTTGTTTTTCTATTATTTTGCGATCGGAGGCCGCTTTCTCGGCTGCGGACCCTTTCACAAGAGCCGTATGTACGGCTGCAACCCCGTCAATTGGCAGCTTACCGTTTACGACGAAAGCTATACAACGCCCGAATGGTTCAAGGGCGGGATCATGTATCAGATCTTTCCCGACCGATTTTATCGTGCCGGCGATGAAACGCTCAAACATGGCGTTATGCGAAAGTGGGGGGAGCAGCCCTATTATCGGTCAAACGGAGAGGGGAAAGTCCTGAACAATGACTTTTTCGGCGGCAATATAAAGGGAGTTCATGAGAAGCTGGGCTATTTGAAGAGGCTCGGCGTTACCGTCATCTATTTTAATCCCGTGTTCAAGGCTTTTTCCAATCATCGATACGATACGGGCGATTATATGGAGATCGATCCGAATCTCGGAACAAAGGAAGACCTCGATGCGCTCATCCGTGACGCAAAAAAGCTGGGAATGCGGGTCATTCTGGACGGGGTATTCAATCACACAGGGGATGACAGCCGCTATTTTAACCGCTATTCAAACTATTCCAGCCTCGGGGCTTATCAGTCGCCGGAATCACCTTACTACGATTGGTATACCTTTCACGGGTCACGCGACAGGTATGACAGTTGGTGGGGGATCGATACGCTCCCTGCGATCAGGGAAAGTTCGGAAAGTTATCAGAGCTTCATGTTCTCGGAGGACGGCGTCATCAAACATTGGCTCAGGCACGGGATCGGCGGATACCGTCTTGATGTCGCGGATGAACTTCCCGGTTTTTTCTTAAAGAAACTGAGAAAGGCGGCGAAGGAACAGGACCCTGAGGCCATCATTATCGGAGAAGTTTGGGAAGACGCTTCCAACAAGATCGCATACGGGGAACGCCGTGAATATTTCCAGGGCGAAGAACTTGACAGCGTTATGAACTATCCCCTGAAAGATGCCATCATCAACTTCCTGCTGTCGGGGAATACGAGTCGGCTTCGCGAAGTGATCGCAATGCTCATCGATCATTACCCGAAAGCGACGCTCGATTGTTTGATGAACCATCTCGGGACGCATGACACGGCACGCATTTTGACCGTGCTCGGCGGCAAGAGCTGTCAGAATAAGGATGAAATGGCGGTTACGAGTCTGAACGAGAAAGAACAAGCAGCGGCGAAAAAACTCCTGAAGATGGGCGCAGTCTTGCAGTTCACGCTTCCAGGTGTGCCGTGTGTCTATTACGGCGATGAGATCGGGATGCAAGGTTACAGCGATCCGTTCTGCCGCGCTTGCTTTGATTGGGAAAACGGCGATCTGCAGCTAAAAAGTTTTTACGAACAGTTGGCAGCGGCACGGCATCGGCTTGCCGATGTTTTCCGCGACGGAACTTATCGGGAAGTATTTGCCAATCAGACGTGCCTCGTATATGAAAGGAAGTCTTCATCGGGAAGCGTGTATGTCTATGTGAACCGTGGCTCCTGCCAGTATCGGCTTAATTTTTGCGGAAAGTATCAGGAATATTTGAGCGGGAAGCAATATAAGGACGAGATCGTGGTAAAAAGCGGAGAATACGGGATCCTTGCCCGTGTCCGGTAAGGGAAAGAAAGATACTATGCCACACATAGTATCTTTCTTTCTGTTTGAACGTAGAACGATCGGCGCCGTTTGTTTCGGCCCTGCTAAATATTGTTCGGTACGCATGATCTTAGATCATGCGTACGCTGAGACACACTGCCGTGACGCGCTGCCGTATTTTTTCGAGTTTGCATCATTGTATATTTGAAGTTTGATGAAGATCGGGAGTAATCTTGTCCACGGAATGTTCATTCTCGATGTTTCTTGATATTGGTTTTTCAAAGCCTGATTTGAACGATAACATGGCGTTTTTTGGTATAACTATTCTTAAAATCGGCATTTTGCGAATAGTTATTCCTGTCTTCCCCTTGCGGTTTTTCCCGAAAAGACATGGTTTTTTTCTTACAACTCTGCGTAAAATTTTTCCTTTTGCCGATTGACCTTTGTTATCCGGCATGATATAATGGAGTCATGAAGCAAGACTACTATCAGGAACGAAACCTAAAAAATTTGGATCGGATCGAGGAGCTTCTTCGTGAGCTTCCCTCTTTTTGCGAGGATTTTCTGCGCGGCATCGAAATGCGTACAAGCGTTCTCACGCGGCTCAATTATTGTTATGATCTGAGGATCTTCTTTGATTTTCTCGTAAAAAAACGCATCCGCGGTAAGCAGGTCTCTGAATTGACGTTAGAAGATCTGGAGCGCGTTACAGATACCGATCTTGAGATCTATCTGAGTTATCTTTCCCATTACACCTTTCATGGGAAGCGGCTTTCGTGCGACGAGCGAGCTAAAGCGCGCAAGCTTTCCTCCGTTCGTTCCCTCTTCAAATATTTTTTCAACAAAGGTTTGATCGAGGTGAATAATACTGCCAAGGTTCCTACGCCGAAGCTCCATGAAAAAGAGATCATACGCCTTGAACAGGATGAAGTCAGTTCCATTCTCGATGTCGCTGAGGATGGCACAGGTCTTTCCTCCCATGCCGAAGGATACCATTCCAAGACGAAGATCCGCGATACTGCTATTTTGACGCTCTTCTTGGGGACAGGCATCCGTATTTCAGAGCTTGTCGGCCTCGATAATGAGAGCATTGACTTTTCGACGAATTCCTTTCTTGTGACCAGAAAAGGCGGTAATCAGGCCGTACTTTATTTTTCCGAGGAAGTCGGCGATGCTCTGGCTGCGTATCTTGCCCAAAAGGAAGAAGATCCCCGCGTTCCCGCCGAGGAACACGCCCTGTTTCTTTCCATGCAGTATCGCCGCATTACGGTGAGAGCTGTTGAAAATTTGGTCAAAAAGTACGCAAAGATCGTCTCCCCTCTCAAAAAGATCACTCCGCACAAACTGCGTTCGACCTATGGCACCAGCCTCTATCGGGAGACGGGCGATATCTATATCGTTGCGGATGTCCTCGGGCATAAGGATGTCAATACGACGCGCAAGCATTATGCGGCGATCACGGAAGATCATAGACGTTCTGTCGCCAATGCGATCAGGCTCAGGCGTTCAAATAAGGATGAGACATGAATCAAACGAGAGAACGTGTTTTTGTCATACAGCCCATAGAGGGCGATCATTATCGCGTGCTGCAGGAAGAGGCGGTCGCGCTCATTGAAAGCGCAAATGCGGATTATGCAGGCACGGTCTATCAGAAGATCCGCGAGGTCAATCCCGCGACCTATATCGGGGAAGGAAAGGTGGAAGAAATTCGCGAGATGCTGAGCGGTTTGGATGTTACTGTACTGTTCAACGGCGAGCTCTCCCCTTCCCAAACGCTCAATATTTCGGCGGCGTTAGAGGGGCGCAAAGTGATCGACCGCACGACGCTCATCCTCGATATTTTCGCGCTGAGAGCGGAAAGCAGCGAAGGTAAGATCCAGGTCGAGCTCGCTCAATTGAAATATTTGTATCCTCGATTGCGCGGGAAAGGAACGGCACTTTCTCGTCTTGGCGGAGGGATCGGTACCCGCGGCCCGGGCGAAACACAGTTGGAGACGGACAGAAGGCACATTCGTTCGCGCATCGATGCGCTTGAAAAGAAGCTTGCGGAGACACAACAGCGCCGAACCATGCTCGCTGAGCGCAGAAAAAAAGACAAGGTATTCACGATAGCCCTTGTCGGTTATACCAATACAGGAAAGTCTACTCTTTTGAATGCTATGACGGGAGCCGATGTGCTTGTGAAAGACGCGCTCTTTGCGACGCTCGATCCCACTTCCCGCGTTTTTACCATTGAAGATGTTCCGTTTCTTCTTATCGATACGGTCGGATTTTTACAGAGCCTGCCCCATCATCTCATCGAAGCATTCAAATCGACATTGGAAAGTGCTCTTTGGTGCGATCTTGCGCTGATCGTCTGCAATGCGTCGGGAGAGTACGAATTGGAAAAACAGACCACCTTGGAGACTTTGCGTGGCATGGGGTTTACGGCTCCCTATCTTGTCGTCTACAATCAGTGTGACAAATTAAAGGACTTGGACAGTCTTCCGCGTGACGGCATCGCGATCTCGGCGAAATTCGGCGTCGGATTGGATGTTCTCCGAGCCAAGATCTTTGAGGCGCTTCAGGAAAATTTTGTCCGCTGTGAGCTCAACATTCCCTATAGTTGCTTTTCCGAGTACAGCTCTCTGCGCCCGCTTCTGACGGAACAAAACGTCACATATACCGATAACGGCATGACGGTCAAGGCGATCGTACCCACTATTTATGCCGCTAAAGTGCAAAAATTTCAAAATAAGAAATAGCGTTAGTCATGCTATGATAGACATAGTACTTCGCAAACGCATCAAAAATCAATTTTCGTGATACTCTTTGGGGTCGGTATAGATCTTTTCGATCTTGATCGCGGCATAGTCTTTGATCTCAAGGCATTTTCCGCAGTTGTCGCATATCTTATTGGGATCAAGATCGCAGATCTCGCATTCCATGCAGTTATCGCAGTCTTTCGTCTCATCCAAAATGCATTTGATTCGTTCCATTGTTTTACCTCTCCCCTCTATTATAGCGCAAAAAGAAAGGGATGACAACTTTTTTTGCAAAAATATTCTTTTTCTTAGAACATTTGTTTGCAATTTTTCTTGAAATATGATATACTGTCGGTAAGAGGTGTTGTTATGGTCGATCAGAATAAGCTCAACGAAGTCCTTTCCTATGTCAATCATTACAATGAGGAGAACGGCTTTCCTCCCACCGTGCGCGACATCTGTTCGGCGCTGGGCATCAAGTCGACTGCGACGGCATACAGTTACATCAATCGATTGCGGGAAGCCGGCTTTCTCAACAAGGCAGACAGGAAGAAGCGCGCGGTATCGCTCGTCGGTTCCGACGTCGTAAAAGTGCCGCTTGTCGGTACGGTCACGGCAGGCCAGCCGATCTTGGCGGTCGAGAATTTTGAAAGCTTTTATACGCTCCCTTCTGCGGAATTTCACGGAGACGGTCTCTTTTTGCTGCGCGTGAAGGGAGAGAGTATGGTCGAGGCCGGGATCTACGACGGCGATAAAGTAGTCGTACGCAAGCAGGAGTCTGCCGAAAACGGCGACATCGTCGTTGCGCTCTTTGACGACGGCGTGGAGGAAGGAGCGACGGTCAAGCGCTTTTTCCTGCGCGACGGAAAATATATTCTTCATCCCGAAAACAGTACGATGTCTGACTTTGTGCTCGACAGCGTGACCATTCTCGGCAAGGTCGTCGGGCTTTTGCGCAGCTTCTCCTGAACAAGATATAGGAAAAGCGTCTCCGTCGGAGGCGCTTTTTTTCGTTCATAGATTTTGCAGATAGTAAACTTCCTCGGGGCTGAGTTTGCGCACCTTGCCTCGGTCCAAGCCGCTCAATGTCAGCTCGCCGATCTTGATGCGTTTAAGGAAGTCGATGTGTTTTCCGATGACTTCAAACATCTTCCTGATCTCGCGGTTCTTTCCTTCGGTGAGGACGACGTGAAGCTTGGTATATGTTTTATCCGTCTCTACGACGTTGATCCTGCATTTTTTGGTGATGACCCCGCGTTCGATCTCTACGCCCGCCCGCAGTCGGTTGAGCTCGGCAGCCGTGATGCCTCCTTCGATGCGTACGAGATACGTTTTCGGGATCTCATTCTGAGGAGCGGTCAGACGATATGCAAGATCGCCGTCATTGGTGAGGATCAGGAGCCCCTCCGTTTCATAATCCAGCCTGCCTACGGGGTAGACCCGTCCCGCGCCTTGCGGAAGAAGCTGCATGACGGTCTTTCTGTCCTTTTCATCCGAGACGGTGCAGACGTATCCCTTGGGCTTGTTGAGCAGATAGTATTCGTATTTGACTTTGTGAGAGAGGATCTTTCCGTCCAGTTCCACGACGTCGGAGGGTTCTACGTTGTCTCCCGCGACGGCGACCCTGCCGTTGATCTTCACGCGTCCTTCGCTGACGAGCGTATCGCTTCCCCGTCGGGAAGCCACGCCTTGTTCCGCCAAAAATTTGTTGATGCGCATTTCGTCGCCTCACTCGTTTTTCTTGGTTCTATGATAAACGATAGCGGCAAAAAAAGCAAGCCCTTTTCAGGGCTGTGCGCGAACTTCCTGTTGGGAAAACGCTCTGTCGAGCAGCTCCTTTGTGCGTTCATACATCATAGGCGAGTTGAGAACGACGGAGACGATCAGCCTCCCCTTTCGTTCCGCAGCCGCGACAAGGCATCGTCCCGCTTTCTGCGTGAACCCCGTCTTGACGCCGCAGGCGCCCTCGTAGTCAAAGAGCAGCTTGTTCTTGTTGCGCCATCCCTCGGGAGGATAAAATTTGGAGGAGACGATCTCCCGGAACGTTTTGTTCTCCATCGCGGCCGCCGAGATGAGTGCGAGGTCGCGGGCCGTCGTGCCGTGGTTTTCTTCCGGCAGGCCGTGCGGATTTCGGAAGCTGCTGTGTTCTGCCCCCAATTGAGCCGCCCGGATATTCATGAGGGATGAAAATTGTTTTACGCTGCCGCTGCGGTGAACGGCGAGCGAGACGGCGCAGTCATTGCCCGAGCGCAGCATCAGGCCGTAGAGAAGCTCGTTCACCGTATGCGTCTCCCCTTTTCGCAAATAAACGCTGGATCCGCCCGCGCGTTCGGCTTCCTGCGGTATCGTTACGAGCTCGTTGAGGGCGCAGTCTTCGAGGATGATGAGTGCTGTCAGGATCTTCGTCGTGCTTGCCATTGGAAGCTGCGTATCGGCGTCTTTTTCGTGCAGAAAGCGTCGGGATGAGACCTCTATGACGCATTCGGCGCTGCTTTCAGCGGCTGCATACGCTGTGCGGATCGCAGGGCGAATGGCGATGCAGCCTGTAAGAAGAAACAGGACGAATGCCAATGTAACGTACGGTATTTGGCGCAGTTTAGCTGCGCGTACTTTTTTGCGAAACGTGTTCAAGCAGATCCCCTACTTTTTCGATGACGCGATCCAACGGGCCGTCGCCCAACTGAACGAGACGGCAAGCCGTTCCGTCGTCGATGAGGAATCCGACCGGCTTTAAGCTTACGACCGTACCGGCTCCGCCCGCGAAGGGAGCGTTTTCATCCTCGTTGAGGAGCTTCGCCGTTCCGTATTCTCCCCCGCCCGAAAGATACCCCATCGTCACTTTGGTCAGCGGGATGATCTGTGTGCCGCTCGTGGAAAAGACGGGTTTCCCGACCACGGTGTCTACATCAATGAGTTTAGAGAGCCGCTCTGCCGCGCCTTCGATCAGGTTGTCGACTGTTTCTTTTCTATCCATGTGATGATTGCCTCCAATGCAAGCTTGATAAAAAGGACGAGCACGGTCAAAAGGTGAAATCCGATCTTGATTTGTGCCGTTATTTTGAAGTTTTCTGCCGGGGAGAGCAGTACGTCGCCCCGGAAGCGGCAGCCATATGTTTGCAGTACGGCTCCCGCCGTGTTTCCCGCAATGAGGAGCGCGGAGGCCACAAGTATATTGCATGCGTGGCCGTTTCCCGTTTCCGTGACCGTTCGGATCCCCTTGATGTGAAATCCGTGTAATTTTTTAAGATCGGGCCGCGATCTCAACATCTGCCCATAGGGAAAGAGAAGCGCTTTCCTTTGGGAAAGATGCACGGCGATCCCCTCCCGTCTCGGTTCCATATAGCCTCCTGCGAGGCGTACGCTGCCGTACAGCCGTATGCCGAATGAGACCTTGCGGGCGGCGGCATCGAGGTGCCCGTCCAACGTCACACAGACGGGCAGAAACAGGATCAGGAGCGTTATCCCGGCAGACAGAGCAAAGATGATCGGCTCGTCCATGCCCTCATTATGTGCGAGCGCGGTGTAAATTATGAGAGCGGAAAGGAAGATGTGCTTAGCGGGTGAGCTCCTTTCAGGGATAAAAAAACTCGTACTGCGATAAAGTCGAGCCTTTGATGCAGTACGAGTCCTATGATGCAGATGATCACGATATTTTGACGATATCCGTTTCGTCCAGTCCCTTCAGGAAATCGGGGATCTCGTAGCCGTCGTTGGACGGCTCTTCGCGGGACGGGGTGTTTGCAGACTGTTCGGAAGCGCTCTCTGCGCCGTTCGCCTCTGCAGCGGCAGTCTCTTCATGATATTCGTCGCGGGCATAGAGATAGCTGTCGTGCTCCTCGCTGCGTCCGATGGCCGCCATGAGCGCGTCGTAATCAGGCAGATCTTCGAGAGAATGCAGTTTGAAGCGCTTTAAGAATTCATCGGTCGTTGCGTAGAGGATGGGCCGCCCGACGGCATCCTTGCGTCCGCAGGGCGCAATGAGGTTGAGCTCCAAAAGAGCGCGTACGGCATAGTCGCTGTTGAGGCCGCGCAAAAGCTCGATCTCCGTCTTGGTGATGGGCTGTTTGTAGGCGATGATGGCTGCGCATTCCAGGATGGTGCGCGTGAGTTCCTTTTCGCGGATGGGATTGAGGACGGCTTCCACGCTCTCTTTATAGATAGGATTGGAGCCGAGCTGCGCCTTTCCGTTGAAGAGCAGCAATTGGATGCCGCCCTCTTCGCCGTATTTTTCCTTGAGCTCTTCGAGGGCGTGCTTGATCTCCCCTTTCGTCGCATTGAGTTTTTCGCCGATGTCCGACAGGGCAACGGCTTTGCCCGAGGCAAACAGGATCGCCTCAATCGTATTGGTCAATTTGTCCAATCGGTTCCTCCTTTCGGTCGGGGTTGACGGAGATGACGATCTCCCCGAACGTTTCGCTCTGCTTCACGCGCAGATACTGATACTTCAAAAGTTCTAAAATGGCCTGAAAGGTCGTTACGATCTCCGATTTCGTGTGGTCTTTCGTGAAGAGCTGCTCAAAGCGAACGCTCTCTCCCGACTCCATCGTCTCCAGCACGAATTGGATCTTTTCTTCCACGGTATATTCGTCGCGCGGGATCTCGCGGATCTCGTCCTGCGCCTTGGCGTATTCCTGCTTGATGAGCAGCTTGGAGAAGGCGCTCACGAGCCCGTCCAGCGTGAGATTGTCGAGAGAGAAGACGGTACGCGTCTCACCGACGTGTTTGTCGGGTTCCTTGAAGAAGTAGCCGATGGTCTCCATCTCTTTGAGCTTTTTGGTCTCTTCCTTGATGAGGCGGAACTCTTCGAGCGCGCGGATGAGTTCGGCTTTGTCCTCCTCGATCTCCATATCAATCTCGGGATCTTCTTCGAGGTTGGGTACGAGGCTCTGCGCCTTGATTTTGAGGATGGTCGCGGCGATATTAAGATAGTCGCTCACCTTATCGACATCGAGGTAAGGAAGCCCGCGCATATAGGCCAAAAACTGCTCCGTGACCTGGGAGACGAACACGTCTTTGATCTCGATCTCCTCTTTATTGATGAGATACAGGAGAAGGTCGAGCGGGCCTTCAAAGTTATTTAAGACCGTCGTATAGTCGACGGTCGATTCAAAGTTTTCGCGGTTTACCATGGAATGAGCCCCCAAAGCGTCCGGATGGGCCAGCCGAGGATATCCGTGGCAAATTTCATCACCCAACCGAGGATATTGAAGTAATCCATCTGATAGACGCCGAACCGTACAAAGGTATTGCAGATAAAGCTTTCTGCGATGAGAAAGAGCAGGATGTAATGCCCGTATTGCCGCAAAAACCGATATATCTTGCCGCGGCGCTTATTGAGCGCGTCGACGACGCGGAAGCCGTCCAACGGATAAAACGGAAGCAGGTTGAAGACGCAGAAAGAAAGGCTGTAGGCAAAGATCAGAAAGAAAAGATCGACGAGAAAGGTATAGGAATAGGATGGCAGGACGGGATAGAGATAGTAAAGTACTGCCAGATAGACCGGATAGATGAGAAATGCTGTCAGATAATTCATGACAACACCCGCACAGGCGGTGAGTGCCATGCCGGTGCGGTATTTTTTGAAATTATTCGGGTTGATGGGAACGGGTTTCGCCCAGCCGAAGCCGACGAGCGCAAAGCAGATGAGGCCGATCAGGTCGAAGTGCTTTAACGGGTTGAGCGTCAGCCGACCGTTCCATTTCGGGGTGGGATCGCCGCATTTGACTGCCACAAAGGAGTGCGCAAACTCATGGAGCGTCAGCACGATGACAACGGCAATAAAACTTGCGGCAAGTTGGATGATATAGTCCATGGTGATATTATATCGGAAAAGCAGTGAAAAATCAACCGATTGACAAGCGCGAAACAAAACCGCACATGAAATTCACGCCTCTTTCACGCACGTTCGTTCCGGCACACAAAAACGCCGCAGCATAACCGCTGCGGCGTCTGTATGCCAATGATGGTTACTTCTCTTCCGCTTCGCCGTCGAGGTGGAGGATCTCTGCGATGGAAGCGCCGCCGTAGCCGCCTTCCTTCCATTCTCTGTACTCATCCTCTTCGCCTTCGGGAGCGTTGAAGTTCTTTCTGCCGCCCTTTCTGCCCTTGGAACGGCCGTTCTCTCTGTCGCTGCGCTCAGTGCGCTCGGAGCGGTACTCCTGCTCGGGCTTGGGCTGAAGCGCCTTGATGGAGAGCGTGATGCGCTTTTCATCCGCATTGAATGCAAGGATCTTCGCATCCACCTCTTCGCCGATAGAGAGCACGGAGGTAGGATTGTCGAGCCATTCGTGAGAGATCTGGGAGACATGGACGAGACCGTCGATCCCCTTCTCAAGCTCTACGAATGCGCCATAGGAAAGGATGCGCACCACTTTGCCGTGGACGATGTCGCCTTCGTGATACTTCTCAGCGGCAAGATCCCAAGGCTGAGGCTGAAGCTGCTTATAGCCGATGGAGACCTTTTTCTTTTCGCGGTCGACGCTGAGGACTTTGAACTGATAGCGCTTGCCGATCTCGAGCACGTCGGTGACGTTCTTGACGCTCGACCAAGCGAGGTCGGAAATGTGAGCAAGGCAGTCGAACCCGTTGACGGAGACGAACGCGCCGAAATTGGTCACACGCTCCACCTTGCCTTCGACGACGTCGCCGGCGTGGATGGAATCGAAGAATGCCTCTTCTTTTGCGGCCTTGGCAGCCTCGCGGGCTTCCTTCTCCGCCTCAAGGATGACGCGCTGGGATGCGATGATCTCCTTACGGCGTTCCTTTCTGATCTCGAGGAGCTTCAGGCGAAGCTTCTTGCCGACATACTTTTCAAGATCGCGCACATAGCCGGTGCGGATCTCCTTTGCAGGAACGAAAACGGGATAGGTGCCGAGTTCCGAGGTGAGCCCGCCCTTGTTGAAGCCCGTGCAGGTAACGGTAAATTCCTTGCCGTCCTCGATCTCTTTGAGCATCTCCTCCTCTTCGCGGAGCTTCTTCACCATCTTCTGAGACAGCTTCACGCGGGGGGTGACTTCCATCACGATGACTTCGATCTCTTCTCCCACTTTTGCCGCATACTCTTCGCGGCTATATGTTTCGCAGTCAAGCTCTTCTTTCGGGAGCAAAATCTCCAGTTTGCCCGAAGCGGACACATAGACCCCTTCGTCCGTAGCGGATACGATCTTGGCCTTGATCAACTGGCCTTTCTTGTACCGCTCCTCTTTGCCCATCTCCTCAACGACATCCTGCATTGTCGTTGCCTGAACTTCCGCGTTGCTTTCTTCCATCTTAAAAAGAACCTCCTGAGTTTGCCAATCGGGAGTACTTGCTCCCGCAATGACGCCTACCCTATTAAAAAATTTAATTTTTTCATACTCGAACGCTTCCGCATCCTGCAGCCAAAAGACGTTGCCGCAGTTCTTGGATGCGATCTCGTATAATTTCCCGGTGTTGCTGCTGTTCTTGCCTCCGATGACGAGGACAGCTTCCGAGCGGCGAGCGATCTCGAAAGCTTCACGCTGCCGACATACAGTAGTATAACAAATCGTCTTAAAAATCTCAACTGTTTTTTGACACACTTTGCGAAGATTTTCGCAGGTTTGCGAAAAACTTTGCTCCGAAAAGGTCGTTTGCGCCACGACGGACACGTCTTTATCCTTCAGAATGCCGAAATCATCGTCCGGAGAGGAAAAGATATAGGCCTCTCCGCCTTCGCATACCCAGCCGAGGAGCCCGATCGTTTCGGGGTGGCTTGGATGGCCGATGATGACGATCGTCCTTCCGAGAGCGCTCTGTTCGTACACGATGCGCTGGGAGCGCTGGACAAAGGTGCAGGTGCAATCGACGATGACGATCCCCTTTGCGGCGCACGCCTCGTAGACCGCTTTCCCCGCTCCGTGCGAACGGATGAGGAGAGTCGCTCCGTCGGGAACTTCTTCCACATCCTCCACGGTCGGGATGCCGCGCGCCGTGATGCGCTCGACGACCTCCGGATTATGGATGAGCTCACCCAAAATATAGGTGTTTTCGGGATAGACGGAGAGCGCCGTATCTACCGCCTTCCTTACCCCGGCACAAAATCCGCAGTACTTTCCGAGAAGGACCTGCATCCTTATTTCCGTTCCTTCTTTTTTGCGGCCTGTGCGGCGCGGAATTCGGCGCGCATATCATAGAGCTTTTTTTTGAGCAGCTCGTCGGCGGCCTCATAGTCGGCGGATGTGAGTTTGCGGTCGTAAAACTCTGTCAGCTCCATCGGTTCGCCGAAGACGACGTGCGTTCTTCTGAAGAGCCTGGGCGGAGCACAGATGACGAAGGGAATGACGGGCGTCTTGGTCTTGATGGCAAGGAGCGCCGCGCCTCCGTGGAAGGGCAAAAATTCATCGCCGCCCGTCTTGTTGCGCGTTCCTTCGGGGAACATGGAGATCTTTTCTCCGTTTTTGAGGACGCGCATGGAATCCATGAGCGTGTGCACGTCGGAGCCGTCGCGCATGGCTCCGATGGTGCCGACGCGTTTTGCCCAGCCGCCGAGGACGGGTGCGTGCATGATGGAATCTTTTGCAAGGTAATGGATCCCGTCCTTTGTCGTGTGTGCGGGATAAAAGACATCCCAGAGGCAATAGTGATTGCCGACATAAATATATGGCCCGGGGCCTACCTTCTTATACCCGTGCAGCTTGAAGGGATATACCAGCGCGTGAACGGGGTAAAAGATCGCGCGCAGAAGGTTCATGAGCGGCATCTTGTGATATCCGTTCTTATCGGCGGGGAAAAGTTTGACGCGTTCTTGCTGTTTTTCCTGTTTTTTGGCGTTCTTGGCGGCCTTTTTGTTTGCCGCTGATGCTTCTTTCATCAGATCTTCTCCTGGATCGTGCGTTTCATTTCGCCGAGCACTTCGTCGGGCGTCAAATTCGAGGTGTCGATGAGCACGGCATCCTCCGCCTGTTTCAGTGGCGCAAAGGCGCGGGAGGAATCCTGTTCGTCGCGTTTTACGATCTCCTCTTCGAGCGCCCGTTTATCGACCGGATAGCCCTTGGCGGTGAGCTCGTCATAGCGGCGCTGCGCCCGCACTTTGGGGTCGGCGGTGAGGAAGAATTTGAAATCGGCTTCGGGCAGTACGAATGTTCCGATATCGCGGCCGTCGAGCACGCAGGACATTTTGTCTGCGATCTCCCGCTGCTTTTCCACCATCTTGAGGCGCACCGCGGGATATTGCGATACCGTGGAAGCCGCCATGGAGACTTCGGGTTTCCGGATGAGCTCGGAGACGTCCTCGCCGTCAAGAAAAGTATGCTGCGTGCCGTCTTCGTATTTGATCTCGAGAGCAAGGTCGCGCAGGCAGTCGATGATGGCGGTCTCGTCGCGGATGTCGGCATTTTCTTTGAGCGCTTTGAGCGCGCACGCCCGGTACATGGCACCCGTATCGAGATAGAGGATGTTCATGCTCTTTGCAAGCGCTTTCGCCATCGTCGATTTGCCGCTGCCGGCGGGGCCGTCGATGGCAATGTTGATCTTGGATGCGATATCCTTTCTTAACGTTCTGGCGCCGCGGAGATATACATGATGCGGCGTGATGTTTTTTTCCACGAACAGCATGATGCGGATGCAGAGAGGCAGGCCGCCGTCGATGTCGGGCTCCTGCGAAGAAAAGAGCGGGCTGGAAGAATACCCCGCTTCCCGTGCGGCTTTGGCGGGATAATAAGAATGGATGTCGGACGTGCTTGAGAACACAATGCTGAGGATCTCGTCCTTGTGGAGGGAATTGCGGCTCACCGTCTGATCGATGAGCTCCTTCACCGCTTTTTTGATCTCTTCCGGGCTGTCTTCGGCAATGGTCGTAGCGCCGCGTATCACTGTCATGTCATGTTCCTCTCTGCTTCATTGGTATAACGTTATTATATCGGAATGAGGACGCAAAGTCAAATCATTCGGCAAAATTTCCTGCGTATTCTGCGGCGGCGCGCCCTGCCGCATATCCCGTCGAGAAGGCGATCTGCAGGTTGAATCCTCCCGTGTACGCATCGACATCGAGCACCTCACCTGCAAAAAAGACGCCCGGAGCGAGTTTGCTTCCCATTGTCTTGGAGGAAATATCTTTGAGATCCACGCCGCCCGAGGTCACGACGGCCTCTTCGAATCCCCGCAGGGATGTCGGGGTAAACTGAAAGTTTTTGAGTACATGAACGAGCCGGTCGCGCTCGGTACGCGTTACCGCATTTGCCTGCCTTGCAGGGTCGATCCCTGCCGCGAAAAGCACGGGAATGCATAGGGCGGCGGGAAGCAGTCCACGCATCACATTCTTCATCTGTTCGTTCTTTCTTTCTGCAAAGTCGCGGATAAGACGGGCGTCCAGAGTCTTTGGATCGAGAGCCGGTTTGAAGTCGAGGAAGAGTTCGATCTCGGAAAAAGCAATGCGGTTGATGCGCGCGGACAGCGTAAGTACGAGCGGGCCGCTGATGCCGCAATGCGTCAGGAGCATTTCCCCTTGCTCGGAGAAGATGACTTTCCCCCTTTGTTTTGCAAAGAGACAGACGTTTTTTAAGGAAACGCCCTGAAGCGCAGAAAAATCGCCCGTACAGTTGATGCCGACGAGAGACGGTACGCAGGGTACGATCTTATGCCCCAACCTTTTTGCAAAATGCAGCCCGTCCCCCGTAGAGCCTGTCGACGGATAGGACAAACCTCCCGTCGCAATGACGACGGCTTTGCACGGAAAAGCGTCGCTTTTTGTTATTATGTCACGCATATTACTATGCAAATCGCCGATTTCCTTTACATATTCCTGCAATTTGATGGTCACACCCACGGAAAGGCAGGCTCTTTCCAGCATTTTTGTGACATCGCTCGCATGGTCGGATACGGGGAAGACGCGGTTTCCCCGTTCCACTTTGACGGGAAGAGAGAAGCGTTCGCACATTGCCATCATGTCCTCGGGAGAGAACGACCAAAGAGCGCCCGTCAGGAATTTTCCGCCGTGTACCACGTTTTCTAAGAATTCGTCGGGCGGGCAGTCATTGGTGAGGTTGCATCTGCCCTTTCCCGTGATATAGATCTTTTTTCCGAGCTTTTCATTGCGCTCCAAGAGTGTCACCTGAGCGCCGTGACTTGCCGCCGCATAGGAGGCCATGAGGCCTGCCGCTCCGCCGCCGATGACGACTACCTTTCCCATCCGTTCTGCTCCTATTTTTCTTCCCTTTATTGTATCGAAAAATACATGGTTTGTCAAGCAGCACGTCCTCCGACCCGAAGATAAAACGAAGAAAGGCGGGAGAGCCATTTTGCTCTCCCGCGCTTTCAGATGAGGATGCAGATGACCCCGCCCTTGCCTTCATTGACGATCCGCGTGACCGTGCGGCGCATCTTTTTTTGTACGTTTTCTGCCATAGAGCGGTTTTTGATGCTGAGCTCGTCGCCAAGAAGTTCTTTGAGCGATTTTCCGAACATATTCGTTTTCCAGGCGGCTTCCGGTTCATTCGCCATATTTTCCGCCAGCGTTTTGGCAAAAGTTTCACTCTGTTCTTCGTTGCCGAGCGCAGGTCGGACCTCTCCCGTAAGGTCTACGCGTATGATATGATAGCTGGGAGCATTGGCGTGCAGGTCGACCCCCACTCTGCCTCCCTTTTTGATGACTTTGGGTTCTGCAAGATCCATTTCGTCTTCTTCGGGAGGCACGATCCCATATCCGTATTCTTTGGCGTCTTCGAATGCCTTCCCGACCCGTTCATAGAGTTTTTTGGCTGTTCCGAGCGCCGTGACGTAGTTCATGAGGGCAAAGTCATCGCCGATCTCGGCTTCACACATCTCGCTGAGAACGCGGTAAAACGCTCCTTCCTTTGCTTCCGCCCGCACGGTCGCGCATCCCGTTGCAGGCTGCAGTTTGACTTCACAGGGTGGACACAGCTGTTTGCTGTCTTCAAACAGGGTGTCAAGGAGAGCGCAGTCGCTCATTTTGGAGATCTTCGGGGTAACGGCGCGGATGGAAGAGAGTGCTTCGGATACGACGGGCGAGTCGGCATCGAACACGCGCATCCAGTCCGGGAGTTCGATGTCGATGCTGAGCACCGGGAATTCGTAGAGCACGCGTTCCAAGATGAGGGTAAGCTCTTCCCGCTCCATCCTTTCGGCATTGACCGCAAGTACGGGCGCTTCGTATCGTTCCTCCAGGGAAGAGCGCAGCTCTTCCGCATCGCCGGGTTCTTTGCAGTTGAGCAGGATCACAAAAGGTTTCTGCGCCTCTTTCATTTCGGCGATACACCGCGATTCGGCAGCTTCATAGTTTTCCCTTCTAAGACCCGTCACGGAGCCGTCTGTTGTCATGACGATGCCAATCGTCGAGTGGTCGCGCATCACTTTCCGCGTCCCTTCTTCCGCCGCCTCTTCAAAGGGCATCGGCGTTTCGCTCCACGGCGTTTTGACGAGCCGCGGTGCTCCGTCCTCCTCGAATCCTGCTGCGCCTTCTACGGGGAACCCGACGCAGTCCACGAGCCGGATATTTGCAACGGCATTGCCGAAGGAGACGGGGATCGCTTCCTCCGGCACAAATTTCGGTTCCGTTGTCATCACGGTCTTGCCCGAGGCGGGCTGCGGCAGTTCGTCGATCATACGCTGCTTTTTGGCTCCGTCCGCTTCGGGCAGAACAAGCTCTTGCATGAACTTTTTGATGAACGTCGATTTCCCCGTTCGGACGGGGCCCACTACACCGATGTAAATTTCTCCGCCCGTTCGTGCGGCAATGTCCTCATAAACGCCGATATCTTCCATACGTCCCTCCGCCTGTTTTCTTGTTTATCCTATGGCCGAGAGGCTTTGAATATGCCCGAAAGGATAAAAAAACGGCTTCCCCGTGTGACCTTCGGGGAGCCGCCGATCTTATCAGGACGAAGAAAGAAGTTCATTCGTACAATTGAGCGCGTTAAAGAGGCGCGGGATGCCCATATACGGCATGGCGTGGACGAGCGCACAGACGACATCTTCCTTCGTGCTGCCCGTTTTCAGCGCGCCCTCAACATGGGAGCGCACCTGCACTTCCGCACCGCCGAGCGCTGCCAGCATTACGACGGTCAGCAGTTCGCGCGTCTTTCCGTCTAACCCCTTTCGCGTCATGAAATCGGAAAAGCAGAGCTCGGTCAGAAAGCGCGGCACCGCTTCGGCAAACTCTGCGGGCAGCCATGTATAGCGCTCTTTGATCTCGTCGCCATACACGGGCTTTTGCAGGGCGAGCCCTTTTGCAAAGCGGTCTTGTTCCGTCACCGTCTCACCGCTTTCGATGGGAAGGGCAATGCCGTTTGCGGCAAACACCTCGTTCATCGCAGCGATGGCGTTGAGCGTCTTGGGGAAGCCGATGAACGGCGCGCACTGATACACCGTTTCGCGGATGGCGACGGGCGAAATGCCGATATGAAGGCACGCGCCGACGTGCGCTTTTAATTGCGGCAGCGTCTGGTTGACGGTCAAGACTGTGACGGTGATCAGCTCGCGCATCCTGTCGTCGAGCGAGCCCGTATAGCTCACCTCGCCGAAAATGAACCGCTGCAAGATGCGCATAAATTCGGGATCGTTCCCCTCGTTTTGCGTCGGCTTTCCGACGAAGAGTTTTTCATATTTTTCTTGGCAGTTTTGGATCCTGTCCATAGATTCCTCCATAAGCGCGTTTGAAAGCGAAAGGACGGGCCCTGCTGCCCGTCTTTTTCGGCGAAACACTTGCTGTATTAAGCGTCTGTCTTTTTCTCTTCCGTGAAGTCCGGCATGAGCTGCGACTGCGCGGCGATCTCCTGAAAGTAAGGGTCGGCAGAAAAGTCGCGCACTTTGGTGTACTCGCCGCCGAGAGCCTCGATGGCGTATTTGAGCTCTTGGTATTCGAGGTAGTTGATCTCGTCGCGGTCGATATAGTCGAGCAGCACGGGCAGGGCGCGCTCGTCGCCGTAGCTTGCAAGATAGCTTGCGTGCATGGGGATATCGTCCGGTGCGGTACGAAATTCGTTCAAGAGGATCTCAAATACCTGGTTATCCCGCTCTTTGCAGCGGGAAAGGATCTCGAGCATATATTCGCGCTCGATGCCTTCCCGATAGAGAGAAAGCACGCGGTCTTTGACGGCGTCGGCATTGCCTTTCAGATACTCCGTCACGGTATCTTTGAGTTCCCGATCGTCCGTCGAGGTCAGGATGTCGAGATAGACGGGAAGCGCTTTGCGGCTGCTGCCTGCAAGATTGATGGTGAGGGTGAGAAGTTCCCCGTCCGCTTCCTTCATGAGTGCGAGCAGCGGAGCGGGGCAGCTGCGGGCTTCAAGTTCGCGGCAGAGGAAGTCGGAGACGGCAATGCCTTCGTCAAAATGAGCCTTCAGCGCTTCGACAAGCTCGTCGTCCGTCATTTGCGCATAATATCCCTTGGGCGTCGTGCCGACGCTCTTGATGACGGTATCGCCGAATTTTCGGTAAAGGCGCGGGATAAGATCTTCCCACTCTTTTTCGGAATGGTCGGCTGCGTGTGCCTCCATGTATTCTGCAAGTTTTCGGTCAAAGAGCTCGTCAAAATCGATGAGTTTTTTCATGCTGCTCCCCTCTCAGATAAGAAAATTCAAGATCTCTTTTACGGTATGCACATTGGCTCCGAAGAGATTTGCAATGGTATCGATGTTGTGTTCACAGTCGGCAAGTCGTGCCTCGCGGTAGATGGCGGCGGCAAGGGCATCCTTTTCCGCAAAGAGATCTTCTGCGCCCGCTTCGACGAGCGTGTAGTTGACGTCCTCGGCGGCAAACAGGAGCTTGCGTTCATTGTCATCTGCCGTAATGGCGTAGCGGGAATAGACTTCGGCGAATGCGGAAAGGAACTGATCGGGGCGGCGGCCTTCAAATTCCATTTTGTGCGTGTAGAACTCGCGGTAGAAATTGCAGATGACGACGCCGAAGGAATTGTCTTCATTGCGTGCGACGAGGTCTTGCATAATGGAGAGCTTGATGAGCTCGTCTGCCTCAAAGTCGAGCAGGATCTCGCGTACGGCATCATCGCAGCGGCATTTGACGGCTACTTTTGCCGCCAGCTGCTGCAGCTTCTGATCGCGGCCGTCAAGCTGATCGAATGCCAGGCGGAAGTAGTTCAAAACCTCCTTTTCTCCTCCGAGGCGTTCCGCCATTTCGGGCTCTACGCCGTCGGCCATCAGAAGAAATCCGGAAAGCTCCTTGTAGTCCTCTTCGGGCAGGCGGTAGAAATAGGAGAGCGTCACTTCCTTATCGCCGCGCAGGCGTTCCAGATAGAGATTGGCAATGACTTTGCGGGGATAGACGGTCGTGAGCGTTTCGAGTGAGGCGATCGCTTCCTCCTTCCTGCCCGAGCGATATGCCGCAACGGCATGGAACCAGAGGATGTTGTCGTCGTAGGGCTGGAGCTCCTTGAGCTTGGAAAGCTTTGCAAAAGCTTCCTCATCGAGACCGGTCTCGCAGAGCGCCGTTGCGATGCGGTAGAGATCTTCCGCCGAGTCGGAATCCATTGCCGCAAGCTTTTTTCCCACTTCTTTCGCCTCTTCCTTTCTCTCCTGTGCTCCGAGGACGGCGCAGTAGGTCGTGAGAGCGTGGATATTGTCGGGATGATATTCGAGCATTTTTTCACACTCTTCGGCTGCCCCTGCCGTATCGCCCGTCAGCAGTTTACACATGGCGATGAGCCCGCAGGCAGACGGAAAGTCCTCGCTGGCAGGCTCGATCTCGGAGAGTACTTCCTTTGCTTTTTCGAGCTCGCCCATCTTTACGAAGAGCACGCCGCGGCGCAGGAGCTCGGGATCGGAGATCGTGCCGTCATCCGAGTGGATGAGGCGAAGCTGCGGCCGGGGATCGGGGGCATAGTCATCCTCGTCGTAGTCGGAGGGCGGCGGCGTTTCTCCCGAAGCTTCAAAGGAGCGGCGATAGAAGAGCTCGGCTCTCAGTCCGTCTCCCAGATTGGCAAAGGCGACGGAGAGCCCTTCGTAACCCTCCCCGAAATCTGCTTCGTTGCAGGTGTCGAGGAAGCGGAACCATGCGTCTGCGCAGGGGATCCAAAGCGAGAGCGCCTCGTAGACATCCGCATAGAGCGCAGAGGCATCCGCACTCGGCTGATACAATCCCGCGCGTTTGTTGAGCATGGTGAGCGCGCCCATGTAGTCGCCCGACTCATAGCGCTTTTCGGCGGAATCCAATAAAAATTCATCGCTGAAATCCAACCGTCTGATGCCGTCATCCTGATTTTTCGTTCTTCTCATGTTCCCTCCCCGTCAAACAGTTTGCGGATATCCTCTTCTTGGAAACGGTGGTCGGTGTTGCATTCATGGCAATGGACGACGATCTCGCCGTCCTCTTTTATGATGCGTTCCGCCGCTTCCCTTCCCAGCGAAAGTACGGCGCGGGCCGCCTTCTCTCTCGAACACGAGCAGCAAAAGAGAATGGGCCGTTCGCTCTCGGTCTGTGCTTCAAAGTGATCGAGGATGCTCTCGATCCCCTCTTCCCGGATGATGCGGGAGACCGACGCGTATTGCCCGATCTCCTCTTCCGCGCGAAGGATGTGTTCCTCTTGTGCGCCCGGAAAGGGCTGCAAGAAGACGCCGCCCGCGCCGAGACAGGTCCCCTCTTTGCCGATGAGCACGCCCAATGCGATGGCGGTCGGCCGCTGTTCGCTGTAAAAGAAGTAGGAGGAAAAGTCCTCTGCGATCTCTCCCGAGACGAGCGGGCTCGTCCCCACGAAGGGGAACTTTTCCCCGTCGTCACGTATGACGGTGAGCGTGCCGTCTTTCCCTACGCATCTTCCGACGTCGAGCTTCCCGTCCGCCCGCGGCGGAAGGGTGATGTCGGGATGTTCGATAAACCCGCGCATATGGAGCAGGCCGTCGCCCGAGACGGAGATCTTGCCGCCCGGGCCTCCGCCGGAGATGGAGACGGAGAGCGTGCTCTCCTCCGATTTGAGCCAGCTGCAAAGATATGCGGCGGCGGTAAAGGTGCGGCCGAGCGCTGCCGCCGCAACGGGTGAAAGATGATGGCGCGCTATCGCTTCGTTGACGAGCGCGGTCGTGTCGAGTACGGCGAGGGAGATGTCTCCCCAGGCAATACCGCGGCAGATGGTGCTTACTGTTTTCGGCATATCAAGTTCAATCGGTCGCTCCTTTCTTTGGGCTCTCCGAGATGTCCCTCCGTGCGGATGACGGAAAAGCCCGCCTTCCGGAGGGCGGCCGAAATGTCCTCCTCTCGATGGATATATTGGGTGTGGTGTTCATCAAATCGGTCGAACGAACCGTCCTTTCGCTTGACGAACAGCGTGACGTCCATCTCCACCCTGTCCTCCGAAAGGGAGTTGAAGGAAAGATATGTCACGTCTTCGCGGTCGTCCGCAGAGATATTATCTGCAACTTTATGGCGCAACTTGTATTCGGAGCTGATATCCAGCCAAAAGATGCCGTCCTTTTCAAGTGCTTTCGCGATATGGGCAAAGGCCGACGGAAGCTTCTTCGGCGGGATGTAGTTGAAGCAGTCGTTGGGCGAAAGGATGAAATCATAGCGGTGCGGGACTTTGAGCGCGGCGGCATCGGCCTGAAAGAAGGAGATGCGGAGCCCCTCCTCCCGCGAGAGCTCCTCCGCTTTGGTGAGCATGGCAAAAGAAAGATCTGCCCCCTCCATGCGGAACCCTGCCCGTGTGAGGGCGCGGCAGAAGGCACCGCTCCCGCAGCCGAGCTCCAGCCCCGAAGAGCCTGCCCGGAGCGAGCGGAGGCCTTCAATAAAATACTGCGACCATGAAGCATAGTCGCAGTCGTCATTCAAGTATTCGAACCACTCCGCGAGCGGACCGTAAGCTTCGTTCATGGCGTACCTCAGTGCTTATTGAGCATCTTGGGCGCCTTTTTGAGCTTTTTCTTTTTCTTCTTTTTCTTGTCGCCATCGTCTTGGAGCGCCCGTTCCAGTTCTTCGAATTGCCTGTTGTATTCGACGTACTGTTCGTCGTCCTTGTGCTCTTCCTCATAAGCTTTGACGTCTTCGTTGATGGCGTCTTTGCTCTCTTTGAGGCGGCGGAGATCTTCGCGCGAGAAAGACTCGGGCAGCTGATAGACTTCAAGTTCGTCGTCGAGCGGCTTGATGGGACGGCTGACGAGCTTGCTCTTGCCCTGCGCCAGGATCATGCGGCGGTATTCGCGTACGGCTTCGGAACCCTCCTCTGCCGCGGCTTTTCCACCGATCTTGTCCTCTTTGGGATCGCGGCTGTAAAGACCGCGGCCCGTCTTGACGCCGAGGTTGGGATTGATAAATTTATCGAATGCCCACTGAGAGTAGTCCATCCATACGAGCATGACATAGGAAAGCCCGAAAAGGATCATGACAAGGACTGCAATGGTGACAAGGAAGCTGACCCCCGTAAAGAGCAGCGCGACCGGGATAAAGGCAAGCACGGCAAAGAAGATCGTCTGCGGGAGCGTGCCGACCGTCATCACGACGGCGTTGCGGAAGAGCGCCCAGGGGCCCTGCTTATAGTTGATGCCGAGGGAGATCATCCACAGCGAGATGAGCCCCATCAGCGCAACGAGCACATATCCTACGATCTTGGAGGCGAGCATCCAGCCGGGAGCCGTATCCATGGCGATCAGCCAGTCCGCAAGGTTGCCCATCGTCTGCGCGATGAAGAGAGTGAGCGTGAAGAGAAAGACCGCTTCGGCTACGTTCCAGAAGTTACGGCGGATGCCGCGGACAAAGTCGTTGGCAACGAAGATGCCCTCTGTCCAGATGAGGTTGCGGATGATGTACATCCCGCCCGAAATACCGACGGCTGCAATGAGCCCGCCGACGATAAAGAGTGCGAAGAAGAGAAGATCGTTCTGAATGGCGATCCACTCCGCCATCATGGGAGTGCCGACGAGATTGGGGATGACGGGATATCCGACCCCGAGCCCGGAGCCGTAAGGCCCCATGATATTTTGTGCGGTATTTGTCATGAGCCGCCAGATAAAGACGAGGATGATGGGGATGAAGGTAATGAGCGTCAGAAGATTGACGAGCATCAATCGCCCGAACCTCCCCTTCATGATGTCCCAAAAGAGCTGCCAGCGGTTGGACGGCAAAGTGCTGCGTGCATAATCTTCACTGCGCTCTTTCCCTTCCAGCCAACGTGCGACAAGGCCCTTGCGTTCTCTGTCTGCCATATGTTTCTCCTGCGGATGTACAAATTAAAATTGAGGGCATGACCCCGATGAGAGTATTTTAACACGAATCGGAAAATATTTCAACTGTTCAAGGGGGAAATTCTTTGACTTTTCACAGAGCGTATGTTAAAATAAGGTTGCTGAACAGAGGAGCGGCAGAACAAGAGTACTTTTCCCGAGGGAGCAAGAGGCCTCCCCCTGACGGAACAGGAAAGGGTATCGCCGCCGAAACGCATGAGTACCCTCTTGCCGTGCGTTGGGAATAAGGGAGAATACCTTTATTACTGTCACCGCGGTGATGCGCTTTCGGCGGGCTTCGGGTTTTTCCGAAGGGACGAGAAAAAGAGCAGGCGGTGATCATTCACCGTCTTTTTGTTTTCAAGCATCTTATAAAAAGGAGACGATCCATGCAGAATTTACACTATAACGTCGCCGTTGTCGGCGCTACGGGAATGGTCGGTCAACGTTTCGTGACCCTTCTCGAAGGACACCCCTGGTTCACCCCCGTCGCCTTGCTCGCAAGCGCGCGCTCCGCGGGCAAGACGTATGAAGAAGCCGTCGGCCGAAAGTGGGCAATGACCTGCCCCATCCCCGAGTACGCGAAGAAGATGGTCGTGCTCGATGCGACGGCGGACGCAAAGAGCCTTGTAGGCAAAGTCGATTTCGTGTTCTGTGCCGTCGATATGAAGAAGGAGGAGATCCGCGCCCTCGAGGAAACGTATGCAAAGCTCGAGATCCCCGTCGTCTCCAACAATTCCGCACACCGTTTCACGCCCGACGTTCCCATGATCATCCCCGAGGTCAACCCCGAACACCTCGGGATCATTCCCGCACAGAGAAAGCGCCTCGGGACCAAGCGCGGGTTTATCGCCGTCAAGAGCAACTGCTCCCTGCAGTCCTACGTTCCCCTCCTTCATCCTTTGAAGAAGTTCGGCATCGAGAGCTGCGCCGTCTGCACCTATCAGGCGATCTCGGGGGCAGGCAAGACGTTCGAAACGATGCCCGAGATCGTCGACAACGTCATCCCCTATATCGGCGGTGAAGAGGAAAAGAGCGAAAAGGAGCCCCTCAAGATCTGGGGCGGCATCGAGGGCGATGCGATCGTCCCTGCCGCAGGTCCCGTCATCACGGCGCAGTGCCTGCGCGTGCCCGTTTCGGACGGCCACACGGCGGCGGTGTTCGTGAAGTTTGCAAAGAAACCCTCCAAAGAGGAGATCCTTCAAGCGTGGGCAGCCTTTGAAGGAGAGCCGCAGAAGCTTGCTCTCCCCTCTGCTCCCAAGCAGTTCCTCCACTACTTCGAGGAGGATAACCGCCCGCAGCCCAAGCTCGACAGGATGCTGGAAAACGGCATGGCGGTGAGCGCGGGCAGGCTGAGAGAGGATGCCCTCTTTGACTACCGTTTTGTGGGGCTTTCCCACAACACGCTGCGCGGAGCGGCGGGCGGTGCGGTGCTGCTTGCCGAGCTCCTTGCGGCAAAAGGATATTTTGACTGAGGCCGTTTTGAACGGCGAAATATAGGGAGGATACCATGACCGGATTTTTGAGAGGGTCTGCAACGGCGATGATCACCCCGTTCAACGAGAGCGGCGTCGATCTCGAAGCGTTCGGCGAGATGATGGAATACCAGATCGCGGGCGGGACGCGCGCTCTCATCGTGCTCGGCACGACGGGTGAGCCCGCTACCATGTCCGAAGAAGAGAAGGAAGCGCTCATCCGCTATGCCGTCAAAAAGGCGGCGGGTCGCGTTAAGGTCGTCATCGGCACGGGCAGCAACAATACGCAGAAGGCGGTCGAAGGCACCATCCGCGCCGAAAAGCTGGGGGCGGACGGCATCCTCGCCGTTACGCCTTATTACAACAAATGCACGCAGAACGGCCTTGTCGCCTACTATAAGGCCATTGCGGAAGCGACGAAGCTCCCCGTCATCTGCTACAATGTCCCGGGCCGTACGGGCGTCAATATCCTGCCCGAAACGATGGCGAAGATCGCCGAGATTCCCAATATCGCGGGCATCAAGGAGGCGAGCGGGAATATGGCGCAGGTGCTGGAAACGGCGCGCCTCATCCGCGGCAAGTGCGACCTCTATTCGGGCGAAGATGCCCTCAATATGCCAATTCTGGCAGCGGGGGGAACCGCGGTCATCTCCGTCGTTTCCAACATCGCCCCCGCAGGCGTCAAGGGATTGTGCGACGCCGTCCTTGCGGGCGATCTGAAGCGCGCCAACGAATGCAACGACAAGCTCATCCCCCTTTCCAAGGCATGTTTTATCGAGGTCAACCCCATCCCCGCCAAAGCGGGTATGAATGCACTCGGATTCCATGCGGGCATTCCCCGCGCTCCCCTTTCGGAGATCGAGGAACCTCACCGCGCCGTACTTTTGAAAGCCATGAAAGAGTTCGGGCTGGAGGTGAAGGCATGAAGGTCATCCTCTGCGGCGCGTGCGGCAGGATGGGAAGGAACGTCGCGCAGCTGTGTTTCGAGCGCGGCGTCACGGTGACGGCGGGCGTCGACGTCTCCCCCTCCCCCATTTCCTTCCCTGTCTATCAAAGCTTTGCGGAAGTAACGGAAGAGGCGGATGTTGTCATCGATTTCTCCCCCGCTTCCTCCGTCAAGGAACGGCTCGATTTCTGCAAGGCGCGGAAGAAAGGCATCGTCATTGCGGGCACGGCGTTCTCCGACGAGGACGAGGCGCTCATTTTGGAGGCTGCAAAGGTCATCCCCGTGTTCCAGACGGGCAATCTCTCCGTCGGCGTCAATCTTTTGCAGATGCTCGTCAAGAAGGCGGCGGAAGTGCTCGGCGATGCATTCGATGCGGAGATCGTCGAACGCCATCACAACATGAAAAAAGACGCTCCTTCGGGAACGGCGCTCATGCTTGCAAAGAGCGTCAACGAAGGTTTCGGCGGGAACAAGGAAAATGTTTACGGGCGGCACGGGCTCGTCGGTGCGCGCGAAAAGCGTGAGATCGGCATCCATGCCGTACGCGGCGGCACCATCGTCGGCGAACACGAAGTCATGTTTGCGGGGCAGGACGAAATCGTCACTCTCTCCCATTCGGCACGCAGCCGCATGGTGTTTGCCGAGGGCGCGCTGCGGGCGGCGGAGTGGCTCACATCGCAGCCTGCGGGGAAATATGACATGAACGACCTGCTTGCGGGCATTCTGTGATCTCCTAAAAAAAGGCACGGATTTTTGCGAAAATGTGCGAATATCGCTTGACTTGAACGCGGCTTTTTGGTATGATATGAAAGCTGTGACGC
This sequence comes from uncultured Clostridia bacterium, assembly GCA_944354535.1. GTDB lineage: Bacteria > Bacillota > Clostridia > Christensenellales > Borkfalkiaceae > Gallimonas. The sequence continues at coordinate 66,888 of CALVPY010000006.1, forward strand.
GGTGGACTGCGTTGCAAGGAAAGCGAAAATGCTGCTATGGCTCAGGAGGTAGAGCACGTCCTTGGTAAGGACGAGGTCACCGGTTCAAATCCGGTTAGCAGCTCCATTTTTGTTGCACGATAAGGCTGCAACGGGAAATCTCCACAAGATACGGACTATCTTGTGGAGATTTTTTCTATATTCTGCGTTTTTTCTGCGGTTTTCATTTTGGCGCAACGTTTTATTTTGACGGCTGCATTTGGAGCATTTCCCTTCAAAAACAGGTTTTGAACCTTTGCGGGCTTCTTATCTTATATTCACCCTTCATTTGCAAAGCGGCGGCACACAATCTGTGTGCCGCCGCCCCTCTTTTTCCTAAAACGCTTCTTCAAGTTCTCCCCCGCCCTTCAGTACGATGACGATTTTACCACCCTCCGGCATCACCCTGATATACTCTACCAAAAGGCGAACGGTCGTATCGTCGTACTTATGAAAGCCGATCTCCTGCCGCATGAGAATATCTTTCACACGCTCCAATTCATACTTATGGTTCTCGTTTGAGAGCAGTTTGTCCTGCGTAAGTTTGAGCTGCTCGCGCAGCGCAACAAGCTGTTTGCTGATTTTTGTCACCATCTCAATAAAGCGTTTTCCATTTCCTCCGCTTTCCTGACTCAGTGTTATGGTATCCTCCAGCTCCTTTTCCAACGTTTTGATCTGCTGTTCAAGGGCGTAGACCTCCATTGCGCCGTCCTCCCCCGTTACACCGTAAGAGAGGTTGGCAAGCAGCATCTCCATGATCTCGCCCTTATCCTCAATCGCCCTGTTCAGGCCTCGGCAAATCGCACGATGCAGCCTCTCTTCCTCTATAGTCGGGGATCGTTTGCAGAACTCCTTTCCATGTTCTATCCTGTTCAAACAGCGCCATACAACCTTTTTCTTTCCATTCCTCGTCCACGTCTTGCGGCGGTACGGTCTTCCACAATCCCCGCACACAAGAAGGTCTGTAAGGGCGTATTTCCCGCTGTATTTCCCCAGAACGGATGCTGTCTTATCCGATGTCCTCTGCCAGCTGCTCCTTCTTGCGATCTCCATCTGTACGGCTTTGAATGTTTGCCGGTCGATGATCGCAGGATGATTGTCCGTGATAAGATATTTTGCCATCTCGCCGCGATTCTTCTTTACCTTCTTGGTGATGCAGTTCTCGGTATAGGTCTTTTGCAGCAGCATGTCTCCGCAATAACGTTCATTGGTAAGGATGTTCTTGATTTGCGATTTGCTCCATTCGCTTTTCCCCTGCCTTGTTTTAACGCCGCGGCTTTCCAAATAGGCTTTGATTTGGTCAAGGCTGTTTCCATTCAGATACATAGAATAGATGGTGCGGATATGCTCCGCTTCATCCGGAACGATCTCGGGCGTGCCGTCCATCCCCTTCCGATACCCCAAAATGTTATAGCGGAAGGCAAACGTGCCCGATTTCATTCTCTGCTGAATGCCCCAGCGGACGTTTGCGCTGATATTCTCACTTTCCGCCTGTGCCAAGACACTATGCAGACCGATGAACATTTCGCTGTCCGTTTTTAAGGAGTCAAGGTTTTGTTCTTCAAAGAACACCCCGACACCCAATGCTTTGAGCTGCCTGACGTAATTGAGGCTGTCTACCGTATTCCTTGCAAAACGCGCGACCGATTTCGTCAGAATGAGGTCGATCTTTCCCTTCTTGCAATCTCGGATCATCCGCATGAAATTCGGGCGTTTCTTCGCCAGCGTGCCTGTAATTCCCTCGTCTGCGTAAATTTCCACAAACCGCCAGCGTGGGTTCTTGGAGATAGCGTCGGTATAGTGCGCCACCTGCGCCTTATAGCTTTCGAGCTGGTCTTCGCTGTCCGTTGAGACGCGGCAATAAGCAGCCACGCGCATGACGGCGTTCTGTCTGCTTTGCCGTGAAAGCAAGGGGTTTGCGTCTATCTTTGTTACCAATTTTGCCTGCATTGTTTACCTCCGCCTCGCAACGATCGCTCCGTTTGCAAATTCGATGGAAATACTCCCGTCCTTCCCCGTTCTGACCTTACGAATCACCTCACGAAATAATGGCTCGCCCATTTCACCGGTCTTAAGCGCTTTGACGATCGCCTGATAAACTGTCTCTGTGTAAATGGACTTATCCTCACGACAGGCAGAAAATTTTTTGGAAGCGAGCTGCAGCAGCAATGTTTTACCCGCCTCAAATCCGCATCGTCCGTTTACCGCACTCCACTCTTTTTCCATCCGAACGATTTCTGCGGTGTTTTGGAATCCGGTGCTCTGATGGGCACTTTCTAACAACGTACGATCCGAGGCGACGTCGGTCAAAATATCTTTTATTGTGGACAGCAGGTAGTTTTCCGAGATCGTATTGCTGTCGCAATGTGCTTCACAGACCCAATAGCGCGCTCCCTTTTTGTCGATTTTCCTGACATATCGGCTACCGCATTCTCCGCAGACGACGTGTTTCTGTAAGAACCTGATCTCGCCGCTTGCAAGCTTGACCTCGACATACTTGCTCTCTCTGATACGACTGATTTTTCCGAACAGTTCGGGCTCAACGATTGGGGGAAATCCCTTCCCGCCTATGTAACGCTCGTCCGTGAGAATATGTTGCACTCTGCTCTTGCTCCACGGAGACATCTTTTCCTTGAACACGATGCCGCGTGCGTTTAAGCTGTCTGCAAGCGCGAGCAGGGAACTTCCCATTTCATAGTCTTTAAACATCCACTGCACGATCTTCGATTCCGCTTCATCGGGCACGACTTCTCCCCTTTCACAGCGATAACCGAACGGATAGCACCTTTTCATTACAATTCCTCCAAGGCAACGTTCAATTCGAGTCCACATTTCATCGCAAAGGTGACAGTTCCGTTTTGCTCCATCAGGACTTTTCCGACGATCTCATCAAAGAGTTCTTCGTCAAACTGCAAAAGGAAGTCTCGCTCGCTTAGACGCTTTTCCAACTTTCGCAGCTCCTCGATACTCACATCTCTCTTATCCGAGCTTAAAAGTTTCATCCTGCGGCTGCGCAATTCCGTGATCTGATTCTTCAGCTTGTCTGTCTGTCCGTAGTAAGTGACTTCGTCCAACGCCCCCTGCGCAAACAACTTGGTGTAGATGCTGTTTTGTTCGGAGAGCCGGGAGACCTCTCGGTCAATATCGGCAAGCTCTTCACTTGTACCGTTTTGTTTAAGCCGCAACGTCTGTAATTGAAGCAAGGCATCATGGACAATTATTCTTTCATTCTGTTTCAGCCGATTAAAGACATGGATAAATGCCCTGCGAAGGTCAACGTCGAAGATGCCCGGTGCGGAACACTTTTCTTCCGTATTGCATTTCTTGCTGCAATACCAAAAGGTCTTTCCCTTCTTTTGCTGTCGTTTATATTGCCAGCCGCAATGCCTGCAATAGACTTTCCCGTAGAAAAATTCCCCTACGGCCTTATTTCCTTCTTCTCTATAATAAGTCTCTTGCCTCTTTACACGAAGTTCCTGCACCTTGCGAAAATCTTCCTCACTGATAATGGGCTCATGTGTTCCTGTATAGTAATATTTCGGAAGTTCCCCTTTATTCGGCACATTGCGGAGCGGCAAGGACATAGGCGAGTAGCTCTTCTGTAAGAGACAGTCCCCGATATATCGTTCATTTGAGAGGATTAGCCAAATCGCTCTTTTGCCCCACTTCCGATTCGGACAATGTTCATTCATATATCTTGTAATGGCGTGCTCCCCCATGCCCGTCAAATACAACTCATAGATTTTTTTCACGTGTTCCGCTTCCTTTGGCTCTATGACCAAACTGCCGCCGCACAGCTTGTAGCCATAGGGAGCGTTCGGGAGGTTGTAAGTCCCTTCCGCCATCTTGGAACGCGCCGATAACGCCATCCTGCGCGACGCCGAGAGCGCTTCCCCCTGTGCAAATGCGCTCTTGATGTATAGGATCATCTCGGAGTTCATCTGCTCGGTATCGATATTATCGTTTTCAAAATAGACGCTCACGCCATTGCTCTTGAAGAGCCGCACTGTTTCAATACACTCCAACGCATTTCTTGCAAAGCGCGTGACGCTTTTTACCAATACCCGATTCAGTTTCTTTGCCTTGACGTCAGCGATCAGTCTCTTAAATTCGGGACGTTTCTCGATCGAAGTACCCGTAAACCCTTCATCGGCATAGATGTCCACAAGCCGCATATGCTCGTTGAGCCGAATATAATCGGTATAGTATCTTACCTGCGCATGAAATGAGTTGAGCTGGTCGTTGGAATCCGTACTCACCCTGCAGTAGGCTGCCACACGCAGCTTTTCATTTGCCGATTTTATCGGCGCAATCGTGATCACCTTGCCCGCCTGATTCATCTTCTTTCGGCTCTCCTTACAGATTTATTTTCATACAGCCCGTTTCTTCCGCATTCCTATGGTTGATGCGTTCTAAAATAGCTCTTTCCACCGTGCCTTCACTGTCAATGTGCCGCAGCACGGACAGTGCCGCCAAATACTTGACTTGGTTTTTGAAATCATGCTCCACGCCCTATTCCCTCCTTTCCTGATTTGGGAAACTGCGGCGCGGCGGCATAAGTCCGTAACGCCACATCTTCCCGATGTTCGCACTTTCCTATGCCGTAGGCATATATGTTTTTCTTAAAGTAAGAGCGCAAGAATCATTCCTGCGCTCTCCGTCTTATTTTTGCTCGGGGCCGCGCGGCTCGTAGAGCTCGCGCAGGGCTTCGTACCCCGCGACGATCAGCGCCACCTTGGTGAGCTCATGCCTTGCAAGGAACTCGTCGATCTCTTCCGCATACTTGCGCTCGATGCTCGTTCCCCACACCTTATTCCTCTCCTTCCGCTCGTCCTTGTTCCGTTCCTCGTACTTCCTGCGGCTCTTGCGGACGGGCGTGTCCGGTTTACGTTCCATACGGCAACTCCCTCAATTTCCCGCAATGGCACAGATGATCGCGCCGATGAAGTTTGCGATGCAGGTGCCGATGAAGACAACGCCCATCAAGACCGCCTTGAGTAAAAACTTTCCGAAACCGATGACCTTATTCATTTCAAACCTCCTCAGTCCACATAGACAAGTTCAGCGAGGAGCTCCTCTTCGATGAGCCGCCCCATCTCCGTTTGGCGACGGTAGTCCTCTATGAAGTCGCCCGTGCGCTTGAACCGCTCCTCTTTTGACAGCTTCTCGTGCATCGCCTCATACAGCTCGTCCGCCTGCCTGTCGATGCCGTGCAGGTATTCGGGCAGATCTTCGATTGCCCAATACTTTCCCACGTTATGTTCTTCAAGGTACTTGAGAGCCAGTGTGCCGTACTTGCCGTAGACGGGTTTTTCGCGCTTGACGGTCTTGTTGTAGAGGACAACTTCCTCCGCCGTCAGCCCCTCTCCCCTGTTCGCTTTTGCTACAATTTCGCTTGCGTTCATCGTGCGCCTCCTTGTCTCGTTCTTCGTGTTAATACGAATACCACATTTCTTTTCGTTTGTCAAGGGTTTCGGAAAAATTTTTCGGGAAATTTTTTACGTTATAAAAGCTGCGATGCCGCGTACCAGATACGGGCACGCGACGACGATGACAAAGATGACGATGAGCCCGATGAAGTAGTTTATAAGCATCTTCCGCGCCTTTTCTTTCTCGTCGTTTTTCTGCGCAATGGCAAAGAACACGCCCATCACGATGCTCCAGATGCCCGCCGTTGCAAGGAACACCCAAACCATATACGGACGGTACGTCTCGAAGAGATATTCGATATACGTCACCACTTCCTCATATTGGTCGCCCAGCTCCTGCGAATAGTTGTCGCCGCAAACCGTACAGGTATAGGTGCGAATCGTCACCCCGCCGTTTGAAGCCGAGTCGGTGATCTCATAGCAATGCCCCGTTGCGGGAATGACTTCGGTATATTCCTCCCCGCAGACATCGCAAACAAACTTGCGCTCTCCGGGCTCGGTGCACGTTGCGCTATGGAGCAGGACGGAAGTATAATCGTGCCCCGTGGGATAGTCGCCCGTCTCCTCCGTCTTTTCAAAGCCGCAAACCTGACAGGTGTAGACCGTGCGGCTGCCCTCCGTACAGGACGGCGGCTCTTCAGTCGTCACAAAGTTATGCCCGAGCGGCTGCGTCCGGTTGTCCTCATAGCTCTCGCCGCAGCGGGAGCAGGTGTGCAGGACATATCCCCCTTCTTCACACGTCGCTGCGACGGCTTTGGAAACATAGCTGTGCCCGAGAGGCGGGGTCGGACTACCAATGTAGCTCGCTCCGCAGCGGGTACAGGTGTAGACCGTCCCGCCCTCCTCCATACAGCTTGCAGGTTTCTGTTCCGCCACATAGTTATGCCCGAGCGGTGCCGTGGTGCCGCCCTCGTAGCTTTCTCCGCAGCGGGTGCAGGTATAGACGGTGCTGCCTGCCTCCGTACACGTCGCCCCCTTCACGGACTCTGCATAGTTATGCCCGAGAGGTGCCGTCTCATTGGTGCGGTAGCTGTCGCCGCACTTGCTGCAAGTGTAGACGGTATAGCCTCGTTCGAGGCAAGTCGACTCCTTGATTTCCGCGACATAACTGTGCCCCGTTGCCTGCGTGGGACTGTCCGAATAACTCGCGCCGCAGCGCGTGCATTTGTAGGTCGTATAGCCCTCTTGCGTGCAGGTAGAAGGCGTTGTCGCCGCCTTGTAACTATGCCCGAGTGCTGCCGTGGAATTGCCCGTATAGCTGTAATTGCAGCGCCTGCACGAGAAGATGGTATAGCCGCCCGCCGTGCAGGTGGGATTGATGACATTTGCATCATAGCTGTGCCCCAATGGGTCGGCGTCCTCGTCCGAATAGGTGGTGCCGCAGCGCGTGCAGCGATAGACGGTCACCGTGCCGCTCGTACAGGTCGGCTCCCGTTCATCGTAGACCGTATAGCTGTGCCCGAGTGCAGACGTTTGATTGGTGGTATAGGTATCGCCGCACCTTGTGCAGGTATGGCGGGTATATCCGCCCGATGTGCAGGTGGGCGAGATCGTTTTGCTCTGATAGCTGTGCCCCATCGGGGCGATGTCCTCGGTATAACTGTCTCCGCAGCGGGAACAGATGTAGGTAATGAGTCCCCCTTCCGTGCAGGTGGCGGAATCCAGCGTTGCCTCATAATTATGCCCTAAAGCGGAGGTCGCTTGCGAATAAGAATAACCGCAGCGTGTACAGGTATAACGGATGGTACCGCCCGTCGTGCAGGTCGCGTCAGTCGTGGTTGCCTTGTAGCTGTGCCCGAGCGCCGCCGTCCGGTTTGCGGTGTACTGATACCCGCACGTTCGGCAGGTGTATTGGGTATAACCGCCCGACGTGCAGGTGGCAGCCACTACACGCGAGGTATATTGATGGACGTGCTCCTCCGCCGCAACGGTGAAGCTGAACGAGTATTCTGTGGAATACGTTGCATACGCTCTCGGATTGGGGTTCCAGCCCTGCCCGTATCCCTTGCCGCTGAATGTATATGTTCCTTCCGATAAGCCCGTGAGCTTTAACGCCGTAGTCGTCGTTTTCCCGACCTCTTGCCCGCTGCTGTTCGTCACTCTGAGCTCATTCCATTGATAGCCCGACGAAACAACGATATTGACCGTATCCGATTTGATCGTGCCGCCGTTTGCGAGCGTTCCCGTACCGGACGACGAGCCGCCGTACATGGCAATGGAGAGCGTAATCGATTTTCCTTTGGAATCTTTGACCGTTGCGGACGTCGTTCCCGTTCCCGAACTGTCCACCGTCTTTGAGGTATTGTACTGATAATAGCAGGTATAGTTAAAACTCACCGTATAGTTCGGCGTTGTCGCCGCACTTGCCTTCGCCGCGCCGTCCGGCAACAGCAGCAGCACGCAAAGCAATGCAAGCAAAACGGTAATCATGATGCCTGCCGCCGTTCTTCTTGTCTTAATTCTCAATCTGTTTCCTCCTTTCTCTCCTCAAACAGCTTTTGCGTCTCATCTCCCGCCTTAACGAGAATACAGCTGCGAAGTTCCGTGCTGCCCACAAAGAAGGTCTGCCCCGTCACTGCCGAGATGATCATGCGCTGTTCCTCGTCGTTGAAGCTGTCGCCAGCCTTGTAAATATCGAGGACGTCCTTCATATCGGGCGCAGACAGCTTGAAGATAAAGCTGTATTGGCTATTCTTGATGATCGCCGAAGTCTTCCCTCGCAGTTCCTCGTTGGCGTTCCAATCGGCAATGTTCTGCGTCGCGGGAATGAACGAGCCGTTGTACTTCCTTATTCTCTTGCTCATTGAATAGAAGAAGTCGAGAGCGATCGGGAACTTCGGGTCGATGAACAGATGTGCCTCGTCGGCGATGATGAGCGTGCGTAGATTGGCCCCGCCCTTGTTCTTCTCCCTCGCGTTGATGACCTCCTGTTCGATAAAGCGGAAGATGAGCAGCATCTGCGCGTTTGCTACGACGTTATTCTTGTTGGCAAACAGGCTCTGAAAATCGAAGTCGATGAGGTCGGCGTCCGTCTTCAGCGTGGACGGCGCGTTCCAGATATCCGAATACCTGCCCGTGACGAACTTCATAAGATACAGCTCCGCCGTGCGCATATCGCGTTTGGTAAGCTCGTCCATATTTTCCCTGTCCTTCGATTGCAGCGTTTCCAAGAGGTCGGAAAAGAGCGGGAAGTATTCCGCCGGGAAGGACGAACAGTCGGTACTTTCCGTAATGCCCATCCGCGCATACGTCTCCACGACGAGATTATTGATGAGTTCAATGACGTCCACAGGCGCATCCGCAAGCACGATCTTGAAAAAGCTCTCGAGCATTTTTAAGTGCGTGTTGAACGTGACCTTGGGGTCGGCGGGCGTGCCGTCTTCCGTGAGGATCTTGTAGATATGGAAGGGATTGATGCGCCCCTCCTTCGCATTGCCCACGTCGATGATGTTGCCGCTCAAATTGCGGGTGAGTGTGAGGTATTCGGCTTCCGGGTCTAACACAATGACTCTCGTGCCGTTTGCCCACTCGTTTGCAATGAGCGTTTTGAGAAAATACGACTTGCCCGAACCGGACTTGCCAATGATCATGGCGTTGCTGTTCTGATACAGTGTCCCCCTCTTCCAAAGATTGAGAATGAAAGGATACCCGTTGTTCTTGTTTTCGCCGAGGAGAATACCGCCCTCATCTAAAACGCAAGTCCTGACGAACGGGAACACCGCAGCGAGGCTGGAACTGTTGATGCCGCGCTCGTAGTTTTTGAGCGTCGATACGGGCGACACCGCCGCCGACTTAAAGCCTTCGATCTGCAAACCGTACAGCGTGGAGGGCTTGAAGTTTTCCGTGAGCATTGCACGACGCACCGACTTTTTATAGCTGTCGTTTTTGAGATAGTTATAGGCGGTGACGGTGAGCGACACGTCCAAGAGACTCTCGTTTTCCGTCTGCAAGCTGTCGAGGAGCGCGTTCATCGTCTCCTGATGCGTTTCCGCGCTGTTTGCCTCGCTCGCCTTTTCCGCGACGATCCGCTTTGTCGCCATTTCGCCGATGCACTTGTCGATGCGGCGGATAGCCTTGTACTTATCCACGGGTCTGACGTGCATGACGACTTTCGTATTGGGGATATTGAACAGCTTTGCTCCCCACGCATTTTTGACGCGCAGAGGATAGTCCGCAACGGCCAACACGCTCGCTTCCGTTCCATCGATCACATACTTGCTGCCGCTGAATACGACCTCTTTGGGTTTGACCCATGCGATCAAGTCCTCGTCCGCAATATCCTTCTCCTCGCGCTCGTCGAAGTTCCGCGAAAAGCTGTACTTTAAGAATACCGCCGCTTCTCTCATGCCGAGCAGCTTTGCGGAAAGTCCGCTCTTTGAGACTTCGCCGGCAAGATTGATCGCCGTACTTTCGAGGTCAAGTTCGTTCCTGCCGTACACGACGATGTAATAGTCCGAAAGATACTGCTTGCGGATATTGTTGAGTTTGTCGATGCGGTCGATGCGCTCCTGCAAAATGTTCCGCCTGACCTCCTTGACGTCGCTGAAATCATCGCTGTCGCGCAGCGCGGAGAGTTTATCGAAGATGTCTTTTGCAAAGCCGTCCAAATTGACGGGGCGGTCTATCTTGACGATGTCCGCACTCTGGTTGACGTCGAGCAGTTTCAAGGCGTTGGCTATGTAGTTGATGTCGATGTTCTGCTGCACGACGTCCTCAATACTGAAGTTCTTCTGCCCGATCTTGATGACTCTGCCAAACTGCCCGCCGCTATATGCGAGCAATCCGCTCGCTTTGATCTCTTTCAACCCCCAAAGCGTATCCACGCTCTCCTTGGGATTTTTCGCGTCCGCCGTGTACTTCTTTTTGGCGAACAGGAACTTGATGTTTTCAAAGATGAAGGTGTAGAAGATGCCGTCCGGCGTGGGCATGAACATGACGACCGCCGCGAGCCCCATGATGACCGCCAGCACCCAATTCCCCGCCGTGATTGCAATAAAGATAATGCCGAACACAACGAGCGCGACGATGACGTCCGTCATGGAATAACACTTCCAAACGGTATTCTTCACCTTGATTTTTTTAGGGATAATTCTCAACTGCTTTCACCTCCTTCCGCACTTTCCGATGCGCCGCTACTCTCTGTTTCGCCCGACGAAGGACTGCTGCCCTCCGTTTCGCTCGTTGTTGCAGCTTCGCTCGATGTGCCTTCGTCGCTTGCGGCACTCTCCGAACCGCTGTCCGTATAATGGTCGCCCTCATCGGCTCCCGACGAGCCGCCCGAGCCTTCCGAGCTGTCTCCCGAATCGCTCTTGCGTTTCTTTGCCGCATGGGCGATGCCTGAAATGCCCTTTGCCGCAAGGCCGAACGTCATGGCGCCTGCAATCCGGCCGCCGTAGAACGCGCTTCTCAGCCAGCCTCCACCCGCTCGCATATCGTCTGCCTGACCGAACAGCCTTACAAACAAGGTCTGACCTGCGGGGATGAGCATAGCCCCGCCGACGATCATGAAGATTGTGAACATGGCGTTGGCAAACCCGCTCGCGCCGTCGATGTGCATCCCGTTGATGACAGGCAGCACCAGCACGAAGATATTGACTGCAAAGACGGCACCATATGCGAGGATGATTTTCGTCACGAACATCTCGCGCCAATTCTTGAACCGCGCTCCGTCGTCCATCGGCAAAGTGGACATGGCGATCGGCATTGTGAAGTACGCAAACACGATCTCGTACACCCTCTTTGCGAGGTTGAGTACTGCCATGATGAGCGCAATCGCAAGTGCCACACCTGCGATTAGGCCTGGCAGATACAAGAAGGTATTCGGGTCTATCATGCCGTTACACTTCCATGAGGTAGGCCAAATGCCAAAGAGCGCCGTGTCGTACCCGCCGAGGATCTGCCTGACGGAGAGCGAGGTAATATCAATGTTCGAGGCGGAGTACCCGTTGAGCCAGTCTCCGACACAGGCGTTGAAGATCGCCGTGGAAATCTTGGTCGTGTTGTTTACTTGGAATATCCGCGCCAACAGCTGTAAAAGTGAATTTGCAATGAGGATCCCGAGAATGACGACGGCAAGCATCGCCATTGCACCCAGAAGCGCCAAAAAGAACTTTCCGACGATGGTCGATACATTTCGGTTATTCGCTATCATGTTTTTGACGAGGCCCACGATCGTGAAGATACAGGTAAGCCCCACGGCGGTGATGAAGATGCACCAAAACACCGCGCCGATCGTCGTGTCCCCGATGATGAACTCTACGATGTTGACCTGCTGTCCGTGGTAGTTGACGGTCGTAACGCCCGCTATCGCGGAGAACAGCTCCATGAGACCATCGACAAGTTGCAGGAGCCATAGAAAGAGCTGTAACCCCAGCTCCTGAAAAAATATTAGCATTTTGCCTCCTCTCCCGATACGTTATGAGGGCAGCGGCACAAGCCGCCGCCCTCCCACGTTCAGAAATTTCTTTTTATGCGCCTACCCAAGCGGACAGACCGTTGATAAGAAGTGGCGCACCCATTGCAACCACGAAAATAATGACGATGCCGATGATGAGGTTTTTGACCATATCTTTGGCGTTGATCTTCTCCTCGTTGCGGTGCGCGATGGCGATCTTGATGCCGATGTATGCGCCCCAAATGACGACGACCGCCGCAAGCGCGATGACGATATAGATCCAAAAGCTGTCAATGAGGCTCTGCAATTTCGCCACGATCTCGGCAAGGCTGCCGTCCAATCCTTCTGCAAGCAAATTAAAATTCATATTCTATGGTTCCTCCCTTTATTCGTTTTGATTTTTCTTCTTTCTCTTCTTCAAGAAGATAATTGCACCGATGCCGCCCGCAACGAGCAGCACAAACACGATGAGTAAGATCGTTGCCGTATTGGAACCGCCCTCTCCCTCGGCGGGTTCTTCGGGCGTTTCGCCGCTTCCCCCATCGGGATTTGGCGGTTCTTCGCCACCACCCGGGTTCTCGGGTTCATTTGAATCATCGGGCGGCTCTGCGGCATTGCCCGCCGAAAGCTCGAACTCTTTCAACATCACACCAGACTCGTCGTAAATCGACACGCGCCAGTCGCCGTTGAGTGCCGTATAATCGACCTGCCCGTATTCGTTGGCAAATAGCTGCATCGTTTCGCCCGCGTCGTTCGTGAGCCGAATCTCAAGGTTACCGACGTTGCTCGCACCGCAGCTGCACACGCGCAGCGCGATGAAATACTTGTCCTCCGGGAAGTCCTGCACATGGAGTTCGTACTTATGCCGATGTTCGGGTTCTGGCTCCTCCTCTACGATATAGCCGTTATCTCCGCTGGTGACGAAATCCGATAAGTAGCTGTAATTGCAGACGATGCAAAGGTGCCGCGTATATCCCACGCTCTCCTCCGTTGCCTCCACGACAATATCGAGGAAGGTGTGCCCCAAGGCATTCGCATAATCTGTCACATACCTGTCGCCGCAGGTCGCGCACAGATGCTCGGTGTAGCCGTAGCTGACGCACGTTGCGGGGTGAACGGTCGTGACGTAGGCGTGGCCGGGTGCTTCCGTATAGTCGGAAATCAATACATTACCGCACACCTCGCAGGTGTAAGTCGTGTATCCCCCTTCCGTGCAGGTCGCCTCGGTGACGACCTCCGAATATGTATGACCGAGCGCCGAAACATAGCTATCCTGATAGGAATACCCACAAGTCTTGCAGGTGTGCGTCGTATAGCCCTGCGCCGTACACGTCGGTGCTGCCACCTCGTCCGTATAAGAATGCCCTTTTTCGCTCACGAAGGTATCCGAATACTCATAGCCGCAGACGGAACAAAAATGCGTGGTGTAGCCCTTATGCGTACATGTTGGGGGCATGACGATGTCCCGAAAGGTATGCCCCTTCGCCGCAGTGAAGTCGTCCGTATAACTTGCGCCGCAGTCCGTGCATACATAGACGGTGTAGCCCTGCTCCGTACAAGTCGGTGCGATGACCTCAAACGCCTCGTAAGTATGATCGCATACCCCGTCCGGGACAGAATATGCTGCTGCCGAGGCCCGCACCATCGTTCGGCTCTTCATCGCCGACCGTTCGCTTTCCCCTCCCGCGCAGCCCGCCGCGGCAAATGCCGCGACAAGCCCGATCGCCAAAAGCGGAATTGCTTTCATAAGTTTCCTCAAATTCCTCCTCCTTTTATTTCTTTGCTTTCTCCTGAAGCTCTAATAGGCTTGCAAGCGCCTCGTCAAGATAGTGCGAAAGCGATTTCAGTTTCTGCTGGGTGCTGATGTCCGTGTATTGCTCCAACAGCATGGATATGAACGCCTGCTTTTCTTCGAGCTTCGCCTTCATGAGCGCATTGGCGTCCTCCTCGGCGAGCATCTGTGCGACCTTCAAGACCTTTTCGTGCACTTCTCTTACTTTGTCGTTCCACGCCTTGTCGAGCGCGGCAAAATCAGGCACATTCTTTTGATCCTCTCTTGCCTCTTCTTCCTCACGCTTTTCGATCACGTCGAGCTGCTTTTCCTTCTCGTCCTTCTCGCTGCCGCCGAGGATGTCGAACACATATCGGCTCTTATCGAAAAGCCGCGCTTCGCGCTTGGAAATATCTGCTTTGCCCGCCGCGAAATACACGTCTTTGAGTTCATACGACGGGGTAAACCTCGTCCAGATCGGCTCATATCCTCTGACAGATACGATGGCGTCGCCCTTTTCGTCGCCGTTCAATCTTTCAAGCATACCCACCGTAATGAGCGGCTGATTGCTTGCTCCCGTGTTCGACGACGCAGGGTTTTCCGCGCTTGTATTGACCGAGAAATTCTTGACCTTCTTCTGTCCGCATAGTTCTGAAAACTCCTTCCTCGTGTCGGGGTCGTCCGAGCCGATGAAGATTTTGATATTCCTATTCGCTCCGTAGGGATAGAAAAACGACGCAATCATTTTTGACTGCGCCGTTCTGCGTTTTTCTTATTATATTC
>CALVPY010000007.1 GCA_944354535.1 uncultured Clostridia bacterium
GAACGCCCCGCCGTGTGCGGAGGAAGAACTTACTCTTTGACGGCGCCTGCCGACATCCCGTTGACCATATACTTCACGAGGCAGAAATAGAGGATGACGATGGGCACCGCAATGAAGATGGAGCCTGCGGCAAAGCGCGCAAATTCCGTCTCGTCGAGGTACATGAGCCCCACGGCGACCGTCCAGTTGTCCATCGTGGGCAGCAGCAGCTGCGGAAGGATGAAGTCCGACCACGGCCAGGTGAAGGACGTGAGCGCCGTATAGACGAGGATGGGTTTGGAAAGGGGCAGGATGATCTTGGTGAATACCTGGAAGTTGGTCGCCCCGTCCAGCCGCGCCGCCTCGTCGATGGAAGAAGGGATAGTGTCGAAGAACCCTTTTTGCACCATGTAGCCCATCGGCGCCTGCGCGGAGTAGATGAGGATGAGCCCCCAATGGTTGTTGATGAAATTGAACTGCGTCATGAGAAGGAACACCGCCGTCATTGCCATGAAGGAAGGAAACATCCCAAGAACGAGCGTCGTTTTCATGAGCGCTTTGCGGCTCTTGAATTTGAAGCGCGACATACAGTACGCCGTCAGGATGGTGAGAAGCGTCCCGAACAGGCAGCTCAAGACCGCCACAAAGAGGGTGTTCCCGAACCATTCGGGGTAGTTATACATCTGCGTATCGGTGAACAGGTTTTGATAATTGCGGAAGCTGAACGCTTCGGGGAAAAACCCTTTGAGCGTATAGAGATGGGAGAGAGCCAATGCAGGCTTTTGCGGAATTTCCTTATTTGGGCTTGACAAAGGGACATTGCAATGATATAATATCCGTACAGGAGACGAATCATATGGCTGAAGTAACGTTATATCACGGTTCTGTTTCTGTGATCGAACAGCCCGTATTCGGGAAAGGAAAACCGCACAACGATTACGGGCGCGGATTTTATTGCACGCAGTCTCTCGAGCTTGCCAAAGAATGGGCGGTAGAAGAAGATCGCGACGGATATGCAAATCGATATGCGCTGGATCTGCAAGGACTGAAAATGCTTGACCTTTCGCAAAAGGGCTTTACCACGCTGCATTGGATCACCCTGCTTTTACAAAACCGTGTATTTACGCTCAAAAATGATATTATAAAGGCGGGGAAGCGGTATCTCGTCGAGCATTTCTCTCTCCCCGTCCATGCGTATGACGTGATCAAAGGATACCGCGCCGATGACTCCTATTTTGCCTACGCAGAGAGCTTTCTGAACAATATGATCTCCGTTCAACGGCTTTCGGAGGCATTGAAATTGGGGAATTTGGGCGAGCAGGTCGTTTTGATGTCGCAAAAGTCGTTTGGACAGCTGCGGTTTTTGGGATATGAAGCTGCCGATGCCGCTACCTATTACCCCTTGCGGAAAGCCCGGAACGAGCAGGCTCGTATGGAATTTTTGAGCAACCGGAGAGGGGTGCTCTCGCCGGATGACCTTTATCTTGCCGATATTATCCGAGGAGGTATCAAGCCCGATGATCCACGCCTACAATGAACAGTTCCTCGATATTATTCAAAGAAAGGTGTCTGCCATGTTCGAACTTGCCGTCTTGGAAGAGCATATCGAGATCGATGCCTTTGCGCGAAAATTCCTGTCGTCTCCCGTCTGCCGCGCGCTTGAAACAGCCGATCCCGTCTATGCGCTGGGGAAATCGGCAAATGAACTTTTGGCGCTGATATTGGACAAAGAACCGCTGAATATAGAAACAAGCAGCTACGCTTCGCCCGAGTATTGGGTGGGCTGGGTGCTTGCCTATGCGCAGTGGTACTTCAATAAGCCATACGCGGCGATCATAGCCGCAATGCCGTGCAGTACGATCTTGGGGCATTATTTCCCCTATCATGAAATGGATATCATGCACAGCATGGACTTGATCACAAAATATCTCAAACCGACCTGTCCTTTGAAGGCGATCAGGCAAAAACGCAAACTCAGCCAAACGCAGCTTGCCAACCTTTCCAACGTGCCTCTGCGCTCGATAAAAGCATACGAACAGGGCACCGTGGATATCGCAAAAGCACAGGCAGAAACATTGTATTCCCTTGCGCAGACGCTGCACTGTACGATAGAAGAACTGATCCGATAACGAGACGAATCTGCGATACCTGACCGATTGTTATCTGTTTTCCGCAGCGCGGCGCTACGATGTGAAGGGGAGGAAATACTTTTCCTATCCGAACAAGTATTACTGCGTTGACCCGGGGCTCTGTAATGCGCGGCTGAATTTCCGTCAGATCGAAGAGACGCACCTGATGGAAAATATCATTTACAACGAACTCGTCCGCCGCGGTCTGAGCGTCGATGTCGGAGTCGTGAACGTGGTGGAGAGGTCTTTAGGGAAACAGACGCACACTTCGTACGAGATCGATTTCGTCGTCAATGCCGAGCAGAGGATATAGGCAGGCGAGACGTCGAGGATGCGACAGAGATTGGCAAGCGTGTCGAGCGCGGGAAATTTGTCCCCGCGCAGATAGTGCGAGATGGTCGCGGGGGAGATGCCGAGAAGTTCGGCGAGGTGGGTTTGCGTGTAGCCGCTCTCGCGGATACATTCGCACAGACGCAGATGGATATCGTTTAATGTGATCATACTTTCATTGTATGCCCTATGGGCAGAATCGGGCCGAATTTTGCCTGTCAGGCAGATTTTTGCTTGGAAAGTACAGTTTGAAATGGGCGGTCAAGAGAACTGCTTGCCGCCGTGATGCGCTAAGGAGAAGAGCGTGACGAGGGGGAATGAAAAACAACAAAAACAGCAGCGGATGTCCCAAAATCGGGACATCCGTTTTGCTATCATGGGAAAAAAGGAGGCGGGTATGAGCGATACAAAGGGATGCCTTTGCCCCGTGTGCGGCAGGACGGTGTTTTCTGACAGTTATGAGATCTGCCCCGTGTGCGGATGGGAGAACGACGGCGGCGAGTATGATCCGACGAGGGCGGGCGGTGCCAACGGCTGTTCCTATTACGAATACCGCAGGAAATTCCGCCAAAATCTGCTTACAAATCCCATATATACATGGGAGGGCGAGTGCGACGAACAGAAAGAAAAGAAGGGGATATTTTGGATCGTGGATCGCGAAAATCTGAAAAACAATGCCCCGTATCTCTTCCGCATCCCCGTCGACATAGCAGGAAACCCAAGTGCCTTAACGCCCATTCCGCCGCTCAATTCCAAGCGCGGCGACAACTATAACCACAAACTGACGTGGGAGTGCTATCTTCCTAAAGCACTGCGGCGCGGCAAACCCTACTATTATTATCCGCGCGGCAGGGTGGAGATCGACGATCGGACGCGGGCGAAGATCTATCTTCATCCCGACCTTGTTGCCGAGCCTGTGATCGCCTATCTGATCGAAGAGTTTCGCCTGCAGAAGCGGGAGGTCATCGTCAAAGCGGACGGCTCCAAACACTACAGCTATCTTGCAAAAGGGGAAGAGGATATGGAAGACGAGAAGTCCGCGGAGGAAACGTTTGCCAAAAAGATCTTCAAGGGGCAGAAAGAGGCAGCGCTCTTTCGCGCAGCGGAGATCGGGAAAGCGTCGCGGGATATGTTTCGGGATCTGCGTTGGAAAATGAGGAAACGCGGCGGGTACTGTGCATTCCGTGCGCTGTGGCGCATCGGAGAGACGGGCTGGACGGAAGATCTGTTCGTTTCGTTCGGTGTGAAGGGGCGGGCCGCCCTGCGCCTTGCCGAGCAGTACGGCTATCCGTTCGTCACATTCAAGGAAGGGGAGGCGTGCGAGGAATACTGTGCTCTTCCGCTCCGCGAACAGGGGAAGGGGTACTACGGCGGCGAGCTGCTGCGGGCCTTCCCCTTGCAGGAGGGGGAAGCCGTCCTGCGTCCGCTTCGCTTCGGACAGCAGGGGGAAGAAGCGCAGCTCGTATCTCTTTGGGAGATCGAGCATCCGCGGGCCTCTTGCTGCCACGCCGCTGCTAAGTTGCGTTTCCGCCCTGTCTTTTCGGCGCGGGAAAAGGGGAAGGCGCCCTTAAAGCCCGCCTTCGTGGGTGCGGTCTTGCCGCCCGCCGATATAAAATAGTAAAATCACTGCGCTATGCCCGAAAAAACGGACATCGGGTGTAGTATCATGAAACCGTAGATCAAAGGAGGGCGAACATGAGCAGAACGTGTCATCTTTGCGGAAAGCAGTTTCATTTTTGGGATGAGCGGCAGGATTTTTCTTTTTCCCGTCATGTAGGGTATGGTTCTAAGTACGATCGGACGGACATGGCGCTCAATTTGTGCTGCCATTGTTTTGATAAGGTGATGGATTGGCTGCTGCCGCAGTGCGCCGTCGACCCGGTGTGCGGCGAGCGAGGGAGCGGGCTCCCGATCAAAGCACTGCTTGAGGGGGATTTTGTCGCCGAGGCCGAATCTCTCATGCGCAGTCTTCCCGAGACGCAGGATCTACACTATAGCTTCCGCGCTATGTGGATGCACGATTGGGGTGTTTACGCGGTGAAGGGAATGGGATATTGTACCGATCCCTATGTCCGGCTTCCCCGTTCCATCGAGATGACCGCGACATACGACGAACAGAAAAAGGTGTATCGGCCTGTTGGGGAAGTGGGAAAGAGGGCGTTTGCGTGCGAGCGCCGCCTTGAGGGCGCCGTGCTTACCGCAATCTCGGAGATCGGCGCGGAAGCATTCGATGAGTGCTGCAGCCTCCGCTGGCTCTGGCTGCCACGTAACTTTCGCCAGATCGGCCCTGCGGCATTCCGCGGTTGTAAGGAGCTCAAAGCGATCTTCTTTGAAGGGACGGAAGAGGAGTTCAAAAAGATCGTGGTGGATACCGCGCAGAAAGAAATCTCCTCTCCCGATAAGGGGTTCACGTTTGAAGAGTACGAGGTAAAACACCTCGGGAACGAACCCTTTCTGAATGCAAAGGTTTATTATAACTTCCCGTTCGTGAAGCCGAGGATAGAGAGGCCTGCGCAGGTGGAAGGAGAAAACAAATGAACGAAATGCTGCCCGATCGGAGGCGCGGGGAATATGTGCGCCTTGCGGAACACCTGCGGCGCGAAGTGCCTGCAATTTTTCGAATGGCCGAGGAGCTTTCCCCCGAGGCGGAAAAGCTTGAAGGGCGCGTCAAGGCGGTCGCGGCGAAGCTGAAAACTCTCTCCGACCATTGCGAACATCATATCGAGGATATGGAGCCTGCCGAAGAGAAAGAGGAGGAGCCTCCCGTCACGGAAGAGCTCATCGGGAAGGCTTATGAAAAGTGCCTCGCGGCGCGCGATTTTTCCGTCGCGTTTTTGCAGCGCACCTTCTCTTTGGGGTATTTCTCTGCAGGGAGGCTGCTCGAGGAACTGAAAGCGCGTTATCATCTCAAGAGGATGTATCTTGCGGGAGACGTCCTCTGCAAGGGGATCTGACGAGGGAGATATGAGAGAAAAACGAAAGGACGGCGCCTTTGCGGCAAAGCCCAAGAAGGTGGGATATTTCAAGTTCAGACGTCTGGAAAAGCAATTTTATGCGGCCTATGCGGGGCAGATGAGCGTTCCGCTGGATAAAGTGATGGAGTTCCGCAGCAAGTACCGCCCGTGGGGGCTCGTGTACGGCATTTGGTGGTTTCTCTTCGTTCTGCCGCACCGCATCGACAACCGCCTGTGGACATACCGCGTGCGGCATTTTTCGCTCGGGAAGCAGAAGTGGAGGGACGGCAAGCTCTACATCGAGAAGATCCCCTATTATATCGGTTCGGAGGCGACGGAGTACCTCACCGCCATCCTCCGCGACTATCTGAGGCGGTATGCGGACGATGCGTTTTCGATCGGCAGCGTCCTCTACGAACAGGAGGGAGAGGAGGGCGAAATGCCCGTTCCGATCAGGGTGACGAACAGCCTTCCCGACGAGAACGGAGAAAACGTCGATCTTGAACGCTGGAAGCAGATGGTGCGGGATGTCGCCGACAAGTTCGACGAAGCCGCCGATCTTTGGAAGGAAGGCTGGGAGGAAGGGCTCAGCGAACGGGGCGATGAATGTTTCCGCCTTCACCGCGCCAAGATCAAAGAGGCGTTTTCGGAGCTTGCAAAGATCTTCCGCGATCTCAATGACTGAAGGGAAGGAGAACAGATATGTGCGTCAGATGTGAAAAACAAAGAAAGGTGTTTGCCCACGGGTATCTCGTGCCGAAAGGATCGTGCGGCTGCGGGTGCCGCACGGTAAGGCTCGTCGCTGTTTCCGAGGACGGGAGAGAGTTTTCTTACACGGTCGATGAGAGCCGCTATGCGCTCTCGGGGTCGGAGCTTTGGGATGCTTTCGAAGCCTATCTCAAAGAGTGCGGCATCGCTCCGGGGGATGAGATCTGGTTCTCTCAGTCGTATGACGAAACTTTTCAGGGGGCGCTCGCGCCCTGCGAGCCGTGCAGATACAGCAACTGCTTCGTCCTTTCCGACAATATGGAATATCTTCTGCCCAACGAGGTGAAGGAGTTTGGCTATGAGTATTCGCTTCGCGCAGCCTTCCTTGAACGGAAGCAGACGTTTGAAGAGTTCCGGAAGGAATGCGGCTACGACCCCGCGAATGAGCCGTATGCGGGGCGGGAGCTCTATCATGCCTACAAGCAGCAGGTGGACAAAGATGTGTTTTCGCCCGAGGAGTGCGGGAAGATCGCCGCCTATCTTCGCGCCGGCATCGGGAAGATCGGCGCGGTCGGGGAGCTTGTCTGGGTAGAGGCATTGCGGGTGCTCCTGCGCGATGCGCCCGCGCTCTTTGCGGAAGTTCTCGATGAATTTTGTACCATGTACGAAGGTCTGGGCGAGGACGAGCGGGAAATGTGGACCGATCTTATAGAGCTCGTGCATTCGGAACTGTGTATGAGCGATAAAAAAGAGGCGCAAACCGCATGGGAGAAGCACATCTGGCGATCGTAAACGATACGGCGTCTGAGCGATCGCACATTTTATTCGTGGAGGATAACATGATCGACATCACAACATTTCTCAATTCAAAGGATATTGCCGAACATTGGAAAAAGATCGGCTTTACCTGCACGCCCGTGCAGGCAGCGTATATCATCTGGCAGAGCCATGAAAAGAGCCTTCAGGAAAAGCACGAGGCGTGGAAGGAGCTCATGGAAACGACGCCCGACTGCCCGTTCGCAGAAGGGCGGCGGAAAGAGCATCTAAAGCATAATATCCCGGAAGCTCTGACGGACAGCCTTCATGCCTTTCTGAAAGCCTATATGGCGCTCGAGGACAAGACGTTGGAACGCTTTTACCGGGAGGAAGCGAATACCGCCTACGGGTATCGTTCCTTCCCCGAATCGAGGTATGAGGCGGAGTGGCACAATGATTTCTGGCTCTATCGCACGGCGCAGGACTGCCTGGATGATGTAAACGGAGAAGCGCCGGGCAGAGAGCTTGCCGTCGTCGAGGTCAAAAAATATTGGATCGGCGAGGTGGACGTCATCGAGGCGCAGATGCGTGCGGACGGCACCGTCATGTCGCTCTACGATGAGGGGTGGACAGAAGAGGAGTTTGATCTCATGGAGTGGGGATTTCAGGGGCTATGGTTCGATTTCCCTACGCCCTTTCGGTACGGCGATGTGCTTATCCGCAAAAACAGCCCGTTCCTGGGGGAGGTCGAACGACCGCGGCCCTTCGTCCTGACACGTCTTGAAACCTGGGGCAGGGAAGAGGCTCTCCAAAGGGGGGAGAGCGAAGAATCTGCCGAGTGCTTTGAAATGCTGCTCAAAAAGCGCCGCGAGATCGCGGGCAGCTATGAAATGCAGGCAATGGGATATCTGCTCAAAGACGGCTCTCTGCAGCAGTACACCATTAAGCGCTATCTCGATTTTGAATACTGCCGCGAGGAGCTCAAAGGGGAGATGCGCATCTTAAAGGCGCTTTCGCTGCGTGGGAAGGGGGAGATCGGGATAGAACTGCTTCTGAAAGCCTATCACATCGTGTTCCTGGAAGAAGAGATGAGGCGCGAAAAAAAGTCGCTGTATGATTTTCCTAGAACGACGCTGAAAGAGGTGGGGATAGACCTCGGGGAGGAAGAGGAATGATCAGAAAGCCGCAGAAGATATTTGCCCATCTCGAGCTGCTGCCGAAGGCCGACTGCAAGTTCGGCGTGCGCGTCAGAAAGCTCACCGCTCTTTCGGAAGACGGCAGAGAGTTTTACGCTTTGCCCGATCAGGCGCACTATCAGGAGTCTGTGCGCAAAGTGCGGTCAGATTTCCTCGCATTTTGTCGGGCGTGCGGGGTCGAGCGTTGCCGGGGAGAGGTTTGGGTCACGGAATGTATTTCAAAGGATGCGGGCGCTGTTTTGCCCTGTCCGGATTGCTCCCAACGAGGCTGTATGCACCTTTTCGAAGGATTTATGGGGATCTACGACGTGATCATGCACTCCCTGGCGTACGAATACGAGCTGTTCAGCTTCCATCTGCCCGCGAAGGAAGACTTTTCAGAGTTTTGCTGCCGCTGCGGCTATTCTGAAAAAGAAGAACCGTATGCGGGCCGTGCGCTTTATCGGAGCTATCGGGCGGAGATCGACAAGGATAAGTTTTCTTTTGAGGAGTGTGAACGGATGGAAAAGTTCATCCTCGCGCACGCGGGATGTGTCTTTCAAAAGGACATGGAGGAATGGAAAAAGCGGCTGCAGCTTCGGGAGGCACTTCTGCGGCTGTACCGCGATGCGCCTTCGCTTTTCGCACGGGCGGTAAATGCTCTCTTTGCGGGTACCGCCCAAAGGGATCCGGATGCACAGGGCGCGGCTTATGATTTTTGGAAGAGCCTGCTGCAGAAATATGACGACCGGACGGACGAAAGCGGCTGCTTCCCGCGCGATGTCTGGACGAACGGACTTGCCCGCTTCCTTTATGAGCAGTTGGGAGAGGAGTTTTGTGCGTGGGCAGAGGAGCAGCGAAGAAAGCTTGCCGCTCTATAAAAGGACGGTATATTTACCGCGCTGCAAGACGGTGCGGCGTAAAATTGAAGCAAGGGGGAACGTTTTATATGTGGGGAGAAATTATCGGGGATATCGCCGATAGGCGCTTTGAAATTGAGGGTCGTCGCGGCAAGGAGCGGAAATAAGAATGAACAAAGACATTGAACTCGAAGAATATTTTGCGCTTTGGGAAGATCCCTTTCCCGTTGCGGCGGAATACGATCATTGGGTGCGCCGGGGAAGCCTCCTGCGGATATGGCTGAGTCTGCCGGGTATTTCCGATGTGCTTATGAATGTGGAGACGGTCGGTGATCTTCCGCGCAAGTTAAGAAAGGGGGATGTGCTCGAGGCGGAACTGCGCTTTTTGTTTCTGAAGGGCAGCTTTTATCAGAACGAGGCGGAGTATTACCAAGAAGAAAAGTCGCACATGGCGGCGGAATCGTATATCCCGTGCGGTACGTTCAGCCCGAAGGACGACCCCGGTTTTGTCGAAAATCCGACGGTACTTGTGCGCGGAACGGTCCTTTCCGCAGAGCCTGTCGAGATGGGCGGCGACAAAATTTATAAGATCGGGCTGCGCGTAGGGGGATGCGTTTTTCGGGTGCTTGCGTCGGACGGGTTCGGGGAACCCGGCATCCATGAAGGCAACATTCTGAGCGGCTTCTTCTATGTATTGGGGAAGATAAAAAGGAGGGAAAATCAATGATCGATACCGCATCGTTTCTCAATTCCAAGGATATTGCCGAGTATTGGTATAAAATCGGCTGGAACAGCTATTGTACGCCGCTGCAAAGCGCCTATATCATCTACAAGAGCCGAAATAAGACGCTCAAAGAAAAGCACGCGGCATGGAAGGAGCTCATGGAAACGACGCCCGACTGTTCTGTTGCCGAAGGGTTCCGCAAAGAAAGGATGGGGCTTCCCGAGCCGCTTTCAGGCAGCCTTCATGGCTTTCTGAAAGCCTATATGGCGCTCGAAGAAAGACTTTACGGCGATCTGATCTATCGGGGCGACCACGCCTGCGCCGTCTATTTTTACCGTACATATTATAAGGGCGATCGCGATTGGCATGAGGACAGGAGGATCTTCCGGATGCACGACGATTGCCTGCGCGCCGCAAGGGAAGACGATCCCGATCTTCTCTATATCAAGATCACCAAGCAGTGGATCGATTCCGAGGAGCGCATCGACGCCCTGATGCGGGGAGACGGCACTCTCCTCTCTTTCGATGCGGAGGGGCTGCCCGAAGCGGACAGCGATCTTTTTGAGGCGTTCAATTGGATGTGGTTCGATTTTCCCACGCCCTTTCAGCGGGGGGATATCGTCGTCTCGCCCCATTCCTTTTTCGGATATCGGGTGGGAGGAGAGGAGCCCTTTATTCTCACGTCGCTCTCCTCGTGGGGCGAAGAGGAGATGCTGCAAAACGGCTATGATGCAAAGGAAGCCGAATACGCCGAAAAGCGCCTTTTCCGGCAGCGGGAGAGTGCGGACGGTACGGATATGACTGCGCACGGCTACTTTCAGCTCGAGGACGGCACGATCTGGGCGGAATGTATGCACGATTATCTCGATCTCGCGTATTATCGGGAAGAGCCGACGGGGGTCAGGCGCATCTTGAAGCTCTTTTCCGCCTTCGAGAAGGGCGAGATCGACGCGGAACTGCTCGCAAAGGGCTATCATATCCTGCTCGCCGAGGCGGAGCTGGAGCAAAAGAGGGAAGCGCTTGACTGCTTCCTCGATGAAACGTTGAAAAAGGCTGGGCTCAAGTAAACAATGAACGGTTTATACGAAAAATTATTGGAAGAAAAAGTCGTCGTCCTCGATATCGAGACGACGGGGCTTCGCTGCGGGGAAGAAGGTGCTGACCGCATTCTCGAGATCGCGGCGGTGAAGCTCGAAAAGCTGCAAAAGACGGAGACCTTTCACCGTTATATTGCCTGCCCTGAGCCGCTCCCGGAAGAGGTCGCGCTCCTCACGGGCATCACCGATGAGATGCTTGCGGGTGCGCCGCCTCTTGCGCAGGTGCTCAAAGAGTTTGCCGCATTTTCCGAAGGCGCCGTCCTTGCCGCCTATCATCTGCCATTTGACTGTCAGTTTCTGGACTATTACGGCGCAAAGTGCGGCATCTCCTTTTCGCAGGAGCGTGTGGATCTGCTGCCGCTTGTCCGCCGCATTTTGGGGGAGGAGCTCAAAGATCTGCGCGTTTCCTCCGTCGCCGAGGCGATGGGCGAGGAAGATGCGCCCAAGACCTGCGAGGAGACTGCGGAAGCGTTTGCAAAATGGCTTCCCCAATTTGCGGTGCGCGAAAAAGAGAAGGAAGGGTGAACGGAAGTGAAAACGAGTGATATGGCGCGGACTTGCTGTTTTACGGGGCCTCGGCCCAAAAATTATCCTGCGGGCGACGGCGCTGTTTTGGAAGCCTTCCTGCTCAACGAACTGCGCCGCGCTGTACGGGAAGCGGCGAAAAAGGGGTATCGGCATTTTATCAGCGGTATGGCGGCAGGCGTCGATCTGCTCGCGGCAAGGGCGGTATCGGAACTGAAGGAGGAATGCCCGGCGCTTTCTGTCACGCTGGAGGCCGCCGTCCCCTTCCCTTCACAGCCCGCACGCTGGACGAAAGACAGGAAAGCGGAGTATCAAGCGATCCTTGCCCGCTGCGACTGTGTGCACCTCGTCTCCGATCGCTTTTCGATCTCGGCGTACCGTCGGCGCGACCGATACATGGTGGAGCATTCTTCCCTTGTTATCGGTGTGGAGGGGAAGCCGAACGGCGGGACGGCGAAAACGCTCGCTTTGGCGAAAGAATTGGGCAGGAAGATCGTCCTCATCGGACCCGGCAGGAATATGACGTAAGACAAGGCATTTGATCAGCGGTATTTCAGCGCAGAGCAAGACATTGTCTGCCGCAAACAGACCCGAAAAAAGTCTGATTTTGGGAGCTGCGTCCCAAAAAACGGACATAGGGTGTGTTATACTCACGGTGTAAAACAAAAGAGAGGTATTGATATGAACGCATTTGAAAAAGTCATCGGCTACGAAAAAGAAAAAGAAGAACTCCTCCAGATCTGCGATATGGCGCAGCATCCCGAAAAGTACGCTCCCCTCGGGATCAAACTTCCCCACGGCGTTTTGCTGCACGGGGTGCCGGGCGTCGGCAAGACGCTGATGGCGACCTCGCTCATCGAGGAAATGGGCGAAGAGAGAAAGCGCTATATCCTCCGTAAGGTCAAGGCAAACGACGAGTTCGTGGAACACATTTCCAAGACCTTTCAGGATGCGAAGGAACACGCGCCTTCCGTCATCTTCCTCGACGATCTCGATAAGTTCGCCTCGGACAGCGATTCCCGCAACCCCGAGGAACTCATCGCCGTGCAGTCGGGCATCGACGACGTGAAGGGGGCGGACGTCTTTGTCATCGCTACCGCCAACGAGCTTTGCGAGCTTCCTCGTTCGCTGCGCCGTCCGGGCAGATTCGACCGCATCCTTGAGATCTGCCCTCCCAACCGCCGCGAGGCCGCCGCTATCGTGCGCCATTATCTTGAAGATAAGAAGATCGCCGCCGATGTGAACGCCGAGAGCGTCGCCCGTCTCATGGACGGCAACTCCTGCGCCGCACTCGAGAGCGTGCTCAACGAGGCGGGCATCTACGCGGGCTTCGAGGGAAAGAGCGAGATCGGCCGCGAACACATCGTGCGCGCCGTGCTCCGCCTCGTCTTCGAGGCGGAAGAATCGGTCAACGAGGGCTCCGTTTCCGAAAAGGAAGAGGTCGCCTTCCACGAGGCGGGCCATGCCGTGGCGGCGCTCTCCTTCGATCCCGAGGGCGTGGGGCTCGTCAGCATCCGCCCCAGCAAGAGCGATGCGCGCGGTGTCGTGCAGATCTTCAAGAGCGAAAATTACTTCGGCTCTTACGACAGAATGCACGAGCGCGTCATCTCCCTGCTCGCAGGCCGCGCCGCCGTCGAACTCAAATACGGCCGCGTGGACGTGGGGGCAAGCGCCGACCTCGAACGCGCGATGACCATCGTCGAGCGCTTCGTCACGAATTACGGCGTGAGCGGGTTTGAACAGCTTCGTTTCTGTTCCCGCGCGCTCACATCCGAAATGCAGGACGACCGCATCCTCGTCGAGCGCAACGCGATGCTTTCCCGCTGCTACGAAGAGGCGAAGGCGGTGCTCCGCAAGAATTGGGCGTTCGTGGAAAAGCTCGCCTCTGCGCTCGTCGATCGCAATACCCTCGTCTACGAGGACATCATCGCCCTCCGCGAAACGGCGGATGGCGAGAAGGCAGCCTGAATCGGACGGCGGACGGTGTCAAAATACGGACACCGTCCGTTTTATCCCTGCGCCGCTGACAGTATCTGTCAACTTTTGCAAAGGGTATTGCAGTTGCAAAAATATTGTGTTATGATAGGTGCGATGGAATACTGTCTTTCCGATATCCACGGGTGTTATTCGCTCTTCTGCCGCCTTCTGGAAGAGATACGCTTTGGCGGCGGGGATACGCTCTATGTGCTGGGGGATATCATCGACAAGGGGCCCGAGAGCGTGCGCCTTCTGCGGCTTTTATTTTCCATGCCGAACGCATACTGCATCGCGGGCAATCATGAGTATGATTTTCTGAAATATTACCGCGGTCTCATGCGGCACGCCCGCGACTATGACGCCGTGCTTGAAACGCTGCGCGGCTGTTTTCCGGACGGCGCTCTCCTCGATTGGGAGACGGTGGACGAGATAGAACGGCTTCCGTATTTTATCGGGAAAGAGCAATGGATCGGCGTGCATGCGGGGCTTCCGTGTCATGCGGACGGAACGCTCGTGCCGCCTAAGGAGGCGAGCGTCGAACAGCTCGTCTACGACCGCCGCTTCAAGGATCCCGACGTGCTGCCGCAAAGGGGGAAATGCGTTTTATACGGGCATACGCCCGTGCGGTACCTGACGGAAAGAGATGAAATTCTGCTCTACCCGCGGGAGGGCGCGCGGCGGGGCAGCGACAAGATAGCCGACTATTGCAAGATCCATCTCGATATGATGACGGCAAAGAGCGGGGTATTGGGCTGTATCCGCCTCGACGACTGCCGCTGCTTCTATGTGCGGGAAAACCGATGAAGGGATAAGGCGGCGGATGTCCCGAAAAACGTACATTGCGGGTTGTATTATAGGGGTGGAGGTGTAAAATGGAACGAAAAAAATTGGCGCTTTTGCGCATTTTGCAGATCTTGCAGCAGTACACGGATGCCGATCATCCTATGACGCAGGCAGAGATCCTTGAGAAACTCTTCAAAGATTACGGGATCGAAATGGAGCGGAAAGCGGTGGCAGGCAATCTGGAACTTTTGCAGGATGCGGGGTTTGAGATCGGCAGCATCCCCCAGCGCGGGGTCTACCTGATCTCCCGTCCCTTCGAGGACGGAGAATTGCAGCTTTTGATGGACAGTGTCATCTTTTCGCGGCATATCCCGAGAAAGTCTGCCGAAGAGCTCATCGTAAAACTCCGCGAAATGGCAAGCCGGCATTTCAAAAATTCGCTGATGTCGGTCAAAAGCCTCGCAGGGCAGTATCAGATCCCCTCTCCGGAACTCTTCTGGACGCTGCAGCAGCTCAACGAGGCAATGGCCAATGAGCGGAAAGTAGCATTTTATTATAACGAATATCAGATCGACAAGCAGCTGCATCCCGTTTGGGATGCGCCGAGGAAGGTCAATCCCTATCAGATCGTTGCCGCAAACAACAGTTACTATCTGATCGGCAATCTCGATGAAAACGATGGCCTGACGCACTTTCGCCTCGATAAGATCACGGGGATCGAGATCTTGCGGGAAGATCGCAAGTCCATCCGTGCGACCAAAGAGGGGAAGATCGAGATCGGGACCTATCTCTCTTCGCATCCCTATATGCTGGAAGGAGAGGCGCGTTCCGTCGTTCTGCGCATCCGCAAGGAAGAGATCGGAAGGGTCATCGACGCCTTCGGAAAACAGTTTACCGTTCTCGATTCGGACGACTTGACCGTGCTTGTCTCCCTTTCTGCCGATATGGAAAACGTCTATTATTGGGCTCTGCAAAACGGTGACTGCGCGGAAGTGCGGGAGCCGCAGATGCTGCGCGATCGGCTGCGGGATACCGTTTCTGCCATGAAGGAGAGCTATCTGAAAGGGGATGCCGACCGGTTGGCGCAGGGGATCCGTTATACGGAACGAAACAGGGCTCTGGAAGCAAGATTTGTGCAGACAAAGGGGAGCCTCGGGCGGCTCGCACTCCCGCGCGTCTGGCGGTTTTCGGCGGAGGGGACGGACATCGCCGATGTTTCCTTCCTCACAAGGTACCGCAGATTGAAGAAGCTTCTGATCAGGTGGTCTCCCGTGACCGATCTGAGCTGTCTTTCCTCCCTTCCGGAGCTGAAAGCGCTCGATCTGCAATATACGCCTGTCTCCTCGTTGGACTTTTTACGGGGAAGAGCGTTGGAAGAGCTCGTCCTTGCAGGGAACCATGTCGAAGACTATTCTCCGCTCTATGAAATGGCGGGGCTGAAATTTCTGTATGCGGACGACGACACGCTGAAAGCGATCGACTGCGGGCGGCTAAAGGCGTGTTTCCCGGGGATCGCGATCAACGGGGACGGCGCACAAAGAGAGCTTGCTGTGCCCATTCGGGTGGATCCCGATCAAAGATTCGGGGGAGAATATCCCGCCAACCTGCTGGAATGCGTGTACGGGCGTCCGATCGGAACGATCCCGAAACGATCGACATCCGGGTCGGCAGTCAAAACGATGCTGTACGATCGGCTCGATCCCGAAGGGGAAAAACTCATGCTGGCGCTGTTTCAAAAACACCGCTCGTTCGGGGAACTTGCAAAAGAGCGCGGGATGCTGCCGGAAGCGGTCTATATGCAGTACATGACCGCCCTGAAACAACTGAAGCGCGTGCCGCTGAACGAGCGGATGGAGGCGGTGCTGCGCAGAGCACGAAACGATATCGATCAAGAGGTGAAATAAATGGAAAACGAACAGGAAAACACAATGTACGAAGACTTTGACGAAGCCGTGACGAATGCCATGTCGACCCTTGAATTGGGGGTGTTCCGGGTGTGCATGAAAGGGCGGCTCAAGGATGCGGAACTTCCTTCCGGTCTCAGGCAGGCAGCGTTTGTTGAGACCGACCTTCAGGATATTTCGCCGCTGACCAAGTTTGCGAAGCTGGAGCGCCTCGAGCTCATCTGCTCCCCCGTCTCAGACGCGGGCTGCCTTTCCGCCCTTCCCGCATTGAAGACGCTGGATATCCGTTCGACCCTGATCGGATCGCTTGCCTTTCTGCGCGGGATGTCTCCGGAAACGCTCATCCTTGCGGACGATCCCGTCGAAGACTATTCTCCGATCTTTGAAATGAAGGCGCTGGGCTGTTTGGAAACAGACGAAGCAACGCTTAAAAAGATCGGCGCCGAGCGTCTGAAGGAGCGCTTCCCGAATCTCGAGATCGTGATCGACAACGATCTGCCGTGGACGAGTGCGGATGCCGCCCGATATGACGACAGAACGGAGGGGGAGTACCCCGTGAACCTGGTTGAGATGATCTTCGGCGATAAGGTCAGGGCGGTAAAGGACGCAAAGGCGCTGCAAGCCGTTCTTGAGAGCATCTATGACGTCTCCTTTGACGAGAACGACGTCAAGCTGATCGAACTGCTCTGCCGCGAGCATCGTTCCATGCGTGAGATCGCCTCCGAATGGAGCCTGATGCCCGAGGCGGTGAATATGCTGTTTGCAAAAATTCTCCGTCGGCTGCGCCATCCGAGCGCTTCACGCCGTCTGAGCGATCTTGTCGTCTTCGAGAAGGAAGCCTAAGCGGCTGCCTGTTATCATCCATAAAGTTCGGTGAAGTCAAATGAACCTTTCCAAGAGCAAATATACGCGTTACTGTCAATGCCCGAAGATGTTGTGGCTGGATACCTACCATCCCGAACTTGCCGTGCCCGATCCTGCGCGGGAGCGCCGCTTCCGCGAGGGCAACGAAGTCGGCGATCTTGCCATGGGGCTTCTGGGCGAATTCGTGGAGACGACGGCATACACGCCGGAGGGCAAACTCGATATCCCTTCCATGCTGAAGAATACGAGAAAGTATCTCATCGAGGGGAGGGAAAATATCTGCGAGGCGGCGTTTACCAAAAACGGGTGCTACTGCGCCGTCGATATCCTGCATAAAACGGAAGGCGGGTACGAGATTTACGAAGTCAAATCGAGCACCGAGCTCAAAGACGTCTATTTATGGGATGTCGCCTATCAGCGCTGGGTCTTGGAGCAGAGCGGTCTCAACATCGCGGGTGCCCATCTCGTCTACATCAACAAACACTATGTGCGGCAGGGGGAGCTCGAGATCCAGAAGCTCTTTCTCAAAGAGGACGTGACGGAGGCGGTCGAGCCCTTCTATCATGAGGTCGCCGAAAACACGGCTGCCGCCAAGGCGTATCTTGCGCAGAAAGAGGAGCCCTGCGGGGAGCTCGGCGAGCAATGTTTCAAGCCCTACGACTGCCCCTATTGGCAGTATTGTTCGCGCGATCTGCCTTCGCCCAACGTGCTCGATCTCTATCGCATTTCCGCAAAAAAGGCGTTCGGGTACCTGCGGGAGGGCATCGTGACCTTTGACGATGCTGTAAACAGCGGCATCCCGCTGAACAAGACGCAGCGGCGGCAGGTGGACGCCGAGCAGCTTCGCCTCCCCACGCACATCGACCGCCTCGGCATCAGGAGCTTTCTCGATACGCTCACCTATCCGCTGTACTTTTTGGACTTTGAGTCCTTTCAGCTCTGTGTGCCGCCCTACGACGGCACCTGGCCCTATCAGCAGATCCCCTTCCAGTATTCGCTGCACTATTTGGAACGAGCGGACGGCGGGCTTAAGCACAAAGAATTTTTGGCGGATGAAAATTCCGACCCCCGCCGCGCGATCGCCGAGCGATTGGTGGAAGATATTCCCGCCGATGCCTGCGTGCTCGCCTACAACAAGGTGTTCGAGTGTACGCGCCTTAAAGAGCTTGCCGAGGCGTTTCCCGATCTTTCCGAGCATTTGCTTTGCATTCGCGACAATATCCGTGATCTTTTGGATGTGTTCCGCGACGGGTTTGTGTACGACCGCGCGATGGAGGGGAGCTTTTCCATCAAGAAGGTGCTGCCCGCGCTCTTTCCGAACGATCCCAACCTCGATTATCACAGCCTGATGGACGTGCATAACGGCACCGAGGCGACGGATACCTATTTATCCCTCCGCGGCAAGGAGAAGGAGGAGCGTTTAAGACTGCGCGAAAGCCTTTTGAAGTACTGCGGCCTCGACACCCTCGCCATGGTCCTGCTCTGGCAGAGACTGCGGGAGTTTTGCCACATTTGAACTTTTCCGCATTGGCGGAGAGAAATAAAATTTAAGGAGTTATTTTATGGCGTACAAAACAACCACGATTATGAAAATGATGCGGGAAATCGAAAAAAGACAAGTATATCTTCCTGCAATTCAAAGAAAATTTGTCTGGGATTTAGAAAAAATTACAAACCTGATGGATTCAATTATGCACGATTATCCGTTTGGCACTTTTCTTTTTTGGAGAGTTGAAAAAGACACGGTTAATAAAAATCATTACGTTCTGTATGAATTTATCCGTGCTTATGATGAAAGGTCTAATAATTATAACAGACGAGTAAACTTGCCTTTGAATACGGATAAGGATGACCCTGAGTCTGCAATTACAGCGGTGCTCGACGGACAACAGAGACTGACATCGTTATGTATTGCGTTAAATGGGAGCGTTACCGTCAAAACTTCTAAAAAAACAAAGAATAACCCAAATCCATATGAAACAAAGTATTTGTACTTTAACTTGCTGACATCCATATATCTTTCACAAAAACAGGATGAGGAAGGGAATGGGTGCGTGGAAACAGAGACAAATGCATTTGATTTTTTGACCGAAGAGGAAGCTAAAAGCCAAAATAAAGACGGTAAGTGCTTATGGTATAAAGTCAAGGAGATTGTTGGATTTAAGGATATTGTAGAGCTTACCACTAAAATCCGTACATGGGCTGAAATACCCTGCGGCAATTTAGTAAAATTATATCAGAAAATCAAAGAAGAAAAAATCATAAACTATTTTGAGATTGAAGAGCGTACTTCCATGGATGACATTTTAGATATTTTTGTGCGTGTCAATTCAGCCGGTATGGTTCTTTCCAAAACCGAACTGTTGTTCTCCACGGTTGTAGCATCATGGGGAGATGGTCGCGAAGAGTTTGAAAAGTTTTTGAGAGAAATAAATGATGTTGGAAATAAGTATAAATTCACAGATGATTTTTTAATGCGTGCAGGCTTATATCTTATAAACTTGCCCACCTCTCTTAAAGTAGCATCACTTACGGACTCAAATGTAAATAAAATCAAAGAGAACTGGGAGATGATAAAAAAGGCGATCCGTGATACAGTTCTTTTATTGAATGATCTTGGGTTTAATGGAGAAAACATTTACTCCTATAATTCTATTATTCCTATTGTATATTATCGCTATTGGTTTGGAGAAAATGCCTTTGTTGATGATAGTGTGAAATTTGAAATCAGAAAATATATTGTTGTTGCGCATTTGAACCAGATTTATGGCAGATCCTCGAACAGTACGTTATCAATTCTTAGAAACGAAATTGGAACGCATATTCAGGAAAAAAATACGTTTAAGCTTTTATGGTTTCAGAATCTTAAATTTACTGGTGATGCAACATTATCCTGCTCAAAAAATACGATAGAAAAATGGTTTAGCGATGACAATTTTGTAAAAGGTCCTCAGACATTTATGATCCTTTCCTTGCTGTATCCTGATTTACGGTATAAAGAGGTAAATTTTCATCAAGATCATATGCATCCTTATTCTGCATTCGATCATACGAAAGAACTTAAAAGTCTAAAATTGTCGAATGGTGAAACGCCAAGTAATGAAAAAATTAAAGCATGGAAAAGGCAGCGGAATACTTTGGCGAATTTGCAATTATTAGAAGGCGGAGAAAATCAATCTAAAAAGGATAAGCCCTTGAATGAGTGGCTAAATACTAATCGGAAAATAGCAAAATATCTTCCCGAAGGCGTTAGTTATGAGTTAAAAGATTGCGAAGCATTTTGGAAGGCGCGTCGCGAATTGATGATTAAGGAATTGGTTAAAATTCTTTGTCCGGATGAAGATATCTCGGATCAACACGATACAATACCGGAGGAAGAAGCGGCAACTCTAGAATAATCCATCTGATGTTTGTCTGTGCCCTCAAATCAGATGATGAGGGCACAGACAATTCTTTCTTAAATCGTATTAAATTGAAGGCCAAACACCATGAACATTCCCGAACCGAAGAAAATGGCGCTCATGCGCATCCTGGAGATCCTGCATGAAAACACGGATCCCGATCACCCCGTCACGCAGGAAGAGATCATAAGGCGCCTGCGCGACGATTATGGCATCGAACTCAAGCGAAAGGCGGTCGGCGACGATCTCGCCGTGCTCAAAGATGCCGGGTTCGACATCGTCTCCACGGGCAGCGGCAGCTATCTCAATGCGCGCGAGTTTGAAGATCCCGAGCTTCGTATGCTCATCGACGGCGTGCTTTCCAGCCGCTACATCCCCTCTTCGTATTCCGCCGATCTCATCAAAAAGCTCTGCCGCCTGTCGTCCAAGTACTTTTTGCCGCACGTCAAGAACACCTATTCCGTCAACGAATGGAGCAAGTCGGAGAATCCGGATATTTTTCTCAATATCGAGATCGCCGATAGTGCCATCGATGCGGGGAAACAGGTGACGTTCATCTACAACAAGTACGGCGCGGACAAGAAGCTGCACAAGACAAGCGAGCATACCGTCTCGCCCTATCAGTTCATTCTGCGCAATCAGCGGTACTACCTGATGGCGTACAACGAGAAGTGGCAGAACATGGGCTTTTACCGCCTCGACCGCATCACGGATATGCACATGACGAGAAAGGCTGCGACCGCCCTTCGCTCGGTGAAGGGGTATGAAAGCGGCATCGACTACCGCGCGATCGCGACCTCGCTCCCGTATATGTTTACGGACAAGCCCGAGTATGTGGAGTTTTTGGCGGATGCTGGCATCATCGATCAGATCGTCGATTGGTTCGGCGACAACGCGCGCATCGAGCAAAGCGGCGATTATGTGAAGGTCGGGGTGCGCGTAAGCCCGAACGCGATGGAGTATTGGGCGATGCAGTACTTAAACTCTGTGGAAATCCTCTCGCCCGCTTCCCTGCGCTCGCGCATTATCGCGAACCTGGAAGCTGCAAGAGAGAAGTATAATTAAAATTTTGGAGGAAATTACGATGGGAAATTTGGAAAAGGATTTGGACGTAAGTCTTGAGATCGCATTGGCGATACATGATTTGGGCTTTCCTGAGACGTTTTTCAGTGATGCAGGACGTGCGGTCAGAAAAGGCGAGATCGGGTATTTCCCGAATATGCTTGTTGCAGGGCAAAGCGGAACAGGTAAAACGTCGATCATAAGAGATTGGGCGCAGAAAAATGAGATCAATCTTGTTCCTTTTTATGTCCCGACCTACGCGGCTTATGCGCGCGAGGAGCAGAAAACCGTTGTTTTATCGTATTTGCAGACAGAAGGATTCAAAGAGGCTTTGTCAAAATCTCGTTCGGTTTTATTTTTGGAACATTATGAAGATATGACCGCCGAGATCGAAAGCGCCTTGGCTGAGTTGATGGACGAGCACGTCCTTCCGTCGGGAGATGATAAAATTTTCATGCCGGAACTTCTTTTCTTGATCGCAGAAGAAACATCTGGGCGAAGAAAGGCTTGAAGATCTGAAATTTAATTTAGAAAAAATGGGCAAAAACCTGCAAGGAGGATGAATTATGCTGAACACAGAAGAGATGAGCGGCACGAATTGCATCGCGTGGTTCAAGATTAAGACCAAAGGCATAAAAGCCGATGTGATCGGACAGCTGATCGAAGAGATGCGGGAAGGGATCGGCCTTGCTCCGCAGGCGGATCCGTTCGGGGAAAAGGATGATAGTAATTGGCTCTTGTACGGCGTTTACGACAGCGTCGGCGACGAGCCGTCCGACCTGACGGGCAAGGATGAAGAATTTTCCGAACGTTGGGAGTACGGCATCAACGTCTATGAGATCGTCAATGAGAAAGTGCTGAAAGATCTGTACGGCAAAGAGGACGTGCTTTTGAAACTGAAAGAGAAGTACGGCGTAGAATATCAGTTGTATTTCTGTACCTTTCTTGACCTCGACATGGCAGACATTGACGGTTATGGCGATAACGATATCAGCTTGCCGCCAAAGGCGATGGCGCTTCTTTCCAAGATCGGCGCGGATGATTATCTGCGTGTGATGACCTATCGCAGCGGAAATTGATGAAAATGGGACAAACGCGTATCGGGTTTGGTGCGCGCTTTCATTCTATTGAAACAGTTCGGGTGGCTTGAGGAACAGGCGCGCGTAATTGAGAAGAAGAAAACTTTTTCAAACGCAGAGATATGTCCTGTTTTTGATACATCTCGTGTTTTATAATGAGAACACAATTTCACTTTACCCAATTTCTATCTTTACTCCATTTTTATTTCAAAAAACTTTATGAGGTGTTGTTTATGAAAAAGATCTTTACCGTCGGTCAATTTCCCGCAAACGAGCACGGCGAATACTCTCCCGCCGGGATCACGCCCGCAGAGTATCTGGAAAAGATGTATTCCGACATCGAAGAGGGCGAACTCTACATCGCAAAGGATGCGGATGAGGAGGGGGCTGTGTATGTTACGGCAACCGCACTTTCGGATGCGGCGGAAGTCTGCCGTTATACCGTCGGCGTCTCCAAAGCCGACGCGGCGGAGATCGCCCGCAAAGAGCAGAAGCTTTTCGATGCTTTTACGGCGCTCGCCGCACTCTGTGTGGAAGAAAAGGATGTCATGATGATCGTGAAGTCTGCCGTAGAGGCGGCTGCAAACGCGGACGGTCTCCGCTTTGCCGATGCCGTCGTTCGTGCACAGCGCCTTGAAAAGCTGCTCAAGCTCGGCGCTCCCGAGCTTATCATCGCCGGTGAGCGTCATTGCTTTGCGGAAGAGCTGGCGCTCAATGCGATCGCCTCCTCGTGCGAGGTGATCGAAAGGAAGGACTTTGCTCGCCTTCAGGATGCGTAAAAACGCATCCCGAAAAAGGATAGTGCGAGTCGAAAAGCATGGAAAAGGCGTGCGGAACGTGCCGATGCTGCGGTCACGTTTATGAAAAGCGCTCTTGCGGGGATAAGCCGCAGGAGCGCTTTTTCCCAAAAGGGTGGACAATGTTCTGAAAGAGTGGTAAAATGGAAGAAAAGGAGAAGGATGTGAAACAGCTGTGAGCGAAAAACAATTTGAGCGGAAATATAAGGAAGATAAGCCCGTCGTGGCGATCTGTTATGATTTTGATAAGACGCTGACGCCCGACGATATGCAGGCACAGGGCTTTATCCAGTCCGTCGGGATGGACGTCGGGGAATTCTGGAGAGAGGCGAACGACCTTGCGGACAAGAACCACATGGACGGGAACCTTGCCTATATGTACTGCATGAAAGAAAAATCGTACGGGCAGCTTCTGTTGAATCGGAAAACGCTTGCCGATTATGGGGCGCAGATCTCCCTTTTCCCGGGCGTGGAGGAGTGGTTCGAGCGGATCCGCGAATACGGAAAAGCGAAGGGCGCCATTGTCGAACATTATATTATTTCCTCGGGCCTGGCAGAGATGATCGAGGGGATGTCGGTCGCCAAAAAAGGCGCGTTTGAACGCATTTATGCGAGTTCCTTTTATTATGACGAAAAGGGGATGGCAGTCTGGCCGGCTCAGGCGGTCAATTATACGAACAAAACGCAGTTTTTGTTCCGGATCGAAAAGGGCGTGCTCGATGTGAACGATCCCGGCGTGAACGACTCGTTTGCACCCGACGAGATCCGGGTGCCGTTCCGCAATATGATCTACATCGGGGACAGCGATACGGATATCCCGTGCATGAAGCTGGTGGATTCCTATGGCGGTTCTTCGATCGGCGTGTATAGTGCGGAAAGCTGCGATAAGGCGAAAGTGCATAAGATGATGCGCGAGGGCAGGATCCGTTATTATGCTCCCGCCGACTATTCGGAGGGAAAGGAGCTCGATGTGCTTGTCAAGTCGATCATCGACCGCACCGTCGTGGAGTTTGCACTCAACAACACATTCTTCCGATGCAAAAAGGAGACGGAGGCGTTTGACCGGGAAAACAGCGAAGAGGGAAGGCGCAGGCTCGACCTCATCGGCGCATTGAAAAATAGCCGCAGCTTTACGTCGACGCATACGGTCATCGCGCAGATGATGAAGATCGATCGGTGGGATGACGACGAAAGGGAAGAGCTGTTTTCCGTTGCGCTCCAAAACGGACAGGTGTTTTCGATCTTGCGGGATGAGGACGTAGAGCTGTTTTACAAAACTCTTCTGAAAAAGGTAAAATCGCTGAGCAAAGCAGCGCAGGAAGTGAAGAAATTACTCGAAGAATGAGTAGCCCCCCGCCACGGTCGAAGATCGGGGAACGATCTTGAAAAACGGCGGGAGATCTTTGGGCGAGGCGCTTCCCGTCCGGGAAGGCAACGCCTTTTTCAAAGAGAATTTCCCAAATCCATTGACTTTTCTCGTAAAAATGGCTATAATTTACGAGAAAAGTACTTTTGTTGGGAGAAAGAAATGCGTGCATTCGACTATGTTGCCTTAAAAGATCAGAAATGGGATTCGGAGATCGTCGCCTATATCGCCGCCATTCATGAGGCAAGGGGCAAGCAGGAGCTCTATCTGAAACACGCGCCGCAGGAGCTTGAAAAACTTGTCGAGATCGCCAAAGTACAGAGTGCGGAAACGTCCAATGCCATCGAAGGGATCCGCACGACGAATACACGGCTGAAGCAGATCGTATTGGAACGGACCGCGCCGAAAAACCGCGACGAGGAGGAGATCGCCGGTTATCGGGATGCCCTGCGCGTTATACATGAAAATTATGAATACATTGCTGTTACGCCCAACTACATTCTGCAGCTCCATAGGATCTTGTACGGACATTCGGCGAAGTCCATCGGCGGAAAATTCAAAAACGTCCAGAACTACATCAACGCGACGGACGCAGACGGGAAGACTTACACCTTATTCACTCCGCTTGCGCCGTACGAGACGCCGCTTGCAATGGAGGAGATCTGCAGGCAATTTCACCTTGCGCTCGGGGCAGGGGAAGTCGATCCGCTCATTCTCATCCCCGTATTCATTCATGATTTTTTGTGCATCCACCCCTTTTCAGACGGCAACGGGCGCATGAGCCGATTGCTGACGACGCTCTTACTGTATCAAAACGGGTATATGGTCGGGAAATACATTTCTTTGGAGGCGAAGATCGCGAACAACAAAGATCTGTATTACGACGCCCTGGCGGCAGCGCAGCATGGCTGGCGGGAAGGGCAGGAGGATGCCGTGCCGTTTATCAAATACCTTTTGAGCACGATCATCGCGGCATATCGTGATTTTGAAGAGCGGATGGAGCTCGTCTCCGACAGGCTGCCCGCGCTGGAAACGGTGCGCAAAGCGGTGCAGACGAGGCTCGGGAAATTTACGAAAGCGGAGATCTGCGGGCTGTGCCCGTCGTTGAGCGCAAGCTCTGTGGAGGCCTCTCTTCGCAAACTCGCGGCAAACGGGGAGCTCGTAAAACAGGGCGCAGGCAGAAGCACGGTGTATGTGCGGATCAAATAAATTGATGCGGCGCGGCGGAAATTTCCGCCGCGCCGCAACTGTTCTTGTGAGGGAGCCGCCAAAGCGCGCCTGTCATATGAAATTTGCACGGGGCGGGGCGAAGGGGGGATAGCCCGAGCGCGCCCCCGCCGTGTGCGGAGCGAACGGGGGAGGGAACGCCCCGCCGTGTGCGGATCGAACGGGGGAGGGAACGCCCCGCCGCGTGCGGAGGGAAAACTTACTCTTTGACGGCGCCAGCGGAGCCGCCCTCGATGAGGTACTTGGAGAGCGCCACATACAGCGCGATGATGGGCACCGCCACGAACATGGAGCCCGCCGCGAAGACGGAAAATTCGCTGTCGTCGAGCGAATTGAGCCCGACGGCGACCGTCCAGGAGGACTTATCGACGAGCAGCATGCTCGGGAGCATGAAGTCCGCCCACGGCCACACGAAGGCGGTGAGCGCCGTGTAGACGATCATCGGCTTGGAAAGGGGTAGCGTGATGGAGACAAAGACGCGGAAATCGCTCGCGCCGTCCAGCGTGGCGGCGTCGTAGATGGTGCCGGGGATGGTATCGAAGAAGCCTTTCTGCACCAGAAATCCCATCGCCGAGCCGCTGCTGTATAAAAGGACGAGCCCCCACAAATTGTTGATGAGGTGCAGCTGCGTCATGATGACGAAGAGCGCCGTCATGTTCATGAAGTTGGGGAAGATGCCCAAGATGAGCGTCGCCTTCATGAGCGCCTTCCGGCTCTTGAAGCGGTAGCGGGAGATGGTGTAGGCGACCGCGATGACGAGGAAGGTCGAAATGACGCAGCTCACCGCCGCCACGAAGAGGGTGTTGCCGAACCACCGCGGATAGTCGTACTTGTTGGTTTCGGTGAAGAGGCGGCGGAAGGTATCCAGGCTGTAACGTTCGGGGAAGAAGCCATTGAGCGTCAGAAGATCTCCTTCCGCGTTGAACGCCGAAAGCACCAGCCAGATGCAGGGGAAGGCGAAGAGAAAGCTCACAAGAAGGACGAGGAGGTAGACGAGCGCCGTTTTCAAAGCCCGTTCGGGGCGGAATAATGTGCGTTTCATCGGTAGGTGTCCTCCTTTTTATAGGCGGGCGAGGTGACGTACGCGACGAGCGAGAAGAGCGCCATGAACGCGAACAGGATGAGGCTCAATGCCGAGCCCAGCGAATACAGCCCGTTTTCCACCGTCAGGTTATACATCCAGTTGATGAGAAGATCGGAACTGTTGGCGTTGAAGTAGCCGGGCGCGTACACCGTCTCGGGCCGCAGGAAGTAGAAGATGGAGAAGTTGTTGAACTGGTTGATGAAGGTGCTGATGATGACGGGCGTCGTCGCGAACAGCACGAAGGGGAGCGTCAGATAGAGGAACTGCTGGAATGCGTTCGCGCCGTCCAGCCGCGCCGCTTCGTACATATCTTTGCTCGCGTTGGAGAGGATGCCCGTCGCAAGGAACATGACGGAGGGGACGCCGATCCACGCGCAGCAGAAGAAGCCGAGAAGGCGGAGCGACCATTTGGAGTCGTACGAGATGATGGTGAACGTCTCTTTGACCCAGCCGAGCGCTTTGAGCTGCCCCACGATGGGCCCGCTGTCGCAGAACATGAAGCAGAAGCCCGTCAGGGTGATGAAGCTCGGGATGGCGTAGGCGAGCATGGGGAAGACGCGCCAGAACCGTTTCCATCTGAGGCACTTCGCGTTGTATAAAAGTGCCAGCCCCAGCCCGCCGAAGTAGACGAGGAAGGTCGAACCGAACGCCCACAGCACGTTCCAGACGAGGATCTTGCCCATCGTGCCGATGTATTCGCTCATCGTGAAGATGACGCGGAAGCTCTGAAAGCCCGTCCAGCTCACAAGCTTGGGCGGCACGATCTCGCCGCCGTAGTTAGTGAAGGCGACGAGCGCCGTGAACACGATGGGCATCACGTTGAAGATGCACACGAAAGCGAGCGGCAGGGCGAGCGTCAGCACATAGAACTTCTGATTGAGGAGCGTTTTGCAGCTCTCGCGGAAATTGCGCACGCGGCTGCCCCGCCCGATCTCCCGCACGGTGAAGATGACGTCTTTGATATTCGCATGATAGGCGAGCACAAAGAAGGCGATGAGAAAGAGCGTCGTGATGCCCCATGCGAGCATGGAGACGGAGTTGTCGCCCTCGATGCCCATGATGGGAACGCCCTCCGTCGTGCCGAGCGTGAAGAGCCCGATGATGTTTTCGACGCCCTGAAAGACGAGAAAGAGGATAGATCCGATCTCAAAGAGCATCAAAAGCGCGCCTTTTACGAATTGGCGGCAGAAGAGCTGCCCCAGCCCCATGAAGATGCAGCTCAGCCTGACGCGGTAGTCGGAGTATGGGCTCCCCCGCGCAAAAGATTGGTGTTTTGCCTGCATGGTGCGCCTCCTTTACGAGATGTCGCCGACCGCCATCGCCGAACGGATGTCGGAAACGAGCTTTTCGAGCGCGCCTTTGAGCGCTTCCTTCGTCGTATAGACGGGCGCATCGCGCGTTGTGTTGTCCGTCGCCACGTCGTTGAAGAGCGACGAGAGGGGATCCCAGATATACTGCGTATCGCGCGTCGAGGGCATCATATAGACGAGCCCTTCGGAGACGCGCTCGCTCAGCACTTCGGAAACGCCGCCGAGCTCTTCGGCAAGGTCGGTGCGGGCGGGAACGGCGCCCAAGGCCTCGCTGCGCCATTTGAGGTTTTCATATTCCGAGACGAACTTCACAAAGGCA
This sequence comes from uncultured Clostridia bacterium, assembly GCA_944354535.1. Classification (GTDB taxonomy): domain Bacteria; phylum Bacillota; class Clostridia; order Christensenellales; family Borkfalkiaceae; genus Gallimonas. The sequence continues at coordinate 28,411 of CALVPY010000007.1, forward strand.
AGGCTCGCTTTCGGGTACTTCGTGTAGGAACTGATGCCGAAGGCGTTGACGCCGCCCATCGTCGTGGGGGCAAACGTCTCTTCCTCGATGTTTGTGAGTTCCTTTTGGATGTCGCCGTCCTTGGGAAGGCGCGGGGGCGCCACAACGACGAGGTTTTCCTTCGCGGCAGCCGCGGCTTCTTTTTCGCTCATGCCGTCGCGCATATAGGTAGCGGTCAGATTTTCCTGAAAGGTCGTCAGCCAGTCGGGCGTGCCGATGGTGCAAAACGCCGTCCCCGCCGCATTGGTGAGATAGGTCGCGACCTGCGTCGTCGCGTTCTGCGAGATGCAGGTGGAGCCTAAAACGCCCGCAAGATCGCGGAACAAGTCGAGGCCGGTTTCCGCGCCGTCTGCGGCAAGGCCGATGTCGTCGTGCGTTTCGCCGAACACATACGCCCCGTAGGAGAGCAGATACCCCGTATTGAAGTACTGGTCGACGAGCGACATATACAGGCCGTATTTCGCCCCCGAAGAGCTCTCCTTCACCTGTTTGCTGTACGCATAGAGCTCGTTCATCGTCTCCACCATATCGGGGATGCCGTTTTGGTTGTCGTCCCATTCCTCCTCCCAATTTGCGGGGAGCAGGTCTTTGCGGTAGGTAAGGACGGTCGATTGCTGCGCCACGGGCATGCCGTAGTAAAGATCGAGCCCGTACGTTTCGAGCTTATATACGTCCATCACCGTTTGGGGGATCGTATCAATGTCGAGCTGTTCGGTGGGGAGGGGCAGGATATGCCCGCCCTCCGCATAGCGCATGAGCATATCGTTCGCCTGATACAGAACGTCGGGCCCGTACCCGTCGGGGCCGTTCTGTTCGAGGTCGACGTACTGATCCATGTTGGCGTCCACCGCCTGCACGTTGTATTCTGCGTACCGTTCGTTGAAGGCGTCCAGAACTTCCTGAAGGTGCCCCGTCTCCACCGCCATCTGATTGTCGAGGACACGGATGACGGCATTTTGTTCGATGTCGCCTTCAAACTTTGCCATGAGTTCTTCGTAGGTGAACGTGCCGCCGCTCGTGCGTTCCCCGCAGGCGGTAAGCGCTGCGGCGGAGAGCGCCGCGGCAAGGCACAGTGCAAATACTTTTCCGCGATTCATACTGTTTCCTCCCGATCGAGAATGAGATAGGAACGAGCCCCGATGATATGATAGCAGTTCTGCCCCTCAAACGTCAAGGGCCCCGCCGTCGCATTGACGGCAAGCGTGAGTTTTTCCCGCTCGATGACGACGAGCTCTCCCTGCGCATAGATGCGCGCCCTTCCGCTGATCCTGGGGCGGAGCGCCGTCAGAGAGCGGACGGTTGAAAAGATCTTCCGATCCCAATGCGTTTCGTCCCAGTCGAAGGTGCGGCGGGAGTCTGGCTCGTATTCCCCCTCCATGCCGATCTCCGTGCCGTAGCAGATGCAGGGCATCCCCGGGAAGAAGAAGAGGACGGCGAGCGCTAAGATGAGCGCGTCGCTCTCGCCGCCCGTCAGCGTCAGAAAGCGTTCGGTGTCGTGGCTGTCGAGAAGATCGAGCATCATCTCGTTGACCTGATCGGTGTTGCGCATCAGAAGTTCGTTGAGCCGCGCCGTAAAACTTTCGGCAGTCCGCGTCTTGTTGGCGAAGAAGTCGATGCACGCCTTGGTGAACGAGTAGTTCATGATGCCGTCGAACTCATCGCCTCTCAGCCAGGGCGCGGCGTCGTGCCAGCTCTCGCCGATGAGGATGGCGTCCTTGTTCTCTTCTTTTACCGCCTTGCGGAAGCGCCGCCAGAAATCGTGCGAAACTTCGTCCGCAACGTCCAGCCGCCAGCCGTCGATGTGGCATTCTCTCATCCAATGCAGCGCCACGCCGATGAGGAAGTTCTGCACTTCCTTATTGCTCGTGTTCCACTTGGGCATATAGCGGCAGGCGGCAAAGCACTCGTAGTTGCCCTCTTCGGGGTCGGGCTTTTCGCCGCGGATCAGAAACCAATCGAAATACTTGGAGCTTCTTCCCTTGTCGATCACGTCTTGAAACTCGGCGCAGTGCATGCTGCAATGGTTGAACACGGCGTCCAGCACGATGCGGATGCCCCGTGCGTGCGCCTCTTCAACGAGCGCTTTCAAGTCCTCGTCCGAGCCGAACATCCTGTCGACACGGAAGTAGTCGACGGTGTCGTACTTATGGTTGCTCGGCGAGGAAAAGACGGGCGTTAGATAGACGGCGTTGACGCCGAGTTCTTCGAGATAGCCGAGCTTTTCGCGGATGCCCCGAAGGTCGCCGCCGTAAAAGCTCTTGGGGTCGGGGATCTCGCCCCATTTTTTGTTGATGTAGCCCGTATCCTTCTTGGTGTCACCCATGCGGAAGCGGTCGATAAAGATCTGATAAAAGACCGCGCCGTCGCACCAGCCGACTTTGCGGTGGACGTCCGCTTCGTTGATGTAGGGGTGCTGGAAGAAGTTATAATAGCTCTTTTCGTGGTCGTAATCGACGGTGAGCCCCTCTTCGGAATAGTAGTAGGCCTCTTTCCCGCTCTCGAGATAGAACACATAGCCGATGCGTGAGTCGGGCACGCTGAGCTCGGCGGTGTAGTAGTCAAAGAGCTCGTCCGTATAGCTTTTCTGCATGGAGACGGTCTTTCTCTCTTTCAGCCAGTCGTATTTGACCGCATAGATGAGGGTGACACGGTCGAGATCGCCTTTTGCCGCCCGCAGGCGGATGCGCAGTTCCTGTTCGCCGTATGCAAAGGAATATTGGGATCCGGGGATATGGCAGATCGCCGTTTTGTTCATGTCTGCTTCCTCCCTTTTTAGGAGCATCGGGGCGGTATGCACCGCCCCGATACCGCGTTTATTATGCCTTCTCTACCGTCAGTGCGAGCGTGCCGTCTGCGTCGATCGTGATCACAAATTCGTAATCTCCGGCCTCCAGGCAGACAAAATTATTTGTCCAAACGGCATCCAACCCTTCCGGCAAATCTCCCTTCACCGTGCCGGGAACGACTTGCGAGCCGTACATCGCGTTGACCGTCCCGTAGTAGGACTGGCCGAAATCGGCTACGTTATACACCCATTCCGGTATTGCAAAATAGAAATAATCTCCGATGTCCAGCGTCAACGTTATTTCATATACCGCCTTCCCGTCTGTGGACGCTTCCTCATTTTTTGTAAGTTTCGCAAGGTCTTCCTCATCGCCTTTCCCGAAATTGTTTTCAGCGCCGTTCACGTCGGAATTATAATTGTCATACGCAGCTTGCTCCATTTCGATGCCGAGCTGTCCGTTGGCGATATTCGCGTTGCCTTCCGCATCCGTTCCGGTCACCTGCTCGTAGGAGAGCCTGTTCCCCATAACGATCCAATTCCCGCTTTGCAAAATCGCCACGTTGTCTTCCACTTCGATAGAGCCTTCCAGCATATTCGTTTCTTCGTTGAGCGTTACAGTCAAAGTGAAGGTATAGAATCCTGCAGTTTTCACTTTAATGTTCCCGGTCGTTCCGTCTTCTCCGGACCCGGTGAAATTTTCATCCAAGCCGTTGAATTCGTCAATATCCTGATAGTAGAACATCGTTCCGCTTTCGGCATTCAAACGTTTATCCCCGACCGTAAGCACTGCGAACAAGAATTCGTCGTCCGCGTTGAATTTGCCCGTCAGTACAAACGTACCCGTTCCGTCCGGATCGTTATCGCTCGTCTTTTTCATCGCGTAAGACGACGCGCTCGTCAGTCCCTCTTCTCCATATCCGCCGCCCCAGTTCATATCGCCGAGGATGGAAGTTTCATTCTGCTCCGAAGATGTTCCGTAAATGTACCAGGAATAGGACGTCCTGTCGATCGTGATTTCTGGAGCATCCCCGTTGCGCACGACCGTGATCTTACCGTAGTCGTTATTGTAAAAATCCGTCGTAAGCGTCAGCGTATAGTTTCCGCTCGTGCCGACCGTGATATTGACCTGACCGTCGCCGAGCCCCGTGCCGGGCGCGCTCATGTACTCGTTCTCTTCGAGATACTGCCCGCCGCGGCTGATAATGGTTCCATCGTCCGTAGATTGCCATACGCCGTTCTCATCCTGTACACAAAGTTGGAATTTATCGCCCGAATATAGATCGATCGTGATCGTAAATTCGTTTTTGTCGGCAGATTTTGTGAGAAGGTTCGCGTCGCTTATGCCGCCGTTCCAGCCTATCTCGCGCAAAGGTCCGCCTGCCGACGATTCTCCGGCTATCGTCCATTGCCGCGTATCTTCCTTGGAGGACGACCACATCGAGTAGACGTTGGTGTCCTTCTCGATGACGGTATCAAAGCTCCAGTCATGCGTGAAGTCCGCCGTCGCATACCAGCCTTCAAAGACGAAGCCTTCCTTTTCGTAGCCCTCGTCTTCGGGCGTGAAGGAAGCGACGGTGCCGCCCTCTTCCACTTCCCGCTCCGCAATGACGCTTTCTCCGTCGAGGAAGGTCACCGTAAAGCGGGGCGTCTCCTCCGTGTCCTTGCAGGCAGCCAGAACGCCGAAGGCGAGCACGAATGCAAACACCAGCCCCGTGAGAAGGCTCATCGTTTTGCGCAGCTTGTTGGTCATTTGTGTTTTCCTCCTTACCATTCGCCCGAAGGCGATTTATTTAATCGGTTAAGTAAATTATAGCACACATTTTCATTCTGTCAATAGTTTCGGGAAAAATAGTTTCGGAAAATTTATTTAAGCGGTTCGATCAAGAAACCCCGTTGACTTTTGCACCCGTTTCGGGTACAATAGCCGTATGGAACGCGAAGAAAGGCAAAAAAACGTGACGATCGCAGAGGTCGCAAGGGCGGCGGGGGTGTCTTCGGCGACGGTCTCCTATGTGCTGAGCGGCAGAACGGACATCAAAGTCGCCGAAGCAACGCGCGAAAAGGTGCTTTCTGTCTGCCGCGAGCTCGGCTATCAAAAGGGCACGGGGCGCGGGCGCACGGCAAAGGGGGTCACCATCGACGACATCGCGCGCGAGGCGGGCGTCTCGACGGCGACCGTTTCCTACATCGTCAACGGGCGGACGGACGTCAAGATCGGCGAAGAGACGCGAAGAAAGGTATTGCAGATCTGCAATCTGCGCCAATATACGCCCTCTTCCGTCGCGCGGCAGCTTGCGGGCAAAAAGAGCGGGCTTGTCGGCATCTGCATGCCCGAGAGCGGCTGCGCTCTTCAAAACGCGCACTACTATGTTCTTCTCAGCGCGCTTCAAAGCGCTCTTCGCGAGGCGGGGTACGGCGTCCTTCTCTTGAATGCGGGCGAAGAAGGCCGCCCCAAAGAGATGCCCGAGGGCATCCTCTGTATCGATCTGACGCAGGAGGAATTTTACTCCCTCAAAGAGAGCTGCTTTATCCCGATCGTCGCCGTCGGGATGATCGTAGACGACCCGCTCTTTTTTAAGGCGTTCGTCGACCATGCGGCGCTCATCGCCGCCGCAAAAGAGCGGCTCCGCTGCAAAACGCTCACCTATGCTGCCTATCCTTACCGCAATGCGCCCTATCTCGACGATCTGCGCGCGGCAATGAACGGGGATACGCTCTTTCTCGTTCATTCTCTTTCCGAGCTTCAAGAATACGTCAGGGCGCATCCCGAAGAACACTATCTCTTTGCCGATCGTGCGCTCGCCGAGGCGTGCGCGCCGCTTTTGGATGCGAAGCAGTACTGCTCCGCCGTTTACGGCGAAGGGGAGGAGGGGATCTGCCTTTCCTTGCGGGAAATGGCGGAACACGCCGTCAAAATGCTGGAAAGCGCGATCTTCCGCGAAGAGGACGCGCCGCACACCTTCCGCCTTGCGCCGAAAATCTGACGCACGGCAGCGCCTTCCCAATGTCAGGCGGACGAGGAAAGAGGGGGAGACCCCTGAAAGAATAACCGGGGCGGCATCGGAAAATGCCGCCCGGGTTGCGGCCATTCTGCCTTATGATCCCTCGGCAGAGACACTATACCGGTTCGAGCCCGGTCAGCGGCACTGCTCTGCCGATCGCCGGGAGACGATCAAAATCAAAACATTTTTTGTGCGTATTCCCGAAAACGCTTGCTTTTTTCGGGAAATATGGTATAATCAAGATGTTTTCGGGCGTGCGTCGGGGAACGGCGCAGGCGCGGGCGACTCAAAGAGCCGCTAAGACAACTTCGGGGATATAGCACAGTTGGTAGCGCGATACGTTCGCAACGTATAGGTCACGAGTTCGCGCGAGGGCGAAGCCCGAAGCTCCACCGAGGGGACCCCTTCAGGGGTGTCGGTGGAATCTCGTTATCCGCCGCAAGGCGGCAAATTGCATGGGGATATAGCACAGTTGGTAGCGCGATACGTTCGCAACGTATAGGTCACGAGTTCGAGTCTCGTTATCTCCACCAAAATATTGAGCGCCTGGAGCGCTCTTTATTTTTTTTCCGATCCGATAAACTTCAAATCGTCCTAAAAAAATATTTTGAGTGATATTTTTATGCTTTTGGGCATAAAATCACTTGATTTTTCTGCGGTATTTCCTGTAAAATAGATTTGGAAACGGGGTTATAGCGCAGTTGGTAGCGCGTTTGAATGGCATTCAAAAGGTCAGGGGTTCGAATCCCCTTAGCTCCACCAGAATATTGAGCGCCTTGGGCGCTCTTTTTTTGTCCAGCAGCCATCGGTTCGGAGCTGTCGTTTCTCTGAAAAAAACGAGGGGCTTACGGAAATCTCCGCAAGCCCTTATCGTTACACATTCTGATAACGCCGTTTTTTGACCGAGTATTTCGCTGCGGTAAAATGCCGATTTTTCCATAAGGATTGACTTTCTTGAATTTTATGATATAATGACCTTGTCGATCGGAGCTATTTTTGCACTGTATAATGAGAAGGAGGGGTATGTACTATGCGGAGATCTTTGCCGGCGTTTGTTTTCATGCTTTTATGTTTCATACCTGTTTTTACGGGTTGCTCGAAAGATCCGTATAAAGATTTTGCTGCCAGCGGTTTGGAAGCGAAGGCGATCCCTTTTGATATGGAAAACGAGAAAAATTGGTCTTTTGGTGTCGGGAAAGTTGAACTTTTTACCGATTACCAAGCCTATTCAAAGTATGACTTTGACCTTGATTATACGGAAGACTATTTTGATTTGAACAACTTACTTGTGTTCGTAGTACATTGCTGTTCCTCCGATCAGATGGAATTTGGGGAAATTCTGCAGGCGGAAGGGAAGTTGTATCCGATGTTTTATCGCGCGGAACTAAAAGACGGCGAACCTGTTACGGATGATTATATCGTGTTATCGTTCTGCGTGGAAATATCCAAAAGCGATGAATATGGGTGCGGGGAGATCATTTATAAATACAGATAGAAAAAACCGAGGGGCTTGCGGATATTCCGCAAGCCCCTCGTGCCGTTATTCAAGGGTCATAAGGGTCATGATGTTCGGCGCGTCTTTTCCACGATCTTCGGCGCAGCCTTATGAGTTCGCGGCGCAGCCTTTCCGCGATCGGGAAGGCCGCCCGACGGCAGAAGCCAATTATCCCGTCTCGTGGCCGTCCTGTTCCGCCCGAAGAGGCGTTTCCGGACGGGCGGCCGCCTTTGAAGCGGCTTGGGCCTTTGAGGCGTCCTTTTGGCCCTTTGGCGCAGCCTTTTTCTCCGCAGGTCTCTTCTGCGCGGAGCGGATCGCCAGGAGCGCTGCCGACAGGACGAGCCCGCAGAGCGCCGCAAGTCCGACGAGCAGCGAAGGAAGAGGCGCGCCTGTGAACAGGGAAAAGCTCATCTCTTCCGCAGCGCAGACGGCGAAGGCCGAGCCTGCCGCCGCGCATTGCGCCAAAAAGCGGATGAGGTCGAAGAGAAACGCTTTCCCCGCTCCCAGCCGAAGGATGCTCAAGAGAAGGTTGGCCGCCGTGACCGCAAGGAGGAGGGCGAGGGCGATGTCCTTCGGCCCCCACAGCTGCACGGGGGCGAGCAGAGCCGCCGCGAGCTCTGTTTTGAGCGGCGTCTGCGGCAGGCACAGCCCCGTAAATGCCGCTGCGGCAAAGAGGAGGAGCAGGGCGTTCCCGAGCCCTTTCCCGCGCCGCTGCACCGCCGCGGAGAGGATGCGCAGCACCAGCACGGCGGCCGCCGTAAAGAGGGCGTCGTGGGCGAGCGCTTCGTGCATCGTCTCCGCACCCAAAAAGACGAGCGCCGAAAAACTCCCGAACGTGAGCAGGACGAGCGTCGAGGAAAGGCTCATGAGCCTCCGCGCCGTGCGCCCCGCCGCAAACGCGAGGATGCAGGAGGCGAGCCCGAACGCTGCAGCGCCCGTCATCAGAAGGAGGAAGAGCTGCAGGAGCGCCGTATAGAGGCTGTCTGCCTGCGGCAGGCTCCCGCGAAGCAGCTCTGCCGCCATGCCGAAGAGCGAACTTCCCATCATCGTATCCCGCCCGGCGACGGCCATCGCGGCCGCCGAATAGGGGAGCCGCATCCCCGCAAACAGTCCGAAGACGGCAAAGAGTGCCGTCCCGCCGCAGCAGAGGGCGTAAAAAAGCGGCTTCGCCTTCCTCCGTTCGCGCACTTTCTGCTCGAGGAGCACCTCCGTCTCCCGCCGAGCCCTTGTCTGAAGCATCCCTTCCCGCAAAGCAGCTTCGCCTGCCGCAAATTCCATGCCGATCTCCTCCCGTTTTGAAAGTTCCTCCATTATAGCACCCGCTTTTTGCGGGCGGGCGGGGAGAAAGCGTCGCATTTTGGCTCCCTTTGGGCGGGAAGGGCGGAAACGTCCTCTTCGTTGTGCGCGCGGCGCCCGGTGCCTTCCCTTCTGCGGCGCGTCTTGTGCAATTTTGGTGCGGAGTTTGTGAAAACCCTTGAATTTCCCGCCGCATGATGATATAATCATCCTGAGTATGAGGCGGGAACGGCACGATCGGGTGTATGCCCGCCGTACAAAGGGGAGAATATCATATGACGCATCAGACCAGGGCGGAGCTTTCCCGCCTCTTGAAGGACATCGGGGAAAAGACGGGCACCGAGGTGTCCCTTGTCTCCCGCGGCGGCAGCGAGACGAAGTTCACGCTCTCTTACTGCGGAGAGGGGGCGGAGGCATACCTCAGCGGTACGGGGAAGGAGGCGGAAGGCAGGGCAAAGCTCGTCTCCTATCTCGTCTCTCATGCCGATGCGCGCGAAGTGCTGCCCGATAAGGCGGACTATCTCAAAAACATCCTGCTCGGCGAAGGCTCGGGCTGGTATATCTACCGCTTCCTCACCAAGTTCAATATCGCAGACGGTTCCTGTTTTGCCGTCGAGCTGTTTATCCCCAAGCGCATCGGGGAGGCTCTCTCCCACATCGAGAACTGCCTCGGCGATTCCTCCGATATGGCGGTGCGCATGGACGAGACGCATCTCGTCGTCGTCAAATTCATGGGCGATGAGGAGACGCCCCTCGAATTCGGGCATTTCCTCAGTCAGTCGCTCTACGAGGAGCTGGGCGTCAAAGCGAGCGTCGGCATCGGCTGCGAGATGAAGAGCTTTCTCGACATCGCCTCTTCCTATCGCCAGGCCTCCACGGCCGTGCGCGTGAGCGCCCTCTTCCGCTCGGATTTCCAGGTGCATACCTACCGCGAGTACCTCCTTGTCAAGATGCTCGAAGATCTTCCTAAGGAGCGCCTCAAGGAGTATATGGAGCAGTTTTATGTGGAGAGCGCCGAAGAAGTCTTTGAGGACGCCGACATGATGGAGACGGCGGAACGCTTCCTGGAAAACAGCCTCAACATCTCCGAAACGGCGCGCGAGCTCTTCATGCACCGCAATACCCTCATGTACCGGCTCGACAAGATCGAGCGCATCACGGGGCTCAATATCCGTAAATTTTCCGATGCGGTCACCTTCCGCGTCATCACCATACTCTATAAACTGCTCGGTTCTTAACGGGCGAAACAGGAGGTCTCATGCATCCCGATCTGAACAAAAACGACGAAAAAGACGAATTTTTTGACCCGATCCCCGAGGAACGCCCCGACGAGCAGAAAAACTTGTCCTCCCCTCCTCCGACGCGCAAACAGGCGTGGCGGCGCCGCGTCGTCTCCCTCGTCCTGGCGCTCGTGCTGCTTGCGGCGGGTTTCCTTGTCGGCTGGTTCGTCCGCTATTATGCGATCGACGAGGACGTGCGCTCCTTTTTATGGGCGCTCGACGTCACCGAACGCTATTACTATCCCGAAGGTTTTTCGCGCGAGAAGGTGCTGGAAAGCGTGGGCGAGGGGGCAACGGGCGCCGAGCTTCTTACTGCCTTGAACGAAAACCTCGACCCCTATTCGCAGTACTATTCGCCCGAAGAATACGCCGCCTACGTCCGCGCGGGCGCGGGGCAGAGCTATGATTTCGGCATCTCCTTCCTCATCGGCGACGATTCGGGCACGGTGGCGCTCGTTTCCAACAACTCTCCCGCCTTCGAGGCGGGCATCCGCAAGGGGATGTCCATCCTTGCCTACGGTTCCGAAGAGGACGGCGAGAAGGGCACGCTCACGCCCTTTACGACGTACGCCGCCTTCTCTTCCGCCGCTTCCAAATTCGGCAATACGCTCTGTTTGAAAATGGGCTACGAAGAGGACGGCTCGGACGCCGCCCTTTACACCGTCACGGCAAGGGACTATCAGACGACGTACTGCTCCTACCGCGACAGCGAGTCCGCCTTCTACTTCACGGGCGAAGAGGGCACCGAGTGGACGGAATATGCGGGCGAGGCGATCTCCTCCCTCGACGAAGACACCGCCTACATCCGCATCGACGAGTTCAGCGGCAATGTCTCCGCCGAGTTCGAATCCTGCCTCAAAGCCATGAAAGAACGGGGGAGGACCGACCTCATTCTCGACCTCCGCACCAACGGCGGCGGGTATCTCGACGACTTGCAGCACATCGCCTCCCATCTCATGCGCGACGCGGAGGGCGCTTCCCCCGAAGTGCAGACGGCGCGCTACAAGGGCGGCAGAGAGGAAATTTACTACGCCTACGGCAACGATTTTTCCGATTATTTTTCGGAAGATTCCGAAGTGTATCTGCTTGCGGATGAGAACACGGCGTCCGCGTCCGAATGCCTCATCGGCGTGCTCATCGACTACGGCACGCTCTCTTACGATCATATCTATCTCCGCGAGGCGGAGGACGGCAGCGCCTCTACCTACGGCAAGGGCATCATGCAGACGAGCTTTGTCGCGGCAAACGGCGCGGCGATGAAGCTCACCGTGGCGGGCATCTATTGGCCGGTGAGCGATAAGACCATCCACGGCACGGGCGTCACGCCCGAAGACGGCTGCATCGCCGTCTCCGCGCCCCTCATCTGGGGGAAGGAAGATAAGATGCTTTCCGCCGTCATCGGGGCAGCGTGCGGCAATGTCACGGCGTCTGCCGCAGCTTGAGCAGGGCAGAAATGAGCGCAGGGTCGGCCGCCCCGTCTTCCTTTGAACGTTCCGTATCTGAATATTCCACGCTTTGTTCGGGCGGCGCCTCTTGGGCGCCGCCCGTTTTCTCGGCTTTCGGGGGTGCAAAGAGCAGGGCGAGCATATCGCGGTTGTCGCGGTAGAAGGCGAGCGCCGAAGAGAGGGTATCTCTCAGCTCCCTGTTTTCGGCGGCGGCAAAGAGTACGAGCAGCAGAATGGCGTCTTTTTGTTCCATACGCCATCCTATGCGCCCCGCGCGCTTTCTCGTGCGGGCGGGGCAATCGCCCGCCCCCTTGCATACAATGGCGTATGGCGAACAACGATTTCAAAAGTTTTTCACAGAAGAAGCTCCCGAAGGGGTGGGAAGAAGAAGCCGCGCGCGTCATGGCGGCGGCGGAAGGAAAGGGAGAGGGGGAGGTGCTTCGCGAGATCGTCTCCCGCGCCGAAAGGGCCAAGCGCGAAGGCACGCTCTCAAACGCCGAGATCGACGCCTTTGTCGCTCAGATCTCCCCCGTCCTCGACGCCCCCAAGCGCCGGAAGCTTCTGAAGATCGCCGAAAAGCTCAAACGCCTTTAAGCGTGCCGCGCGATCTCTTTGAGGGCGGAAAGCAGCGCCTTTGCCTCTTTTTTGCCCTGCTCGGGCGAAAAGGAGGCGCGCACCAGCCCGTCGGGGAAGTCGCCGAGCGCCCTATGGATGAGCGGCGCGCAGTGCAGCCCGCCTCTGACGCAGATGCCGTATTTTTCCGAAAGTTCGCCCGCGATGGTCTCGGAAGGCAGCCTTTCGTGGCGGAAGGAGCAGATGCCGCACGCATTGGGTTCAAAGTACGCCGTATAGCCTTTGAGCCCGCTCAGCCCTTCCAACACAAACGCCGTCGTCCTTTCGAGCTTTCCCGCCCACTCTTCGCGGCGGCTCTTTACGAGGAGCGCCCCTTCATAGAGCGAGCAGACGGCAGGGTAGGAGAGCGTGCCACTCTCGAGGCGGTCGGGGTAAAACGCGGGCATCCCTAAATCGAAGCTCTCGCTGCCCGTGCCGCCGAAGAGGAGGGGGCTTATCTCCATGCGTTCGGAAAAGAGCAGCGCTCCCGACCCCTGGATGCCTCCCATGCCCTTATGCCCCGCGAGCGCGAGGGCGTCGATGCCGAGCTTTCGCATGGGAAGGGCGATATGCCCCGCCCCCTGCGCGCCGTCCACGACAAAGAGGACGTCCTCGGGCAGCGCCTTTTTGATCTCGGCAAGCGGGGGCGTCTCTCCCGTCACGTTGGAGGCGGAGGTGACGGCCGCCATGCGCGTCGTCGGCTTCACGAGCCCTGCGAGCGTTTCGGGCAGCAGCCTGCCGTTTTTGAGCGGGGCGACGTCATAGGTGATGACGCCCGCCCGCTTGAGCGCCTCTAAGGGGCGCAGCACGGAGTTGTGCTCGAGGCAGGTCGTCACCACATGGTCGCCCTGTTTCAGCGTGCCGAGGATAGCAAAATTGAGCGCTTCCGTGCAGTTCTTGGTAAAGACGACGCGCTCGATCCCGTACCCGTCGAAGAGGTCGGAAAGGCATTTCCTGCACGCAAAGACGCGCTCTGCCGCGGCGAGCGAGAGCGTATGCCCGCTTCGGCCGGGGTTGGCGCAGCAGCGCATGGCGGCGAGCACCGCGCTTGAAACGGAGGGCGCCTTGCTCCCTCCCGTGGCGGCATGGTCGAGATAGATCAATATTTCACCTCCCAAACGGTCGCCGCAGGCGCTCGGGCGCAAATTGCGGCGTTTCTTATTGATACGGGAAAAGAGGATAAAATATGACATTGTTGGCTGTATTTCGTTCTCGGGCGCAGACGCTCGAGTTTGTTTCCGCCCTCCGCGGCATGGGCGCGGCGGTGCAGGCGGTGAACACCCCCAAAGAGGCGGGCGTCGGCTGCGGCATCTCCGCGCGCTTTGAAGGGGCCTTCCTCCCCCGCGCACGGCGCGCTCTCTCATCGGGGCGGTATTCCGCCTTTGCGGGGTTCATGCGGCAGTCGGGGCGCGGCTTCGAATACCTGTAAGCGCTTGCCTTCTGCTGCCGTCTGTGCTATAATCGGGGCATGGATACCAAAGAAGAGATCTTGCGCGAGCTTGCCCGCCTCTATCCCGAAGCGGGGCCCGCCCTTCATTACAAGACGCCTTACGAGCTCCTCGTCGCCGTCATCCTCTCCGCGCAGTGTACGGATGAGCGCGTCAACAAGGTGACAAAGGTCCTCTTCCGCGAGCACGACACCCCCGAAAAGATGCTCGCTCTTTCGCAGGAAGAGCTCGAAAGGTACATCTTTTCCTGCGGGTTTTACCGCAGCAAGGCGGCGCACATCCTCTCCGCGTCCAAAGATATTTTGGAATGCTTCGGCGGCGAAGTGCCCTCCGCGCGCGAAGAGCTCCAAACGCTCGCGGGCGTGGGCAGGAAGACGGCCAACGTCGTCTGCGCGGTCGCCTTCGGCGGCAACGCCATCGCCGTCGATACGCACGTTTTTCGCGTCTCCAACCGTTTGGGGCTCGCCCCCGGAAAGACGCCCTTCGAGGTCGAAAAGGGCCTCATGGCGGCGATCCCCGAAGAAGATTGGTCGAAGGCGCATCATTGGCTCATCTGGCACGGAAGAAAGGTGTGCCATTCGCAAAGACCTTCCTGCGATGCCTGCACGCTCGCGCCCCACTGCCCCTATTTCGCAAAGACGAAGGGGACTGCGGAGCCCCCGAAAGAAAACGCATAAAAGAGCTTCCTCCCGCACAAGCTTTGAGCGGGAGGAATTTTTATGCTGCTCGAACAAGAGGAATTTTCCGCCCTTCTGTCTGCGGCGGAGGGGGAGGAGCTGGCGGCAAAGAAGGCGCATCTCTTTGCGGGGCTCCTGACGGACGGCGCCCTCGCGGAGGGGATGGCGCGCATTGCGGCGGAGCATATCTCCCGCCACGCGGCGCTCCTTTCGCTGTTGGAGGAGGGGGCATGAAGTACGGCAAAGAGGCGGCGCTTTCGGAGCGCGATGCGCTGCGCGACGCGCTGCGGGCGGAGGAGGGCGTCCTTTGGCGTTATCATGCGGCGCTGTCGGCGGCGGACAGCCGCGCCCTGCGGCAAAAGCTGCTCTCGCTCTATTCCGCCGCGCTTGAAAGCCATGCCGCAGTCAGGGAGCTGCTCCAAAAGACCTCGCCCGTGCCTCAGACGCGGGAGGAGGCCGTTCGCACGGTCAGGAAGGCGCAGAAGCAGCTCTCTTCCTTTGCCGAGGCGGGGCAATGATATAGCACCCGATTTGCGGGAGAGGGTATCGGAACTTTGCCGTTTGTCCAAACTGGTTTTGAGCGGATGCGCTCAAAATTTATCGGCGGCCGATGCCTCTGCGGGGATCGGGCGCGAAAGACGGGAGGTCAGATGGAAACGAGAAAACATTTCGGGAAAGAGACGGACTATTGTCACAATCCGAATTATTGCATGATCCGCCCCGACGCGGAGGAGGACGAGGAAGACATCGTCTCCACGGGGCAGTCATAGCGCGGCGTCGGGCTCGAGGCGCGCAGGAGAACGCGCCCGAACGCCGGCAGCGGAAGAGACTGAAAAAAACGGAAGATGGAATAGAAAGAAGCGAAATAGAACGGCGCGCGGGGCTTCAGCCCCGCGCGCCGCGCCCTTTCCCATTTATTCTTCATTTTAGGCGCCCTCTTCGAGGGAGCTGTCGAGCAAAGCGAGACTGAAGGAATTGCCTCATGATATGCGTCTTCTTGGAACTGAGATGATGCTTTCTCGATTAGTAAAATTCCACATTTTAGGCGCCTCCCTGGGGGAGCTGGCTCATCATTCGGCGTATGCCGATGATGAGACTGAGGGAGTAATAGGGCTCCCGCAAAACTCGCTGCGCGATTTTTGCGGGAGCCCTTTTCTTAAAAATACTTCTGCAAGCAAAACTACGCTTTTGCGCAGCAGGACCCAATTTGCCCTATGCTTAGGGCTTACTGTCAAATAAGGACAAAAAAGCTCGCGGCCGAAACCGCCTATTAAAATCAACAAATTTCACCCCTCGCGGAAAGATTTTTGCGCAGCAAAAAGATTTTCGCGATATATAAATAAAATGAGCCGAGCAAGGTTCCCTTGCGCTTCGTCGCAGCGGAGCAAATTTCGCAAGCCGCTGCGTTCCTCGCGGCTATGCTCCGATGCTCGCTGCTCCTCTTCCCGCAAAACTCGCTGCGCGATTTTTGCGGGAGCCCTTTTCTTAAACATACTTCTGCAAGCAAAACCACGCTTTTGCTTCTAAAATAAAATCCCGCGAGGAGGGTTCCCCTCCGCTGCGGGGTCCAATTTGTACCCGCAGGGCACTTGCTGTTCTTAGGATGACAAAAAAGTTCGCGGCCGAAACCGCCTATTAAAATCAACAAATTTCACCCCTCGCGGAAAGATTTTTGCACAGCAAAAAGATTTTCGCGATATATAAATAAAATGAGCCGAGCAAGGTTCCCTTGCGCTGGCTCACTCAATTTGCCTCTTACCAGAGGCTTACTGTCAAATAAGGACAAAAAAGCTCGCGGCCGAAACCGCCTATTAAATTCAACAAACTTCACTCCTCACGACTTTTTTGTGCTCGCACAAAAAAGTGTGAACTAAAATAAAATCCCGCGAGGAGGGTTTCCCTCCGCTGCGGGACTCAATTTGCCCTATGTTTAGGGCTTACTGTCAAACAAGGACAAAAAAGTTCGCGGGCGAAAGAGTAAGTTAAAATCATCCTTCTTCACCCCTCACGGCATTTGTTTTGCGAAGCAAAAGAAATGCGTGAATATTAGACGTTGAACCGAAACAGCACCACGTCGCCGTCCTTCATCACATAGTCCTTGCCCTCGGAGCGCACTTTTCCCTTCTCGCGCGCGCCCGCAAGGCCGCCGCACTCCAAAAGCGTCTCCCATTCGACGACCTCGGCGCGGATGAACCCCTTTTCAAAGTCGGAGTGGATCTTGCCCGCCGCCTGCGGCGCTTTCGTGCCTTTCCTGATGGTCCACGCCCGCGTCTCCTTCTCGCCCGCGGTGAGGTACGAGATGAGCCCTAAGAGCGCATACGAAGCCTTGATGAGCTTATCAAGCCCGCTCTCTTTGAGGCCGAAGTCGGCAAGGAACATCTCCCTGTCCGCCTCGTCCATTTCGGAAAGCTCTTCCTCCGTCTTGGCGCAGACGACGATGGTCCCCGCGTTGTGCTTTGCGGCATACGCCTTCACCTGCTGCACATAGGGGTTTTCTTCCTCTTTGCCCATATCGCTCTCCGCAATGTTGGCGCAGTAGATGACGGGCTTGGACGAAAGCAGAAAGAGGTTGTCCATCATGGGCTCTTCCTCTTCGGTGAGGGGATAGCTTGCGGCGGGCTTTTCCTCTTCGAGGTGCGAGAGCAGTTTTTCAAGGAAGGAAAACTCGGCGGCAGCGCCTTTATCGGAGCCCCCGCGCGCCGCGTTGCGGATGCGGTCCATGCGCTTCTGCACGGCCTCGATATCGGCGAGGATGAGCTCTAAGTTGATGGTCTCGATGTCGCGCACGGGGTCGACGGTGCTCTCGACATGGGTGATGTTCTCGTCCTCGAAGCAGCGCACGACGTGTACGATGGCGTCCACTTCGCGGATATGGGAGAGGAACTTGTTTCCCAAGCCTTCGCCGCGGCTCGCGCCCTTCACGAGGCCCGCGATATCGACGAATTCGATGACGGCGGGGGTCACCTTCTTGCTCGAATAGAGGGCGGCGAGTTTGTCAAGCCGTTCATCGGGCACGGCGACGACGCCCACGTTGGGCTCGATGGTGCAGAACGGGTAATTTGCCATCTCGGCGCCCGCGTGCGTGATGGCGTTGAAGAGGGTGGATTTTCCCACGTTGGGGAGCCCCACGACACCTAATTTCATCTTGTATCTCCTGAAGCGGGCGCCCTGTCCGGCGCCCGATGTATTCTTAAGTATTATACGATACCCCGCCCGAAATGGCAAGCCTTTTCGCTTGCCGTTTCCGATAAAATGTGTTAAAATGACGGGGAAAACGACAGCGGCGCGGGAGCGCGTTTCCCCGCCGCGGGAGAGGCCGACATGGACTATAAACGCTATATTTCCGAACATATCCAAATAGAGGGCGTCACGAAAGAGGAGCTCGAAGGGCTCATCGCCGTCCCGCCCGACACGTCGATGGGGGACTATGCGCTCCCCTGCTTCAAGCTCGCCAAAGTGCTCCGCAAGAGCCCCGCGCTCATCGCGGAGGACATCGCCGCAAATTACCCTGCGGACGGCGTTGTCTCGGAAGCAAAGGCCCTCAACGGGTATGTCAACTTCCGCATCGCAAGGGCGGGGCTCGCGAAAGACGTGCTCTCCCGCATCCTCGAAGAGGGGGAAAACTACGGCTCCTCCGATCTCGGCGCGGGCAAGACCATCTGCATCGACTATTCCTCCGTCAACATCGCCAAGCCCTTCCACATCGGGCATCTCTCGACGACGGTCATCGGCGGGGCGCTCTACCGCATCTTCCAATTCCTCGGCTATCACACGGTGGGTATCAACCACCTCGGCGACTACGGCACCCAGTTCGGCAAGCTCATCTCCGCCTACAAGCGCTGGGGCAGCCGCGAGGAGGCGGAAAAGGGCGGCATCCACGCCATCAACGATCTCTACGTCCGCTTCAACGAGGAGGCGGACGAGGCGATGGAAGCGGAAGCGCGCGAATACTTCCGCCTCATCGAGAGCGGCGACAAAGAGGCGAACGAGCTCTTCGATTGGTTCAAGTCTTTGACGCTCAGCTACGTCAAGGGCATCTACGAAAAGCTGCATATCACCTTCGATTCGTACGCGGGCGAGCGCTTTTATACCGATAAGATGGCGCCCGTCGTCGAAGAACTCAAAGAGAAGGGGCTCTTGAAGGAGAGCAACGGCGCGCAGATCGTCGACCTCGAACCCTACGGCATGCCGCCCTGCCTCATCCTGCGCTCGGACGGCGCCTCCCTCTATGCGACGCGCGACCTCGCCGCCGCCATCTACCGCAAAAAGACGTACGACTTCGATAAATGCCTCTACGTCGTCGCCTATCAGCAGAACCTGCACTTCAAGCAGGTCTTCAAGGTGCTCGAACTCATGGGCAAGGAGTGGGCGAAGGACCTTGTGCACGTCGCCTACGGCATGGTCTCTTTGGAGGACGGCGCCATGTCCACCCGCAAGGGCAAGGTGGTGTGGCTCGAAGACGTTTTGAACCGCTGCGTCGAAAAGGCGTATTCCGTCATCGACGAGAAGAACCCTTCCCTCGAAAACAAGCAGGAGATCGCCGAAAAGGTGGGCGTGGGCGCCGTCATCTTCTCCGCGCTCTACAACAACAAGATCAAGGATATCGTCTTTTCCTACGATAAGGCGCTCAACTTCGACGGCGAAACGAGCGTCTATGTGCAGTACACCTGCGCCCGCGCCTCGTCCGTGCTCGCCAAGGCGGCGGAGGGCGGCTTCGAGGCGGCGCTTCCCGAAAATTATACCCCCTGCGATCAGGAGTTCGAGCTCATCCGTGCGCTTTCCGACTTCCCCGATACGGTGAAGGCGGCAGCCGAGCGCTACGAGCCCAGCTTTGTCGCCCGCTGGTGCGTCGATACGGCGCAGAAGTTCAACAAGTTCTATTTCGACTGCAAAATTCTGCAGGAGGAAGAAACGCGCGCCTTCCGCCTCGCCCTCACCAAGGCGACGCTCTCCGCGCTCACGGCGGGGCTCACGCTCCTCGGCATCGGCGTCCCGGAGAAAATGTAAATGCGTTCACACTTTTTCTCTTGCCGCGGCAAGAGAAAAAGTCGTGATGGGAAGGGAGACACCGCCGCGCAATGTTTCGGCGGCTGTGACTATCAGGAGAAATCTATGCTCAAAGCAGTTCTTTTGGATCTCGACGGCACCCTTTTGGATACGCTGGGAGACATTCAATATTACGTCAACGAGGCGCTTGCCGCCTTCTCTTTCCCGCCTATCACGCGGGAGCAAACGCGCCGCTTCATCGGCGACGGCGCATGGGAGCTCATGGAGCGCGCCGTTCCGCACGGGGCGAAGGAGCTCGAAGCCTGCTACGAATACTTCCGCGAGCACTTTTCGCATAACACGCAGGAGCATACCCGCCTCTACGACGGGGAGATAGAAACGCTCTCCGCCCTCAAAGCGCGGGGCTTGAAGCTCGGCGTCGTCACCAACAAGCCGCAGGATGCGACGGAGGGCTGCATCCAAAAGTTCTTTCCCGAAGGGCTCTTCGACTTCGTCGGGGGCGATACGGGGAGCTTCCCCTGCAAGCCCGATCCCTCCCTCGCGCAGTACGCGGCGCTTACCCTCCGCGTTGCCCCTTCGGAGTGCGCCTTCGTCGGCGACGGCGAAACGGATGCAATGGTCGCCCGCAATGCGGGGATGTTCGGCGTCGCCGTTCTCTGGGGCTACCGCACGAAGGAAGAACTCTCCCGCGTCGGCGCCTCCCGCTTCGTCTCTTCTTACGAAGAGCTCTTCCGCGTCCTTACAAGATAGTGAAAACTTATTGATATTTAGTCTCATTTATGCTATAATGCCGGTAAGATAACAAATCAAGGAGATATTGATCTATGAAGAGATGTGCAGTTTGCGGCGAGATCGTCGCGGATGATGTTGAAGTTTGCCCCGTCTGCAAGGCGACGAAGTTCGTTCCCATCGAGGAGAACACGGGTTTTGCATGCGAGCACCACGTCGGCGACGGCAAGGTGGAAGATAAGGAAGTGATGGACGGCCTCCGCGCCAACTTCGAGGGCGAGTGCACCGAAGTCGGTATGTACCTTGCGATGGCACGCGTTGCCGAGCGCGAGGGCTATCCCGAGATCGCAGAGGCGTACAAGCGTTATGCCTTCGAGGAAGCGGAGCACGCAAGCAAGTTTGCAGAGCTTCTCGGCGAAGTCGTCACCGATTCGACTGAGAAGAATCTCGAGCTTCGAGTCGCTGCCGAAACGGGCGCGTGCGCAGGCAAGCTCGCGATCGCAAAGCGCGCGAAGGAGCTCGGTTACGATGCCATCCACGACACCGTGCACGAGATGGCAAAGGACGAAGCGCGCCACGGCGCAGGCTTCAAGGGTCTTCTCAAGAGATACTTCGGCAAGTAATTTTACCAACAACACAAAAAGAACGGGCGGCTCATCTGCCCGTTCTTTTTATTTCGCGAAAATCTTTTTGCTGACGCAAAAATCTTTCCGCGAGGAGGCGAAGTTAATTGATTTTAACAAACGTTTTTGCCCGCGCACCCGCCTGTCATTCTAAGAACAATAAGTGCCCTGCGGGTACAAATTGAGTTCCGCAGCGCAAAAGCGTGGTTTTGCTTGCGGAATTTATTTTTGAGAATCCTCATTTTAGCCTCCTCTTCGGGGAGGTGGCGCGGCATCCGAAGCTTGCTTCGGTGCCGCGACGGAGGGAGTAATTGTCTGAGTTTCGCCGCAAATCTTTCCCTTCGGGAAATCTTCGCGGCGAGGGGTGAGCAAGTGCTTTCTTGATTTGTAAAATTCCTCAATTTAGGCGCCTTCTTGAGGGAGCTGTCATGCCATCCGCAGTTTGCTGCGGTGGCATGACTGAGGGAGTAAAAAACAGAGCTCCCGCGCAAATGCGAAGCAGATGCACGGGAAGAGGAAAAGCGCCGCCGCGGCTCGAGCCGCGGCGGCGCCTTTACAAAGATTGGAGAGGGAAGGAGGGCGGCTTGGCTCACGCCCTCCCAAATGGGGTGAACGTGCGCCGCAAGAGGATGGGAGGCCTCTAAAACAAGCGGCGCTCTGTTCCCTTTCACTATAGCGTATCGGGTGCGAAATGGCAACCTACTTGTCGGAATTTTGACTCTATTGTCGGCTCCTTTCGCGGTAGAGTGCGTATTTTACGCTCTACTCACAGTAGAACGATTGACTTTTCCCGTTTTTTTGCGTATAATCGAGGCATGGAAGAAGATCAGGACCGCCTTGCCGAGGTCATCGGCAAAAACATCATGAGGCTTCGCAAGATGGCGAACATGACGCAGTCCGAACTTGCGGAACAGCTCAACTATTCCGATAAGTCGGTCTCCAAATGGGAGCAGGGCAACGGCATCCCCGATGTCCGCATCCTCCTGCGCCTTTCCGAACTGTTCGGCGTCACGCTCGACGAACTCGTCCACGAGCCGCAGGGAACGGTCATCATGCCCAAGCGCTTCCGCCTCAAGCAGCGCATCATCACCCTCCTCTGTTCCGTGGGGCTGTGCTGGCTCACGGCAGTCGTTCTGTATGTCTTTTTGGGTATCTTCGGCAAAAATTCGCTCCCGCACACCTGGCTCGTCTTCATCTATGCGGTGTCCGCGTCCGCCGTCGTCGTGCTCGTGTTCAGCGCCGTCTGGAAGTGGAAATGGGTGCGCATCATCTCGCTCACCGTCCTCATCTGGACCGTCCTTTTGTGCATCTATCTGACGGCGTTCGTGTTCGGGCAGAACATCTGGCTCATCTTCCTCATCGGCATCCCGCTGCAAATTCTCGCGCTCTTCTTCTTCGTCTGGCGCAAGGGCGCGCGCTTCAAGGAATAACATATGAACGAACTTCTCATTCGGCAGGCGGAGCGCGCCGCAAAGCGCCGCAAAGCGCTCACCGCCCTTGCCTGGACGGCAGCCATCCTCGCCCTCCTTCTCGTCATCGGGGCGATCGTCTGCCTCGTCATGCTCGGCCTCGGCAGCGAAAATTTCTATCTCCTCGGCTTTTTGGCGCTCGGGGGGATGCTGGGCGCGGCGGCGCTCGGCGGCGTCGGCTTTGCCCTCTTCCGCGCTTCCGTGAAGGCGGAGGACGAAGAGCGCGACTTTTTTGAACGTGCAGACGGTGAGGAGAGCTTTACCGTAGGCGAAGGCACGCTCGCGACTTTTACGGAGGACGCCCTCGTCCTTCACGGGCAGGACCGCCAAAAGAAGGAGCGCCGCATCCGCGTTCCCTATAAGGAGATGCGCTTTTTCTCCGTCCTCGTCCGCCATACGCCTAAGGAAAAAGGGGAGTGGCGCATCCTCTTCGAGATCCCCGCGCACTACCTCAGCAAAAAGCCGCACAAGGGCGAGCCGCTCGCCCTCATCGAAACGCAGGGCAAGGAGCGCCTCAAAGCGTGCATCGCTTCGCATGGCCTTGCTCTCGTCGGCGAAACGCCCGCCCCTTCCGCAGAGGGGGAGAAGGGCGTAAAGCCTCAAAAGCCCAAAAAAGAGCAGCGCTTCGTGCTCCCCGATGCGGAAAAACGCCGCCGTCAGCTTCCCTTCCTCGTGCTGGGGGCGGGGCTGTTTGTGGTGGGCATTGCCGTCGCCGTGCTTGTAAACCGCACGATCGGCATCGTGTTGAGCTGCTTCGGCGTCTATCTCCTCCTCCACGGCGCCGTCGGCTACGCGAGGGCGCGCACCGAGCTCATCCTGCTCGATGCGGGCATTTGGGATAAGAAGGCGACGCGCGCGGAGAGCAGCTTCCTCACTTGGGAAGAGATCGAGTGCGTTTCCTTCTCCGAAGGCAGAGAGGGCACCGACAAGACGCCCGAGGAAAAGCCCGCGCTCATCCTCACCTGCGCCTACGGCGACCACGGTTTCACGCCCGTGAGGGAGGCGTACGACTATCTCCTGGCGCATCATCCCGAAAAATGCCGCAAATGAAGGAAAAACAGCCGTAAGGCGGGTGCAAAGCCCGCCTTTTTGCTTGATTTTCCTGCCTTGCGAAACTGCGCGGTTGACAACTTCGCAAAAGATGATATAATGGATGGCGTATGAGGGGAGGGCGGCTTCCGCGCTCCCCTAAAGAGGTAGCTCTATGAAGTGTACGCAGTGCGGCAGGCCCGCATCCAAATATCAGATCGCGGCGGGCGGCAAGACGCGTGAAGCGGTGCTCTGCCCCGCCTGTTATGCCGCGCTTACGGCGCGGGAGGGGCGCCGCTGCCCCGCCTGCGGCATGACGCTGGAAGAATACCGCCGCACGGGGCTTGTCGGCTGCGCCGAGTGCTACCGCTTTTTCCGCCGCGAGCTGCTTCCCGCCGTCAAAGAGATCCAGGGCGGCACCGCGCACACGGGCAAGACGCCGGCGGCGGACGCGGGCGAAAATTATGAACTGCTCCTCGAGCGGGCGCGGGTGCGCGCGCGGCTCGAGGAGGCGTTGAAGAAGGGGGACGAAGCGGAGGCCGAACGTCTGGGCGAACAGGTCAGGGCGCTCAACAAAGCCATCCGCGGGGAGCGCATATGACAAAGCTTGGATCCGATCGGGGGGAACGGTTCCGCGCGGTGCGGGCGGACGTCCCTTACGGCAGAGCGGCGGGGGGAGACGTCGCCGTCTCCACGCGCATCCGCCTCGCGCGCAATTTCGAGGACTACCCCTTCCCCAACCGCCTCTTCGACCTCTCCCTTGCCGAAGAGATCGTGCGCCTCGTCACCGACGAACTGTGCGGCGTGGAAGATTTTACCCTCCGCCGCATGAACGGCATCTCGGCGGAGGAAGCGGCGTCTCTTCGCGAGAGCAATCTCATCAGCCAGGATCTCATCAAGAACCGCGCCGTCTCGGCGGTGCTCATCTCGAGCGA
The DNA here is from genome assembly GCA_944354535.1 of uncultured Clostridia bacterium. GTDB lineage: Bacteria > Bacillota > Clostridia > Christensenellales > Borkfalkiaceae > Gallimonas. Next base: position 52,282 of record CALVPY010000007.1, read on the forward strand.
CGAGAGCATCTCCGTCATGATCAACGAGGAAGATCACATCCGCGAACAGTACTTCATGAAGGGGTTCGACCTCGAAGCCGCCTACGAACGGCTCTCGGGCATCGACGACATCATCGCCTCCGCCATCCCCTTCGCCTACGATAAGCAGTTCGGCTATCTCACGGCGTGCCCCACCAACCTCGGCACGGGGTTGAGGGCATCCGTCATGCTCTTTCTGCCCGCTATGGCAAGGGGCGGCCTCATGCGGGGCGTCGCGGAGGAATTTTCGCGCGAAGGTCTCACGGTGCGCGGGGCATACGGCGAGGGCAGCGGGGCGGAGGGCGCGCTCTATCAGATCAGCAACGAGCGCACGCTCGGCCGTTCGGAGGAGGAGATCCTGTGCGCGGTGGAAAATGCCGTCTGCAAGGTCATCGAGCGGGAGCACGAAGAGCGCCGCCGCCTCCTCAGGGAGGACCGCACGGGCATCGCCGACGTCGTCCTGCGCTCCTTCGGCATCCTCACCAACTGCGTGAAGCTCACGATGCGCGAATTCATGCGCTACATGGCAAACGTCAAGCTGGGCGTTGCCTTAGGGCTGCTCTCGGGGAGCCTCGAAGAGCTCGACGGGCTCATCGTCGATATGCGCCCCGCCAACATCGATCAGATCAACGGCAGCCCGCTCGAAGAGGGCGGCTACGATACCTTCCGCGCCGCTTATGTGGGCGATGTGCTGCGGCGCATGGGGCTCATCAGCGAAGAGGCGCGCGCCCGCCTTTCGGACGCACAGTAAAATCGGAATCTACGGGAGGAACGTCTATGGAAAAGCGCTTCACCGAACATCTCAATCACGTCATCGAGTTCGCGTCGGATATCGCCAACGCCTACGAAACGGGCTATATCGGCACCGAACACATCCTCTTCGGCCTCATCGGCGAGGAAGAGAGCGCCGCGGGCAGGCTCCTCAAGGAGATGGGCGTCGACCGCGACTGCTATAAGGAAGAATTCCGCCGCAGCATCAACAGGACGTCGACGGTACAGGGGTACACGCCCCGCACCAAGCGGCTGTTCGCAACGGCGACGGAAGTCGCCCTCCGCGGCCCCGTCAAGACCATCCCCGGCACCGAGCATATGCTCTATGCCGTGCTCTCTTTGAAGGACTGCCTCGCCGTCCAGATCCTGAAGAAGATGCGGATCGACCTTTACAATCTTTCCCTCCGCGTCGAACAGCTCGTCTTTGCCCCGGGCGAAGAGAAGGAAAAGGCGCAGGAACAGGCGGAAAGCTACCGCCAGAAGCGCCGTACCGAGGAGCTCTTCGCCGCGCCCTCCTATGAGGATGAGAAGGAGGAAAAGGAGGCGGAGCGCCTTCCGCCCGCTCTTTCCGCCTACGGCGAAGATCTCACCGAAAAGGCGCGCCTCGGCAAGCTCGACCCCGTCATCGGCCGCAGGGAGGAGATCGAAAAGGTCGTGCAGATCTTATCCCGCCGCACCAAGAACAACCCCGTTTTGATCGGCGAACCGGGCGTGGGCAAGAGCGCCGTTGTCGAGGGGCTCGCGGAGGCCATCGTGCAGGGGGAAGTGCCCGAGATCTTGCGCGGCAAGACGGTGTACTCCCTGAGCGTCACCGCCCTCGTCGCGGGATCGAGATACCGCGGCGACTTCGAAGAGCGCCTCAAAAAAGTCGTCGATACGGTGACGCGCGACAAAAAGATCATCCTCTTCATCGACGAGATCCACATGATCGTGGGCGCGGGCTCCACGGCGGACAGCAACATGGACGCCTCCAACATCTTAAAGCCCATGCTCGCCCGCGGGGAATTGCAGACGATCGGCGCCACCACCTTCGACGAATACCGCAAGTTCATCGAAAAGGATCCCGCCCTCGAGCGCCGCTTCACGCCCGTCACCGTCGATCAGCCCTCCGTCGAGGACGCCATCACCATCTTAAACGGCCTTCGCGATAAGTACGAGGCCCATCACGACGTCGTCATCACGGACGAGGCCATCGAGGCGGCGGTCAAACTCTCCGACCGCTACATCACCGACCGCTACCTTCCCGATAAGGCGATCGACCTCATCGACGAGGCGGCCTCCCGCGAGCGCCTGCGCTCCTACAACGGGCCCAAGGAGCTGCACGAACTCGAAGATCAGCTCGAGCGCGCGCGCCTGGAGGGGGAGAAGGCGGCCAAGTGGAAAGATTACGTCCGCGCCGCCGAGTTCACCGAAAAGGCGGAAAAACTCACGCGCGAGCTCAACGAAAAGAAGCAGGCATGGCTGGAGCGCCGCAATTCGACCCACCTTTCCATCGGCCGCGAAGAGGTCGCCGAGATCGTGAGTTCGTGGACGGGCGTTCCCGTCGTGCGCCTCACCGAAGAGGAGAGCAAGCGCCTCATGCACCTTGAGGATGATCTTCACAAGCGCATCGTGGGGCAGGACGAGGCGGTCTCCGCCGTGGCGCGCGCCATCCGCCGCGCCCGCGCGGGGCTCAACGCGCCCGATAAGCCCATCGGCTCCTTCATCTTCGTCGGCCCCACGGGCGTGGGCAAGACCGACCTTTGCAAGGCGCTCGCAGAGAGCCTCTTCGGCGACGAACGGCTGATGGTGCGCCTCGATATGTCGGAATTCATGGAAAAGTACTCCGTCTCCAAGCTCATCGGCGCGCCGCCCGGCTATGTGGGCTATGAGGACAGCGAGGGTGCCCTCACCGAGCGCATCCGCCGCAAGCCCTATTCCGTTGTCCTCTTCGACGAGATCGAAAAGGCGCATCCCGACATCTTCAACGTCCTTCTGCAAATTCTGGACGACGGCCGCCTCACCGACAACAAGGGGCGCGTCGTCTCCTTCAAGAACACCGTTATCATTTTAACGAGCAACGTGGGCGCGCACGAAGTGAAGGAACTTTCCTTGGGCTTCGGCGCGGACGCGGCTGCGAGCGGCGAGTACGAGCGCATGAAAGAGAACATCGACGCGGCGCTCAAAAAGCAGTTCCGTCCCGAGTTTTTGAACCGCCTCGACGACATCATCATCTTCCATAAGCTCACGAAGGAGGATGCTTCCCGCATCTGCGAAAAGATCATCGCCTCGGTGCAGGCGCGCCTCAAGGAGCGCGGCATCCGCATCAAGGTGAGCTCGCGCGCAAGGAGCCGCCTCGTCGAAGAGGGCTACAGCGAAGAATTCGGCGCACGGCCCCTAAAGCGCATCATCCGCAAGATGGTCGAAGACCGCCTTTCCGAGGAGATCCTGGCGGGGACGGTCAAGGCGGGCAGCACCGTCATCATCGACGAAGAGGACGGCAAACTGACGTTTGAGAACGAATGATATGTTTCGCGAAAATCTTTTTGCTTCGCAAAAATCTTTCCGCGAGGGGTAGGGTTTGTGCATCTAAATTACCCTTTCGCCCGCGCCCGCGTCGGAGCAAGGCAAACTTTACCAGCCCCTCCTTAGGTCGGGGCAGGGCTTTGATGCCTGCTCCTCCTTTTCCCACAAATCTTTTGCTTCGCAAAATCTTTGCGGGAGCCCTATGTCATTCTAAGAACAGTAAGTACCCGTAGGGTACAAATTGAGTCCTGCTGCGCAAAAGCGTGGTTTTGCTTGCAGAAGTTATTTTTGGGAAGATTCCTTAATTATAGCCTCCCCTGTGTAAGGGCGAGCAAATGCTTTCTTGGCAACGCCACGGTGTGGCGTTGACCATTTGCGAACTTGGAAACGGCACATAGTCCGTGCCGTTTCAGGGCTCCCGCGCAGATGCGAAGCAGATGTGTGGGAAGAGAAGCAGCGCGGTTTCCACCGCGCGAGACGGTGGCTTGCCGAAGGCAAGACGGAAGGGTTGTTAAAGCCGAACCTCATTATAGCCTCCTCTTCGGGGAGGTGGCGCGTTGTCCAACATTTATGTTGGCGACGCGACGGAGGGAGTAGTTGCCGGAGTAAGCGCTAACTTCCTTGCCTCCCTCTTTGAGGGAGGTGTCTGCGAAGCAGACGGAAGGAGTTTTGCTCTGATCTCCGTTCATACATGATCAATATTCTTATGACCAACCAAGACATCACATTCATTCCCTATCACGGCGCGCCGAATAAGGGCGCGATCAAAAAACTCTACCGCACCGCCTTCCCCAAGGCGGAGCGCGCGCCCTTCCTTCTCCTTTGCCGCCTTGCAAAAAAGGGCGAATGCGCCTTTTCGGGCTGCTATCAGGAAGACAAGTTCGTCGGGCTCACCGTCGCCGTCGAGCGACCCGATTTCACCTACCTCTTCTTCCTCGCCGTCGAGGAAGGGGCGCGTTCGCACGGCTTCGGCGGCCGCATCCTCGAAGCGGTCAAAGAGCACTATGCGGGCACGCCCGTCGTGCTCGACATGGAGGAGCGCGATGCCTCCGCCCCCAATCGGGAGCAGCGCGAGCGCAGATACCGCTTCTACGAAAAACACGGCTTTGCGCCCGCGGGCTACACCTACACCTTCAAGGGCGTCACCTACGAGGTGCTCTCCTTCGGCGGCGAAGTCACGAAGGAGCGCTACTACGCCTTCCTGAAAGAGCGTATCCCTCGGTTCCATAATTAAAAGAGGGCGCGCGAAAACGGAAGGGGCGCTTCAAAGCCCGCCCGCACGTTCCGAACACGCCGCCCGCGCGCCTTGAAGCGCGCGGGCGGCGCATTTTTTTGAAAATGCCCCTCAAAATGCAAAAAAGACGGCTGAAATTTGCGAAAAAGGGCAAAAATCAGCAAAAATATCCGTTCAAACCGTTGACATCGGCTTGACATTATGGTAGAATGTTCAAGCTGTGTCATTGCGGCGTATAGGGTTGAGACGGGAAGTTACTGAAAAATCGAGGTCGGAAAGCCCCTCGGCAGATAATTTCCGTTGACAAATGTAGGAGCACGACTCCTGCGACTAACCGAGGCTTTTGCATCAAAGCACTCCAACCAAGTGTTTTTTTGATGGAGATACCTCGATACGCACGGATACGTTGACACAAAAATCCATAGTTAGTATAAAAAGGAGTAAGCAAATGGCAAGTCAGAAGATCAGGATCAAGCTGTCGGCATACGATCACGAACTCGTCGATCAGGCGGCGCAGCGCATCGTAGAGACGATGCAGAAGGGCGGAGCAAAGATCTCCGGTCCCATCCCGCTCCCCACCGAGCGCGAGGTGGTCACCATCCTCCGCTGCCCGCATAAGTATAAGGATTCGCGCGAGCAGTTCGAGCTGCGCACCTACAAGCGCATCATCGACATCTATTCCCCCAACGCCAAGCTGTTGGATTCCATCCACATCCCTGCAGGCGTCGACATCAAGGTAAAACTTTGACAAAGTGATACTGCAAAAGCGGTATTGAGAAAAATAAAAGGAGTGAACTTTATCCATGAATAAAGCAATCATCGGCCGCAAGGTCGGCATGACGCAGATCTTCGCGGAAGACGGCAAGGTGATCCCCGTCACCGTTGTGGAAGCGGGCCCCTGCCCCGTCGTTCAGGTCAAGACGGTCGAAACGGACGGCTACTGCGCCCTCAAGCTCGGCTTCGATAAGGTCGAGGACGAAAAGAAGAGCCAGCACGTCTTCAACAAGCCCGACCTCGGGCAGTTCAAGAAGGCGGGCGTTACCCCCTGCAAGGTACTCAAAGAAGTGCGCCTTGCTTCCGTCGAAGGCTTCAAGGTGGGCGACGAGCTCAAGGCAGACGTCTTCGCGGCAGGCGATAAGGTAGATGCCCACGGCACCTCCAAGGGCCACGGCTACACGGGCGTCATCAAGCGTTGGAACCAGCACCGCCTCAAGGAAACGCACGGCGTCGGCCCTGTCCACCGCGAGCCCGGTTCCATGGGTTCCATCAGCGATCCCTCCCGCGTGTTCAAGCACAAGAACCTCGCAGGTCAGTGGGGTGTCGAGACGGTCACGATCCAGAACCTCGAAGTGGTGAGAGTGGACGCCGCACGAAACGCCATCCTCATCAAGGGTGCCATCCCCGGCCCCAAGGGCAGCATCGTCACCCTTGCGGACAGCGTCAAGGTGAAGTAAGGAGAAAAGACATGGCAAACGTGAAAGTTTACAATATGAAGGGCGCCGAGGTCGGCGAGCTCGAACTCAACGACAGCGTCTTCGGCGTGGAATACAACGAGCCCCTCATCCATCAGGCCGTCGTCACCTATCTTGCAAACGGCCGTCAGGGCACCAAGTCCACCCTCACCCGCACGGAAGTGCGCGGCGGCGGTGCAAAGCCCTGGAGACAGAAGGGCACGGGCCGTGCGCGCCAGGGTTCCATCCGCGCACCCCAGTGGACGAAGGGCGGCGTCGTGTTCGCACCCAAGTCCCGCGACTTCTCCAAGAAGATGAACAAGACCGCGAAGCGCGGCGCTCTCCTTTCCGCCCTTTCCAAGAAGGTCGCGGACGGCGAGCTCGTCGTCGTGGACGAGGTCAAGGTCTCCGCTCCCAAGACGAAGGAGATGGAGGCATTCCGTCAGGCACTGGGGCTTGACAAGCGCACCGTCGTCGTGCTCGACGAAAACGACAAGGACGTCATCCTTGCCGCGCGCAACATCCAGAAATTCTCCACGATCTCCGTCGAAGAGATCAACACCTACGAGATCGTCGCGAACGCGGTCGTGGTGCTCACCAAGGGCACGGTGAAAAAACTCGAGGAGGCTTACGCGGTATGACACCCGAAGATATCATCTTAAAGCCCGTCCTGACCGAGAAGGGTTACGACGGCATCGCGGATAAGAAGTACACGTTCATCGTCGCAAAGTCCGCCAACAAGACGCAGATCAAGATCGCCGTCGAAGAGATGTTCGGCGTCGACGTCAAGAGCGTGAACACCGTCACCCGTCCCGGCAAGCTCAAGAGGATGGGCCGCAACGAGGGTTACACCCCTAAGACGAAGAAGGCGATCGTTCAGCTTGAAGAAGCTTCCAAACCCATCGAGTATTTCAACTCGTTGACCTAACTTAGGAGGATACAGGTATTATGGCAGTCAAGAGATATAAACCCACCTCCGCGGCGCGCCGTTTCATGACCGTTCCCAACTATAAGGAACAGCTCTCGGGCGACAAGGCGGAGCGCTCCCTCCTCGAGGATCAGCGCAAGTCCGGCGGCAGAAACAACGCCGGCAGGATCACGGTCCGCCACATCGGCGGCGGCAACAAGCGCAAGTACCGCGTCATCGATTTCAAGCGCAATAAGGACGGCATCCCCGCAACGGTCAGGAGCATCCAGTACGATCCCAACCGCAGCGCGAACATCGCCCTCCTCGTCTATGCAGACGGCGAAAAGCGCTACATCCTCGCCCCCGTCGGCCTCAACGTCGGCGACAAGGTGACGAGCGGCGCGGGTTCCGACATCAAGGTGGGCAACGCGCTCGCTTTGAAGGACATCCCCGTCGGTACCATGGTGCATAACATCGAGATGAAGCCCGGCCGCGGCGCTCAGATCGCAAGGGCTGCGGGCATCTGCGCGCAGATCATGGCGTGCGAGAACGGCTATGTGACCATCAAGATGCCTTCGGGCGAGATGCGCCTCATCCCCGCAGAGTGCCGCGCGACCATCGGTCAGGTCGGCAACGTCGAGCATGAGATCATCCGCATCGGTAAGGCGGGCAAGACGCGCCACCTCGGCACCCGTCCCACCGTCCGCGGCTCGGTCATGAACCCCAACGACCACCCTCACGGCGGCGGCGAAGGCAAGTCTCCCGTCGGTCATGCAGGTCCCGAAACGCCTTGGGGCAAGCCCGCTCTCGGTTACAAGACGAGAAAGAAGAAGAACCCGACGAGCAAATTCATCCTTAAGAGGATCAACTGAGGAGGACAGGTCAAATGTCGAGAAGTGTCAAGAAAGGGCCTTACGTCGAAGCGAAGCTTTTGAGCCGCATCGAGGCCATGAACGAAGCAAACGAAAAGAAAGTGCTCAAGACCTGGTCGAGAGCATCGACGATCTTCCCTCAGATGGTCGGTCACACGATCGCCGTCTACGACGGCAGGAAGCACGTTCCCGTATATATCACGGAGGACATGGTGGGCTGCAAGCTCGGCGAGTTCGCTCCCACGAGAACGTTCCGCGGTCATACGGCGAAGACCACGTCGCCTAAGAAGTGAGGAGGAAAGCAATGGCTGGCAATATGAAGAAGAAGGCCGCAAGAGTGGAAGAAAAAAGAGAAAAACGCCCTTACGCGGTCGCAAAGTATATCAGGATCTCCCCCTACAAGGTGAGAACGGTGCTCGACCTCATCCGCGGCAAGTCCGTGCAGGAGGCAGGCGCCATCCTCGACAACTGCCCCAACGGCGGTGCGGCTCCCACCAAGAAGGTGCTCATGAGCGCCGTCGCCAATGCGGAGCACAACCGCGGGATGGACAGGAACGATCTGTACGTTGCAGAGTGCTTCGCGAACGGCGGCACGATGTTAAAGCGCATGCAGCCCGTCTCCAAGGGCAGGGGCCACGCGATTTTGAAGAGAACGAGCCACATCACGGTCATCCTCGATGTGAAGCATACGGAGGGAATCTAACATGGGACAGAAAGTCAATCCTCACGGCCTGAGAGTGGGCGTCATCAAGCCCTGGGATACCCAGTGGTACGCCGACAAGAAGGAGTTTTCCGTTTACCTCAAGGAGGACTATTCCATCCGTACCTTCATCAAGAAGAAGTACTACGCGGCAGCGATCAGTAAGATCCTCATCGAGAGGGCTGCGGGCAAGATCGTCGTCACCGTCTACACGGGCCGTCCCGGCGTGCTCATCGGCAAAGCGGGTTCCGAGATCGAAGTCATCAAGAAAGACCTTGTAAAGCTCACCAAGGGCAAGCAGGTCATCATCAACGTCACCGAAGTCCGTAAAGTGGACGCAGACGCTCAGCTCGTTGCAGAGAGCGTCGCGGCACAGCTCGAAAAGCGTATGTCCTTCCGCCGTGCGATGAAGCAGGCGATCGGCAGGACGATGCGTTCGGGCGTGAAGGGCGTCAAGATGCAGGTCAGCGGCCGTCTCGACGGGCGCGAGATCGCAGGCACCGAGCACTATCTCGAGGGCAGCATCCCGCTTCAGACGCTGCGCGCCGACATCGATTACGGCTTCGCGGAAGCACACACTACCTTCGGCATGATCGGCGTCAAGTGCTGGATCTACAAGGGCGAAGTGCTCAAGGGCGCGAAGAGAGCGGAAGGAGGCAAGTAATGTTAATCCCGAAGAGAGTCAAGAGAAGAAAGCAGCACCGCCCCACGATGAAGGGCGCCGCTCACAAGGGCAATAAAGTGGCTTACGGCGAGTACGGTCTCGTCGCGGAACAGAGCGGCTGGATCAAGTCCAACCAGATCGAGGCAGCCCGTATCGCAATGACGCGTTTCATCAAGCGCGGCGGCAAAGTCTGGATCGACATTTTCCCCCACAAGCCCATCACCCGTCACCCTGCGGAAGCCCGTATGGGTTCCGGTAAGGGCGCGGTGGAATACTGGATCGCGGTCGTCAAGCCCGGCACCGTGATGTTCGAAATGGCGGGCGTGAGCGAGGAAGTCGCACGCGAGGCAATGCGCCTTGCGGGCCACAAGCTCCCCGTCAAGTGCAAGTTCGTAAAGAAGGCGGACCTCGAAAATACTGCAGAAGGCGGTGAAGTCTGATGAAAGGGAACGAATTCCATAACATGACCGACGTCGAGCTCGCTGAAAAGCTGAAGGAGCTCAAGAGCGAGCTTTTCAATCTCCGTTTCCGTCACGCATCGGGGCAGCTCGAAAACCCCGTCTCGATCAGAACGTGCAAGCGGAACATCGCGCGCGTCAACACCGAGCTGCGTGCGCGTGAGTTAAAGGCAAAGGCATGAGGTGACGAAGATGGAAAGAAATCTTAGAAAAGAAAGAGTCGGCATCGTTGTGTCCGACAAGATGGATAAGACGGTCGTCGTCGCCGTGACGGACAAGAGCATCCACCCCGTCTACAAGAAGACGATCACCAAGACCCGCCGTTTCAAGGCGCACGACGAAGAGAACGAGTGCGGCATCGGCGATAAGGTCCGCATCGTCGAGACGAGAAAGCTCAGCAAAGACAAGAACTGGAGAGTTGCCGAGATCGTCGAGAAGGCGAAGTAAGGAGAAGGAGAACAAACTATGATACAACCTCAGACCAGGCTGAAAGCGGCGGACAACTCGGGCGCAAAGGAGCTGATGTGCATCCGCGTTCTGGGCGGCTCCTTCCGCAGAAGCGGCAATATCGGTGACGTCATCGTGGCGTCCGTCAAAACTGCGACCCCCGGCGGTGCCGTCAAGAAGGGCGACGTCGTGAAGGCGGTCATCGTCAGGAGCGCGAAGGGCATCCGCCGTCAGGACGGCACCTACATCCGCTTCGACGACAACGCTGCCGTCATCATCGACAGCCAGAAGCAGCCCAAGGGCACGCGTATCTTCGGGCCCATTGCAAGAGAGCTGAGAGAGAAGGACTACATGAGGATCATCTCCCTCGCTCCCGAGGTACTGTAAGGAGGCAATGGAATGAACGTCAAGATCAACGATACCGTACGCGTCATCACGGGCAAATATAAGGGCAAGGAAGGGAAGGTCCTCATGACCTCTCCCAAGCACAACACCGTCATTGTCGAGGGCGTCAACATCGTCCACAAGCACGAGAAGGCGAGAAGAGCCAACGAGACGAGCAAGATCGTCACCGAGGAAGCTCCCATCGACGTTTCCAACGTCGAAGTCGTGTGCGACAAGTGCGGCAAGGCGACGAGAGTCGCTCACGCAGTCATCGACGGCAAGAAGGTGCGCGTCTGCAAGAAGTGCGGCGCCGTCCTCGACAAGGCTTATTCCAAGAAGGCAAAGGCAGAAGCCGGCACCCAGGAAGAAGCTCCCAAGAAGAGGGTGAGAAAGCGCAGCGCCAAGACTGCCGAAGTTGAAGAGACCGCCGAGAGCACGTCCGCTGTCACGGGCGAAGAATAAGGCCGGCGGGTAAGGAGTAAATATGGCAAAGAAGGAAAGCTCCGCAGTGGCGGAGGAAAAGGTCGCATCGGCTCCCAGCCGCGTGAAGGTGCAGTACGACAAGGAAGTCGTGCCCTACCTCATGAAGAAGTTCGGCTACAAGTCGGTCATGCAGGTGCCCCGCATCGAAAAGATCGTCATCAACACCGGCCTCGGCGACATCAAGGACAACCAGAAGTCCATGCAGATCACCGAAGGTGAGCTCAAGCTCATCACGGGTCAGAAGCCCATCTACTGCAAGGCGACCAAGTCTGTCGCAAACTTCAAGGTGAGAGAGGGCATGAACGTCGGCCTCAAGGTCACGCTGCGCGGCAAGCGCATGTATGACTTCTACGACAAGCTCGTCTCCATCGCCCTTCCCCGCGTGCGCGACTTCCGCGGCGTTTCGCAGAAGGCGTTCGACGGCAGAGGCAACTACGCCCTCGGGCTCAAGGAGCAGCTCATCTTCCCCGAGATCACGTACGATCAGGTCGAGAAGATCCGCGGCATGGACGTTTGCATCGTCACGACGGCAAAGTCCGACGAGGAAGCGAGAGAACTTTTGACGGCACTCGGGATGCCCTTCAAGAAGTAAGGAGATACGACATGGCAAAGAAGTCAATGATCAATAAGCAGCAAAAGACGCCCAAGTTTTCCACGCGTGCCTACACCCGTTGCACGATCTGCGGAAGACCGCACGCCGTCCTGAGAAAGTACGGGATCTGCCGTATCTGCTTCAGGAACCTCGCATACAAGGGCCAGATCCCCGGCGTGAAGAAGTCGAGCTGGTAAGGAGGCAAGAGATGACAGATCCTATCGCAGATATGCTCACAAGAATCAGAAACGGCCTCACCGTACACAAGGAAACGGTGGAGGTGCCCTCCTCCAAGATGAAGTCTGCCATCGCGCAGATCATGCTCGAAGAGGGTTATCTTAAGGGCGTCGAGCTCGTCGAGGACGGCTTCAACGGCAAGCTCGTTCTCACGCTCAAATACACGGACGACAACCGCTCGGTCATCAGCGGCCTCAAGCGTGTCTCCAAACCCGGTCTCAGGACGTACAGCGGCGCTAAGGAAATGCCCAAGGTGTTGGGCGGCTTCGGCATCGCGATCGTCTCCACCAACCAGGGCATCATGACGGATAAGCAGGCAAAGCTCAAGAACGTGGGCGGTGAAGTGCTCTGCTACATCTATTAAGGAGGAAGCTATGTCGAGAATCGGTAAGATGAGCATCGCGCTTCCTCAGGGCGTAGATGTCAAATGTGAAAATTCCCTCATCACGGTCAAGGGTCCCAAGGGGACGCTGACGCGCGAGATGAAGGGCGCCATCGAATTCAAGACGGAGAACGGCCACCTCACCCTCGTCGCTCAGAACGAGGAGAAGGAAACGGGCGCTCTGCACGGCCTCTACCGTGCGCTCGTCGCAGGCATGGTGAAGGGCGTTTCGGAAGGGTACAGCAAGGCCCTCGAAGTCAAGGGCGTCGGCTGGAAGGCGGCGATGCAGGGCAACAAGCTCGTCCTCAACGTGGGCTTTTCCCATCCCGTCGAAGTCGCGCAGCCCGAAGGCATCAAGATCGAGTGCCCCACGCAGACGGATATCGTCGTTTCGGGCATCGACAAGGTGCTCGTCGGCCAGGTCGCGGCAGACCTTCGCGCCATCCGCGTTCCCGAGCCTTACCACGGCTACGGCATCCGCTACAAGGGCGAGCGCGTCGAGCATAAGGAAGGCAAGACGAGCGGCAAGGGCAAGAAGTAAAGGAGCGTATCATGATAACGAAAATCGATAAAAATTCGGTCAGACAGCGCCGCCACGCCCGCGTCCGCAAGCACGTTTCGGGCACGGCGGAAACGCCCCGTCTGAATATTTACAGAAGTCTCAATCACATCTATGTGCAGGTGATCGACGACGTGAAGGGCGTGACGCTCGCGTCCGCCTCCACGCTCGAGAAGAGCATCCGCGAAGAGGTCGCCGGCAAGACCAAGACGGAAGCCGCCAAGATCGTCGGAAAAGCTGTTGCGGAGCGCGCCAAGGAGAAGGGGATCGCATCGGTCGTGTTCGACCGCGGCGGGTACCTTTACACGGGCCGCGTGAAGGCAGTTGCAGACGGCGCTCGCGAAGCCGGGCTTGAATTCTAAGAGGAGAACATCATGGCAAGAGAAAACAGACCTCAGAGAAAACAGGATCAGGACGACGGTTTCATCAAGAAGCTGATCGGCATCAACCGCGTCAGCAAGACGGTCAAGGGCGGCCGCAACATGCGTTTTGCAGCGCTCGTCGTCGTCGGCGACGGCAACGGCAAAGTGGGCTACGGCCAGGGCAAGGCGAAGGAAGTTCCCGAAGCCATCGAAAAGGCCACCCAGGCAGCCAAGAAGAACCTCATCAGAGTGCCGATCGTCGATACGACCATCCCTCACGAAGTGCTCGGGAAGTTCGGCAAGGGCGCAGTCCTCATGATGCCCGCCGAAAACGGTACCGGCGTCATCGCGGGCGGCCCCGTGCGTGCGGTCATGGAAGCCGCAGGCATCAAGAACATCAGGACGAAGTCCCACGGTACGCAGAACCCCGTCAACTGCATCAAGGCAGTCGTCGCGGGCCTTGCGGAGCTCAAGACGGCGGAAGAGATCGCCGCGCTCCGCGGCAAGACCGTGGAAGAGGTCGTCGGCTAAGGAGGACGGAAATGGTTAAAATTACACTTGTCAAGAGCACCATCGGCGAGGTCGAGTCCGTCAAGGCGACGGTGGCGTCGCTCGGGCTCAAGAAGATCCGTTCCGAACGCACGTTCGAAGACACGCCCGCCCTTCGCGGCAAGCTGAAGAAGGTGGAGCACCTCGTCAAGGTCGAGAACGTATAAGGAGACAGCAATGAGAATCGATACTATTTCTCCCGCCGAGGGAGCGAGAACTTCCGCAAAGCGCCTTGGCCGCGGCATCGGCTCCGGCCTGGGCAAGACGAGCGGCAAGGGCCACAAGGGTCAGTGGGCGCGTTCGGGCGGCGGCGTCAGGCCGGGCTTCGAAGGCGGTCAGATGCCCCTTGCAAGAAGGGTGCCCAAGCGCGGCTTCAACAATGCGTTCCGCAAGGAGTACGTCATCGTCAACCTCTCCGCACTTTCCGATCTCCCCGCAGGGACCGTCGTTGACTACGGTTTCGTCATGGAGAACGGTCTTGCGAAGGCAGTCAAGAACGATTCCGGGCTCAAAGTGCTCGGGAATGGCGAGCTGAAAGCGGCTCTCACGGTGAGGGCTGCAAAATTCTCCGCGTCTGCAAAGGCTGCGATCGAGCAGGCAGGCGGCACGGCGGAAGTGATCGAATGATCATGAGGCGCCCTTATTTTGAGGGGCGTCTTCCGTCGCTTTTCGCTTATCCTGCGGCAATCAACAGGAGTAAAACATGATTGAAACATTAAAAAACGCCTTCGCCAATAAGGACATCCGCAAGAAGATCCTCTTGACGCTGCTTCTTCTTATCGTGTTCCGCATCGGATGTTACATCCCCGTTCCGGGGCTGGCGCGCGGGCTCTTGTCGGATGCAGTCACCTCGAACGACTTCCTGGGGCTGATGAGCGGCGTCACGGGCGGTGCGCTCGCGAACGGCACGCTGTTTGCGCTCGGGATCGGGCCGTACATCAACGCGTCCATCATCATCCAGCTGCTCACCGTCGGTATCCCCGCACTCGAGCGTCTCTCCAAGCAGGGCGAAGAGGGCAGGAAGAAGATCACCAACATCACCCGCATCATCACGATCGTGCTCGCCGTCATCCAGGCAGTGGGCATCATCGTCAACTTCGCGGGCGGCTTTACCGCCGACGTTTCGGACAGCTCCAGCATCCGCTGGGATCTCTTCTTCAACCAGAAGTGGCTCGGGATCGTCTACATGACGGTCATCTACACGGCGGGCGCCATGCTCGTCATGTGGCTGGGCGAGCGCATCACCGAGTACGGCGTGGGCAACGGCATCTCGCTCATCATCTTCGTGGGTATCATCTCCACGGCGGGGCTTTCCATCCTCGATAAGCTCACTTCGATCTCGGCGAACAACATCGCGCCCCTCTTCGAAGTCATCGGCTTCCTCGTGCTCGCCGTCGTCGTGTTCTTCTGCATCGTCTTCGTCGACCTTGCAGAGCGCAAGATCCCCGTGCAGTACGCAAAGCAGGTGCGCGGCACCAAGATGTACGGCGGCCAGTCGTCCGTCATCCCCATGAAGATCTCGGGGAGCGGCGTCATGCCCCTCATCTTCGCGTTCGCGATCATCTCCTTCCCCTCGATGATCATGAGCGTCGTTCCCGCATGGTCGGGCGCACTCACCTGGTGGAATCAGGTGTTCGGCTCGGGTACTTGGATCTACGTCCTCGCGCTCACCGTACTCATCTTCTTGTTCGCATTCTTCTACGCGCAGATCCAGTTCAATCCCGAGGACGTCAGCCGGAGCATCCAGCAGAACGGCGGCTTCATCCAGGGCATCCGCCCCGGCAAGCCCACCGCACAGTACCTGCGCAAGATCAACAACCGCATCACGCTGTTCGGCGCGATCTACCTCACGATCATCGCGTTCATCCCTTCCCTCATCTTCAGCTTCGTCACGGTCGATCTCATCAACGTCTTCTCCACGACGGGTATCCTCATCGTGGTGAGCGTGGCGCTCGAGTTCGATAAGCAGCTCCAGTCGCAGATCATGATGAAGAACTACAAGGGATTCTTAAAATAAGTTACACGGAGGCAACGGTATGAATCTTATCCTTTTGGGCGCTCCCGGCGCAGGCAAGGGCACGCAGGCGACCAAGATCGCAGAGCGTTACGGCCTCGTGCACATCTCGACGGGCGACATCTTCCGCGCCAACATCAAAAACGGCACCGAGATCGGCAAGCTCGCGAAGTCGTATATCGACAAGGGCGAGCTCGTCCCCGACGAAGTGACCGTCGCGATCGTCAAAGACCGTCTCACCTGGGACGACGTCAAGAGCGCGAAGGGGTATCTCCTCGACGGCTTCCCCCGCAACCTCTATCAGGCGGAGGAGCTCGATAAGTTCGCGGGGATCGACGGCGTCGTCAACATCAACATCGACTTCAAGCTGCTCATGGACCGCCTCTGCGGCAGAAGAGTGTGCTCGAAGTGCGGCGAGAGCTATCACGTCTCCACCCTGAACGGCGCGACGACGTGCGCACGCTGCGGCGGCGAGCTCTATCAGCGCAAGGACGACAACCCCGAGACCGTCGAGAGCCGCCTCAACGTCTACAACGAGCAGACGGCGCCCCTCATCGACTACTACACGAAGAAGGGCATCATCCTCAACGTCACGGGCACCGAGGCGCCCGCCGAAGTGCTGTTTGAGCAGGTCAAGGCCTTGCTCGATAAGCTGAACGGCTGATATGGTACACGTCAAGAGCGAGGAAGAGATCGACCTGATGCGCGCCCCGTGCGCCATCGTCAGGGACTGTCTTTCCTTCGTGGGCGAGCGCATCAGGCCCGGCATGACGACGGGCGAAGTCGACAAGCTCGTCTACGATTTCATCAAAGCGAGCGGCGCCGAGCCGAGCTGTCTCGGCTACGGCGGCTTCCCCGCAAGCGCCTGCGTCTCCGTCAACGAAGTCGTGGTGCACGGCATCCCGGATGATCGGGTCCTCGAAGAGGGCGACATCGTCAGCGTGGACCTCTGCGCCTACAAGAACGGCTTCCACGGCGACGGCGCCCGCACCTTCGCGGTGGGGGAGATCTCCCCCGAGAAGAAAAAGCTCATCCGCGTGACGGAAGAATGCTTCTTCAAGGCGCTCGAAGGGCTCAGGGCGGGCACGCCCCTCTTCGACATCGGCTATCGGGTGCAGACGCACGCCGAGAGCAACGGCTTTTCCGTCATCCGCTCCTATACGGGGCACGGCATCGGACGGGAGATGCACGAAGACCCCTCCGTCTACAACTTCGGAAGAAGAGGGACGGGGATGCGCCTCAAAGCGGGCACGGTCATCTGCATCGAACCGATGATCGCGATGGGGGATTGGCGCGTGAACGTCCTCGACGACGGCTGGACGGCAGTCATGGCGGATAAGAAGCCCGCCGCGCATTACGAAAACACCGTGGTCATCCGCGAGGACGGCACGGAGATCTTGACGCTCTGAGCGTACCAATATCAATCGGAGGAGTTTATGTCCAAGGACGACGTTATCGAAGCGGAAGGCAAAGTCATCGAGGCGCTGCCCAACGCAACGTTTAAGGTAAGGCTTTCCAACGGTCATGTGATCACCGCATACATCTCCGGAAAGCTGAGAATGAACTACATCCGCATCATCGAGGGCGATTCGGTCAAGCTCGAGATGAGCCCCTACGATCTTACCAAGGGGCGGATCACCTGGCGGAGCAAGTCCTGACCGAGCAGCGAAAAAATTTACGCCCCGCGCCCGGACGCGGCAGGGGACGAGGAGGAATCAGTTATGAAAGTCAGACCTTCCGTGAAGCCTATGTGCGATAAGTGCAAGGTCATCAAGAGAAACGGCAAAGTCATGGTCATCTGTTCCAAGAACAAGAGCCATAAGCAGAGACAGGGCTAAATTTTGCCCTCAAAGCGGGCATCGTGCAAGTAAAATCGCTTGACAGCCGGCACGAGATCGTGCTATAATGCCCTGTATGTGACATATCGCAGATGAAGCTGAGTTTCCGCACCCCAAAGTGCGGAAAGTCGGCTTGCTTTGCGCTTAAAAGTCAAAAAGGGCATCTTGCTTTGAAAACAAGGGAGCCATGCGGCGCGATATTTTCCACTGTCCGCTGCGGGATCCGTTTCGATAGAAAAAATATACCAACCAAAAAAAACCGGAGGTTTCATCAATGGCACGTATTGCCGGTGTCGATCTTCCCAACGAAAAGCGCGTGGAGATCGGACTCACCTACATTTACGGGATCGGGCTCACCACGTCCAAGAAGATCCTCGAAGCGACGGGCATCGACCCCGACACGAGAGTCAAGGACCTCGATGAGAACGACGTTTCCAAGTTAAGAGAATATATCGACCACCACTATGTCGTGGAGGGCGAGCTCCGCAGCCAGGTCAGCCTGAACATCAAGCGTCTCATGGAGATCGGCTGCTATCGCGGCGTGCGCCACAGAAAGGGTCTTCCCGTCCGCGGGCAGAGCACCAAGCGCAACGCGAGGACGAGAAAGGGTCCCCGCCGCACCGTTGCGAACAAGAAGAAGTAAGGAGTGAGCTATGGCAGATAAGAGAAAGACAGTCGTCTCGCGCAAGCGCAGAGAACTGAAGAAGGTAGATAAAGGACAGGTCCACATCCAGTCCACGTTCAACAACACGCTCGTCACCATCACCGATATGAGCGGCAACGCGATCTCCTGGTCGAGCGCAGGCTCGCTCGGGTTCCGCGGTTCGAGGAAGGGCACGCCGTTCGCTGCACAGATGGCAGCGGAAACGGCTGCAAAGGCTGCAAAAGAGCACGGCCTCCGTTCCGTCGAAGTGTATGTCAAGGGCCCCGGCGCAGGCAGAGAGTCTGCGATCCGCGCGCTTGCCAACTGCGAGCTCGACGTCACGCTCATTTCCGACGTTTCGCCCATCGCGCACAACGGCTGCAGGCCCCCCAAGCGCAGAAGAGTTTAAGGAGAGTAGAACATGGCAGTTTACAGAGACGCAAAATGCAAGCTTTGCAGAAGGGAGGGCGCGAAGCTCTTCCTCAAGGGCGAAAAGTGCTATATGGACAAGTGCCCCTTCAACAAGCGCCCCACGGCTCCCGGCCAGCACGGCGCGGGCAGAAAGAAGGTCTCCGAGTACGGGCTCCAGCTTCGTGAGAAGCAGAAGACGAAGCGCATCTACGGCGTGCAGGAAGGCCAGTTCCGCCACTACTACGAAGTTGCGGACCGCATGAAGGGCATCACGGGTGAGAACATGCTCTCCCTGCTCGAGCGCCGTCTCGACAACGTCGTCTTCCGTATGGGCGTCGGCGCATCGCGTACGCAGGCGCGCCAGCTCGTCAACCACGCCCACTTTACCGTGAACGGCAAGACGGTCAACATCCCTTCCTACAGCGTGAAGGCAGGCGATGTCATCGCCGTCAAGGAAAGCAGCAGAAACAATAAATTTTTCGAACAGATCAAGACGATGAAGGTTGCGAATATGCCCAAGTGGCTGGAATTCGACCCCGAGAAGCTGGAAGGCAAAGTGCTTGCCCTTCCTACCCGTGAGGACGTCGACAGCCAGATCGCAGAGCATATGATTGTCGAGCTGTACTCCAAGTAATCAATAAAAGGAGGATCACGATATGATCGAAATGGATATGCCCAAGATCGAGGTGACGGAAAACGAGGAAAGATCGTATGCAAAGATCGTCGTCGAGCCGCTCGAGAAGGGCTTCGGTCTTACCATCGGCAACTGCCTGAGAAGGATCCTTCTTTCGGCATTGCCCGGCGCCGCCGCACAGGGGATCAAGTTCATGGACGGAAGTGTCAAGCACGAATTTTCCGCCATCCCCGGAGTGAAGGAGGACGTGACCGAGATCATCCTCAACTTAAAGCTCCTCGCCATCAAGACCAAGATCACCGATAAGGACTATACGAAGACGCTTCGTCTTTGCAAGGAAGGCCCCGCGGTGATCACGGCCGCCGATATCGCGCAGGATGCCGAAGTGGAGATCGTCAATTCCGACCAGTACATCTGCACGGTGGACGAGGGCGGAAAGATCGACATGGAGATCACCATCGGCAGAGGCAGAGGCTACAAGCCCGCCAAAGAGAACAAGCAGCCCATCATCGATTACATCCCCATCGATTCCATCTATACGCCCGTGCAGAAGGTCAACTACAACGTAGAACCCGCGCGCGTGGGGCAGAACATCGATTACGATCGGCTGACCATCGAGGTGTGGACGGACGGCACCTTCTCCGGAAGAGAGATCGTCTCCCTCGCGGCAAAGATCATGCAGGATCACATCAACCTGTTCGTCAACCTGTCCGATACGATCAAGGATATGGACATCCTCGTCAAGACGGACGACGACAAGCAGCAGCAGATCCTCTCCATGAAGATCGAGGATATGGATTTCTCTGTCCGTTCCTACAACTGTCTGAAGAGAGCAAACATTCACACGGTGGAAGACCTGATCAGCAAGTCCGAAGACGAAATGCTCAAGGTGCGCAATCTTGGCAAGAAGTCGCTCGACGAAGTCATTGCAAAGCTCGAATCCTACGGTCTTTCGCTGGAAAAAAAGGAGGATTAAAAAATGCCGGGTAAATTGGGCAAGACGACAAAGCAGAGAATGGCTTTGTTGAGAGGGCAGGCGTCCCAGCTCCTGTGGTACGGCAGGATCGAGACGACGCAGGCCCGTGCGAAGGAGCTGCGCTCCTATGTTGAAAAACTCATCACCAAGGCGGTGAACACCTACGACGACGTCGTCGAATACGAAGTCGTCGCCAAGGATAAGAAGGGCAAGGAAGTCAAGACGACTTCCGTCAAAGACGGCCCCAAGAAGCTTGCGGCACGCCGCCAGATCATCGCGAAGACCTACGATCTTCAGGAGATCAAGGCGTTCGGCGAGAGCAAGAAGGCGTACAAGGAGCGCACCGCGCAGGTGCAGCATCCCCTTGTGGAGAAGCTCTTCAACGAGATCGCTCCCAAGTACGCACAGCGCAAGGAAGAGCTCGGCCAGGGCGGCGGCTACACGAGGATCTATCTCCTCGGCCAGCGCCGCGGCGACGCTTCCGAAAAGGCAGTCATCGAGCTCGTCTGAGTTCATTTTAACACCGAAAAGACCCGTGTCCCCACGGGTCTTTTTCCTTGTTTTGGGCGCCCTCTCGAGGGAGCTGTCTCATCACGCGGCGTATGCCGCTGATGAGACTGAGGGAGTAAAATACAGGGCTCCCGCAAAAATCGCATGGCGAGGTTTGCGGGAAGAGGAGCGGCAGGCGCATAGGGTCATGCGGCAAACGAAGCGCGCCGCAGACCAAACCGCCTTGCCGCGACGAAGGCGCCTTCTCGAGGGGCGAGCGATTACCCTCCCATAGCCTCCCCTGTGTAAGGGGCGAGCAAGTGTTTTTTTCATAGCCCCCCCTGTGTAAGGGAGGGTGCCGCGCAAAGCGAGGCGGGAGGGTTGTAAAGGCGTGGGATACGCGTGCGCAACAATGCTTGCGTCTTGCTTTGCGACAAGTCATTGCCGGATTTTCGCCTTCTCCCATAGCCTCCCCTGTGTAAGGGGCGAGCAAGTGCTTTCTTGCAAAGAGCCCGGTGGGCTCTTTGCCACTTGCGAACTTGGAAACGCCGCATAGTGCGCGCCGTTTCAGGGCTCCCGCGCAGATGCGAAGCAGATGTGTGGGAAGAGGAGACGCAAGCCGAGCGGTCAAGCCGCGAGG
>CALVPY010000008.1 GCA_944354535.1 uncultured Clostridia bacterium
CCATCTGTTCGAGCAGGGTATCGTATCTTCCGCCGCCGAGCACCGTGCCCTGCGCGCCCGCCGCCTTCGTCACGAATTCGAACACCGTGCGGCTGTAATAGTCGAGCCCGCGCACGATGGAAGGATCGACGGTATATCCGATGCCCGTCTCGTCGAGAAGATGCTTGACTTCTTCGAAGTGCGCCCGGCAGTCGTCGCAGAGATAATCCAAAATTTTGGGCGCGCCCGCCGTGACCCGACGGCAAGCTTCTTCCTTGCAGTCGAGCATCCGCATGGGGTTCTTTTCAAAGCGCGCGTTGCAGTCGGCGCACATATTTTGAAGGTGCGGGCGGAAATACTCTTTGAGCGCCGCGTGATAGGCAGCGCGGCAGCTCTTGCAGCCGATGGAATTGAGGCGGAGCGACACTTCTTTGAGCCCCAGCGACTTCAGAAAGTTTGCGGCGAGCGAGATGACTTCGGCGTCCGCTTCGGGCGAAGCTGCGCCGTAGAGCTCGCAGCCGAACTGATGGAATTCACGCAGCCGCCCCGCCTGCGGGCGCTCGTAGCGGAACGCCGAGATGAAGTAATACATCTTGGCGGGGAGCGCCTCGCTCATGAGGCCGTTCTCGATGAAGGCGCGCGCGACGCCCGCCGTTCCCTCGGGGCGCAGGGTGATGCTCCTGCCGCCCTTATCGAGGAAGGTGTACATTTCTTTGTTGACGATATCCGTCGTATCGCCCACGCCGCGCACGAAAAGCTCGGTGTGCTCGAAGACGGGCGTCCTGATCTCCTTGAAGGCGTAAGCCTCGGCGGTCTTTCTCGCCGCGTCTTCGATGTGGTGCCACAGATATACGTCGCGGGGCAAAATATCCTTTGTCCCCTTGGGTGCCTGGATCATAAGTTTACTCCTTTTCCGATTGCCGCATGGGCTGTTCTTCCTCAAAGCGCGCTCCGCACAGAATCACGCTTTGAGCCGTTCCCTTCCGCGCCTCAGAGGACGTACTTTTTGAGATCGCGGTTCTTGGTGATCTTGGCAAGATGTTCTTCGACGTACTTGCGGTCGATCTCCACCGTGACGAGGGGATAGTCTCCGCCGCCCGCGTTGAAAGAGATGTCTTCGAGCAGATACTCCATCACCGTGTGGAGGCGGCGCGCGCCGATGTCTTCGCTCGTCATGTTGATCTCTTCGGAGATCTCGGCGATCGCCTCGATGGCGTCGGACGTGAATTTCAAATCGATGTTGTCGACGGCGAGAAGCACGGCGTACTGCCGCGTCAGCGAATGCTCCGTGCTCGTGAGGATGTTGATAAAGTCCTCTTTCGTGAGGGGCGTGAGCTCGACGGAGACGGGGAAGCGGCCCTGAAGCTCGGGGATGAGATCCTCGACGCGGGCGACGTGGAAGGCGCCCGCCGCAATGAAGAGCATGTAGTCCGTCTTGACGGGCCCGTACTTGGTCATCACCGTGCTGCCCTCGACGATGGGCAAAATGTCGCGCTGAACGCCTTCGCGCGAGACGTCCGCTCCGCCCGTGTTGCCCTTTGCGGCGATCTTATCGATCTCGTCGATGAAGATGATGCCGTCGTTTTCGGCGCGGCGCACCGCCTCTTCTTCGACGGCGTCGTTGTCGATGAGCTTATCGCTCTCTTCTGCGAGGAAGAGTTTCATAAGATCCTTGACGGCGATCTTGCGGCGCTTCTTTTTGGGCGGGAGCATCTCACCGAAGATGGAGCCCAAATTGATGGCTGCGCCCCCGGGGACGAGTTCCATCGTCTTGGGCTCGTCGCGGACGTCCGCCTCGACGACGAGGTTATCGAAGACGCCCTTTCTCAGCGATTCGAGAAGGTTCGCTTCGAACACTTCGCGCGGGGTCTCGCCGCGGTCGGCTTTTTTGAGCTCGGATAAAATTTTGACGACGCGCTGTTCGGCAGCCGCCGTGGCTTTGACGGAAACTTCCGCCGCCTTCTCGTCTTTGACAAGGCGCACGGCGCTCTCCACGAGGTCGCGCACCATGCCCTCGACATCCTTGCCCACATACCCCACTTCGGTGTACTTGGTGGCCTCCACCTTGATGAAGGGGGCTTTGACGAGCTTTGCAAGCCTTCTTGCGATCTCCGTCTTGCCCACGCCCGTGGGGCCCTTCATGATGATGTTCTTAGGTGTGATCTCCTCGCGCATCTCGGGGGAGAGCTGCGAGCGGCGGTAGCGGTTGCGCAGGGCGATGGCGACGGCTTTTTTCGCCTCGTCCTGCCCCACGATATGTTTATTGAGTTCGTTTACAATCTGTTTGGGAGAAAGATCCATGCTTGTTCCTCCTTACACCGTCTCGCAGATGATGTGGTCGTTCGTATAGACACAAATTTCACTTGCGATCTTGAGCGCCTTTTTTGCGATCTCCTCGGCGGAAAAATCGGTGTTCTGCGCAAGGGCGCGCGCCGCAGCGAGCGCATAGTTGCCGCCCGAGCCGATGGCGCAGATGCCCTCGTCGGGTTCGATGACTTCGCCCGTACCCGACAGGATGAGGAGCGTATCCTTATCCGCCGTGATCATCATGGCATCGAGCTTTCTTCCGATCTTATCGCTCCGCCAAAGGTCTGCAAGCTCCACCGCCGAGCGCATGAGGTTGCCCGCAAACTTGTTGAGCATCCCTTCAAAGCGTTCCGAGAGCGAGAAGGCGTCCGTCACCGAGCCCGCAAAGCCCAGAATGACCTTGCCGCCGTAGATGCGGCGCACCTTGATAGCCGTATTCTTGAACACGACCGACTCGCCGAGGGTGACCTGTCCGTCCCCCGCGATGGCCGTGACGCCGTCCCGTTTGACGGCGCAGATGGTCGTTCCGCGAAATTCCATTTATCTTCCTCCTTCGCCATAGATCGCCGCCTTGAAGCGTTCGATCTCTTCGAGCGCAAGCGCGCCGAGGCGTCTCTTCTTTTCCTTTTTGTCGCGCACGGAAATGCTCTGCCTGAGGATGCCGTAATTGGCGTTCATGGGCTGAAAGTCCTTGTTTTCCGTGGAGATATAGCGGGCGAGCGCCCCCGAAACGCAGGTATCTTCGGGCGCTTCGCTTAATTTCCTGTGCAGCCTGTTCCAGATGTGGATGCCGACGAACAGCCCGCTCATCGCGCTCTCGACGTACCCCTCGACGCCCGTGATCTGCCCCGCAAAAAAGAGGTCGGGGTTGCTTCTGAGCGAAAAATCGTTACTTAAAAGCCTGTCCGCGGGGAGATAGGTATTGCGGTGCATGACGCCGTAACGCTCGAACTCCGCATGCGCGAGGGCGGGGATGAGCGAAAACACCCGCTTCTGTTCGCCGAATTTGAGATTGGTCTGGCAGCCGACGAGGTTATAGCTCGTGCCCGCCTCGTTCTCCTTGCGCAGCTGCAATACGGCATAGGGGCGAG
Organism: uncultured Clostridia bacterium; assembly: GCA_944354535.1. Classification (GTDB taxonomy): domain Bacteria; phylum Bacillota; class Clostridia; order Christensenellales; family Borkfalkiaceae; genus Gallimonas. Next base: position 3,378 of record CALVPY010000008.1, read on the forward strand.
CGCCGCTCTCATCCGCAAGTCCCACGGGCTTGAAGGTGCCGAAACGGAGCGTATCCTTCCCGCGGGAAGCCATCACTTCGAGGGGCATACAGCCCTCGAAGATCTCCCCCTTCTCAAAATCGTGCAGCGTTGCCCGTTCGGCGGAAGTGAGCGCCTCCACAAAGGCGTAGTACTCTTCCTTCGTGAGCGGGCAGTTGATGTAATCGCCCGTGCCCTTCCCGTATCTGTCGCCCGTGAAGGTGCGGTCAAGGTCGATGCTGTCCGCCGCGACGATGGGCGCGGAAGCGTCGTAAAAGTGCAGCGACGCGCCGAGTTTTTCTTCGATGTCTTTATAGAGCGCCCCGCCCGTCAGCGGGCCCGTCGCAATGACGCCCTGTTCGGGCAGCGACGTCACTTCCTCGCAGACGATATGAATGTGCGGGCAGGCGCGCAGTTTTTCCGTGATATAGGCGGAGAACTTCTCCCTGTCGACGGCAAGCGCCCCGCCCGCCGGCACGCGGGAAACCTCCGCCGCCGCCATCGTGAGCGAGCCCAACCGCCGCATCTCCTCTTTCAGAAGCCCGCAGGCGTTGCCCCAGATATCGTCGCTCTTCAGGGAATTGGAGCAGACGAGCTCGCCGAAGTTTGCGCTCTCGTGCGCGGGGGTGAACTTTTGCGGCTTCATGTCGACAAGTTCAACTTCGACGCCGCGGCTGCCGAGATAGTACGCCGCTTCGCTCCCCGCAAGCCCCGCGCCGATGATGCGGATCATGCGCTGCCCTCTCCCGCTTCGGGAGCATCGGGCGCCTTCCCTTCGGGCGCCTTTTCGGGCTGAGGCGGGCGGTAGGAGCAGTCTTTATTGCTGCATTTCAAGACGCCCTTCTTGGTTTTGACGATCGCCTCGCCGCAAAGCGGGCACTTTTCGCCCGTGGGTTCGTCCCAGCTCATGAATTTGCAGGAAGGATACCCGCTGCACCCGTAGTAGAGCCGCCCCGAACGGGTATAGAGCACTTTTGCAGGCTTGCCGCAGACGGGGCAGGTGCCCTCGAGCTTTTCTTCCCGCTTCTTCTCTTCGCCGTACGGGAGCGTCGATTTGCACTTGGGGTAATTGGGGCAGGCGAGGAACTTGCCGAAACGGCCGTTCCGCACGATCATCATCGCGCCGCACTTAGGACAAGGCGTATCGGAGACGGGCGCCGTATCTTCGGAGATGATATTCGAACAGGCGGGATAGTTGGAGCAGGCGAGGAACTTGCCGTACTTGCCCGTCTTGCGCACCATAGGATGCCCGCACTTTTCGCAGAGGATGTCCGTCATCTCGTCGCCGTCCGTCGAGGCATAGCGGAGCTTTTCCGCAAAGGGCGGATAAAAGGCGGAGATGATCTCGTGCCAGTCCTTGCCGCCCTCCTCGATATCGTCGAGCTTTTCCTCCATGTCCGCCGTGAAGCCGACGTCCATGATGTCGGTAAAGTACTTGCACAGCATATCGGTGATGCGGTATGCGATGTCGGTGGGCACCATATACTTGCCCTCTTTGGTCACATACTTGCGCTTGTTGAGGACGGAGATGATGGAAGCGTACGTCGAGGGGCGGCCGATGCCCTTATCTTCCATCGCCTTGACGAGGGAAGCGTCCGTGTATCTTACCGGGGGCTTGGTGAACTTCTGCTCGGGCTTTATTCCGAGCGCGTCGAGCGCGTCCCCTTCGGAAAGCGGGGGCAGAAGTTTGCCGCTGCCTTCCTCTTCCTCCTCCTTCTTCGCCTCCTGATAGACGGCGGTGAAGCCCGCGAATTTCAGGCTTTTTCCCGTCGCCTTGAAGGAATAACCGCTGTTGTCGATGACGATCTGCATCGCATCGTACAAAGCTTCCGCCATCTGCGAGGCGATGAAGCGCTCGTAGATGAGCTTATAGACCTGATAATGCTTTTTATCGAGCATCTTTTGGGCGCGCTCGGGGGTGAGCGTCACGTCGATGGGACGGATGGCTTCGTGCGCGTCCTGCGCCCCCTTCTTGGAGGCGTAATGATTGGGCTTTGCGGGGCAGTACTCCTTGCCGAAGCGCTCCTCGATGTAAGAAAGCGCCGCAGCCTGCGCTTCGTCGGAAACGCGCGTCGAGTCGGTACGGATGTAGGTGACGAAGGCGATATGTCCCTCCCCTTCGACGTCCATGCCCTCGTAGAGGTGCTGCGCCATGAGCATGGTCTCGGGCGCGGTGTAGCCGAGCTTGTTGGAAGCGTCCTGCTGCAGGGTGCTCGTCGTGAAGGGCGCGGGAGCGTGCGAGCGCGCGACGCTCTTCTTGACGGAAGAGACGGCGTATTCGCCCGCCGCAAGCGCCTGAAGGACGGCGTCCGCCTGCTCCTTGCTTCCCACTTTGAACTTTTTATTGTTGAACTTTTCGAGCGCAGCCTTGAAGGGGGAGAATTTCTTCTCCTTGTCCTGCAATTCCGCAGTGATCGTCCAGTATTCTTCGGGTTTGAACGCCCGGATCTCGCGTTCGCGGTCGACGACGAGCCTCAGCGCCACCGACTGCACGCGCCCCGCCGAAAGCCCGCTCTGCAATTTGTTGTTGAGGAGCGGCGAGAGCTTATAGCCCACGAGGCGGTCGAGCACGCGGCGCGCCTGCTGCGCATCCACGAGGTTATAGTTGATCTTCCGCGGGTGTTCCAACGCCTTCGTGACGGCTTTGGGGGAAATTTCGTTGAATTCGATGCGGTTCTCGCCGTTCCCGTCCAGACCCAGCACCGTCTGCAAGTGCCAGGAAATAGCCTCGCCCTCGCGGTCGGGGTCGGTCGCGAGATAGACGCGGTCGGCCTTTTTCGCCTCGTCCATGAGGCGTTTTACGGTATCTTCCTTGCCCGCCGAAACGACGTAGCGCGGCTCAAAGTTCTTCTCGACGGCAACGCCCAGCGTCTTTTGGGGCAGGTCGCGGATGTGTCCGCCGGACGCATCCACGCGGTACTTCCCCTTGAGATATTTGGAAATGGTCTTCGCCTTGGAAGGCGACTCTACGATGATGAGATCCATAAAAGCTCCTTAAGGCCCTGCGCTCAGCGCGCAAGGGAATAGCGGTTTCCGCCCGCCTTGACGGCGAGCCCTTTGAGTTCGAGCGAAGAAAGCACTGCCGCCGCCTCAAAAATTTTCATTCCCGCCCGTTCCGCCAGAACGGACGAGTGCAATTCTCCCCCTTCGCGCAGGACTTCATACACGCGCCGCTCTTCGGGGGTGAGTCCCTTTTCTTCCGCCCTCTCCTCTTGCCGATGTGTTTCAAAGCCGTAAAAAGAGAGGATGTCTTCCGCTTCCGTCACGAGGGAAGCGCCCTTTTTCAGAAGGTCGTTGCAGCCCGCGCCGCGCGTTTCGTTGGGGCGATAGGGAAGCGCGAACACATCGCGGCCGAATTCCGCCGCGCAGTTCGCCGTGATGAGCGCGCCGCTCCTTGCCCCTGCCGAGAGGACGAGCACGCCCTCCGAAAGGCCTGCAAGCAGGCGGTTGCGCTCGTGAAAGCTGTACTTTTTCACGCCCTCATCCAAAGGATATTCGCTGAGGAGCAGCCCGCTTTTTGCGATCTGTTCCTTGAGCCCCGCGTGCGAGGCGGGATAGCACTCCTTCAGCCCGCACGGCAGCACCGAGATGAGGTTCTTATAAGGGAGCGCGCCCGAGATGGCGGCGCTGTCTCCCCCTTCCGCCAGCCCCGTGACGATGCAGAAGCGGGAGGCGAGCTCCCCTGCGATCGCTTTGCCGAGGCTCTCCGCCCACGGCGGCGTCACACGCGAGCCGACGATGCAGAATTTACGCTTGATAAGAAGAGAACGGTCGCCCTTCCCGTATAACAGAAGGGGCGGAGAGGCGATGTTTTTGAGTGCTTCGGGGTAGTCGTCGTCGAGCACGGTGAGGGCAAAACAGCCCTCCCGTTCCAGCCTTTTCACAAGCTGCGAAGCCGCCGCAAAGCGAGCGCCTCTCTCTTTATATAACCGCGCCTTAGGGGAATTTATCACGGTCGGCGCAATTTTTTCGTATTCTTCGAGGAGACGGGCGGGAGAAGCGGCCGCACGAAGAAGGGCGGCGCACTCGCGCCTGTCAAGCTCCGTGCATCCGCAAAGCCATACGATCCCCAGCTCTTCCTGCGTCATATCCGCCTCCTTTTATCCCCCAAAACCCGCCGAAGCGACTTTTCGGGAACCCTCGTCGCAGCGGAGCAAATTCCGCAAGCCGCTCGTATGATTCGCGGCTTTGCTTTGATGCTCGCTGCTCCTCTTCCCACGCATCTGCTTCGCATCTGCGCGGGAGCCCTATTACTCCCTCAGTCTTGCCGCCGATGTTCCATCGGACGACAAGACAGCTCCCCCATGGGAGGAGCCAAGGAGGGTGCGGTTCCCCGCCTTGCTCCTAAAATCTCCTTCTGCAAGCAAGGTTGCCTTGCGCAGCAGGACTCAATTTGCCTTTTGCCAAAGGCTTAGTGTCCAATAAGGACAAAACAGTGCGTGGGCGATAACGCCTGTTAAAATCAAAAAACTTCGCCCCTCACGGCATTTGTTTTGCGAAGCAAAAGAAATGCGTGAATTAAAAATCTACTGAGCCGAGCAGGGTTCCCCTGCGCTGGCTCCCCCAATTTGCCCTATACTTAGGACTTACTGTTCTTAGAATGACAACAAAGTGCGTGGGCGATAACGCCTGTTAAAATCAAAAAACTTCGCCCCTCAGGAATTTGTTTCGCGCAGCGAAAGAAATTCGTGAACTTATCGAAATGATATTCGATACGACACCGCCTCGAACATATGGCGGGGCATGATGTCCTCGCTCTGGTCGAGATCGGCGATAGTGCGCGCCACCTTGATGATGCGCGCCCTTGCCCGTGCCGAGAGCTGCATCCGCTCGAACGCGTCGCGCAAAATGCGGTCGCACTCGGGCGAGAGAGGGCAGAATTCCCTCAGTTCCCGCTCCCCCATCTCGGCATTGGTGTGGAGGGGCCGCTCCTCGAAGCGGTTGCTCTGGATGCGCCTTGCCCCGTTCACACGCTCGCGGACGCAGGCAGAACTTTCCTGCGCCTCGTCTGCCGCAAGGTCGTCGTAGGCGATGGCGTCCACCTCCACCTGCAGATCGATGCGGTCGAGGAGCGGGCCCGAGACCTTGCGGCGGTAACTCCTGATCTCCGCGGGCGTACAGGTACAGGTGAGCTTTTCCGACCCGTAGTTGCCGCAGGGGCATGGGTTCATGCTCGCGCAGAGCATGAAGCGCGCGGGATAGGTACAGCTGCCGCCCGAACGGGAGATGGTGATCTTGCCGTCCTCGAGGGGCTGGCGCAGCGCTTCGAGCGTCGAACGCTTGTATTCGGGCAGCTCATCCAAAAAGAGCACGCCGCCGTGCGCGAGGGAAATTTCGCCGGGATGCACCATGCGGTTGCCGCCGCCGCACATGGAAACGGTCGTCGCCGTGTGGTGCGGCGTGCGGAAGGGGCGCTCTGTGACGATGCCCTCCTCCCCCAGAATGCCCGCGACGGAGTGGATCTTGGTGATCTCGAGCGCCTCGTCGAAGGAAAGATCGGGCATGATGGTGGGGATGCAGCGGGCGATCATCGTCTTGCCCGTGCCGGGCGGGCCGACGAGCAGAAGGTTATGCCCGCCCGCGACGGCGATCTCCACCGCGCGCCGCGCCATGGGCTGGCCCTTGACGAATTTCAAGTCGGAAGAGCTCTCTCCCCTTCCCCCGGGCACATATTTGACGGGCTTGACGGGAGAAGGCTGCTCTGCGCCGACGAGGAATCTGACGACATCCGTGAGAGACGAGAAGGGATAGACGGCAACGCCGTCCAAAAAGCGCGCCTCGCCCGCGTTGGCGGCGGGGATGACGAAGGTATCAAAGCCGCGCGCTTTAGCCGAAATGAGGATGGGCAGGAGCCCCCTCACAGGGCGCAGGCTGCCGTCGAGGGAGAGCTCCCCGAGGAACACGATGCCCGCAAGGTTCGCCCCCACGAGCTGCTCGCTCGCCTTCAGAAGACCGACGGCGACGGCAAGATCGAAGGAAGCGCCTTCCTTCCTAAGGTCGGCGGGAGCAAGATTGACCGTCACCTTGACGACGGGAAAGGAAAACCCGCTGTTTTTGAGGGCGGAGCGCACGCGCTCCTTAGACTCCTTGACGGCGGCGTCGGGAAGCCCCACCATTTCAAAGGCGGGCACGCCCTTGTTGACGTCCGTCTCCACCGTGACGGGTACTCCCTCGAGCCCCGCCAATGCAAAACAAGTCACATTCGAGATCATCTTTGCCCCCTTTTCTTGTGTGATCTCCCCGCAAAAGTCTTGCGGAGATGCCGTTCCTTTTCCCGGCAGCAGGCGCCGCGCCGAAAAAGGAATGAGGAAAGTGCAAAAAGAACGAAACGCACCCGCGTTTCGTTCTTTGAGAACATCGCTTAAGCAAAGAGCGCCGTCTGCAGCCCTGCGGGAAGAGGCACCGAGAAGGTGAACGGGATGAGCAGCACGAACGAGAGGATGAGCAATGCGGCGATCACCCACATCACGGCTTTTGCCGCCTTGCCGCCTTCGGCAAGGACCTTATCGCCCGCGAAGCCGCCGATCGCAAACAGCACGCCGCGCGCCGCCAGCGAGAATCCGCACCCCCCGGCCCCTACGAAGGAACAGACGAGCGAAAGCACGAGCCCCGCTGCCGCAATGACGAGTGCGCGCAGGACGGGCTTTTCATAGTCCTTTTTGAGGACAAGGAACCACACGAGCGCCACGATGCTCGCCGCAGCAGCGACGGCCGCAGTCAGAAGCCCCGCGCAGGTCACGGCGAAGAGCTCGCCCGTGCCCGCAAAGATGGTATGGAGCGCCCAGCTCTGCACATAGGAAGTTGCGTTGACCCCTGCAAAGCCGCCCGCAAACAGCTTCCATGCGACGGCAAAGACGTTCATGGGCGCGGCGGGATCGCCGAACACGCGCACATAGGGAAGGTAGGCGGGGATGACGGCGAGCAGGGAAAGAAGCAGCGTGCCGACGAGGAAGACGACCGCAAAGGAAGCGATCGCCGCGCGGTCCTTGAAGCGGTACTCCGCCTCGACGCGCGCCCTGCGCCCGGAAGCGGAAGGCACTTCTGCCTGCTCCTCTCCTTCCGTCTCTTCCGGAAGGGCGGGCTCTTCCTCCGCCTTGGCAAGATAATACTCCTTCGCCTTCTTCTGGCGCACCATCCCGAACGCGAAGAGCACGACGACACCGAGCATGGGGATCGCCCACACGCCGTTGGTGCAGACGGCGAACGCCCCGAAGAGCGCGCTCAGGATGACGGGCAAAACGCCCTTGAAGTCTGCCGTCCTGATGCCCTTCGAATAAAATTTATGGCAGAAATAGACGGATGCCGTAAAGAAGAAGATGCCGAGCATGAGGGGCGTTCCCAGATGCCCCGCCGTAAAGAATGCCGCCGAAAGCGCATAGAGCACGGCAAAGATAAAGCCTGCCCTGTCGCTCTTTGCAAGATCGCGCACGAGGAAATAGCCGAAGATGAGCGTACCGAACGCGGCAAGGAAGGGGAAGAACCTGAGCCCGAAGGCGCTCATGCCGAAGATGAGCGTGCCGAGGGCGAGGATATCCGTTCCCAGCGCGTTATAGACGGTATCGGCAACGTAGGTATCGCCCTTCACATAGGAACCGCCCGCGCGCATCTCCTGAATGGTCATCAAAGAATATGCCTCTTCCTCCGAAAAACGATAGAAGGAGGACTCGCTTGCCACGGGGAGGGTCTGACTGTCGAGGACGGCGGAAGCGCGTTTGAGCGCCTCTGCCTTGCTCTCCCCTTCCGGCCCGCGGATGAAGGAGGCGTCGTCGAGCTCGGCAGAGAGCAGGATGGGCGTCCGTTCCTCATCGGAAAGGCTATTGTTTTCAGCGACGAACAGCACTTCGTTGATGCGGACGCTGCTGCTGCGCGCAAAGAAGCAATAATAGGGATAGGTGCGAAGCGACCAGCCGTTCTCGCTGATCTCCGTCACATCGAACGTCAGCCAATTATAGGGAGCGTTGACGATCGCCTCCTCTTTTTCCGTCGCCGCCGTATAGACGGAGGGAACGGTGAGGGCATATGTCGTGCTGAAGCTGGCAGTTGCCGTCGTGCTGCGGCCGATGCGGATCTCCGTCGATCCCCCGGCGGGAGCATACACGGCGCCCGTGTTGACGAGGATCTTTTTGACGTAGATGTTGGACGAGCTCGCAGACTGTGGCATGGAGAGGTGGAACACGAGATCGGGTTCCTTGGCATCCCCTTCCTGCTTTGCGGTGAGGACAAAGGAATCGCCCGTCGTCGTGACGCTGCCCAGCGTACCCAGCCCGATCGCTAAAAACGCAAGCGCCAAGATGAGAAAGGCGCGGAAGTACTTGGTAGCGTTTTTCCAAAAATTCTTCTTCATAAATGCTTTCCTTACCTGATAGCGAATATTGCCGTTTTCTATTCTAACCGATTAGCGGAGAATTGTAAACGGTTTTTCGCCGCTTTTTCCAAAAAAACGGCGGCGCCGAGGCGCCGCCCTTCCGTTCATTGATTTCAGATGTCTTCCTTGACCTTGGCTGCCTTGCCCGTACGGCCGCGGAGATAGTAAAGCTTTGCCCTTCTCACCTTGCCCGCGCGAACAACGGTGACATAGGCGACCTTGGGGGAGTGCAGGGGGAAGCAGCGCTCCACACCGACGCCGAAGGAAAGACGGCGCACCGTGAAGCTCTCGCGGATGCCCCCGTGCTTCTTGGCGATGACGACGCCCTCAAAATTCTGGATCCTTTCCTTGCCGCCCTCGATGATGCGGTAGCCCACCTTGACGGTGTCGCCGACCTTGAACTGGGGCACGTTCTCCTTGAGCCCCTCGCGCTCGATCGCTTCAATGAGACCTTTCATAGATATAACCTCCATTCGATCACGAAACGTTCATTCCCGGTTTGGTATTTGCCCCGAAATTTAAGGGCCGCGGCAGCGGAACGCCCGAAGTCACCTGATGATTATACCCGAAACCCGCACAAAAATCAACTGTTTTTATGCAGCTTTGCGCACTTTTTCCGCGTTTTTCCGCCCTGTTTTGCAGATCTCCGCCCTCATCCGCCCGACTTTTTGGGCGCATACACGTCTTTTCTCACCCGCGTGCGGGAGATGAGCTCCCCGCCCTCCCCATAGACGCAAAGAAAACTCTCGCTCACGATCCCCTCCTTCCCTTCCTCCCCTTCGGGCAGGGGCAAAGAGGCAAGAACGGTGCTTTCCGCGCGGTATAAAAGCCCGTCGGGCGTGCCGTAAAGGCGCACGGTGAGCGAGCCCTGCCCGCAGAACGCCTCGATCGTGACGGGCGAAGAGCGGGCGTTGAGGAGCTTCAGATCGCTCCATTTGCTCACCATCGCGTCGAGAGAGGGCGGGAGATAGGAGACGGCGAGGGAATGGGGATGGCTCTCCGAAACGCGCAGCCCCCCTTCGAGAGCCGCATAAAAGAGGGTGCTGCTCACCTGGCAGACTCCCCCGCCCCTTCCCAAGACGTATTCGCCGCGCTCGATGACGGGCGCTTCCCGAAACCCGTTTTCTTCGGTGCGCTCCCCCACCGCCGCATTGAAGGAAAAACTTTCGCGCGGGGAGAGCACGATGCCCGAGATCCGCTCCGCCGCAAGGCGGATGTTGTGCGCGCGGCCAGAATTCTCCTCGCTGAAATACGTCGTACAGGAAGAGAGCAGCGCCACCCCTTCCGAAAGAGCAGCCGCCTCCCCTTCCGCCCGCGCGAAACGGGGCGGGACGGGAAAAGCAAAAGCGCTCCAAACAAGGAGCGCAGCCGCCGAACAAAAGAAAAATACCTTCCGAAGCCCTCTCAAATGCCCACCCCGCACGAGCGCAGGGCGTTAAGCAGCCGTTCGTCGGGCTCGAAGACGGGCATACCCACAACGTGAACGCCGTCTTCCATGTGAAAGTCCGACCCGCCGCTTATCATCAGCCCGTGCGCCTCCGCATAGGCGGAATAAGCCTGCGTCTCCTCCTCAGTATGCGTCGTGTAGGCGCACTCTATGCCGTCCAGCCCGAGGCGCACGAGGCGTCCGAGGAGGGCGCGCTTTTCCCGCTCACTGAGACGGATGCGGCCGGGATGGGCGAGCACGGCGATGCCGCCCGCAGCGTGGATGATGTCGATCGCGTCTTCGGGCGAAGGGCGGCAGAGATCGGAATAAGCGGGCTTGCCGCGGTCGAAAAATTCCAAGTAGAGCTTTCCCGCCGTCTCGCGGTAGGCGTCCCCCTCAGTTGCTCCCAAAGCCCGCGCAAAGGCGCGTACGACGTGCATGGTGTGAAGGGGCGCGTCGGGGCGGGCGCGCAGAGCAAGCGCGTCATGAAGGCCGACATTGAGCCCGAGCACTGCGTTCGCCTTCTCGATCATATCCTCCGAGCGAACGAGTGCGCCTTCCTTCCGCTCTTTTAGAAAGCGGAAATACGCTTCCCCCCGCTCGCAGCCATAGCCGAGGATATGCACTTTGACGTCCTCGTAGGCGGAAACTTCCCAGCCGGGGACGCAGCAGATGCCGAGCTCCTTTGCGGCTTTTTCTGCCTCGGGAACGCCCTCCATGCTGTCGTGATCGGTCAGAGAAAAGAGGGAAAACCCCGCCTCTTTGCAGCGGGCGGCGACTTCCGCGGGCGCATATTTTCCGTCCGAACAGAGGGAATGCAGATGAAGATCGGCCCTCATGATACGATCTTCCCTCCGTAAATGCGGATCTTGTTGGTCTCCTTGCCGTACAAAACGCGCTCGGCGTGCGTGCAGGTGATGATGCATTGCAGCCCTTCGGTGCGGGCGACGAGCTTCTTTCTTCGCGGCAGGTCGAGCTCGCTCATCACGTCGTCGAGAACAAGCACGGGCGGCTCCCCCGCAAGGCGGGTGAAGATCTCTACTTCGGCAAGTTTTAAGGAGAGCGCCGCCGTGCGCGCCTGCCCCTGCGAGGCAAAGGCGCGGGCGTCCGCCCCGCCGATCGAGATCTTGACGTCGTCGCGGTGCGGCCCCACCGTCGTAAAGCCGAGACGAAGATCGCGCTCGTTGGCGGCGGAGAGTTCCTTCATGAGCTCTTCCGCGATCGCCTCCTCCCCCTCGGGATAGTCCGCATCGAAGGAGAGCGAAAGCTCCTCCGCTCCGTCTGTGAGGAAGGAATGCGCCTCCCGGGCGAGGGGGGAAAGCTCTTTGAGGTATGCCGCGCGGTGGCGCACGATGACGGCGGCATAGCGGGCGAGCTGCTCGTCCCACACGGGGAGGGTATCGAGGACGAGAGAAACGTCACGGTTTTTCAGAAGGTTGTTGCGCTGATCGAGGATCTTGTTGTAGCGCAGAAGCGCCTGCGCGTAAGGGCGGGAGGTCTGCGAAATGGAAAGATTGAGAAAACGGCGGCGTTCGTCGGGACCGTCCTGGATGAGGCGCAGCTCCCCGGGAGAAAAAAACACGCTGTTGATGTTGCCCAAAAAGTCGGCGCTCTTACTGACTTTGACGCCGTTGACGCGCAGTTCGCGCTTGTTTTCGAAGATGTCCGCTTCCAAAGAGAGGGTGCCGAAGCGGCTCTCCCCCTCTGCGCGGAGGGAAGCGCAGCTCTCCCCGCGGCGGATGAGCTGACGGTCGTGACGGATGCGGAGCGAAGAACCCGTACACAGGTAAAAGACCGCTTCGGCGCAGTTGGTCTTGCCCTGCGCGTTGCGCCCCGTGAGCACGTTGAGCCCGTCTGCAAAGGCGAACGTCTCGTCTTCGTAATTCCTGAAGTTGTGGAGAGTAAGTTTTTTTATGCGCATGAGGAGAACTTTCTTTTGAAAAACACTTTTCTTTCGGCGGGATTTGTATTATAATTGAATAAAATCGGTTTTTCTATCCCTATTATAACAAAACGGCGGAAAAAGGAAAAGCATTTCAGAGGAAAAAATGGCGGAAATCACCCAGTTGGAAGTTATGTGGAACCAGATCAAGGAGCGGGCAAAGCAGCTGTTCACGCCCATCTCCTTCAGCGCGTTCATCGAACCGCTCGTCCCCCAGGATATCGTCAACCGCAAGATCGTGCTCAAAGCGGAGACCGACCTTGTGGCGAGCGTCATCACGACGAGCCACGCCGAAAAACTGCGCGAGGCCGTCTCCACCTCCGATACGGGGCTGAAAGACTTCACCATCGTCGTTGACGGGAGCGAGACTTACACCCTCAACGAGATGCCCGACGCCCTCGAAGAGACGACCGTCACTTTGGATAAGCGCTTCACCTTTGATTCCTTCGTCGTGGGGCCTTCCAACAAGTTCGTCTATGCGGCGGCGAAGTCGGTCGCGGAAGCGCCCGGCGAAAACTTCAACCCCCTCTACATCTACGGCGGCACGGGGCTCGGGAAGACCCACCTCATGCAGGCCATCGCCAACGAGATCGCCGAAAAGAAGCCCTCCCTCCACGTCATCTACACGACGAGCGAGAAGTTCCTCAACGAGTATGTGGACAGTATGTACTCAAAGCGCGGCGCGGGGCGGGACAGCGAGACGCGCTTCCGCAACCGCTACCGCAATGTGGACGTGCTCATCATCGACGACATCCAGTTCTGGGCGAACAAGCACGGCGTGCAGGAAGCGTTCTTCCACACCTTCAACGAACTCTTCTCGCAGCACAAGCAGATCGTCATTTCCTCCGACTGCCCTGCAAAGGAGCTGACGACGCTCGAAGAGCGCCTTCGGACGCGCTTTGAGGGCGGGCTCATCGCCGACATCCAGCCGCCCGATCTTGAAATGAAGATCGCCATCTTAAAGCGCAAGGCACTCGAAAAGAAGTACGTCATCCCCGACGACGTGCTCTCCTTCCTCGTGAGGAATACCGACAACAACGTGCGCACCCTCGAAGGCCGGCTCAACACCGTCATCTTTGCGAGCAAGCTGCACGAAGAGCCCATCAGCTTAAAACTCGCCTCCCTCGCCCTTCAGGAGAGCGTGGGCGAAGGCGACGCGCAGGAAGAAGTGACGCCCGAGAGCATCCTCCGCGCGGCTTCCCACTATTTTTCTTTGAAAGAGAGCGACATCACGGGCAAGAGCAAGCGGCAGGACCTCGTCCGCGCCCGCCAGATCTGCATCTTCCTGATGTGCGACATGCTCTCCGTACCCCTCATCTCCATCGGAAAAGTGATGGGCGGGAGGGATCATTCCACCATCATCTACGCGCGCGACAAGATCGCCGACCTCATGCGCCTCAACGACAGCGTCGCAAAGGCCGTGACCGACATCAAGAGCGCCGTCTTAAAACAATAACGTATGCACGAATTTTCGGAAGGGACGTATGACGCCGTCGTCATCGGCGCGGGGCATGCGGGGTGCGAAGCCGCCCTCGCCCTCGCCCGCACGGGGCAGAAGACCGTCCTTTTGACACTCAACTTAGACAGCATCGGCTTTCTCCCCTGCAACCCCTCCGTCGGCGGCACGGCGAAGGGGCATTTGGTGCGCGAAATAGACGCTCTGGGCGGGGAAATGGGCCTCGTCGCCGACCTCACGGCGCTGCAGTACCGTATGCTCAACACGGGCAAGGGCGCCGCCGTGCAGTCCCTCCGCGCCCAGACGGACAAAAACGCCTATCACCGCGAGATGAAGCGCGTTTTAGAACACACGGAAAATTTGCGCATCGTGCAGGGCGAAGCGGCGCGCATCCTCACAAAAAACGGAAAAGTTTCGGGCGTCGTCACAAGCTACGGCGGCGTCTTTTTTTGCCGCGCCGCCGTCATCGCGACGGGCGTTTACCTCAATGCCCGCACCATCACGGGGGAGGTCGTCAAAGAGAGCGGCCCCAACGGGTTCGCCCCCGCCACCCTCCTCACCCAAAACCTCATGGAGCTCGGCTATTCGGTACGGCGTTTCAAGACGGGCACCCCCGCCCGCCTCGACGGCCGCGCCGTAAACACTTCCGCCCTCACCGTACAGCCGGGCGAAGAAGTGTTCCCCTTCTCCTTCCTGAATGAAAGCGTGCCGCCCGCAGACTGCCAGGAAGTCTGCTACCTCACCTACACCAACCAAAAGACGCACGAGCTCATTTTAAGCAATCTCGACCGCGCGCCCCTCTATAACGGCACCATCTCTTCGACGGGCCCCCGCTACTGCCCTTCCATCGAGACGAAGGTCGTGCGTTTTTCCGACAAAGAGCGCCATCAGCTCTTTTTGGAGCCCGAGGGCGCCGACACCACCGAGATCTATGTGCAGGGGCTTTCGACCTCCCTCCCCCACGACCTGCAGAAGGAGATGTACCGCACGGTCGAAGGGCTGGAACGGTGCGAGATCGTGCGCTATGCCTATGCCATCGAGTACGACTGCATCGACACCCTCGACGTTCTGCCCACCCTCGAATTCAAGAAGGTGGAAGGTCTCTATACCGCAGGGCAGATCAACGGCACGAGCGGCTATGAAGAGGCGGCGGCACAGGGGCTCGTCGCGGGGCTCAACGCCTCCTTGAAACTACGCGGGCTTCCCCCGCTCATTTTGCGGCGCGATCAGGCGTATATCGGCGTACTCATCGACGACCTCGTGACGAAAGGCACCGACGAGCCCTACCGCATGATGACCTCGCGCGCGGAGTTCCGTCTGCTCCTTCGGCAGGACAACGCGGACGTGCGCCTCACCCCGATCGGGCGGGAATGCGGGCTCGTGACGGACGAAAGATGGCAGCGGTTCTTAGAACGCAAACAAATGCGCGAAGAGGTGCTTTCCCTCCTCAACACGCGCGCAGACAACAAGCAGGCAGCCGCTCTTCTGGAAGCGCACGGCGAGCACTTCACGAACGGCGTCACCTATTCCGACCTTCTGCGCCGCAATATCCCGATCAAAGAACTCCGACGCGAATTCGGTCTCTTTGAAGGCGTGCCGAACGACATTCTCCTTTCCGCCGAGACGGAGGTGCGCTATGAGGGCTACTTAAAGACGAGCGAGCGCGAGCGCGAAAAGGCAAAGCGGATGGAGGAAAAGCCGCTGCCGCCCGATCTTGACTACGAACACATCGACGGGCTCCGCCTCGAAGCGCGGGAAAAGCTCGCCCGCATCCGCCCCCTCAATTTAGGGCAGGCGGAGCGCATTTCGGGCGTCAACCCCGCCGACATCGCCGTCCTCATGGTGTATCTCACCTTAAAGGAGCACAAATGACGCTGCGGCCCTATCAGACGGGCGACCTTGCCGCGATCGCCGACCTCTTTTTTCAAAGCGTGCATACGCTCTGCCGCGGCGACTATACCGAGGAACAGCTCGACGCCTGGGCGACGGGCCATATCGACGAGGAAGCATGGGACGCCTCCTTCCGCGCCAATCATACGCTCGTCGCCGAAGAAAACGGCGCGCTCCTCGGCTTTGCCGATATGACAAAGGACGGTTATTTGGACCGCCTCTACGTCCACCCCTCGCACACGGGAAAAGGCGTTGCGACCGCCCTCGTCAACGCCCTGGAAGCAGCCTGCCCCGCCCAACGGTTCACAACGCACGCATCGAAGACCGCCCGCCCCTTCTTCGAGCGGCGCGGCTACAGCGTCGAAAAGGAGCAGCAAGTCGTGCGCCGCGGCGCAGTTCTTACCAATTTTGTGATGAAAAAGACTCCGTGAAGCACCACGGAGTCTTTTTGTTCGGTTTGGATGCGGGAAAGCCGCTCAAAGCCCTTCGAGCTCGTCCAGAGAGAGCGAGAAGGCGGGGATGAAGTGCTCGAAAAAGTAAGTAACGGCGCGGAGCTCCATATGTTCGAGCGATTCGTGCAGCGTGCGCTCCGCCTGGGCGAACTCGCGGTTGCCCGAGCGCAGCTCTTCCAAACACTTGATGTAGGCGGAGAGCTTATCGGCGGCTTTGACAAAGCGGTACTCGTCCGAATGCTTCTCTGCCTGCAAATAGGGATAGAGCTCTTTTTTGAGCTCGGGCGGCAGGGTGTCTGCGATCTTTTCGACGGCGAGCTTTTCGAGCTTTTCGTACTCGCCGTGGATGCTGTTGTTGAAATATTTGACGGGGGTGGGCAGATCGCCCGTCATCACCTCGCTCACTTCGTGATAAAGGGCGTAAAAGACGGCTTTTTCCGCGTCGATATGCCCGCCGAAGACGCCGTTTTCGATGCAGACGAGGGCGTGCGTTAAGACCGCCACCGAGTGCGA
Source organism: uncultured Clostridia bacterium (assembly GCA_944354535.1). Classification (GTDB taxonomy): domain Bacteria; phylum Bacillota; class Clostridia; order Christensenellales; family Borkfalkiaceae; genus Gallimonas. The sequence continues at coordinate 19,440 of CALVPY010000008.1, forward strand.
ATGCTCCATGATGTTCTCGTCGCGCACCGAGCGCATGAGCTGCCAGCGCTTGATGAACTTCATGCGGTCGAGATAGGCGTAAAACTGTTCCATAAGAATATGCTCCCCGCGCAAGTGCGCGCAAGGAATATTATAGCACAGCGGCGGGCAAAAAACAATCTCAGGAGCGCGAAAAACCGCGAAAATTCTTGACATTTGCGCCGCAAAGCAATATAATGAGAGCACAAATGAATTATCCGTCGTGGGTGCTGTAACAAGCTGAGATGATACCACTTGAATCGGGCAAGGTAATGCTTGGACGAAAGACAGGATTTCAAGGTAAAAGTTCCGCCCGCTTTTTTGCGGGCGTTTTTTTATCCGACGGGCTTTCCGTACTGTACGGGCAGTCCGCCGAGGCGGGTAACTCAAAAAAATTATGGAGGTTTTTTATGTTACTCAACTCCCTTTTGGCGGATCCCGCAGAATGGTACCCCATCCTCTTCGATTCGCCCATGAACATCGCGCGCGGCGTCTGCTTCTGGGCGACCATCGCGCTCGCGCTTGCCTTCCTCGTCTGCGTGCTCCTCATCCGCGGCGAAAAGAGAGCGCCCTTCCTCAAAGCGAGCCTCATCTTCTTCGTCGTCTATGCGTGCGCCGTGGGCATCACGCTGCTCACCTTCACCTTCCTCGAGGACGGCATCACCCTCACCCTGTTTGCGCCCCTCGTCTCCCTCATCGGAGCGATCGCCGTGAGCGCGCTGCTGCTCTTTCTCAAACGCTGCGCCGTGACGTATGCGATCTCGGGCGTGCTCATCGCGGGGGCGCTCGTCGCTTCCCTCGTCTGCATGGGCATCTACTATGAGTCGGGCGAAGCCGCCGATATGAACGGCACCACCAACGACGAAGTCGAATCCGTCGCGCTCTACATTTCGGCAGCCGTCGCCATCGTCGCCGTGCTCGCCGCGACCTTCCTCACGGGGAGGGGCGATAAAAAGGGCTTCGACACCAAAGCCATCTCTTATGCTGCCGTCTGCATCGCCATGAGCTTTGCCCTCTCCTATCTTCGCATCGTCAAGATGCCCCAGGGCGGTTCCATCACCATCGCTTCCCTCGTGCCCCTCATGATCTATTCCTATATGTTCGGCACTAGGAAGGGCGTGTTCGCAGGGTTTATCTACGGCATTTTACAGGCGTTCCAGGACCCCTACATCCTGCACCCCGCGCAGTTCCTCCTCGATTATCCCCTCGCCTTCATGTGCATCGGGCTTGCGGGCTGCTTTGCGAAGGTCAAGGCGCTCGATAAGGCGCCCCAGGTGCAGATCGCGCTCGGCGGCGTCGTTGCGGGGCTTTCGCGCTTCGTAATGCACTTCCTTTCGGGCATGTTCGCCTTCGGTATGTGGGCGCCCGAGGGTCAGCCCGTGTGGCTGTACAGCCTCACCTATCAGGCGGGCTATGTGCTGCCCGATATCGCCATCGCCATCGTGGCGGCAGCCATCCTGTTCAGCTCCAGGGCGTTCGTCAAGCAGGTGAGGCGCTTCAACACCGCAAAGCCCACTGCCCGACCCGCAGCAACGGAGCAGGCAGTTCCCCCTCAGGCATAACGCAACACTCCCGATATTGCAGCAGCGCGCCCGCGGACATTCCGCGGGCGCGCCTCTTTTTATACAAATTGCAGAATATCCACAAGCAGGGCAAAGCCCAAGATAAGCAAAAAGCCAACGGTGTGGATGACCGCCTCGACCTTGCGGGAGATGGGCTTGCCGCGTACCCATTCGATGGCGGTGAACACCACCTTGCTCCCGTCGAGCGCGGGAATGGGCAAGAGGTTGAAGACGGCGAGGTTGACGCCGATATAGCCTGCGATCTCCAAAAAATATCTGAGCCCCATCGAGGCGAGCTGCGCCGTCATGGAGATGGTCGTCACAGGCCCGCCGAAGGCGTCGAGCCCCAGCCTGCCCGTCAACAGCTCGCCGAGAACGCGGAAGATGGAGCCCGCGATCTTGAAGGAATAGACGAAGGAGCGGCCGATTGTTTCAAAAAAGCCGAACTTGGCGGCGGCGTTCGCCATCAGGAAGTTTCCCTCTTCGTCCTGCGCCGCGCCGAGCGCGCGCCATAGAAGGTCGGTGTCGGCGCTCGACGCATCCTTAACGTCCGCGCGCAGCATGACGGTGACTTCCTTCTTCTCCCGCCGCTTTGCAGCGCCCTCCTCCCACTCGACGACGCGGGAGACGGTGAAGGGCACGAGATCGCCCTGCTTTTTGCCGTGGAGCGCCGCAAGAAGGTCGGTCGTCAAATACACGTCCCTGCCGTCCGCCTCCAAGATGATGTCTTGATCACAAAGCGAAAAGGCGGCGTACTCCCCTTCGGCGGGAGCGACTTCGTAGACGGCGATGAGCGTCTGCCCGCAGGCGAAGAACTCAATGAGGATGAGGACGACCGCGAAAATATAGTTCATGAACGCCCCCGCGACGAGCACGAGGATGCGCGCCCACGGCGGCCGCTTGGTGAAGGGCTCCCCCTTGGGTCGAAGCGTCGTCGAAGAGGCTTGGATGAGCCGCTCTGCCTCGGGCTCGCCCTTATCCTCCTCGGGGGCTGTCGTTTGCGGCTCACGGAACTCCTCGAACGCCTCTTCGGGCGCTTCGGCGTTCTCCTCCTGAGTCTCCTCGATGCCGTCCTCCCCGTCGAAGGCGCAGTAGCCGCCCAGCGGGATAAGGCGCACGGAGAAGAGCTCCCCCGTCTTCTTGTTTTTATGCTTGAAGAGCGCGGGGCCGAAACCGACGGAAAATTCATTGATGCGGAAATTCAGAAGCTTGCCGACGATGTAGTGCCCGAATTCGTGCACCGTGATCATCGCAAGCAGGATGAGGATGGCAAGGAGCACGGAACCCACCGTGCCCCAATTGAAAGCGAGAAGTTCAGTCATAGATAACGTTACGGGCAAAGCTCCTTGCGCGGGCGTCCACAGCGGCGAGCTGCTCGAAGGACGTGACGTCCTCGCGCGCAAACGCCGAGAGCGCCGCCTCGATGATTTCGGCGATGCGCGGGAATGCGATCGCATCCTGCAGGAAGGCATGGACGGCGACCTCTGCCGCCGCGTTGAGCACGGTGGGCGCGGTGCCGCCCTCCTTCCCCGCCGCAAGCGCGAGCGAATAACAGGGGAATTTCTCCTTCGGGAGCGGATAGAAGTGCAGCGCGCCGAGGGAGACGAGATCGAGCTGCCTCACGCAGGGCAGCCGCTCGGGATAGGTGAGCGCGAGCTGGATGGGCAGCTTCATATCGGGATACCCGAGCTGCGCCATCATCGCGCCGTCCCGGAAAGAGACGAGGGAATGCACGATGCTCTCGGGATGCACGACCGCCTCGATGCGTTCGAAGGGCGCGCCGTACAGCCACTTCGCTTCGATGACTTCGTAGCCTTTGTTGAGGAGCGTCGCGCTGTCAATGGTGATCTTGGGTCCCATCTTCCACGTCGGGTGACGGAGCGCATCGATTGCCTTCACTCTCTTCAGCTCCTCTTCCCCGAGCTGGAAGAAGGGCCCGCCGCTCGCCGTTAAGATGAGCTTTTCAAAGGGCATGTCGCGGCGGAAGGAGAGCGCCTGGAAGAGCGCCGAATGCTCGCTGTCCACGGGAACGAGGTCGCTCCCGCTCTTGTTGACGGCGTTTAGCACGAGCTTGCCGCCGCAGACGAGCGATTCCTTATTGGCAAGGGCGATCTTTAATCCGAGCCGTGCCGCCCGCAGGGTGTAAGCAAGCCCCGCAAAGCCGCCCGCCGCGATGAGGGCGACGTCCGCGCCGTCGAAGGCGTGCTCTAAGATCTCTTCTCCCCGCAGAAGGCGGGTGCCTTCGGGAAGAGAGACCTCTCCCCCTTCCGCAAGCCCCGCAAAGGCGGGGCGGAACTCTTCCGCAAGCTTGGAGAGCGCCGCTTGATCCCGCCCGCCGATGAGCGCGGAAAAGCAAAAATGTGCGGGGTGCTCCCGCACGACTTCGGCGACTTGCCTGCCGATGCTGCCGCTGCAGCCGATCAATGCGATCTTCATGACCGCCTCCTGTTTTTTCAAAGAAAGAGCGGGGGCACGCCCCCACTATTCTATCCGCTTCGGGCGGAAATTATGCCGTTTATCCTACGGCGAGGATGCGCATCGTCAGGACGAAGCAGACGATGAGCCCCGCGTAGAGGGTGGAATCGATGCGGTCGAGGATGCCGCCGTGCCCGGGCAGCAGCCTTCCCATATCCTTGATCTCGAGCTTGCGCTTGACGGCGCTCTCCACGAGGTCGCCGAACTCCGTGAACGCCGCCGTGAGCACGCCGAGCGCGATGAAGAAGACGAGGTTGAGCCACTCCGTGTTGAGGTCGCACGGCTCCAACAGGCCGTAGTAGACGAAGAAGATGCACACCGCGCCGAGCGCCCCGCCGATCAGCCCGCCAAAGCCCCCGATGAGCGTCTTGTTGGGGCTCACCGTCGGCGCGAGCTTTTTGGGCAGCCAACGCCCGAACAGCCGCCCGAAGACGTACGCAAGGCTATCTGCAAACGGGCAGATGACGAAGACGAACAGAATGCCGATCTCCGAATAGTCGGGCATATGGTTGCAGCCTGTGAGCACGAGCAGAAAGACGGAGGGATAGAGATAGCAGATGAGCGAACAGCCCAAAGACTCGAGCGAAGTCTTCTCGTGGCGGAAGACGAGCAGCCCGAATAAAAGCGCGAGCCCCGCCATAAAGACGACGAAGGTGATGAGCGGGGAATAGTTGACGATCTCGGGGCGCGTCTCCTGCAACCGGCGGTAGACGGTATCCGCCGCCGCATAGCAGACGATGATGCCCGAAGAAAAGAGCAAAACGAGCGTCTTCTGCGCCCTGTCGATGCGATCCCCGAAGGCGCGCAGCATTTCATGCGTGCCAAGCAGAGAGAAGAGCAGCACGAGCGCGTCGAAAAAGAGCAGATGCACATATCTCCTGAGCAGGAACGCGCCCAGGAGAATGAGGATATAGACGATACCCGTAAGGAGTCTCTTCATGGCAAACTCAGTCTTTATTGCGTCTTGACCTTGCCGTAACGGCGGTCACGCGTCGCATAGTCCCCGAGCGCACGCTCCATGTCCGCATCGGAGAAGTCGGGAAACATCTTGTCGGAAAAATACAGCTCGGCGTAAGCCGATTCAAAGAGCAGAAAGTTGGAGAGCCGCTTTTCCTTGCCCGTACGGACGAGAAGATCGGGCGGAGGATATGCCCCCGTCGAAAGGAGCGCGGAAAACTCCCCCTCCGTCACCTCCTTTCCCGCTCTCACCGCACGATTCACGGCCGATACGATGTCCTGCCGCGCGCCGTAGGCGATCGCAAGCACCAGCGTGCCGCGCCCCCCTTCCTTCGTCCTCTCCTTCCCGCTTTCGATGAGCGAGAGGATGTCTTCGGGGAGGAGAGAAGTATCGCCGATGACGTCCAGCCTCAAATCGTTCTTTGCAAGCCGTTCGACGCTGCCCGCGAAATATTGGCGGAAGAGCGCAAAGAGGGCGGAAAGCTCTTCTTCGGAGCGCGACAAATTTTCCTGCGAAAGCGCATACAGCGTCACCACTTCCACCCCGCGGCGGAAGAGATATTCCGAGAGCGCGATCATGCGCTTCAGGCCCGCGGCATGGCCCGCGCTGCGGGGAAGGAGACGCTTCTGCGCCCAGCGCCCGTTGCCGTCCATGATGACGGCGACGTGACGCGGCAGCTCCCCCATCAGATGGTCATGAGCTCTTTTTCCTTGGCAGAGACCGCCTTATCGAGCTCCTCCATGCACTTTGCGATGTTCTTTTCGACGTCCTGTTCGGCGTTGGAGGCCTCGTCTTCGGAGATCTCCTTGCCGTTCTTCATTTTCTTGATGCCTTCCATCGCTTCGCGGCGCACGTTGCGGGCTGCGACCTTCGCATCCTCGCCCATGCGGCGCACCTGTTTTACGAGATCCTTTCTTCTTTCCTCGGTGAGCTCGGGGAAGACGAGGCGGATGACGTTGCCGTCGTTGGAAGGGTTGAGCCCGATGTTGGAGGCGAGGATCGCCTTTTCGATCGCCTTTAAGAGCGACTTATCCCAGGGGCTGATGACAAGGCACCTCGCGTCCGCGACGGAGATATTGCCCAGCTGGTTGAGGGGGCTCATGGCGCCGTATGCCTCCACCTGAAGCCTGTCCAGGATGTGGGGATTGGCGCGGCCCGCGCGGATGCCCGCGTACTCGTCCTTAAGGACGTTCACAACCTTATCGAGCTTATCCTCGAGCACCAAAAAGATCTCTTCCAATTTTTCGTTTTCCATGATCGTCTCCTTAAAAAATTATTCGTTGCTGATGAGCGTGCCCAGGCTTTCGCCGCAGACGGCGCGGAGGATGGAATCTTCCTCGCCGAGCGCGAAGGCGAGCACGGGGATGTCGTTCTCCATGCACATGGTCGCGGCCGTCGCGTCCATCGCTTTGAGGCCCTTGTTCACGATATCGCCGAAGGTGAGCCTGTCGTACTTCTTCGCATTCGGGTTGAGCGCGGGGTCGCTGTCGTAGATGCCGTCCACGTTCTTCGCCATGAGCAAAACGTCCGCTCTTATCTCGCAGGCGCGCTGTGCGGCGGCGGTGTCCGTCGAGCAATACGGGTTGCCCGTGCCGCACGCCATGATGACGATGCGACCCTTTTCGAAGTGATGCAGCGCCTTGCGAAGGACGTAGGGCTCTGCGACGGAGATCATGTTGAGCGCCGTCTGCACGCGCGTGGGAACGCCCCTCTGTTCGATGGCGTCCATCATGGCGAGCGAATTGATGACGGTCGCGAGCATGCCCATCTGGTCGGCGGTGGCGCGGTCCATATTGGTGCCCTGCCTGCCCCGCCAGAAGTTGCCGCCGCCGATGACGAGCGCGATCTCCACACCCATATCGTGTACTTTGACGAGCTGATCGACAACTTTCGAGATGACCTCTTCGTTGAGGCCGAATTTCTGTTCTCCCGCGAGCGCCTCGCCCGAGAGTTTGAGTAAAACGCGCTTGTATTTCGGCTGCATAGCATCCCCTTTCCCGCTGAAAATGCGGCTCTTTATCTTACTAAGTATATCATACCCGCGCCGAAAAAGCACGCAAATTGCACGGGATTTTCTTGAAAGTACGGCGAAAAACGCCGCAAAAGACGGGAAGCGCCTCTTTTCGGGCGCTCCCGCCGCAATGTGCCGTCCGAGCCCGCAGCCGGGCGGAACTCATCAGAAGAGCGAAAAGATGATATCGGCGCAGCGGTCGATGCCGATCGTGCCGCTGTCGAGGCAGACGTCGTAATTTTTGGCGACGCCCCAGTCGATGTCGGTATAGTAGCGGTAGTACGCCATGCGGCGCTTATCCTTGTCGCGGATGCGCTTTTCGGGCGAATCTTCCCGCTCGCCGTAGACGCGTACGATGCGGTCGGCGCGGAAGGCGGGGTCGGCATGGATGAACACTTTGAGAAGGTCTGCCCTGTCGCGCAGGATGAAGTCCGCGCACCGCCCGACGATGACGCAGGGATGCTTTTCGGCGAGCTCTAAAATGACCTTGCGCTGCGCCATCCACACGAAGTCCCTGCCGATGGGCCCGTAATATGAGGCCGCCGCCGCAAAAGCATTGGTGAGCCAGTTGCCCGTCTGTTCGCCGTGTTCGGCGATGTACTCCTTAGCAAAGCCGCTCTCTTCCGCCACTTTTTCGATGAGTTCCTGATCGTAGCAGGGGATGCGGAGCTTTTCCGCCACTTCCTTGGCGATCGTGCGACCGCCGCTGCCGAATTCACGGCTGACGGTGATGATCCTGTGCTTCATGGTACTGCCCTCCTTATCATACGGGCGCGCTCGGATCGTTCGGCCGCCCTTTTGCCCCCATTATAGCACGTCCCGCCGCAAAAATCAATACCCGCTTTGAAATTTTTAGGATATTGAAAGCGAAGAGTAATAAAATGAGCCAAGCAAGGTTCCCTTGCGCCGGCTCACTCAATTTGCAAATACTTTTGCTTAATCTCGCGGAAAGATTTTTGCGGAGCAAAAAGATTTTCGCGAAATTTTCTCACGGAATTTGTTTCGCGCAGCAAAAGAAATGCGTGGATCTCTAAAATAAATCCCGCAAGGAGGGTTCCCCTTTGTTGCTTCTAAAAATAAAATGAGCCAAGCAAGGTTCCCTTGCGCTGGCTCACTCAATTTGCAAATACTTTTGCTTAAACTCGCGGAAAGATTTTTGCGGAGCAAAAAGATTTTCGCGAAATTCTCTCACGACTTTTTTGCGGTCACGCAAAAAAGTGAGAACTCATTTCTTCATCGCCTCGACCTGCTTGGCAACTTCTTCCTGCAGATCCTCGCTCTTCTTTTCGAGACCCTGACCCATGACGTAGAAGCAGAATGCCTTGAGCTCTACGGAGCAGCCCGCCTTCTTGGCTTCCTCGGCGATGAGCTGAGCGATCGTGACCTTGTCGTCCTTGATGAACTTCTGGTCGAGCAGGCAGTTCTCTTCGTAGAACTTCTTGATCTTGCCGAGCACGATCTTTTCTGCGATGTTCGCAGGCTTGCCCTCGTTCATGACTTCCTTCATGAGGATCTCCTTCTCCTTGGCAAGCGTTTCCTCGGAGACTTCCTCCTTCGTCATGTACTGAGGCTTGGAGAATGCGACGTGGAGCGCGACGTTGTGCGCAAGCTCCTTGGTGACGTCGTTCTCTTCGCAGGCGAAGTTGAGCATAACGCCCATCGTGCCGCCCATGTGGATATACGTTTCGATATGGCCTGCACTCTCGTACACCGTGAAGCGGCGGACGGAGATCTTCTCGCCGATGACGGCGGTCTGATCGGTGACGAACGCTTCGACCGTCTCTCCCGAAGGAAGGGTGGAGGCAAGGAGCGTTTCGACGTCTTGAGGCTTCGTCGCTGCGATCTGCTTTGCGACCGTCTCGACCAGGGCGCGGAATCTGTCGCCCTTGGCAACGAAGTCGGACTCGCAGTTGACTTCGACGAGCACACCCGTATTGCCTTCGATATAGGCGTAGACGACGCCCTCTGCGGCGATCTTGGAAGCGCGCTTTGCAGCCTTTGCGATGCCGCGTTCGCGGAGAAGGTCCGCAGCCTTGTTCATATCGCCCTCTGCATCGACAAGGGCCTTCTTGCAATCCATCATGCCTGCGCCCGTCTGTTCACGGAGCGCCATGACGTCCTTTGCGGTAAATTCTGCCATTGTTGTCTTCCTCCAAAAAAGTTATTCCTGAACGGAAGCCTCAGCGGGCTCTGCCTCTTCCGCGGGAGCTGCTTCCTCCTGAGCGGGAGCTGCATCGAACGTTTCGCCCTGGTTTGCCTCGATGACGGCGTTGGCGATGACGGACGAGATGAGCTTGATCGCGCGGATCGCATCGTCGTTGCCGGGGATGACGTGATCGATGAGATCGGGATCGCAGTTGGTATCGGTGATGGCGACGATCGGGATGCGGAGCTTGCGCGCTTCGGCAACGGCGATGTCCTCGTTATGAGGGTCGACGATGAACATGATGCCGGGAAGGGTGCGCATGTTCTTGATGCCGCCGAGGTTTTCCTGAAGCTTTGCCATCTCCTTCTTGAGGCCGAGCACTTCCTTCTTGGGAAGGAGGTCGAACTCGCCGCTCTCTTCCATCTTCTCGAGCTTTTCAAGATAGTCGATGCGGGCGCGGATGGTCTTGAAGTTGGTCAGACACCCGCCCAGCCAACGGGAGTTGACGTAGTACTGGCCGCAGCGCTCCGCCTCTTCCTTGATGGCGTCCTGCGCCTGCTTCTTGGTGCCGACGAAAAGAACGCTCTTGCCGGCCTTCACCGACTCAACGACGAACGTATAAGCCTCTTCGATGAGCTTCGCCGTCTTTTCAAGGTCGATGATGTGGATGTCGTGGCGTGCCGCGAAGATGTACTTCTTCATCTTGGGGTTCCACTTTCTCGTCTGGTGCCCGAAGTGGACGCCCGCTTCGAGCAGCTGCTTCATGGTGATGACTGCCATAATTCCTCCGTTGAACCTCCCCCGCGAACGGTTTTCCGCCTGCTGCCCGCCTGAGATAGATTTGCGGGCACGGAGCGCGGCGCTCTTTCGGGGTGTGGATTTCTAACCGTGATATTTTACCATATTTTTGACGCCGTGGCAACTTTTTTACAGCAAAAAAAGGGGACTTTTTCCCCTTTCTCCGCTCTTTTTTGCTTATTTTGTTGGACAGACCTCACTTGCGGCGGGCCTTGATGCGCAGCAGCTCGCGCAGCAAAAGGCGCACGAAAAAGCACACGGCATAAAACACCGCCACGACCCCCAAAAGCCCCAAAGACAAATACAGGATGTCGTGCTTGTTCAAAAGCAGCTGAACGGCAGAGCCGGAAGGCGCGGCAAACAGGGAAACGATGCACAGGACCGTTCCCACGAACGCCCCGAAGAGGAGCAGCCCCGCGAAGAAGACGTTCCCCCAGCGCATGACCGTCCCGAGCGAACGCAGCGCCCGGGCGGCGCGCGGCGCCTGCGCGGGAGATACGCTCTCGCCCGTCTCCTGCCCGCTCTTCGGGCCGGCTTCCCGCTCCGCCGCCTGCAGGGTAATGGAGACATCCGCATCGAAGTAGTTGACGGGGAGGGCAAATTCTTCGCAGATGCGCCTGCGGTTGAACGCCGAAGGACGGGCGCCCTGTTCCCAGCTGATGACCGTCTGGCGGGCGACGCCGATGCGGTCGGCAAGCTCTTCCTGCGAAAGCTGAAATGCCTTTCTCAGACTTACGATCTTTTCTGAAGTATCCATGAAGATATGATAGCATATCCGTCACAAATCGTCAAATCTTTTCCGACTTTCGGCAGCATTTTTCCCTGCGCAAATGTGCAGCCGAGCCCCGAAAAAGCCGAGCAGCGATAGGCGAAGCCCGCTGCACATATGCCGCGGGCTTCATGCATTTTCCCGAAAGTCCCTTTTACTGTGCGCACGGAAAGAACATTCCGAACGCATGGACCGAGCTATAAAATAGCACTTTTTTCTCCCCTTGTCCAATAAAAAGATGTCAGGTTTATGTCAGATTTTTGTCAGGTATTTCACAAAACTACAGATATTTCCCGAAACCGCTCTGTTTGTTGCAAATGTTCGTTTTCTTTACAACAGGGCGGCGATGCGGGAGAGGATCTCGTCCTTCCCCTCCCCCGTCACCGACGAGACGATGGCGACGTTGTCCTCGCCGAGGCCGAACTGAGAGGCGATCGCCCGCCTTCTTTCCTTTGTCTTCATGCGGGAGAGCTTGTCGCTCTTGGTCGCAATGACGGAAAACGGGATGATGTGATAGTTGAGGAAATCGACGAGCTGCAGATCGTCCCCCGAAGGGTCGCGGCGGATGTCGATGAGAAGAAAGACGTGGCGGATATCCTCCTTTTTCGCAAAGAAGGCGTCAAGCGTCCTGCCCCAGCGCGCCTTCTCGTCGCGCGAGACGGCGGCATAGCCGTAGCCGGGGAGATCGGCGAGCCAGAATTCGCCGAAATCAAAGTAGTTGACAAGGCGCGTCCTGCCGGGGGCGGAACTCGTCTTGGCAAGGTTCTTGCGGTTCGCAAGCAGGTTGATGAGCGAACTCTTGCCCGCGTTGCTTCGGCCGCAGACGGCGATCATGGGGCGCTCGGGCCGCAGAAATCCGCGCACTTCGGCGGCAGATTTCAAAAATTTCGCTTCTTTGATCTCCATGAGGACCTCCTTACAGTCCGGCGGGCGGGCATAACGCTCACAGCCCGCGGACAGCGTTGTGGAACACTTCTTCCACGTCGTTCACGCAGATGAAGTTGATGTTCTTGCGGACGGCTTCGGGGATCTCCTCGACGTCCTTCTTGTTCTCTTCGGGGATGATGACGTTCTTGATGCCGATGCGGTTGGCGGCGAGCGCCTTCTCTTTGAGCCCGCCGATGGGCAGCACCTTGCCGCGCAGGGTGATCTCCCCCGTCATGGCGACGTCGCGGCGCACGGGGTGATTGGTGAAGGCGGAAAGAATGGCGGTCGCCATCGTGATGCCCGCGCTCGGGCCGTCTTTGGGGGTCGCACCCTCGGGGATGTGGATGTGGATATCCTTCTTTTCGAATTCCTCTTCGTCGATGCCGTACTGTTCGGCATGGGCGCGGATATAGCTGATGGCGGCGCGGGCGGACTCCTTCATGACGTCGCCCAGCTTGCCCGTGAGCAGGATGTCGCCCTTGCCCTGCATCGCCGAAACTTCGATGGTGAGCGTCGCGCCCCCCACCGCCGTCCAGGCAAGCCCGGTGGCGGCGCCCACTTCGTCCTTCTCGCGCATCTCGTCCTCGCGCAGAAAGCGCTTGGCGCCGAGGAACTTTTCAAGGTTCTGCCGCGTGACGGTGATGCCCTTTCTCTCCTCGTCCTTGGCGATGCGCACGGCAGCCTTCCTGCACACGGTGCCGATGGTGCGCTCCAGAGAACGCACGCCTGCTTCCATCGTGTAGCCGTCGATCATCTCGCCGATCGCCCCGTCCGTGATGCGCAGGTTTTCTTCGGTGAGGCCGTTTTCCTTGCGCTTTTTGGGAACGAGATAGCGCTTTGCGATCTCCTCCTTCTCCTGCGGGGTGTAGCCCGAGAGCTCGATGATCTCCATGCGGTCGCGGAGGGGCCCGGGGATGGTATCGAGCGTGTTCGCCGTCGCGATGAACATGACTTTGCTCAGATCATAAGGAACTTCGAGGTATCTGTCGCGGAAGGTGGAGTTCTGCTCGGGGTCAAGAACTTCGAGGAGCGCGCTCGCGGGGTCGCCGCGCAGGTCCATCGAGATCTTGTCCACCTCGTCGAGAAGGAACACGGGGTTGATAGAGCCCGCGTTCTTCATCTCGTAGAGGATGCGGCCGGGCATGGCGCCGATGTAGGTGCGCCTGTGGCCGCGGATCTCCGCCTCGTCTTTGAGGCCGCCGAGGCTCATGCGCACGAACTTTCTGCCGAGCGCCCGCGCGACCGACTTGGCGATGCTCGTCTTGCCCACGCCGGGCGGGCCGACGAGACACAGGATGGGCGCCTTCAATTCCCCCGTCAGTTTTAAGACGGCGAGATATTCGACGACGCGCTCCTTGATCTTTTCAAGCCCGTAGTGGTCGTCGTCGAGGACTTTTTCGACGTCCGCAAGCGATTCGGTGTCCTGCGTCTCCTCCGTCCACGGAAGGTCGATGAGCCAGTCCGCATAGTTGCGCAGCACGGTGTATTCGGGCGAGGAGGCGGGCATCTTGTCCATGCGGGAAAGCTCGGTCATCGCCTTTTCCTCCACCTCTTTGGGAAGGTGCTTTGCAAGCAGCTTTTCGCGCAGGCGGGCGTTCTCCTCGACGTCGTCGCCGAGCTCCGCATGGATGGCTTTGAGCTGTTCGCGAAGATAGTATTCCTTCTGCGACTGGTCAATGTTCTTCCTCACGTCCTGCGCGATCTTGCGCTCGAGGCGGGAAATTTCCAACTCGTCGTTGAGGCAGCGTTCGAAGAGCTTGAGCCGCTCGACAAGGCGGGCCTCTTCCAGAAGCTGCTGCTTGACCTCCTCGCGGATACGCATATTGTAGGCGCACACGTTGATGTATTCGTCGATATCGCCGATGGTCGCGAGCCGCCCGTCCACTTCCTGCGAGATCTTGCCGTCCGCTTGGATGACGTCTTTGACGAGCTCCTTCGCGGTGCGGAAGTACGCCTCTTCCAGCGTGGGATCGCCGTGGATGGTGGTGAGCTCGTCGGTAACGGCGTAGATATAGCCGCCCTCGATGCGGAAATCGCGCGCGCGGGCGCGGTAGAGCGTGTTGGCAAACACGCGGATACGGTCGCCGGGAAGGCGGGTCACCTGGCGGACGCGCGCCACCGTGCCGACGGCAAAGAGCCCGTCTTCGCCCGGAACTTCCTCCTGCGCGTCCTTCTGTTTGGTCAAAAAGATGAGTTTATCGTTGAGGTTGGCACGCTCGACGGCGGCAAGCGAGATGCCGCGGCCCGCGTCGAAGGCGACGGAGAGATCGGGGAATACGACCTGCGTGCGCATCGGAACGACGGAGAGGATGAGCGTTCTTATTTTATTTTCTGCCATATCGTCCTCCTTTTTCTTATGAAGCGCCGCCCGCTTCCTCCAAGAGAAAGATAGGGCGCGCCGAGAGCCGCACGATGAAAACACGGCCTTATCAATATATCACACGCTTTATCGCTTTTCAAACAAAATGCGTATGTGTTTTCATGGTAAGCAAGGAAGAACCTGCCGCCGCGAAGATTTCCCGAAGAGAGGGATCTGCGGCAAAATCTTCTCACGGGATTTGTTTTGCGAAGCAAAAGAAATTCGTGAATAAAGTGTTTGCGGGCGGGCTCCCGCAAAAGGGAGCCCGCCCGCGCGTTTCCGTCCTTATTCGGCGGAAAAATCTTCTTTGCCTACGCCGCAGAGCGGGCAGGTGAAGTCGTCGGGGACATCCTTCCACAGGGTGCCGGGCGCGATGCCGTTATCGGGATCGCCCGTTTCCTCGTCGTAGACATAGCCACAGACCGTGCAAACATACTTCATGACATTGTTCTCCTTAACTTTATTTTTTGGCGCTTCCGCGCCCGGATCTCTGAAAATTCCCGCCTCACGCCTTCACGTCCTCGGCAATGAGGTCGGCAAGAGCCACAAGCTTTTCCCGCGTCTCTTCCTTGACGGACGAGAGGATCGTCACCTTCTCGCCCAGCTTTTTCATGTTCTTGAAGGAAGAAAGCTCCGTCTCCATCAGCGCGCCCGCCTGCGGCGCCCAAGAGCCGTTCTCGATGACGGCATAGGCGCGGTTCTGGAAGGCGTGCGCCTTGAGGTCGGACAAGAACTCCTCCATCTTCACGAAGATGCCGTTATTGTACGTTGCCGAAGCGAAGACGATGTGCGAATAGCGGAACGCCTCGGAAACGAGGACGGAAGTATCGGTCATCGAAGCGTCGTACACCTTGACCTTTACGCCCTTTAGCGCCATGCGGGAGGCGACGATCTCCGCCGCGTTCTGCGTGTGGCCGTAGATGCTGCCGTAGACGACGAGCACCCCCTTCTCTTCGGGCGTATAGCTGCTCCAGGTGAGGTATTTTTCCACGAACCAACCGATGTTTTCCCTCCACAGCGGCCCGTGCAGGGGAAGGAGATATTGGATGTCGAGCCCCGCCGCCTTTTTGAGGACGCTCTGCACCTGCACGCCGTATTTTCCGACGATGTTGATGTAGTATCTTCTCGCGTCGTCCAAAAAGTCGTGCTCGAAGTCCACTTCATCCGCCCAAACGCTGCCGCCGAGCGCCCCGAACGTGCCGAAGGCGTCCGCCGAGAAGAGCGCGCCCGTTTTTAAGTCGAAGCTCATCATGACTTCCGGCCAATGCACCATGGGCGCAAAGACGAACTTGAAGGTGTGCCTGCCCGTCGAGAGTTCGTCGCCCTCCTTCACGAGCAGCCTTTCGCCCGCGCAGCAGCCGTAGTTTTTGAGCATGCCGTCTATCTTCTGATTGCACACGACGGTGGCTTCGGGATGGCGCAGGAGCACTTCAAAAAGCGTCGAAGAGTGATCGGGCTCCATGTGATGGACGACGATATAGTCGAGCTTCCTGCCGCCCAAAACGTGCTCCACGTTTTCGAGGAACTGTTCGGAAACGGCGTGATCGACGGTATCGAAGAGCGCCGTCTTCTCGTCGAGAAGGAGATAGGAATTGTAGGAAGCGCCGCGCGGGACGGGATAGACGTTCTCGAACAGGGAGAGCCGCCGATCGCTCGCGCCGACATAGAAAAGATCTTCCAAGACAGCAACGGTATTGTGCATGGTATCCTCCGCGGCGCAGCGCGCCGCAAAACATTCTTTTTCGCTTATTATATACCATTTTGCCCGAAAAATCAAGCGGGCAGCGCGGAAAGATGAAAATTCCCGTCCGCAGGGATAGCGGACGGGGAATGTTACTGCTGTTTGCCCTTGACTTTCATGATGCGCACGAGGGCGGCGCGCTCGTTCTCGCTCAGCTTTTCGCGGATGTAGGCGATGGTCTCTTCGAGCTGCGGGATCATGACGTATTCGAGCGCGTTGACGCGCCGCTTGTTGCGTTCGATCTCGTCTGCGAGCATCCGCACCGACTTTTCCACTTCCGCGAGCCGCAGAAGCTTGGGAAAGAGCGCCGTGACCATGCTCACCGAATAGTCCGCCTCGCTCGTGATCTCGAAAAAGGCATAGGGAAGCCCCGCGCCGCCGCTTTGAGAGAGGGCGATCTTGGGGACGTCGAGGCCCATCACGCTTGCGACGGAGCACTCCGCGCGCACCGAGGAAGCGGGCAGCGCGAACGCCGTTTCGGCACGGTAGGCGGGCGTCACCGAGCGCGCTACCTGGAACTGCCCCAAGATGCGCGCAAGCTCCCCTTCCACCTCGCGGCGGAGGGCAAGGTTCTCGCGCGCCATCACGGTGAAGCGGCGGATCATCTCGTCCGACTTATCCTTTAAGAGCTTATGCCCGCGCACGGCGGTCGAAAGGCGCGCTTTGAGCTTTTTGAGCTCCATGCGCGTGGGGTTGACGTTGAGCCTTGCCATCTCACTCCTCCGCCTTGCCGTGCAGGTACTTTTCGATGTACTGCGTGCGGATGCGCTTGAGTTCGCTCTCGGGCAGGATGCGAAGGAGCTTCCAGCCGAGATCGAGCGTCTCTTCGATGGAGCGGTCGGTCTCGAAGCCCTGACCCAGATACTCCTTCTCGAACGCCTCGGCGAACTTTGCATACAGTTTGTCCGTCTCGGTGAGGGCGGCTTCGCCGAGGATGGCGGAAAGTTCCTTGCTCTCCTTGCCGCGCGCATACGCCGCAAAGAGCTGGTTCAGCGTATCCGCGTGGTCTTCGCGCGTCTTGCCCGCGCCGATGCCCTTGTCTTTGAGGCGGGAAAGGGAGGGCAGCACGTCGATGGGCGGGTTGATGCCCTTCTTGTAAAGATCGCGCGAGAGGATGATCTGCCCCTCGGTGATGTAGCCCGTAAGGTCGGGGATGGGGTGCGTCTTGTCGTCCTCGGGCATGGTGAGGATGGGGATCTGCGTGATGGAGCCCTTGCACCCGCGGATGCGGCCCGCGCGCTCGTAGAGCGAGGCGAGGTCGGTATAGAGATAGCCGGGGTACCCTCTGCGGCCGGGGACTTCGCGCCGCGCCGCCGACACTTCGCGGAGCGCTTCC
This sequence comes from uncultured Clostridia bacterium, assembly GCA_944354535.1. Classification (GTDB taxonomy): domain Bacteria; phylum Bacillota; class Clostridia; order Christensenellales; family Borkfalkiaceae; genus Gallimonas. The sequence continues at coordinate 36,540 of CALVPY010000008.1, forward strand.
GCATAGTTGGTCATATCCGTCATGATGACGAGGACGTGCATCCCGCAGTCGAAGGCAAGGTACTCCGCGCAGGTGAGGGCGAGGCGGGGCGTTGCGATACGCTCGACGGCGGGGTCGTTTGCAAGGTTGGTAAAGAGCACCGTGCGTTCGATGGCGCCCGTGCGGCGGAATTCTTCCGCAAAGTACTGCGACTCCTCGAAGGTGATGCCGATGGCGGCAAAGACGACGGCGAACTCGCTCTCGCCCGAGCGCACTTTGGCCTGGCGGGCGATCTGCGCGGCGAGCTCCGCGTGGGGCAGGCCGCTCATACTGAACACGGGCAGCTTCTGCCCGCGCACGAGGGTGTTGAGGCCGTCGATGGCGGAGATGCCCGTCTGGATGAACTCGTTTGGATAGTCGCGCGCAGCGGGGTTGATGGGCTCGCCGTTGATGTCCATCATCTTTTCGGGGAGCACGGGCTCTCCCCCGTCACGGGGGTTGCCCATGCCGTCGAAGACGCGCCCGAGCATATCGCGCGAGACGGCGAGCTCCTGCGCGTGCCCCAAAAAGCGCGCGCGGCTCTCGGACATCTGCAAGCCTTGCGAATTTTCAAAGAGCTGCACGACGGCGCGGCTCTTATCGATCTCGAGCACCTTGCCGCGGCGAAGAGAGCCGTCCTTTCCCACGATCTCCACAAGTTCGTTGTAGGTGACCCCTTCGACGCCGTCGACGAGCATCAGCGGCCCGACGACTTCGCGGATGGTCTTGTATTCCTTAAACATCCTCTTCCCCTCCCTGTGCGACCGCCTTGAGTTCGGCGTTCATCTCGCTGAAAATGCCGTCGAAGGAAGCAAGCTCCTCTTCGGGAATGTACTTGGCTCTGCCGATCTTCTCGCGGCAGGGGCAGGCGAGGATGTCGGAAAAGTCGGCATAAGCGTCGACCGCCTCGCCCGCCAAGCGGTTGTATTCGTAGATGAGGCGCAGCATCAGAAGCTGCTTTTTCATGGAGGTGAAGGTATCCACCTCGTGGAAGGCGTTCTGGTGGAGATAGTCCTCGCGGATCATCTTGGCGGTCTCCATCGTGAGGCGGTCGCGCGCGGAGAGCGCGTCCATGCCCACGAGGCGCACGATCTCGTCGAGGGCGGCTTCTTCCTGCAAGGTCGTCATCACGAACTGGCGGTATTTGAGGAAATCTCTCCCCACCTCTTCGTCGTACCACTCCTTCATCTTGTCGGCATAGAGCGAATAGCTCACGAGCCAGTCGATGGCGGGGAAGTGGCGCTTGTAGGCAAGGGACGCGGAGAGCCCCCAGAACACCTTGACGATGCGAAGCGTCGCCTGCGAGACGGGTTCGCTCAGATCGCCGCCGGGAGGCGAGACGGCGCCGATCGCCGTGACCGAGCCCGAGCGTCCGTCGCGGCCCAGCGTCTTGACGATGCCCGCGCGCTCGTAAAATTCTGCAAGGCGGCTCGCAAGATAGGCGGGATAGCCTTCGTCGCCCGGCATCTCTTCGAGGCGGCCGCTCATCTCGCGCAAAGCTTCCGCCCAGCGGGAGGTGGAATCTGCCATGATCGCGACGTTGTAGCCCATGTCGCGGAAATATTCTGCAATGGTGATGCCCGTATAGATGGACGCCTCGCGCGCCGCAACGGGCATATCGGAGGTGTTGGCGATGAGCACGGTGCGCTTCATCAGCGGTTCGCCCGTCTTGGGGTCTTTGAGTTCGGGGAATTCGTTGAGGACGTCCGTCATCTCGTTGCCGCGTTCGCCGCAGCCGACGTAGACGATGATATCCGCCTCCGCCCACTTCGCGAGCTGGTGCTGGACGACCGTCTTGCCGCTGCCGAAGGGCCCGGGGACCGCCGCCACGCCGCCGCGGGCGATGGGAAAGAGGGTGTCGATGACGCGCTGGCCCGTGATCATGGGCTGCGTGGGAGAAAGCTTCTCGCGGTACGGCCTCCCTTTGCGGACGGGCCACTTGCGGAGCATACATACCTTCTCCTCCCCCGTCTCGTTGCGGAGGACGCACACCGTATCGGTGACGGTGAACTCGCCCTCTTCGACGGAAGTCACTTTGCCGTGCATGCCGTTGGGCACGAGGATGCGGTGGGAGACGATCTCCGTCTCCTGCACGGTGCCGAGGATATCGCCCTCTTCGACGACGTCGCCCGCCCTGACGGCAGGGACGAAGTGCCATTTGCGCTCTCTGTCGAGGCTGTTGACGGAGACGCCGCGCGAAATGCGGTTGCCGCTCTTGAAAAAGAGCGTCGTCAAAGGGCGCTGGATGCCGTCAAAAATGCCCGTCAGAAGCCCCGGCCCGAGCTCCGCCGAGAGCGGTTCGCCCGTCGAGACGACTTCTTCCCCGGGGCCTAAGCCGCTCGTCTCCTCATACACCTGCACGGACGCCCTGTCGCCGCGCATTTCGATGATCTCGCCGATGAGGCCGAGTTTGGAAACGCGGACGACGTCGTACATCTTGGCGTCCGCCATGCCCTCTGCGATGATGAGGGGGCCCGAAACCTTTACCGTTTTACCTATACTGCTCATTGATGAGTCTCCTCAGATGATCCCCGCGGCCCGACGCCCAGAAAGATGTCGATGCCGAGCGCGCGCTCCGCTGCGCCCCTTACGAGCTCTTCGCCCAAGCCCGCGCCGCCCTTCCCCGAAGGGATGGGGAGCACGACGGGATAGGGCGTCTCGTCGAACCGCTTCAAAAAATCAGCGAGCGGGCGCGCCAGCTCCTCGGTGAGAAAGATCACCTCGTAGTCCTTCGCGATCTTGCGGAGGATGTCGCGCGCCTTCTTCTCGTTTTCGGCAGCGAACGCCGAAACGCCCGCCGCCTGGAATACCATGATGCTGTCGCCGTCGCCGACGATCGCCATTTTACCGGTCATATGACCTCCCGATCGAATGCGGCCTTGCGCCGCCTTTTCAGCCGCCTCTGTCTGTTGTGAGCCGCCCTTGTTTATCGCACGGAAAGCAGATACAAGCAAGACGAGCCCTCAGCCGAACGCTGCCGCAGCCCGACAAAGTATTGCGACGTATCTACTTTCCGCGCTCATTTCAGCGTTATAATATACCTCTGAGGCGCGCTTTGATGTCCGCCGCAGGCATCCCCGCCAGAAGGCACACGAGAAGGATGCGCACGTCGGCGTTCTCCGCACGGCGGCGGATGACGTAGAGCAGGAAGGGATCGCGCCCCTCTTTGCTGTAACGCGCATGGCGGTAGAAGTCCGTTTCGAGATCGTCCGCCGCCTTTTCCGCCTCCGAGAAGGGCTTTTTTGCCCGTTTTGCGGCAAAGCACAGCTTTGCAAGCGCTTCGTACGGCGTGCCGTTCAGCGTGCGCTCCCCCTTTTCGGGGTCGGAAGAGAACAAGCCCGCGAGCTTTTCCTTTTTGAGCGTGCCGCCCGTCACGAACACCGCCTCCGCCCCCTCTCTGTCCGGGGCGCGGAGATAGGATAGAATATTCTCCGTATCCGCTTTGAGGGCGATGAGCTTCTTTAAGGAGCGGTTCGAAGTGCAGGAAGCTGCAAGATGCGCAAAGAGCGCGCGTTCGAAGAGGACGCCGAGCTTGACGCCCGCCCCCTCCTGATTCTCGTCGAGGAGCGCTTTGCCCTCTTCGAGCGCCTTTCTGAGCTCGCCCGAAAGGGGCGAAAAGTCGCCCGCCTCGATGCAGGAAGCAATGCGCTCCGCGGGCACGAGCCCGTCGGGCGCGAGCAGCCCCTTTGCGTCCTTCCCCAACGCGTGCGCCTTCAGAAGCGCCTTGCCGTTGTGGAAATCGCGCGGGGCGAGGAAGTATTCGAGCTCTGCCTTAGAGGGCGCGTAGGTGCGGATGAATTCATCAAGATCGCGCTCTTCCGCCGAGATCATCGTCTCGAACTCATACACCGAAGAGGCGGCGTTGAAGCCGTAGCCCGCCTCCGTGAGGGCGCGGAAGACGTCCTCCGCGCTCATTTCCGCGAAGCGGGTGAGACGCTCCCCGAAGAGGCGCTTCTCTTTGACGGCGATGACGCCGTTTGTGAAACCGCTGTCCATCATATCACTTTTTGCCGGGGAAGAGCATCCCCGCAAGCTCTGCCTGGTGCGCCTCTTTGTCCGCCGCCAAGAGCGAGGAAAGGGAGAGGTCGCGGTCGCACGACTCATTTCGCAGGATGACCCCGCCCGAAATTTTGGCGCCCTCTTCCGAAACGGTCAGCGCCTTTTCGCGCACGGCGGGGAGCTTTTTGACGCCCGCAAGGAAGGGATAGTCCTCCGCAAGCACGACTTCATCCCCCTTCTCCGCATACGCTTCGAGCAAAGAGGAAACGAGCGCGAGCGAAGCGCCCTCTTCGAGCTTGGAGAGCCTGTCCTCCGCGCGGCCGTACACGACGTCGATGACGCGGCGCTTTCCGGAGAGCGCGATCTTCTGCGCGTCCAGCCGCGCCGCCGCGCGCCTGCCTTCGAGCAGGGCGAGCCGCTTTTTTTCGCACTCTTTCTGCGCCTTTTCCCGCTCTCTAGCCGCGGCGTCCTCCGCGTCCTTGCGGATGCTCTCCGCGCGGGATGCCGCCTCTTCAAGCACTGCCTTAGCTTCCGCCTCGGCGTCGCTCAAAATGCGGCCGATGATGTCCTGTTTCCCCATACCGAACCCCCGAACGACTTACGCAATGAAGGGAGCGACGAGGATGATGGAGATGATGAGGCCGAGGATGGCGTAGAACTCGATCATCGCGGGATAGATGATGAGCTTGCCCGAAAGGGGCTCCTGTTTGCCGACCGCGTAGATACAGTTGGCGGACGCCTTGCCCTGATAGATGCCCGAAACGAGGCCTGCGATCGCCATGGGCAGCACGGCGCCGAGGAGCGCCCAGCCTTCGACGGTACCCATCGCGGTGTCGCCGAGGGCGCCCGATGCGATGATGCCGATGATGAAGCCGTAGATACCCTGCGTCGCGGGAAGGAGCACGAGGACGAGCACCTTACCGAAGAGCTTGGGGTTCTCGCTCAGAACGCCCGCAGCCGCCGCGCTCGACTTGAAAAGACCGATGCACGAGCCGATGCCGCACAGGAAGACGCACATTGCAACGCCGATCATGGCGATCGCATAGCCGTAGGGCGTCGCCGCCACCGTTTCCGCCACAGTATTAGGATCCATAGAAAAACCTCCAAATTGTTTCCCGTTTATGTTTTTTCAGGCGAATCCGCCTTTTTGCCGTTGTTTGACTTTTACGCCCGCGCGGGAGCAGCCGCACCGCTCTTTCTTTCGCTCTTTTCCGCCGCATAGGGCTTCACGAAGACGTGCTCGTGCTTGCTGCCGAGCGGCACGAAGAGTTCGCCTTCGCCCTCGTAGAACCTGCCGTAGAACTCCACATACTGCAATCTCGCATCGTGGATATACGCGCCGAGAAGGCCGATCGCCAGGTTAAAGACATGGCCGACGAGCATCAGAAGGACGCCGAGCACCGCGAGCACGCCGCCGCCCGTGATAAAGCCGACCGCGTATTGCGAGACGATCTGCGCGATGACCGCGCCCGAAAGCATGAGCCCGTAGAGGCGCGCATAGCTCAGAATATCCGACATATAGTTGATGATGCCGTACAGCGTGCCGAAGCCCTTCGAGAGCTTGCCGAAGAATTTTTCGTGACGCCCCGCCGCGATCATGGCGATGACGAGCGTGACGCCCGCCGTGATGCCGCCCACCGTGACGAGGATCGGGATGTTCCATTCCTCGACAAGGCCCGCGATGGCAAGCCCCGCGCCGAGGGAGAAGACCGCCCAGACGACGCCGTCGAGGATGCCGTCTAAAACTTCTCCCCTCCTCCAGCACTGCACCGCCTTGCAGACATAGCCCGCAAGCAGCTGCACGATGCCGAGGAGCATCGCGATGACGAGCACGGCGGGGATGCCGATGCCCGCGAACGTCCACATATCGCTCTGCGCGTTGGGGAGCAGAGTCGGGATGGGCAGCACGATGCCGAAAAGCGAGTTGAAGAGGAAGCCCCAGATGACGGCGAAGATGCCGCCGATCGCAAACACGCCCGCAAGCGCGCCGAGACCGCCCTTTCTGCCCCTGTTCTTGTATTTGAGCCAGCCGCCGCCCAGCATCATGAGGAGCCCGTAGCCGATATCCGCCATGATGAAGCCCATGAACACGCTGTAAAAGACCGCCATCACGGTGTTGGGGTCCATTTCGCGCGCGTTGGGCACGGAGTAAGTATTGGTGAGCGATTCGAAGTCGGAGACCACCGCATTGTTTTTGCAGAGGGTGGGCACTTCCTCGTCTTCCGCAGGTTCGGAAAATTCGAGATACACCGCCCCCGCCGAGGAAAGTTCGCGCCGCACGAGCTCTTCCGCATCTTCGGGCACGAACGCCTCCAAAAGGAAAGTACGCTCGGTGCCGCGCAGCTTTTCGTCAAGGGCTGCCTTTTCTGCCTCGTAGCCGATGTAGTCGCAGTAAATTTTGAGGGCGCGCGTCTCGCCGCCGAGCCCTGCCATCTCTTGTTCGAGCGCATCGAGCTCCTTTGCAAGCTCCTCGCACTCCCCTTTCAGACGGGCATAGAGCGCGCTTCCCGTCTCCTCGCCCTCAAAGGGGCAGGGGGTAAACCCGGTGCCCGAAAGCAGCGCCTCCCCTTCCTCTGAGCACGACTTGTGAAAGACGAGAAGGACGAGCACCTCGTCGTCCTCTTTGGAAAGTTCCTTCCCCTCCGCAAGGGCGGGAAGTTTTTCCCTGATATTCTCCCATGCGTTGAAGGGAAGCGTACCGAAGAAGACGCGCGTGTGCGCCGTGCCGCGGTAAGAAATAAGCGGCTCTTCGAGCATCCGATAGACGGCTGCCGCATGCAGGGTGCGCTCCGTCTTCTGAAGGAGGGCGCGCTTTTCCGCCTTTCGGTCGGTGAGGGCGTTGACGCGCGCAATGAGCGCGTCCATGCGCGAGCGGTCGTTTGCCGCCGCCATGAACTCCTCGTAGCTCACCTCGAAGCCGTCCTTTTCGGGGCGCGCCGTCCCCTTATGCTCCTTCCCGTATGCGTTGACCGCCTGCGTGAGGCGCTCCAACGCATCCTCCAAAGAGGCGTGATAGGCGGAAAGGGTGCCGTCTGCGGGCGGGAGAGGGGCGGAGTGCTCCTCCTCGCGGTGCAGTTTGACCTCGACGGCGCCCGTGCGCTGCAGGGCGTTGAGCACGGCGTCCTTTTCGTACGCCATGCCGACGAGGTTGAGTTTTTTCATCTTAGCGATCACTTAAGATCCTCCCCGCGATCCTGCCGACGGCGGCGTCGGTGTTTTCGAGCAGCCTGCTCGTCTCCGCTTCCGCCTCCCCGCGGGCGGCGGCAACGGCGGCCTCGTATTCGGCGGACGCCTCCTCACGGGCGCGCTTTGCCTGTTCGTCGCGATAGGCTTTGAGCTCCTCTTCCGTCCGTTCGGAAAGGGCGCGCGCCTCGCGTTCGGCGTCGGCGACGAGCTCCTGCGCTCTTTTTTGCGCTTCGGCTTTGATGCGCGCGGCCTCTTCTTCCGCCGCCGCGATATCTTTGATGATCTCTTCCATAAGCTTCTCCGCCGCACCCTCGGGCGCAGCTTCGCCCAAAGGACATTTTTTCTTATCTTGTCTATTATATCACGGCTTTATGACATATGTCAACAAATTGACGGAAATTGCCCTCTGCGGAAAAAGCGCGCGCCCGCGCTGAAAGGCGTTTGAGAAGGCAAAAGAGAGCCGAAAATACGCGCTGCGGCAAGAAAAAAGGCTCCCCAGAGGAAGGGAAGCCTTGCATTTTTCGTTATTTCCGCTGCAGCAGCACGAGAGATTCTGTCCACTTTGTCTGCGGGAACATATCGAAGGGCTGGACGGAGACGACCTCAAACGGCCCCTTAGCTTCGCCCTGCGTGCGCAGGAGTTCGCCGTTTTCCGACTCCGTCAAGGAGCCCGTGAGGATGCCGAGATCGCGCGCCAGCGTGGCGGGATTGCAGGAGATCATGACGAGCTTTTTCGCGCCGCTTGCACATAGTGCCTTCAGGGCGCTCCGCTCCACGCCCGCACGCGGCGGATCGAGCACGATGAGGGCGTCCTGTTCCCGTTCGAGGAGGGGCGGGAGCACGTCCTCCACCTTCCCGAGGAGATTGTGCATATTTTCAAGCCCGTTGCGCTCTTTCAGGCGGTCCGCCATCTCGTGCGCCTCTTCGACGACCTCGATGCCGTACGCCTGTTTGCACTTCTTTGCGAACATCGCCGTCATGAGCCCGCCGCCCGCATAGCAGTCGATGACCGTCTCCCTCTCCCCCGCGAAGGCGACGGCGCGCGAATACAGCTTGCCCCGCACGCCCTCGTTGACCTGCAGAAAGGTGTTGGCGCCCGCTTCGTAGGTGATGCCGCCCTCCGTGCGCTCGTAGACGCCGGGGCCTTTCAGAAGTTCGAACGTTTCGCCGAAGACGACGTTGGTATCCTGATCGTTGAAATTAAGATAAAAACTGTACGCGGGGAAGATGTCGTCCAAAAGGAACAAAAAGTAGTCGATGCCCTTGAGCTCGCGCACGGCGGTGACGAGGGTGACGAGAAACTTCTTGCCCAGCTGCCGCACCACGATATGGCGGAGCTGCCCCGTATGCGTAACTTCGTCGTAGCCGTCGAGCCCGCACTTTTCCATGAATTTTTTGACCGCCGCGATGAGGGGCGCCGCCCAATCGGGATGGATGGGGCAGGCGTCGGTATCGACGATGCGGTGGGAACGTTCGGCATAGAAGCCGACGACGTTTTTGCCGTTCACCGTGCCGATGGGCAGCTGCAGTTTGTTGCGGTAGCCGTACTCCGCCTCGCTGCGCTCACAGGAGGAGACTTCCGCCGTGACGCCGCCCAGCTTTTTCAGGGTATCGCGGACGAGCGCCGTCTTGAAGCGGAGCTGCATGCGGTACGCCATGTGTTGGAGCTGACAGCCCCCGCAGCGCGCAAAGACGGGGCAGGCAGGGCGCACCCTGTCCTCTGCGGGCGTCAGAAGTTCTTCCACTTTGGCATACGCCGCATTCCCCTTGACTTTGAGTACCTTGACGCGCGCCCGCTCCCCCGTGAGAAAATAGGGGATAAAGAGCGTCGTGCCGTCGTGGCGGGCGATCCCCTCTCCGTTCGTCCCGATCGATTCGCAGGTGACGGTCAGGACGTCGTTTTTTTGCAGCATGCTCTTACCCCCTTTTGTTATAATTTTAAGAGAACGCAAAACGCGTTCGGACTATTTGCGGATACGGTACACGATCGCATCCACCGACTTCTGGCAGGCGAACATGAGAAAATCGTAGACGAAGAAGAACAGCGTTCCCCCGAGGAACAGGATGTAGAAAAAGTAAGTTTCGATGTATTCGGGGAACGGCATGCCCGCCATGCGCGTGAGGACGATCCACGAGAGCCACATCGCAAAATCGAACCAGACGGCCTTGACGAGCTCGCAGAGGATAAAGATCGGCTTTTTCTTCACAAAGCGCATCTGCAGGCGGTTGACGATGGGATGCAGCCCGAAGAAGACGAAGTACGGCACGACCTTCCACAAACTCAGCGGGAGCGCCAAAAGCCCCGCTGCGAGGAAACAGAGGGCGCTCCCCCACCAGAAGTCCTTGGAAAGGGGCACCATCATCGCAAACGCCGCCACGAGATACCCCGTCGCGAGCAGGAAGGGGCTCACCGAGCCGAGCATCAGAAACCCTGCCGCCGCCGCGCAGGCGATGGCGGAGAGGGCGATCTCAAACGCTTTGTGCGGTTTTTTCAATTTCTCACCTCAACGGCAGCCGCAGCAGAGGTTGAACAGGCAGTTGACGCAAAGATAGGTGTAGCAGCAGCTCGCACAATTTGCGCACCAATTCCCGCCCATCTGATCTTCTGCGGGCGCGGGATCGGGGTCGGTATGCACGGCGCCGCCCGTCTGCTGCTTGTATTCGGTGCGCGCCTTGAGTTTTTCGTACGCATCGCGGTACTTGGCGTTCGCCCCGTCCATCTGGATGGCGATCTCAAGCTGCTTCTTGCTCTCGTTCATCCAATTCTTCTTATAGAAGACGACGGATTGGAGATAGTGCCATTCGGCGCCCCGCTCGTTGAAATTGTCGAGCGCGGCCTGCGCGGCGGAAAGATCGCCCTTCTTGATGAGTTCGGCGACCTCTTCGTACCCGCTCTTTCCTTCGGTGTTGCGCGCCTTTTCGCGGCGTGCGCGCATGATCTCTTCATACGCGACGTCCAGCCTTTGAAGCATGCGCGCGGCGTTGTTGCCCGCCTCGCCGTCCAGCCAGCGCTCCTCGTTGTACTTCTTTTTGAGAGCGCGGTAGCTCTCCTTGATCTCTTCGTCGGTGGCGTCCTCGCTCACGCCAAGCAATTCGTAATACTCGTGTTCCATATCCGTTCCTTGTTTTTTAAGAAATTTATTTGAGATCGACCTGCATCTTGACGGGCTTTTCGCCGCGCATCACCCGCTCCGTTTCGATGGGGATGCCGCGAAGGAGCACGTTATCGGTAAGGTCGCGGTTGAAATAAAATTTGATGTTCGCAAGGTCTTCCCTGAGCCCGTAAAAGAGGGTGTCGAAGAGAAATGCGATGTCTTCGCCGTGCTCTTTCAGAAGCTTTTCCTTGCTCTCCGACCCGTAAGAGAGAGCGAAGGGATTGTAGCGGCGCTTCTTTCTGTCCTTATCGTAGTCGTCGAGGGCGTCGATGAGATAGATCCACTTGCCGAGGGCATAGAAGAGCCCGTCGGTATGGGCGGTCGCCTTGTCCTTCAGAAAATGGCGGGAAAGGCGCCGCATGAGCTCTGCCGTAGGATCGGCGGCGCGGTCGAGCGAATCGCACTTCCCCTTTTCCGCCGCCTGCTGCGCCTTCATGTACTCTTTGACGAGGGAGACGAGCCCGGGGTACCCCTTCTTCGCCCGCTTGAAGCCGCGCTTGAACCACAGGCGCTTGCCTCGGCCCTTGTCGCCGTCCTCGATGTCGTCGGTGAGCTTATAGTAAAGGAGCACGGTGTTGAGCGCGCCCAGCTCGTCCGTCAGTTCGTCCGTAACGGCGATGGGCTGCTTTTTGATGGTGTGTTCGAAACAGTTCTGCTTTTCGATCTTCACGTCGATGCCCGCGATGTTATGAAGGAGCACCGAAAAGAAGGTCATGTCATAAGTGAGCCCGATGCGCGCCATCTGCCCGCACGAATGGGCGATCCCCTTGCACAGACCGCAGTACATCGCCCTGTAAAGTTCGAAGTCCTTGATATACAGGTTGGGCAGATCGTAGCGGACGTATCCGAACATGTTATTCTCCCTGATAGAAGCCGACTTTGCGGTAAACTTTGTTCAAGGTACGGCGGGCGGTCCTGAAGGCGCGCTCCGCGCCCTCCTTCAGAACGCCGTTCAAATACGCTTTATCGGCGAGCAGGCGCTTTTGTTCCGCCTGCACGGGTGCGATGGCGTCTGCAACTGTCTCGCCCACGGCGAGCTTGAAGTCGCCGTAGCCCTTCCCTTCGAACTCCTTCTGCGCCTCCTCGAGCGTGCAGCCGCGGAAGGCGCAGTAGATGGTGAGAAGGTTGGTGACCCCCGGCTTTTCTTCGGAGGCGATGATGCGGTTGTCGCTGTCGGTGACGGCGCGCTTGAACTTGCGGATGACGGTATCCTTGTCGTCCGAAAGATAGACGCTCGCGTTGACGTTTTCATCCGACTTGCTCATCTTCTTCGCGGGTTCCTGCAAAGACATGATCTTTGCGCCCTGCTTGACGATGAGCGCCTGCGGCACGCGGAACGTTTCGCCGTAGCGGTTGTTGAAGCGGATGGCGATGTCGCGTGCGATCTCGACGTGCTGCGTCTGATCGGCGCCGACGGGCACATAGTCGGCAAGATACAAAAGAATATCCGCCGCCATGAGCACGGGATAGTCCATGAGACCCATGTTGATATTATCGGCGTGCTTGGCGCTCTTATCCTTGAACTGCGTCATGCGCTGCATCTCGCCCACATAGGTGACGGTGTTGAGCGTCCAGCAAAGCTCCGCGTGCTGGGGGACCATCGACTGCACATAGAGCGCGCATTTTTCGGGGTCAAGCCCGCAGGCGATGTAGAGCGCCGCAAGCTCCAGCGTGTGGCGGCGAAGAAGCGCGGGATCCTGCTTCACCGTGATGGCGTGCATGTTGGCGATCGCGAAATAGCAGGTGTAATCGTCCTGCATGTCGATCCAGTTGCGGATGGAGCCCACATAGTTGCCGATGGTCAGATTCCCGCTCGGCTGCACCGCCGAGTAGACGACTTTTTTCTCCTGCATGGCAGTTTCTTGCATATTCTCTCCAAATTTACAAAGATATAACGTGTTTACCATATCGATTATACCACGTTCGGCGCAAAAAATCAACGGGGTAATGTCATGCTTTGATGAAATTTCCCCGCCCTTCCTTCACAAAATGTACTTATCTTGGCAAAAAACAGGCGGAAACGGGCGCCCTCCCGAAGGAGAACGCCCGCCCGCGCCCGTTCTTTACAGCGTGCGGAAGCTGCTTTCGACCGCCCCGACCGCAAAGCCGCCCCTGCCGTCGAGCGCGGCGAAGATGCGCTCCCCGCCCGCATCGAGCTCCAAATACCGCCCGCTCGCATAGACGACTTCGCAGGAAAGAACGCCCGCCGGGGTCGCATAGCTCCCCCTGCCGAACTCGTCGAGCGTGAGGGTGCCGTCCGCCGTCTCGGCCGTGCCTTGAAGCCCTTCCCGGTATCCGTACCAGCGGCCGTCCTCCAACAGGATGCGCCGCACGGAAGCGCCCGAACCGAGAAGATACTCTCCGTTCCCCGCCGCCGTGAAGGGAAGGGGCGCGCCGCCTTCCAAAAACGCCGAATTTGCGCCCGCAAAGAGCACGCCCTCCGCGCCCTCATAGCGCGTGAACGCCTCCGCAGAGAGCAGGCTCCCGCCCGAAAGGGTGAGAAGATACACCTTATCCCCCGCCGCAAGGCGGAGCGTATCCCCCGCGCCTTCGATCTCGCCGCAGATGCTCTCGGCGCCATAAGTCAGCGTGCCGCTGCCGTAGCCGTCGAGGACGAGCGAGATGCCGTCCCCGAAGAAGCTGCCCTGAGAAGCGCTTTCAAAGAGCACGCATTCCGCCCCCTCTTCCCCCGCGCGCAGACGGAAACGGAAGTAATCGAGCGGAAAGTCCTCTTCAAGCCCCAGCGCAAACGTGCCGCGAAGCGTTACGGCGTCGTAGGTATAGCTGCCAGAGGCGAGGACGGCGCCCGCCCCGTCGCAAAGCTGAGCCCCGCCGCTGCCGTCGAGGCGGAGGAAAGCGGCTTTATCCGTGCCGACGAGCGCATATCTGCCCGCCTCCGCCGCCTCGGTCTCGGTCACGGCGCCCGTTCCGCCGAGCACGAAGAAGCGCGCTTTAGAGAGCGTCGCAAATTCCGGGGAATACACCTCGAACACGTCGCCGAAGCGGATGACCTCCACTTCAAAGCTGCCTTCCGTCACCGAAAGGTAGGTGCCGCCGCCGTAGCCGTCCAGAGAGAGCCCGCCGCCCAGCGTTTCAAAGATGCCGAAGAGCCGCTCGTCAAAGACGGTGTAGGCATCCCCCTCGGTGCGGAAGCGGAAAACTTCCTCCCCTTCGAAGGTATAGTCGCCCGAGGAAAGGCGGGTGCAGACGCCCGTGACGGTGCGCCCGTCCGAGGTGAGCTGTGCGCTGCCCGCGCCGTCTAAAAAGAGGGAGCCCTTTTCGCCCTCGAAGTAGCCCGCGCCCTCGCCTGCGAGCGAGAAGGAGCTGCCGTCGAGCACGAAGCGGAAGGTCTCGTCCGCAAACAGCGTAACGAGGCTGCCCGTTGCCGAAAAGCTTCCCTGCACGCTGCCGCCCGCAGACGTGTAGACGGCGGAAATGCCGTAGCCGTCGAGGACGAGCGTACCGAGCGCCGAGGAGAACGTGCCCGCAAATTCGGAGCGGAAGACGAGGCAGACGGGCTCGCTTTCAAACACGATGCCGCCCACGCTCTGTTCGCGGATGCCGAGCAGGACTTGAAGTTCGCTCCCGTCCTGGAGCGAGACGAGCCATTCGTTCTCGCCGCCCGCGCCGCGGTAGCGCACCCCCTCGCGCCCGCCGCCCGAAAGCTCCGCCTTCCCGAAGCCGTCCAGCGTCAGCGTCTCCCCCGTGAAGGCATCCTCGGCGCAGTCGTAGAGGCGGTACGCCCCGCCTTCCTCCCCTTCGGGCAGAAAGACGCCCTTTTCACGGTCGAGCCCGAAGGCAAAGCGCGTCGTCCCCGCATAAAATTCGTAGTGACCGACATATTCCCCCGCCCCGTCGTCAAAGAGATAGACGTAGCTGCCCGACTCTTCGCCGCTGCCGCGGGAGAAGACCGCCCTTCCCGCCGAAAAGTCGAGCGTGAGCACGCCCAAAGCGGTATTCACGGAATTGGCGGCAAGATCGTACCCCGTATAGGTACCCGAGTCATCGAGAAGATAGTGCCCGTGTTCGATCCTCCCCCGCTCGCCGCCTAAGGAAAGAGCGTTCTTTGCGGCGTCATAGCTGCCTTCGATGCGGGAAGGCGCCTTCACGAACGCAAGACAGCTGCCGTTCTCCTCCGCATTCTGAGAGATGAACAGCGTACCGCCCTCGCGGCGGGCATCCGCATAGGGCTTTGCCCAGACGGCGTACAACGTCGCGTCCTCTTCGCCGAGAGCATATTCCTCGCCCTCTTCGTAAAATTCGGGCGAAGTAGGGTGTTCCGCCCAGCCGAGGAAGGTATAGCCCTCTGCCTCAAACGTGCATCCGGGGAGCGCTTCGATGCCCTGATAGCGGGAAGCAAGCTCCTGCATCGCGCCGCCCGCCGTGCTGCCCGCGGGGGCGTTTGCCTCGAAACGGAGGGAGAGCTGCTCCCTCGAATATGTAAAGATATAGCTGTTTTCCCCCGCCTTGAGGGTGAGCGGCCCCGAGGAGGAGAGCGCCTTCTCGAACGTGAAGTGCGCATAGGCAGGCGCTTCGGGCTGCACGGCGCTCCCCTCCCAGCCGAAGAAGCGCTCGCTTGAAACATCGTAGCCGTCGCCGCGGGCGTTTTCTTTGCGCACTTCCACCGAATACTGAGCCTTGTAGCGCGCCGTCACCGTAACGCCCTCTTCCGGCACGAGATCGTCCTCCGTCAGTTCTCTGCCGCCGAGCGTCCACGCGCCGAAAAAAAGCCCTTCCTTCTCTGCCGAGACGCCCTCGAGCGCTTCCAAAAGCGGCGTTCCCGCCTCTGCATACACGAGCGCGGGCGCGCTGCCCCCCGCCCCGTCCAGCGTGACGGCCGGGCATTTTTCATACTTCGCGTAATATGTAATGCTCGAGGTGGGCGTAACGGCATCGTCTTTCAGCCGCTCCCCCTCGCAGGCGCGGTCTGAATACCAGCCGAGGAATATCCACCCCTCCTTTTCGGGCGGATCGGGCAGTTCGATCTCCTCCCCCGCCGCGGCAGTCACCGTCCCGATGGCCGTGCCGTCCGCCGTTTCAAAGCGCACGGTCACGCGGTTCGTACAGGCGGCAGCCGCAAAGAGCGTGATGAAGAGCACCAGCGCCGCCGCAAACAGAGAGGCCGTGACAGCCTCGAACATCTTTCGCAAAACTCGCATACAACACCTCCTTCCATGAAAATGGTAGCCTGTATTCTACCATGCACATTTTGCGATTCAGAAGGGGTACTGCCGAAAAAGCGCTCTTCTTGCAGCGCCGCCCGCCGCCTTCCCTTCTGTGCGGGGAAGGCGGCGGGCGGCAAAACGGGGCCGATTTTCGGCAAAAACCGCGCTCTTTCGCGCAAAAATGCGGCATGAACACTTTCCCGTCAATTTTTTCCCGCCGATTTTCTCAAACCTCTTGCAAAATCATGCAAAATGAACTATAATAGGGAAAAACCGTTTGGGAGGATTTTTTATGCCCTTAGTAACTACTACGGAAATGTTCAAAAAGGCGTATGCCGGCGGCTATGCGGTCGGCGCGTTCAACGTGAACGACATGGAGATGGTCCAAGCCATCGTTGAAGCGGCGAACGAGCTCAACTCGCCCGTCATCCTGCAGGTCTCGGCAGGCGCAAGAAAGTACGCAAACCCCGTGTACCTGCGCCACCTCGTCGAAGCAGCGGTCGAAACGACGAACATCCCCATCGCCATGCACCTCGATCACGGCGCAGACTTCGAGATCTGCAAGGCCTCCATTGACGGCGGCTTCACCTCCGTCATGATCGACGCTTCCTCCAAGCCTTGGGAGGAGAACATTGCCATCACCAAAAAGGTGGTCGAGTATGCACATGACCACGGCGTGGTCGTCGAAGCAGAGCTGGGCAAGCTCGCAGGCATCGAAGATGACGTCAACGTTGCCGCAAGCGACGCCATGTTCACCTCTCCCGACGAGGTCGAGGAATTCACCTCCCGCACGGGCATCGACTCGCTCGCCATCGCCATCGGCACCTCGCACGGCGCCTATAAATTCAAGCCCGGCCAGGATCCCAAGCTGCGCATCGACATCCTCGAAGAGGTCGGCCGCCGCCTTCCCGGCTTCCCCATCGTGCTCCACGGCGCTTCCTCCGTCCCGCAGGACCAGGTCGCCATCATCAATCAGTACGGCGGTTCCATGCCCAACGCCATCGGCATCCCCGAATCTGAACTGAGAAAGGCCGCAAAGCTTGCCGTCTGCAAGATCAACATCGACTCCGACCTTCGCGTCGCCTTCACGGCAGCCATCAGAAAGCACTTTGTGGAGAACCCTTCGCACTTCGATCCCCGCCAGTACCTCGGCGATGCGCGCGCCAACATGAAGGAGCTCGTCAAGCACAAGATCACCGACGTGCTCGGCTCCGCAAACAAGGCGTAAATCGTTTATTAACAGGAAAAAGCCCTCGCCGATCGGCGAGGGATTTTCTATATACATATGTATCTATTCACATTGATTGCTTTGTGACGAGCCTGCAGCGCACGGGATAGACGCTGTTTCCTTCGATGACCTCCCCGAAGCCCTGTGCCGTGATGCGGCCCGAGCGGGGGTTCTTGACGGAATCGATGGTGCTTTTCACCGTCGCGTGTACGTCGCTGTACTCAAAGGCAAGGTCGCACCCTTCCATCGTGCAGTCGATAAGGGTGAGGTTTTTGCAGTAGCAAAGGGGCTGGGTGCCCTTGATATGGCAGCGCACGAGGGTGAGCCCCTCCGAATACCAGCCGAGGTACTCCCCGTTGATGACGCAGTCCTCCGCGCGCGCGCCTTTCGTATGCCAGAAGGCATCTTTCGTGTTGAGGACGCAGTTTTTGAGGCACACGCCCTTTGCGTATTGGAAGGAATATTTGCCGTGAAATTCGACGCCGTCGAGCTGCACGCCGTCCGAGCCCAAAAATGCGTATTCCGACGTCATCTTCCCGCCCGAGAGCGAAATATGTTTGCTGTGCCAGCCGAACTCGGGGGAGTCGATGTCGCAGTCACGCAACGAGACGTTTCTGCACTCCCGCACCGCCTTGATGCCGTGCAGCTTACAGCGCTCGATGGCGACGTCCCGATCGTACCAGAGCGCGGCGCGGCAGTTCTTCGTCATCTCGCTGTCGCGAAGGTGCAGCCCCTCGACGTGCCAGAAGGGATAGCGAAGGTCGAAGAAACAGTACTCCGCCGTGAGATATTTGCTCTCTTTGAGGGCGGATTCGCCGTCCTCCTCCCCTTCGAAGCGGCAGTTCCTGATAAGTGCGCTCCGCGTCATATAGAGCGCGCGCTCCTGCCCGAAACGCTCGTTTTCGTAACGTGTCAACTCTTGTGTATGTTTCATAGCGGTAATTATATAACCATTCTGACACGATGTCAATCAAAATCCGCCGTCTTTTTTATGGCATCTCTCCGGGAAGCGATACTCACAGCCTGAGATACTCGGCAAGCGAAGGAAGTTCGGAAGCCTGAAAGGCAAAGTAGGCGGAAAGGAGGCGCAGGGCGCGTTTGACGCCGTCCGCCGTTACTTCCCCGCCCTGCCCGAGCGCCGCGCGGACGGCAAGATAGGTGCTCTCGCTCGCGGGCACGCCCCCGCCGCACGCTTCGCAGCCGAAGGCGCCGCTCTCCATATCGAAGCGCATCCGCCCCGAAAGTTGTTCGCCGCAGTGCGGACAAGCCGCCGCCGAGACGGGATAACCCGCCTCTTTGAGCGCCGTCAGCAAAAACCGGAGAAGCACATAGGAGCTGCCGCTCCTGCCGTCTTCGAGCCGCGCCTCCCCGCCCGCGCCCTCGGCACACGAAGAGAGCGCTTCGAGCGTGCGCACCGCCGCCAAGAAGAGCGCGGGGCTTTCGATGCCCTCGAAGAGCAGCCGATCGCACGCCTCGCACAAAACGACGGCGGCGTAATAACAGGCGATGTCCTCGCGGAGAGGATAGAACCCGTCGTGAAGCGCTGCCGAGATGATGGTATGCCGCCCCGCCTTTTCCGCGAACACGAACTCCGCAAAACAAAAGGGCTGAGCGGCAAATTTCAGCTTTGCCCCCGCCCTTTTGACCCCTTTGAGCGCCGCGCTCAGTTTGCCGCGCTCCGCGGTGAAGAGGGTGACGATCTTATCGTACTCCCCCCAGTCCGCCGCACGCAGCACGAGCGCATCCGCCTTGAATTCCATATTGTTACAACCCTCTCTTTTTTCCTTTGAGCTGTTTATACAGCATATAATAGGTGACGTTTCCCGTCTTTTGAAAGAGCTCCCAGGCAAGCTCCCCCGCGTCGTTTTTCTTCATATGCCCCTCCCCTTTCAGTATGGGAAGAACGGGGCGCTTTATGAGGAAAACGAGGAAAACTCAGTCTTCGCGCTCCTTTTCGTAGCCGAGCTCGCGCAGCATGCCCTCGCGGTCGCGCCAGTTTTCGCGCACCTTGACATAGGTGGTGAGGAAGACCTTCGCGCCCAGAAACTTTTCCATATCCTGCCGCGCGAAGGAGGCGACTTCCTTCAGTGCCCGCCCCCGCTTTCCGATGAGGATGGCTTTGTGGTTGGGCTTTTCGCAGACGATGTCGAGATTGATGTCGAAGACGCCGTTTTCCTGCCGTTCAAACGTGTTGATGACGATGGCGACGCCGTGCGGGATCTCCTGATCGAATTTCAACAAGATCTTCTCCCGCATGATCTCGGCGATCATGAACTTTTCGCTCCGGTCGGAGACGACGTCTTCGGGGAAAAGCGGCTCCCCTTCGGGAAGGAGCGCAGCGATGGCATCTTCGAGCTTTTTGAGGTTGCTCCCCTTGCGGGCGGAGACGGGGAAGATGTCCTTTTCGACGCCCCCTTCGACGATCTTTTTCACGTCTTCGGGGATACGGTCCTTCTGCATGATGTCCGTCTTCGTATAGGCGACGAGCATGGGGATGCCGAGAGAGGCATACTTCTTCATGAGAGCGATGTCGCTCTCCTCCACGCCCGCGTGGCCATCGTGTACATAGAGGATGACGTCCACATCGCGGGAAGTGTTCTCCGTCGTGCGCATCATGATGCCCGTGAGCGCGTTGCGCTGGCGGTAGATGCCCGGGGTATCCACAAAGACGATCTGCCTCCCCTCACGGTTGAGGATGCCGAGGATGCGGTCGCGCGTGGTCTGCGGCTTGGGGGAGACGATGGCGACCTTTTCCCCGACGAGCACATTTATAAGCGTGCTCTTTCCCGCATTTGCCTTGCCGATGACGGCTACCGTTCCGCTCCTCATCTTGAAAGTCCCATCCTCTGCATGATCGCTTCCTCTTGTTCGCGCATCTCGCGCTTTTCTTCTTCCGTCTCGTGGTCGTATCCGAGGCAATGCAGCACGCCGTGCACGGTGAGATAGTTGAGCTCGCGCGCATACGAATGCCCGTACTCTTCCGCCTGCTCTTTGGCGCGCTTTTCGCAGACGGCGATGCTGCCCAAATACAGCCTGTCCTCTTCGTCGAGCTCGTCGGCATAGCTGTCGGCGGAGAGAAATTCTCCCTTGATGCCGTCGAGCGACGGAAAGCTCAGAACGTCGGTCACGCGGTCGACGCCGCGCACTTCGCGGTTGAGGCGTCTGATTTCCTCCTCGTCGACGAGGACGAGTTCCAGAACAAAATCGGTATCTCCCTCTGCCGCGCCTTCGAGCGCTCCTTCGAGGCGCACCCGCTCGCTCTCTTCGAGGGCGTCCGTATCGAGATAAAACTTATTCATCGCCCTTCGATTCCTCCTTGACCGCCTGCCGCGCACGGTTGAAGCGGATGGCGGGATATTTGACGCGGTGATGATGCACGCCCGTGAGCGAATCGACGAGCGTCTGTTTGATGACGGTCAGCTCGCGCATCGTGATGTCGCAGTCGGAGAACTGGTCGAGGTCCATCCTCTCTTCGATGACGGAGCGGACGATGCGCTCCACCGTCTCGGGCGAGCGGTCTTTGATGGCGCGCGTCGCGGCCTCGGAGGCATCGGCGATCATGATGATCGCGGCGACTTTGGTCGTGGGCTTGGGCCCGAGATAGGAATAGTTGCGGATATTGGCATCTCCCCCCGAGAGGCGGTTGGCCTTATCGTAGAAATACTTGATGGGAAGCGTGCCGTGATGTTCCCGCGCGACGTCGGCGATCTCCTTGGGCAGATGATTGGCGATGAGAAGGTCGTAGCCGTCCTGCGCATGAGAGCGGATGATGTCGGCGGAAAGTTCGGGGGTCAGCTCGTCGTGTACGTTGTAGCCCGTCTGGTTCTCGGTAAAGCACTCGGGCTGCTTGAGCTTGCCCACGTCGTGATAGTACGCCGCCGCACGGGCGAGCTCGGCGTTGTCGGAGATCGCGAGCGCGCACGTTTCGGCAAGCTGCGCGACGATGAGCGAATGGTTGAAGGTACCGGGCGCCTCGGTGCGGAGCCGCTGCAGAAGGGGCGCGTTGGCGCTCGTGAGCTCGCGCAGGCGGAAGACGGTGAGGCGGTTGAACGCCATCTCGAACACGGGCAAAATGCAAAGGGCGAGCATCGCCGAGAGCACGCACCCGAGGATGCCATACCCCGCGGAAGCGACGTAAGGGATCCAGTCGAAGTGAGAAAAGTCGAGCTCGGAAAGCTCCAAAAGGAGCACGATGGCAAGCCCGGGGATGCCGAGGAACACGCCCGTCAAAAGCATCTCCCATCTCGTCTTGACGTTGGCGGCCACAAACACCGCGAACGTACCGCAGGCAAAGCTGAGCATGAGCGAAATGTAGACGGAGTTGGGCGAAGAATCGAAGTTGTTCGTGAAGGTATCGATGACGAACATCAGGAGGGAGAACACGAAGTTCAAAATGATCGCCTGCCGCCGTCCGAAGAGGAAGAGCCCGATGAGGGCGAGCATCGCCACGGGGCGGAAATAGATGGAGACGAACCGCCCGAAGAAATAGCACACCAGCACCGCGATGATGAGCACGAGATAGATGAGGAAGACGTTGCGCCCCCTGCAGATAAATGCCCTGTCCTCAAAATAATAATAGTAAAAGAGGATGGCAAAGAGCAGCATCACGCAGATGCACGCCGAAAGAAAGCGGAAGGCGCGCTCCTGAAAGTAGGTCTGCCAGCTGTCCGGCGCATTGACGACGATCATCATCACCATGCAGGCGATGATGAGCAGATAGGAAATGACGAGCATGACAAGGCCTACTGCAAGATCGGCTTTGCCAAACCCCTTGACGGTACGCTCTTTCATCGTTTTTCTCCTTTGCTTCTCTGCATTTCCGCCCTTTCATAGGCACGGACGATGCGCATCACGAGGGGATGGCGCACGACGTCCTTTTCGGTGAGGGTGATGACAGCGATGTCCTCCACGCCCTTCAAAATGCTCACGGCCTGCTTTAAGCCGCTCGTCTTGCCTTCGGGGAGATCGGTCTGCGTCAGATCGCCCGTGACGACCATCTTGCTCCCGTCGCCGAGGCGCGTTAAAAACATCTTCATCTGTTCGCGGGTGGCGTTCTGCGCTTCGTCCAAAATGACGAACGCGTTGGAGAGCGTCCTCCCGCGCATATAGGCAAGGGGCGCGACTTCGATGACGCCCTTTTCCATGAGTTTTGCATATGTCTCGAGCCCGAACATCTCCTGAAGGGCGTCGTAGAGAGGGCGGAGATAGGGATCGACCTTGGTCTGCAGATCGCCCGGGAGGAAGCCGAGCTTTTCGCCCGCTTCCACGGCGGGACGGGTCAGGATGATCTTTTCCACCTGCTTGCCCTTGTAGGCGGCGACGGCGAGGCAGACGGCAAGATACGTCTTGCCCGTGCCCGCAGGCCCCACGCCGAAGGTGACGGTGTTGCCCTTGATGGCGGAAACATACTCCTTCTGCCCCACCGTCTTGCACTTGACGGGCTTGCCGCGCGCCGAAACGGCGACGACGCCGTGCATCAGCGAGCCGATGTCCGAAGCGTGCCCTTCGCGCGCAAGCTCGATGCAATAGAGAAGGCTGCTCTTATCGATGTTGTCCCCCGCCTCGACGATCGCAAGCAGGCTCTCGACGACCTCTTTGCCGAGGGCGGCGTTTTCCGCTTCCCCTTCGAGGACGATAGTCGTCCCCTCCACTCTCGTAAAGAGTTCAAGCTCCCGCGCGATGGTGACGAGGTTCTCATCGAAGATCCCGAGGACTTTCTGGAGCCTGTCCAGCCCGCCCGTTTCGATGGTGTATCTGATTGCCGTAATCCTTTCCTCCTGCCGGCATATGCCGGTCATTGCATATGACTTGAAACCGTGAGGCGCGCGCTCCCGTAGATGCGCCAGCCTTCCTCCGTCCTTTCGGAAAAAAGTTCTGCCTCCTCCCCGAAGGCGAGGCGGGCGGCTTCAAAGGCTGCCTCTTCGCTCCCTTGAAACACCCCCTCGACGGGGCAGAGGAGCACCGCGCAGCCCACGACGAGCACCTTTTCCTCCCGTTCGCCGATGAGAACGCATTCGGAGATGAGCGTCTGCCCCGCCTCCACTTGCTGCCCGACTTCGGCGCAGGGCGTGCCGCGCAGCACGACGAGCTCTTCGAGAATGCCCGCCTCGGGGCTCTTGAGGGGCGCGGGGGAGAAGATCTCCTCCTCGTCGCTCACTTCGACGAGCACCCTGAGCACCCCGCCTTCAAACCGAAGAGAGGCAAAGCTCACGCGCGGAAGGGAGAGGATGCGCGAAGAGAGCAGCGCCGTCCGTTCGGGCGCGGGCGAAAGGGGCGTGACGCCGCCCTCCTGGAGGATGGCGCGCACCTCCTCTTCATAGTACGCCCCGCTGCCTTCGACCTCGATCTTTAAGACGCGCGTCTCCAAGACGAGCACGGCGGCGAGCGTCAGCGCTCCGCCCAAAAGCAGCCCGGGAAAACGGAGGCAAGCCTTCACAAGGCGCGCTCCCCCCACAGGGCGCACTTTTTTTACATTATAGCACGAACCCCGCAAAATTGCAAAAACTTTTTTGCTCTCTTTCGCGGCGACGGTGAGATGCAGGGCATTTTTTTGCGTGCGGCGCGCCGCCAGCACGGGGATGTGCGCCCGCGCCAGCTTATCGAGCACCCGCTCGACGCCCAGCCCCTCGATCAGAAGTTCCGCTCTCATCCTTCAGACGCGCGTGACGCGCGTGATGCTTCCGCGGACAACGACGTCTCCCCCGTCAAATTTCCCGAGGGAGAGCGCACTCCCTTCCACTTCCACCGCCCCCGAACGCCCCGTGAGCACGATGCGCTCCTGCGAGAAGGCGGAGATGCGCCTGACGTTCTCGAAGACGCCCTCCCCTTCCGCGACCGTGTATCTGACTCTCCCGCCCGAGGCGCGCGCAAGCCCCGTAAAAAGTTCTGAAAACAGCCTCATACGGCATATTATATGCACCGCGCCCGCGTTTGAGCCCGAAAAGAGCGCCCCTCCCCGTACGCCGCGCAAAAAAAGCGGAGCACCGCCCCGCTTTCCGCCAGGAGATCTTGCCTTTCGCCGCACAGACGGGCAAAGCCCCGCCCGAGCGCTTTCCAAACGGCGCCGCAAAACGCCGACGGCGCCGAAAAAACATCGGAAGCCGCCCCGGAAAGACGCCGAAGAGACGCCCGCGGAGAGGTCTCCGTCAATAATCTTTCCGCCCGAGCAGAAAGTCGATCTCTTCCCCGAAATAATCTGCGATCTTGCAAAGATTGGTCACCGTGATCTCGCGCTGACACAACAAATACCGCGAGATCGTCTGCTGCGGGATGCCGACTTCTTTGGAAAAACGGCTGACCGACTTATCGCCGATGAGCTCTTTGAGCCGCACCGCAAATATTTGCACATAATTTCTTTCCACACGATCAGTTTACACCAAATGGCGTAAAATACTTGACATTACACCGATCGGTGTGATATAATCAAACATAATTAAAGGAAAATGCTTTCAGGGAAAGGAGCCTTATGCGGACGCAGGGCTCCTTTCCCGCATAACACGATAAAAAAGCACGCAAAAAGCGCCCTCCCGAAGGAGAGCGCTCATTTCGTTTAAGATCCGATCAAAGCTCTGCGAAGTACTTGATCGTGCGCACCATCTGGCTGGTGTAGGAGTTCTCGTTGTCGTACCAGGAGACGACCTTGACGAGCGTCGTGCCGTCGCCCATGGGCATGCACTTGGTCTGCGTTGCATCGAACAGCGAGCCGTAGGTGATGCCGACGATATCGGAGGAGACGATCTCTTCCTCGGTGTAGCCGAAGGAAGCGGAGGAAGCGTCCTTCATCGCCTTGTTGACGGTGTCCTTATCGACTTCGCCTTCGCAGATCGCGACGAGCTGGGTGAGGGAACCGGTGGGAACGGGAACGCGCTGAGCGCAGCCGTCGAGCACGCCGTTGAGTTCGGGGATGACGAGGCCGATCGCCTTTGCAGCGCCCGTGGAGTTGGGGACGATGTTGACGGCAGCGGCGCGCGCACGGCGAAGATCGCCCTTGCGGTGAGGGCCGTCGAGCACCATCTGGTCGCCCGTATAAGCGTGGATGGTCGTCATGTAGCCCTTCTTGATCTTAGCGAGCTTGTTGAGGGTATCTGCCATGGGAGCGAGGCAGTTGGTCGTGCAGGAAGCGGCGGAGATGATGGTATCCGACTTCTTGAGCGACTTCTCGTTGACGCTGAACACGACGGTGGGAAGATCGTTGCCCGCGGGAGCGGAGATGACGACCTTCTTTGCGCCTGCATCGATGTGAGCCTGGCTCTTTGCCTTGGAGGTGTAGAAGCCCGTGCATTCGAGGACGACGTCTACGCCGATCTCGCCCCAGGGAAGGTTCTTTGCGTCCTTCTCGGCATAGATCTTGATGGTCTTGCCGCAGACGGTGATGGTGCCGGCTTCGTCGTCGGCGGACACGGTGTCTGCGTGCTCGTATCTGCCCTGAGCGGAGTCATACTTGAGAAGATGCGCGAGCATCTTGGGGCTGGTCAGGTCGTTGATCGCAACGATCTCATAGCCGTCCGCGCCGAACATCTGACGGAACGCAAGGCGGCCGATCCTGCCGAAGCCATTGATTGCAACTCTTACATTTGCCATAATACCTAAATCTCCTCTTTTTTCGGCCGCCGCACCTGCGGAAGCCGTATTTACCGTATTATTTTAGCACATTCAAAAAAAGTAGTCAAGACATTTGGGAAATTTTCCCCTTTTCGGGCAACATTTCTGTCATTTTGACGCTTTTCGACTGCTTTTGAGAACAATTCTGCCTCAATCGACGAATTTCAGCACTTCGTCGAAGATCTTATCCGCCGAGACCGACGTCTTGAAGCGGATGGGTTTGTAGCGGATCTCTTTGAGGCTTTCGGGCACCTTCATCGCCGTTAAAAGATTGATGCGCTTGATGCCCTTGAAACTGTCTTTGACGTCGTTCCCCGTGAGCGCGTAGTAGACGGCCTGCGGGAATTTGTAGGGGCTCGCCGTCGAAACGACGACCATCGGGCCCGGTTTTACGGGCGGCGTCTCCTTTTCGAGCGATTCGTGATAGCGCTCGGCGACGAACATCGCAACGCCCGTATGCGGATCCATGGGATAACCGTACTCGGTGAAAAATTCATAGACGCAGTCCACCGTGTCGTCCTCCGAAGCATAGCCCGCGTAGAACTGTTCGCGGATAGACTTGAGCTCTTCCGCCCGCACGGAATATTTGCCCGTCTTCACGAGGGCCTCCATGCGCTCCGAAGTAAGAGCGACGTCTCTTCCCGAGATCTCGAAAAGCAGGCGCTCGAGATTGGACGAGATGAGGATATCCATCGAGGGGGACATCGTTTTGAAGAAGGGGCGCTTGCTGTCGTACACGCCGCGCAGGATGAAGTCGGTGAGGACGTTGTTGCGGTTGGAGGCGCACACGAGTTTGCCGACGGGAAGACCCATCTGCTTGGCATAGTACGCCGCGAGGATGTTGCCGAAATTGCCCGTGGGCACGGTAAAATCTACCTTATCCCCCATCCTGATCTGCTCGGAGGAGACGAGATCGAGATAGGCGGAAAAATAGTAGGCGATCTGCGGTGCCAGCCTGCCGAAGTTGATGGAATTGGCGGACGAGAGGCGGATGCCCCGCTTTTTCAGCTCCTCTTTGCACTCCTCGGAGTGGAAGATGCGCTTGACCGTCGTCTGGCAGTCGTCGAAGTTGCCCTTGACCGCCACGACGTTGACGTTCTCCCCGTCCTGCGTACACATCTGCAGCTTCTGCATCTTGGAAACGCCGTCGTCGGGATAGACGACCATGATCTTGACGCCCTTCCTGTCGCGGAAGCCTTCGAGCGCCGCCTTGCCCGTATCGCCGCTCGTCGCGACGAGGATGAGGACGGTCTCCTTGATGCCCAGAAGGTCGCACCCCTTGCGGAGGAGGTAGGGAAGCACGGTGAGCGCCATATCCTTGAAGGCGCAGGTGGGGCCGTGATAGAGTTCGAGCATGAACATCCCGTTCTCCACCTTGACGAGGGGAGCGGCGTCGCCGTCATCGAATTGGGAATATGCCTCTTTGAGCGCAGACAAAAGCTCGTCCTTGTCGTATTCGTCAAAATACTTGGAAAGGACGAGGGCGGCGCGCTCGGGATAGTCCATCGCGAGCATACGCTCCATCTCCTCCGCCGAAACGGAGGGGAATTTTTCGGGGACGAAGAGCCCGCCGTCCTCGGCAAGCCCCTGCACGACGGCCTCGGCGCCCGTGACGCGTCCCTTCCCCCGCGTGCTTACAAAATACATGAGTTTCCTCCTTCAGGGGCAAAGCGCCCTCTTAACGCCCGAAAACGCCCCTTGTAAAGAAAGGGACGTAACGGGAAATGTGTTCTGAACGTTTTTCTCGGGACGAGCCGCCAAAAAGGGCGGCCGCCTGCCGGCTCAAAGGTACTTCTTTGCGAATTCGGGAAGTTCCTCTTCCGCGCAGCTGCAGGTGATATAGATGGTGAGAGAGCGCATGAGGGCGACTTTCTCGAGCATATAGAAGAGCTGCGCCATATCCTTGATGGCCTTGCCGGCGATGCGTGCCACGCCGTCGACATAGACGAACTCGTTGTCGTAGCTGCCGGCGATGACGCCCTTGATGAAGCCGCAGAGCGCATCCTCGCCCGCAACGGAATAATCGGAAACGTCGATGAAGCGCACCTCGCGCCTCAGGTCATACATGTAACGCTTGGTATCGGTGATGAAAATCAAATGGCCCTTGGCTGTATCGACCGCGCCGTTCGCCGCGTCGATGATGCGCTTTGTCTTCCCGCTTCCCTTGGGGCCGCAAATGATCTTGATCATGTTATCCTCCTGTGCGCCTCACGGCGCGTTTATTATGCTTCTATTCTATCAAGTTTTGCCGCGTTTTTCAAGGGGTTTCCCGAAAAAAAGCGGCAATTTTTTTACATTTTTTCTCAGTTGAGGCTCTGAACGAAGGCATCGATGCGCTCCAGGCCCTCCAGCATATCCTTCATGGACAGCGAATAGGAGAGGCGCACGCAGTCATCCGCGCCGAACGCCTTGCCGGGAACGACCGCCACCTTTGCGGCATCGAGCAGCACTTCGGAGAAGGAGACGGAGTCGGTGATCTTGTGCGAACCGAAGCTCTTGCCGTAAGTGGAGCTCACGACGAGCATCGCATAGAACGCGCCGTCGGGGATGATGCAGTAGACGTCCTTCATCTCGGAGACGCGCTCGATGAGCGCAAGACGGCGGCGCGCAAAGCGGGCGACCATCTCTTCGACGGACGCTTCGGGCGAATTGAGCGCCTTGATCGTCGCGTACTGAGCGATGGAGTTGGGGTTGCTCGTCGCATGGCTCTGGAAGGAGGAGATGGCCTTGGCGATATCGTGAGGCGCGGCAAGATAGCCGATGCGCCAGCCCGTCATCGCGTACGTCTTGGAGACACCGTTGACGGTGATGGTCTGCTCCTTCATCTTGGGAGAGACGGCCGCCATCGAGAAGGGCCTCTCGTTCCCGTAGACGAGCTTTTCGTAGATCTCGTCGGCAAGGACGAAGATGCCCGTCTCTTCGCACACCTTCGCGAGCGCGCGCACTTCCTCTTCGGTATAGACGGCGCCCGTGGGGTTGCAGGGCGAGTTGAAGATAAACAGCTTGGTCTTGGGCGTGACGGCAGCCCTCAGCTCCTCGGGCGTGATCTTGAAGTGGTTCTTCTTGCTCGTGTTGACGATGACGGGCACGCCGCCGCACGTCCTGACGACCTCGGGATAGGTCAGCCAATAGGGCGCGGGGATGATGACTTCCTCGTCTTCGCCCGGCTCGAGCAGCGCAAAGCAGACGTTGAAGATGGAATGCTTGGCGCCGTTGGAGACGATGATCTGCGAAGGCTCGTACTCGAGGCCGTTGTCGCGCGCGAACTTATCGCAGATGGCGCTGCGCAGCTCGGGAAGGCCCGCCGCGGGCGTATATTTGGTGCAGCCGCGCTCGAGCGCGTCCTCTGCAGCCTTGATGATGTGTTCGGGCGTGTTGAAGTCGGGCTCCCCGACGCCGAAGTTGACGACGTCCTCTCCCGCTGCCTTCATCGCCTTTGCCTTGGCGCTGATCGCGAGCGTCAGGGAGGGCGAAATGGTGCGGATCCTCTTTGAAAGTCTTTCCATATCCGAATACCTCTTTGGGAAAAATGTTTTGCGTACTTTATTCTGCGGTGAGCTGCGCCTCGCGGTCTGCCCGCGCCAAGGCGTCGAGCATTTCGTCGAGATCGCCCGCAAGGAAACTCTCCATCGAATGCAGGCTGAGCCCGATCCTGTGATCGGTGATGCGGCTCTGCGGGAAGTTATAAGTGCGGATGCGTTCGCTCCTGTCCCCCGTGCCGACGAGGCTCCTGCGGTTTGCCGCTTCCTCCCGATCGCGCCTGCCGTTGTAGTAGTCGTAGAGGCGGGCGCGCAGCACGCGGAACGCCTTTTCGCGGTTCTTGAGCTGGCTGCGCTCGTCCTGGCAGGTGACGACGATGCCCGTCGGGAAATGGGTGAGGCGGATGGCGGTCTCCGTCTTGTTGACCTTCTGCCCGCCCGCGCCCGAGGAGCGGTACAGATCGATGCGCACATCCTTTTCGTCGAGCGCGACGTCCACCTCCTCCGCTTCGGGAAGGACGGCGACCGTCACCGTCGACGTATGGATGCGGCCCTGCGACTCCGTTTCGGGCACGCGCTGCACGCGGTGTACCCCGCTCTCGTATTTTAAGCGCCCGTAGGCGCCCTTTCCGCTGATGTTGACGATGGCCTCCTTCATGCCGCCGAGCTCCGTTTCGCTGAGCTCGACGG
This sequence comes from uncultured Clostridia bacterium, assembly GCA_944354535.1. Taxonomy (GTDB): domain Bacteria; phylum Bacillota; class Clostridia; order Christensenellales; family Borkfalkiaceae; genus Gallimonas. Next base: position 66,061 of record CALVPY010000008.1, read on the forward strand.
GTTCGAAGCGAAGGCGGTGCTTCTCGCAGTAGCCCTGATACATCCTGTAGAGCTCATAGGCAAAGAGCGCCGCTTCCTCGCCGCCCGCACCCGCGCGGATCTCGAGGGTACAGCCTCTGTCGTCCTTCTCGTCTTTGGGAAGGAGCAGAACTTTTAGCTCGTTTTCAAGGGAAGAGAGCTTCTCTTTGAGGGAATACCCCTCGTCGAGGAGCAGCTCCTTCAACTCCCCCGACTCCCGCTCCGCTTCCGAAAAGGCGGCCTGCATCTCCTCTTCCGTGCGTTCGCATTCGCGGTATTTGAGGGCGATCTCCTCGATCGAAGCCCTCTCTTTGGAATATGCCGCCCACGCGGCGCGATCCGCGGCGACTTCGGGGGAAGAGAGGAGCTCCCCCAACCGTTCGTAGCGCGCCGCGATCTCTTTGACTTTGTTGTTCTGCATGATCTGCGCTTCCCGCCGCTCAGTACACGATCTTGACGATGCGTTCCTTGCCCGCGAGGTCTTTGACGACCATCGCGTAGTCGCAGTCGGAGAAGATCTTCAGAATGTCCTGCGCCTGGTCTTCGCCGCACTCTAAGATGAGCATACCGCCGCGCGCGATGTGAGGCCGTACGCCCGCCGCGATGCGGCGGTAGAAATCGAGGCCGTCCTCGCCCCCGTCAAGCGCGATGCGCGGTTCGAAGTCGCGCACCTCGCGCTGGAGAGAGGCCATCTCCCCGCTCTTCACATAGGGCGGGTTTGCGGTGATGATATTGAATTTGCCTAAGATGTTTTCAAACAGATCGCTCTTGACGACGGTGACGTTCGCCTTGTTGCGGCGCACGTTGTTGCGCGCGACCTCGAGGGCGCCGTCCGAAATGTCTGCGGCGATCACGGAGATGTTCTTATCCTTAGCGGCCTCGCAGGCGATGGCGACGGCGATGGCGCCGCTGCCCGTGCAAAGATCGAGCACCATATTGCCCTCCTGCACGGCGGCGATGGCCTGCTGCACCAGGATCTCCGTCTCGGGCCGGGGGAT